>JACRIN010000076.1 GCA_016220085.1 Planctomycetota bacterium
ACTCGGTCGCGAAGCGCTCGGGCGGCGCGCGCGGGCTCGTGCTCGACGCGCTCGTCGGCGAGCCCGACGCGACCGCCGAGCGCGATGCTTCGGCCGGCGCGCCCGAGCGCGGCGCGATGACCGTCGCCCGCGGCGAGGACTCCGCGTCGCCGGGCGTCGCCGCCGAGCTGTCGGTCGGACCCCGCGCGGTCGAGTCGTCGGTCGCGCGCGCGGCGGTCGATCTCGCGGCGCCGACTCGGACCGCAGCGCCGGTCCCGTTGCGCGCCGAGCGCCCGGCCGAGCGCCGGCCGGTGCGCGTCGCGTCGGAGGCGAGCGTCGACCTGCTCGGCGACCTCGACGGTCTCGGCGCGTCCGGCGATCCGGCGCTCGCCGCGCGCGAGACCGCGCCGCCCGCGGGCGAGCCCGAGCGTTTCGAGGTCGCGACCGACGACGAGCCGGCGACTCCGGCGCCGCGCGGGCTCGTCGCGCTCGAAGCTCCGCCGCCGCGCGCGACCGTCGAGCCGCCGCGGCCGGCGAAGAGCCTCGACGCGACGCCGTTCAAGAACCGCAGCGGCGCGGAGAAGTCGCGCGCGCTCGAGCTCTACGGCGGCAGCCGCGAAACCGAGGCCGCGGTCGCGAAGGGACTCGCGTACCTCGCGCGCATCCAGCGTCCGAACGGCGAATCGGGCGAGCTCGCCGTGAACGACGACAAGTACGGACAGGTCGCGATCGGCAAGACCGGGCTCGCGCTGCTCGCGTTCCTCGGCGCGGGGCACACGCAGGCGTCGCGCACCGAGCACTCCGACGTCGTCGGTCGAGCGCTGGCGTTCCTGCTCGACGCGCAGGATCCGGAGAGCGGCCACTTCGGCGACTGCGACGCGTACGGGCACGGGATCGCGACGTACGCGCTGTCCGAGTGCTTCGCGTTGACGGGCGAGGCGCAATTGCGCGAGCCGCTGGAGCGCGCGGTCCGCCACATCCTCGCGAATCAGAATCAGCGTCGCGATGCGCGGCTCTTCGGCGGGTGGAGCTACTACTACGCGGACGGTCACGTCTTCGATCGTTGGCCGCGCACCGCGATCACCGTGTGGCAGGTGATGGCGCTCGAGTCCGCGCGCCTCGCCGGCCTCGAGGTTCCGCGCAAGGTCTTCGACGACGCGCGGACGTTCCTAGAGAACGCGCGCGATTCCGAGGCCGACTGGTATCGCTACAACCACGATCCGTCGCGCTTGAACTCCGGTTGGCCGACGCTGCCCGCGTCGACTCCGGCGGCGCTGTTCGCGCTCGCGCTCTTCGGCGAGGACCTCGCCGCTCCGAAGTACGAGGCTCCGCGGCGTTTCGTGCTCGAGCGAGCGCCGCGCGAGTACCGCCGCGGCAGCGACGACGACTTCGTGCTGCGCGGTCAGGGCAACCTCTACTTCTGGTACTACGGCACGCTCGCGATGTTCCGCACCGGCGGCGACTCGTGGAAGCGCTGGAACGCCTCGATGAAGGACGCGCTGGTGCGCGGTCAGCGCGCCGACGGTTCCTGGGTGCCGATCGACGTCTACGCGAACTACGCTCGCGACGACGACGACGACCGCAGTTACTCGACCGCGATGTGCGTGCTCAGCCTCGAGGTCTACTACCGCTACTACCTGCCGCTGCTCCAGGTGCGTTGAACGTGCGCGCCGCGAGCTCGTGCCGCTTCGCAGTCTTCGTCCCCGTCGTCCGCGCGCCGTTCGCATCGGAGACGGCCAACGTCGCTTCCTTTCCTTCCCTTGAATCGGAGATCGCCATGCAGGACCCCACTCACGAACTCGTCCGTCGCATCGAAGAGCTCGAGCTGAAGCAACGTCGTTCGCGGCGCTGGGTCGCGTGCGCGGCGCTCGTCGTCGCGGGAGCCGGTTCGATGAGCATGCGCGCCGTTTGCGACACCGTCAGCGCGGAGCGCTTCGTGCTCGTCGATCCGCAGGGCAAGCAACGCGCGGTGCTGACCGCGTACGAGACCGGAGGCGCGCCTCAGTTCACGTTCTTCGACAAAAAGGGCCGAGCCGTCGCGACGCTCGCGACCGACGCGGACGGCGCGTACCTCTCGCTTTCCGACGCGAAGGGCGAAAGGAGCGTCCGGTTCGCGGCGAATGGCTCGAACGAGGGCCCGGGACGCGCCACGACCACCGAGTCGAAGTCGGACGCGCCGCGCGAAGGCATCGGGTCGACGGTCGCGTACTCCGAGCGCTGATCGAGCGGCGCGAGCGCGGGCGCCGGTCGGGCTCCCGCGCTCGCACCACGTCAGTACTCGGAGTTCGCGTCGCCCGACGAGCCCGTGCGCGCGTCGCTCGCGAAGCTCTCGGCCCAGTGCGCGAGGAAGAACTTGCGCTCGCCATCGAGCAGCTCGGGCGCGCTGCCGACGATCGGCCGCAGCGTGGTCGTCATCTGCAGCGACGTGATGATCAGGATCAGGATCCAGGCGCTGGTCAGTCCGGTCGGACGCGCTCGCCACTGCTTCAACGCGGCGTTCAAGACGCGCCGGCTCGCGACCGCGCACGCGATCCAGACGACGACGTGGAGCGCGCCGACGAAGGTCACCAGCGTCGAGGACTGGGTGAACACCCACGCGATCGGCGCGAAGCTCGCGAGGAAGATCGCGACCAACGCGAGCATCACGGCGACGACGCCGAGCACTTCTCGCGCCCGGACGCGCGCGCCGGCGAGCGTGACGAAGACGTAGAGGCTCGGGAAGCAGATCGCACCGCACAGTCCGGCCGCCGCGAGCACCTTGGCGGGCGCGGCCCACCACTGCACGCCGCCGGAAAAGCTGCCGATCACGAGCCCGTAGGTCGCGAGGCCGGCGAGTCCGAGCGAGACCAGCGTCACCAGCGTGCGCGGCGAGTCGGCGTCGGCGAGCTTCGCGATCGTCTGCTGCGGCCTGCGCAGCAAGGCGTCGATCGGGTGCAGGTCGCCGAGCGGTTCGGCGTTGCTTTGATTGTCGCCGGGGGATTCGGCGCCGAGCGATTCGGCGCCGCGTGATTCGACGTAGGTCGGCTCGGCATCGCGCGTCGGAGTCGGTGCGCGACTCGGCTCGGGCGCGGGGGAGGCAAGGGGATCTTGGGTCATCGGAGTCACTTGGGGTCGAAGGTCGATTGAGCGACGAGGCGGAACACCGACTCGTAGCAGGTGCCGTCGAACGGATGCTCGCGGAGGAACTCGCTCGCCATGCCGGGCGAGCCGAACCACGGGCGCAGATTCCACGCGAGCTGTGCGCCGACGAAGAGGTTGAGCGCGAGCCACGCGAACGCGAGAGCGCCGGGCTCGCGGCGCGGCGCGAACTCGGCGAGCCAGCGGCGCTGGCGCACGACCGCGGCGGTGCCGGCGATCGCGATCGCCGCGACGTGCAGCACGCCGAGCAAGTCGTGCGAGCGCCACGCGGCCGGCGACCAGGGTGCCGGGACCGTGCGATCGAACAGCAGCACCACGGGCGCGAGCGAGCCGAGCACGATCCCGGCGAGAGCGAACGCCGCGACCACGACCCGCAGCGCGTCGCCAAGCGAGAGCCGGTAACCCGCGGCGCGAGCGACGACGCCGTTGGCGAGCGCGTTGACGCCCGCGGTCGCGACGAGCAAGACCGGCAGCTTGATCGCGGCGTAGAGCGAGAGCTCGAACGAGCTCCAGGCGCCCATCGCCGCGCCGTAGGCCGAGGAACCGGCGACCAGCCACAGCACCGCGTCGCGCGTGCGGCGTCTCGCGTCTCCGTCGGGGCGGGCGGCGAACGGGCCGGAGTCGCCGCAGAGTTCATTCAGGCAGGAAAGTTCGCCGGGGGCTTGCATTGAAAGCGCTCTACGGCATAAAGTACATCGTGGTTGGGTCCGAGTGGGGACCTTGCAGAGTCTGTACGTCTCGGGCCGGCGCGTGGTTCGGGGGAACCCGCGCCGGCCGCGAGCGCTCGCGGCTCGGAGCGGTCAGACGGCCGGTCCGAGCGTCGTGATCTCGACGGTGAGGTCAGACGTCCGAAGCCCCTGGCTTCTTCCTCGTGACTGAGGGCTCGCGGCGACTGAGATGCGCCACCCGCGACTCGCGACGTCCAACTCGCGACGTCCAACTCGCGACGTGCGACCCGCGACGTGCGACCCGCGACGTGCGACACGCGATGTGCGACACGCGATGTGCGACACGCGACGCGCGACAAGCGACACGCAGCTCGCGACACGCAGCTCGCGACACGCAAGTCGCGACTCGCGACGCGCGATAGGCGGCGTGCGACAAGCGACGTCCGCAACGCTCACCGCGACTCGGGATGCACGGTGCGCGACGAACGTCCGCGCGTGAGGCGTCAGCGCGCGCGAGCCAACGCCGCGAGCACGTCCTCGACCGCGAGCGCGCGCATGCATACGTTGCCCTGTGGGTGGTCGCAGCGGCGCGACAGGCACGGAGCACAGCTCGGTCTCTCGCGCGCGACGACCGCGCGGTGCGGCGAGCCCTCGCCGAGCGGCCACGGACCGGTGCGGCGCGCGTCCTGCGGTCCGGCGAGGCACGTCACCGGCACGCCCGAACTCCACGCGAGGTGCAGTGGGCCCGAATCGCAGCCGACGAAGCTCCCGCCGCGCTCCGCGACCGCCGCGAAGAGGCTCGCGAGCTCTCGCAAGCCGCGCTGGCCGACCCAGTGGCGAACGCGCGCGACCCCGGTGAGTTCGCGTTCGACCCGCGCGCCGCTCTCCCTCTCGGCCGGCCCCGAGAGCACGAGCACGCGCCGTCCAGAGCTCGCGAGAGCGCGCGCAAGCGCGATCGAATGCGCTTCCGGCCACGCGCGGACGTCGTCGGGCGTCGCGAGCGTGAGCACCACGGGCTCGCGATCGTCGCCGAAGAACTCGATGGCGAGTTCGCGGCCACGCGCGTGCTCGTCCGCGGAGAGTTCGAGGTCGAAGCTCACAGCGACGTCGCTGCCGATTTCGCCGTCGACGGCGCTGCGGGCGGCGCTGCGCGCGAGCGCGAGCATCCGATCGACCGCGTGCTTGCCGTTCGCGGGCTCGGCGTGCGCGTGCATCGCGAAGGCGCCGAGGCGTTCACGCCAATCGCTCCACGCGAGCCCGAGGCGCTCACCCGAACCGGCGACCAGCGCGGCGGCCGCGCTCTTCAGGTTGCCTTGTGCGTCGATCACGCGCGTCGGCGCGAAGCTCGCGAGCTCTTCGCGCAGCGCGAGCCACGCGCGAGCGCCGCCGCCGCGATCGAACTCGAACACGCGCTCGAGGCGCGCGAGCGGTCGCACGAGCTCCGCGTACTCCCGCTGGATCACCCAAGCGAGGCGCGCGCTCGGCCGTTGCGCGGCGAGCGCATGGAAGACCGGCAACGCGTGCAACACGTCGCCGAGATGCGACAGGCGCACGAGGACGATACGCTCATGGGTGCCCAAACGGCCGCGCATGATACGCCGCATCTCGACCAAGCTCCTCCTCGCAGTGATCGCAGCGGTGGTCGTGCCCTTCCTGGGCTTCGCGGCGTTCGTCAACTGGGAGATGGAGGAGCGTCTGTCGCGCGAGGTGGTGCTCGACTCGCTGCGCGGCCTGGCGATCGACCTCGGCTCGCAGCTCGATCGCGACCTCGAGGACCACGCTCGCCAGGTCGAGCACTGGTCGCGCGACCGCATCTGCCAATACGCGATCGAGGAGTCCGCGCGCGACCTCGCGATCTTGGACTCGAAGACCACGTTTCGGTTGCTGCTCGGCGAGCGCTTCGACGAGGCGAAGCTCGCCTGGCCCGAATGGGACCTCTTGGTGCTGATCGACCGCCGCGGCCGTTTCGTCGTCTCGACCAACCTCGATGCGCGCGGCGAGGTGTTGAGCGACGAGCAATGGCGCTCGTTGCGCTCGCGCAAGTGGGACGCCGAGCCGTGGTTCGCCGACGCGTCGTCCGGCAAGGTCGTTGGGCTCGACTGGCGGCCCGCGAGCTACCTCTCGGACCTCGCCGCGACGGGCGCGCACCTGCCGGAGCACTTCGAGCTCGGCTGGGCGGTGCCGGTCTACGAGAAGCCTGAACTCGAGGGCGGCGACGGTGCGAACGGCGGCGCGAGCGAGGCGGGTGAGCCGGTGATCGGCGTGCTGCTCGGGCTCGTCAACTGGACGCACGTCCAAAACCAGATCGAGCCGACAGTGCTGAAGAACTACTTCCAAGGTCTGGTCGGACCCGACGGCAAGCCCTCGGCGTATGCGTGGGTCTGGCGCGCGGACGGCGACGCGATCTTCGCGCACCAAAACGTCGAGCTCTACGGTCGCAGCCTCGCGCGCGACCTCGGCCTGCCGCAGATGGTCGCGGCGGTGCAGGACGGCGAGTCGGGCTTCTATCCGGAGTACACGTTCAACGACAAGGCGAAGAACGCCGCGTGGAAGCGCTGTGCCGGCCCGGAGCGATTCGGCTTCCGCTGGGTCGTCGGCGTCGGCATCGACAACGACGATATCTACGCGGCCGCGAACGAGCTGCGCACGACGCTCTTCGAAGCGACCGGGATCGTCGTGTTGGTCGCGGTGCTGTTGACGATGGTGATCGCGCGGCGCACGACCGCGCCGATCCTGGAGCTCAAGGCGCACACCGAGCGCGTCGCGTCCGGCGATCTCAGCGCGCGCGTCGAGGTGCACTCGACCGACGAGCTCGGTGAGCTCGCCGGCGCGTTCAACACGATGACCGCCGAGCTCGCGGAGAACCGCAAGCGTCTGGTGCGCGCCGAGAAGGACGCCGCGTGGCGTGAGATGGCGCGCCAGGTCGCGCACGACATCAAGAATCCGCTGACGCCGATCCAGCTCTCGCTCGACCTCGCGCGGCGGGCGAAGGCCGAAGGCCGCGCGGACTTCGACGCGATCTTCCAGCGCACGACGGACACGATCTCGCGCCAGGTCACGCACCTGCGCGACATCGCCGCCGACTTCCACGCGCTCACCGGCGCCGAGCATGCGAAGCCGACCGTCTTCGACGCAGGGAAGCTGATCGACGAGGTGCTCGAGCTGCACGCCGCGTGGGCGCACGAAGAGCGCGTCGGCGTCGAGCGGCGTGGCGAAGGCGGTCTCGTGCGCGTCGATCCCGCGCTGTTGCGGCGCGTGTTCCAGAACCTGGTGTCGAACGCGCTCCAGGCGATGCCCGACGGCGGGTCGCTGGTGGTCACCGTCGAGCCGCGGGGCGAGCGCGTCGTCGTCGGCGTGCGCGACAGTGGCCCCGGGCTCTCCGCCGAAGCGAAGCAGCACCTGTTCGAGCCCTACTTCACGACGCGCTCGGCGGGCACCGGGCTCGGGCTCGCGATCGCGAAGCGCGTGATCGAGGAGATGGGGGGCACGATCGAACTCGTCGACGCCGAGCCGCCGCCCGGCACGCTCGTGCGGATCTCGCTCGCCCGCCACATCGGAACTTCCGCGTGACGCGAGCGGTGTTCCTGACCGGCGCGACCGGTTTCGTCGGCGGGCACCTCGCCGCGAGCTTCGCGGGCGACGGCTGGCGCGTGCATGCGCTCGCGCGCGACGGCGCGGACGCCGGGGTGTTGGGGGCGCTCGAAAAGCTAGGCGTGCGGCTCCACCGCGGCGATCTGCGCGATGCGCGGGCGGTCGCGGCGAGCGTCGCGCGCGTCGCGAGCGACGAAAAGCTGCCGGCGATCGTGCACTGCGCCGCGGTGATCAGCTACCGCACGCGCGACGCCGAGCTGCAGCGCCAGGTCAACGTCGACGGCACGCGCAACGTGCTCCACGCCTGCCGCCGCGCTCCGGTCGGCAGACTGTTGCACGTCAGCTCGGTGGTTGCCGTCGGCTATTCGCGCGCGCCGGGCGAGCTGCTCGACGAAGATGCCGCGTTCAACGGCGCGGACCTCGGCGTCGACTACGTGGCGACGAAGCGCGTCGCGGAGGAGCTCGTCTTCGCCTCCGGACTCGACGCCGTTGCGGTCAATCCGGGCGCGATCTTCGGTCCCGGCGGCGCGGGCGCGAACACGCTGCGCTTTTTGCGCCAGGTCGCGCACGGCAAGTTCACGCTGTTCGCGCCGCCGGGCAGCATCTCGCCGGTTGGGGTCGAGGACGTCGTACGCGGCACGCGGCTCGCGCTCGAGCGAGGTTGCGCGGGACGCCGCTATCTGCTCGTCGAGTCGGCCCGGCCGTTGGTCGAGTGCTTCGAGATCGCCGCGCGCGAGCTCGGTGTCCCTCCGGGGCGCGCCCGCGCGCCGAGGTGGCTCTGGTCGGCGGTGCGCGCGGGCACCGGGCTCGTCGATCGCGTGCGGCCGCTCGACCTCTTGACGCCGCAGGCGGTGAGGATGCTCGGGCTGCATTTCGTGTACGACGCGAGTCGAGCGCGACGCGAGCTCGGCTGGACACCGGAGCCGTTCGAGCGCGTGCTCGCCCGGACGATCGCATGGGCGCGGGTCGAAGGTCGGCTCGACTGACATCGACAGCCCCGTGGGCGTGCGACGGGCATTCGGGACGCGAGCAGGAACGACGTTGGAATGCCATGGCGAGTCGATCCTGCTTGGGGGTCCAACTCGCACAGACCGCACGAGCCCGCCGTGGTGGCGGAGCTCGCGCGTTCTCGGCACAGCCGTGAGAGGCAGTTCCACATCATCCGACGGCGGACGTTCGCGCGGCGAGCGGACCGAGCCGCGTGGGCGCATCCGGCCCACGCCGCGGTGCGCGCATTCGTCGTCGTGCGACCTTCCGATACGGCCCGGCGCCTGGTACGAGTCTTGATCCTCCGCCGCGCCCCCCGAAGGTTCCTCCATGCCGCATCCTCGTGCTCGTGCGCGCGCCGGCGCTTCCCGCGCGCTCCTCGTCGTCGGTCTCGCGCTCGCTCTGTTCGCCGCGCTGGTCGCGTGGTGGGCGTTCCGGGGCGACGACGCGGCGACGCGCGCGCTCGGGCTGGGCGGCGAAGCGCGCACCGCCGCCGCGCCGAGCGGCGAGCTCGCTGCCGCCGACGCCGCCGGCGAGCGCGCGGGCACGCAGCTCGAGCTCGCGCTCGTGACGCCGAGCGGCATGGCGATTCCTGTCGGCGTGCGCCTGCGCGGCAACGGTAGTCTGTCCGGGCGCGTGCTCGATCGCGGGACGGGCGCGCCGGTCGCCGATGCTCGCGTCGATCTCCTGCCTTTGCCGCCGGGCGGCGCTCAGGTGTTCGGGCGGATGCTGCGGCTCGCCAACTTCGGCGAGGACTTCGCGAAGCGCATGCAGCCGATCGCGATCGCCGCGACCGACGGGCTCGGCCAGTTCGCGTTCGAGGGCGTGCGCGCGGGGTCGTACTACGTCGAGGCGCGCGGCGCGTACTCCGTGCCCGACCAGCCGTTGGTCGCGAAGGTGCTCGCGAGCGGCGTCGGCGGTCCGCTCGACGTGTGGGTGCGAAGCGGCGGCCGCATCGTCGGCTCCGTGGTCGACGCGCGCGGCTCGGCGGTGTCGAGCGCGACCGTCGTCGTCACCGCGGGCGTCACGAACTTCGTCGAGGCCGCGCGCACGGCGGATCTCTGCTACCTGGAGTCCGTCAGCGACGCCCGCGGCGCCTTCACGCTCTCCGGCGTGCCGCCGGGCACCGGTTGGGAGGTCTCGGCGACCGGAGCGACGATGACCGTGTCACACGTCGGCGAGCTCACGGTCCGAGCGGGCGAGGACACCGTCGTGCGGCTCGTCGCACGCACCGGCGCAACCGTGCGCGGCAGGCTGTTCTCCGTCGCCGCCGTGGACGCCGAAGCTCCCGCGACGGACCGCAAGCCGCTCACGGGCGCGCACGTCGGCGCCGTGCCGCGCGGGTTGCGCGAGATCATGTTCATCGAGGAGGTGCTCGCCGCGACGCACGCGATCACCGACGCCGACGGCCGCTACACGATGCAGAACGTGCCGCCGGGCGAGATCGACGTGCTCGCGATCGCTGCCGGGCACCTCGCGGCGAAGGGGACCAGCCTGTGGGTCTCCGACGGCTCGACTTCCGACGCGACCGAGTTCGAGTTGCGCCGCGGACCGCTCGCTCGCGGGCGCGTCGTCGACTCCGCGGGGCTCCCGGTCGCCGACGTGCAGGTGCGCTGGGAGATGGTCGACATGCAGAACTTCCAGTTCGACTTCACGCTCGCGCCGTTGCTCGCGCAGGCGGTGAAGGGCTTCGACGTCCCGCGCACCGACGCAGCGGGGCTCTTCGAAGCCGGCCCGTTCGCGGGCAAGGCGCCGCACGAGATCGGCTTCTGGCGGCTCGGCTACGAACGCGCGACCGTGAACTGGGATCCGAAGGACACCGGCGAGCTGCTGGTCACCTTGAAGCGCGGCGGCGCGGTCGAAGGCGTCGTGATGGACGCGAAGAAGCACGAGCCCGTGACGCGCTTCACCGTCGCGGGTCAAGACCTCGTCGACGCCGAGCGCGACGCGCCGGGTTCGATGAACCCGTATTCCGGCGGTCAGTTGGTCGAGGATGACGCCGGTCGCTTTCGCGTCGAGCCGGTGAAGACCGGCAAGGCGTCGCTGACGTTCCGCGCGCCCGGCTATCTGCCGGAGACGATCGACGACCTCGAGATCGTCGAAGGCGATGTCACCCGCGGCGTGATCGTCGAGCTCGATCCGGGCGCGACGATCGAAGGCCGAGTCACCGACAAGGAAGGGCAGCCGGTCGTCGGCGCGATTCTGTTCGCGGCCGCGAAGGGCGAGCGCACCGACGGCGAGCGCCGCCCAAACCGTCGCGGTCGTCGTGGCGAGGGCCCCGTGAACTTCGGGCGCGACGCGCCGGCCGGTTTCGCGGCGCAGGTCGCGTCGCTCGGCTTGCTCGGCGACGCGGTCGCGACCACCGACGCGGAAGGCCGCTATCGCTTGATCGGCGTCGAGTCGGGCAAGGTCGTCGTCACCGCGACGCACCGCGAGTACGTGCCGGCGCGCTCCGCGCCGCTCGACGTCCCGCAAGGCGGCACCGCGAGCGTCGACCTCGTGCTCGGCAAGGGCGGCGGCATCGAGGGGCTCGTCACCGATCGCTGGGGCAAGCCGGTCGTCGGCTCGATCGTGATCGCGATGTCGCCCGGGAACATCGAGTCGAACGGCGGCGCGCTCTACCAAGGCCGCACCGATCCGGAAGGTCGCTTTCGCATCGAGCGCATGGCCGGCGGCGGCTACTTCCTGGTCTTGACGCGCGGCGACGAGTCGCTGCATCCGATGAGCTTCTTCGGCACGCTGAAGTTCGACTTCGCGACGGTGCCGGCCGACGAGATGGTCGAGTACGACCTCGTCGACGATTCGTCGGGCGCGGCGCGCGTGTACGGCCGGGTCACCGCCGACGGCGAGCCGGTCGAGCGCGGCAACATCGTCGCGGTGTCGTTCGAGTCGGAGAGCATGCTCGGCGTCGACATGAAGATCGCGCCGATCAAGGAAGGCGGCGCGTTCGAGTTCCCCGGACTCGCTCCGGGCGGGTACCAGTTCAAGTTGAACGATGTCGGCGTCGGTCGACGCAACGTCACCGCGGAGATCCAAGTCGAGATTCCCGATCAACCGGAGGTGCGGCTCGATCTCGAATTGCCGCACGGCGGCGTCGAGGGTCACGTGATCGACGCGGCGACCAAGCGACCGATCGCGGGAGTCGAAGTTTCGCTGCGCAACACGATGAAGCAGCTCCCCGACGGCATCTTCGCGAAGCTGATCGCGCAGGACGACTCCCTGCGCGAGCGCACCGACGACCAGGGCGCGTTCCGCTTCGAGCACCTGCAGTCCTCGACGTACGAGGTCACCGTTCGCTCGAGCCGCTGGGGCGACGGTCCGCGCTACGCGCCGTCCGCGCCGCTCGCGATCCGACTCGGCGAGGGCCCGGTCGAACGCGGCGTAGAGATCGCGCTCGAGCCTTCGCTCGCGATCGTCGGCGTCGTCAAGTCGACCGAAGGCGCGCCGATCGCGGGCGCGAGCGTGCTCGCGGTCGCCAAGGAACGTCCCGACGTGCGACCCGAGCGCGCGACGACCGACGCGGAGGGGCGTTTCAAGATCGAATCGGTCGGCGCGGGCCGCTTCGACGTCAGCGCGACGCACGAGCGATTCGCCGGCGCCAAGATCGCCGACTTCGAGCTCGTCAAGGGCGAGGAAAAGTCGGTCGAGATCGTGCTGCAGGAAGGCGTGCCGGTGAAGGTGCGCGTCAGCGCCGCCGACGGCTCGCCGCTCTCCGGCGCGACCGCGACGTTGACCGCGAAGGGCGGCGCCGCGACCGGCGACGTCACCGACTGGAATCGCACGTTCAACAACCTGTTCGAGGGCAAAGGCGTCACCGACACGCGCGGCGAGCTCGAGCTCGGCTACTTCGCGCCCGGCGCCTACGCGTTGAGCGTCCGGCGCGCGTTCCAGAAGGCCGAGCAGGACGTCGAGATCGACGCAGGCGGCGAGGTCGTCTTGCGGGTCACGCTGCGCTGACCGTGTCCGGCTCGGCGAGGGCGGGCGGTAGACTGCACGAATGCTGTCGTTGGTCCTGCTGCTCCAGTCGCTCGTCCTGCCGCGTCTCTACCTCGACGAAGCGCCGCCCGAAACGCGCGCGGCGCGCGTGATCGTCGTCGCGACCGCGACCCGCGGCGCGCCGCCGGGCGAGGCCGAGCGCGCGAAGGCGGCTCGCGCGCTCGCCGAGGTGCGCGCGGGCGTGCCTTTCGAGTCCGTCGTCGCGCGCTCCTCGTCCGGGCCGAGCAAACCGTTCGACGGCGTGCTCGGCACGTTCACGCGCGGGGTGCTGCTGCCCGAGCTCGACGAGTTCCTCTTTTCGGCGGAGGTCGACGCGCTGAGTCCGGTGCTCGAGACCGACGCCGGCCTTCAGATCGTGCAGCGCATCGAGCGCGATGCCGCCTGCGCGATGATCCAGATCGGCGTGGCGCACGAAGGCGGCAGGGAGCTCGCGCAGAAGCTGCGCGCGGAACTCGACGCCGGCGCCGATTTCGCCGCGCTCGCGCGCAAACACTCCGACGAGCGCGTCAGCGGCGAGCGTGGCGGGCTCTACCGCATCTTCGAGCGCAGTCCGCACGACGCATTGCTCAAGAAGGCGACCTTCGAACTCGCGATCGGCGCGCACGCCGGGCCGCTCGAGACGCCGCTCGGCTGGCACCTGATTCGGCGCTTGCCGATCGAGGCGGTGCCCGCGAGCCTGCGCGAGTCGAACTTCGCGCGCGTGCGCGCGTTCACGGTCGCGTGGTCGCGCGCGCGCGGCGCGAGCCCGTCGATGCGCCGCAATCAAGACGAGGCGCGGATCCTCGCCGAAGACCTGCGCCGCCGTCTTCAGAACGGCGAGGACATGGAGGCGATCGCGCGGTGCTACGACGATGACCCGATCGGCCGCGCGCGCGGCGGGGACCTCGGTTGGGTGCTCCGTCGCTCGCCGATCGTGCCGTCGTGGCTCGATGTCGTCTTCCTGATGCCGCTCGGCCAGCCGACGGAGATCCTCGCAACCGACTTCGGGTGGGTGATCGCCCGACGCGAGCGGTGACCGCCGCGAGCGGCGACCGGCGCGGGCCATGATCGACGCGCGCTGTGACTGACGCGGGCTGTGACCGAACGGAGCCATGACCGGCGCTCGCGATCAGAAACTGTGGCTCCAGCCGAGCTCGAAAGCCGAGTCGTCGCGCGCGTCGATCGGCAACGTGCCGGTCGAGTAGCGCAGGAACCAGCCCTGCGGGAAGTCGAGGCTCGCCGCGAAGTAGGACTGCTCGTCGAGGTCCGCTCGTTCGATCGCGGACGGCGGATCGAGCTCGCGGTAGTAGCGGTAGCCGAGCGAGCACCACACCACGCCGTCGTCGAGCACCGC
>JACRIN010000077.1 GCA_016220085.1 Planctomycetota bacterium
CTACTTCGACGAGCTCGGCCTCCCCCGACTCGCCCCTGACCTCAACTCCCCGAACCGCCGGATGCGGACCCGCATGTCCGGTGGTGTGGGAGGGGTGCGGTGACTTAGTCACCGCCCCCTATCCCGATCACGGCTGCACTTCGACCGTCAGCCCGAGCGCGCGGAGCTCGGCGGCGAACGCTTCGAGCCACTCGGCCGGCAGGCGGGAGAGCTCTCGCGCCTCCGGCTGCAGCGACGGCCGCGCGAGGCCGTACAGCAACACGCCGCGAACCGGCACGCCGCTTCGCACGAGCTCGCCGACGAACGCGAGGTACGCGCGGCGCTCGTCCTCCGTCGGCGGCAGGCCTCGACGCGCGAACACGCAGGTCTGGATCCACGTCGGAGCTGCGCGAGCCGCGAGCTCCAAGTTCGCGCGCACGCGCTCCGGATCGAGCGCGATCGTGTTGATCGCGCGACGACCGCTTTCGGTCGCGCTGTCGAGCTTGAACCACACCTCGCCGTGGATCGCGGCGAGCCGGCGCAGCGCCGCCTGAACCTCAGGCTTGTGCATCAGCGAGCCGTTGGTGATCAGCACGACGCGCAGCGCGCCGAGTTGCTCGCGCCGCGCGAGCACGCGCTCGACGCGCTCGATCGCCGCGCCGAACTGCGGCGAGCTCGTCGGTTCGCCGTCGCCGGAGAACGCGACGTCGTTCAGGCGCCGCAGACCCTCGGGCGCGTTCGCTTCGAGCCAACCGGGAGCGAGCACGCGCTCGAAGAGCAAGTCGAGCTCGCGTTCGAGCCGATCGAGGTCGAGCTCGGGCGCGGCGCCGAAGACGAGGTTCGGGACCTGGCAATACACGCACCGCCAATTGCACGCGTGGTTCGGGTTGAGGTTGACGCCGAGCGACACGCCGCGGGAGCGTCTCGAAACCACCGGATAGACGTACAAGAGGCCCGCGCTTCCGCGATCGTGGTCGTGAATGTCGAGTCCCATGCCTCGGCGAGCGTAGCAAGCTCGCTTCGCGGCCTCCCGCGGACGATCGCGGCGAGCGAGCTTGCTGGCCGGAGGGCTCACCGCTATCCTGGCGCGCCTTCTCGTGCGGAGAGGTGGCTGAGTGGCCGATAGCGGCGGCTTGCTAAGCCGTTGAACTCGTTATTTCGGGTTCCGCGGGTTCGAATCCCGCCCTCTCCGCCATTCGCTGCGCGAATTCTCAGCCGAGTCCCGTGCGCTTCCGCCGGGGCTGCCCATCCTCCTGGTCGGCTCGGGTGCGCGCGAACGCGACCACGTCCGGACTCGCACGGACACGATTCGACGACGGGTCCTCGGACTCGACCGCGCGGATGGGGGCATGAACCCAGAAGGAGAGAGACGTTTGCCGCGCATCCGGGCCGCTCCGCGCGACGCACGCGCTTCGTCGCGAGCGTGAGGCCTGCGGGCGCGAGTTGCGCCGGCGCGAATGGCGCCTGCTGGAGCCTTCGGTGCGCCGGATGGAACCGCGCGTGCGCCCGATGCGGCGTGCGCGCGCCCGGTGGCCCCACGGCGGACCGTCGGCGCATGCGAATCGGCGGACCGTGCGAGCGCCCGATGGACCGTCCGTGCGGCTGGCGGACCGCGCTTGTGCGCGGGGCGCGCGGGTCACTTCGTCCCGAACACGCTGCCGTACTTCGAGTGCTCGCGCAGCTTTGCGAACGCGGCGTCGCCTGCGAGCGATTTGAGCTCCTCGATCGTGATCGGCGCGCGCTCGAGCCACTCGGCGGCGTCCTTGAGCTTGCCCAGCATCGCGTAGCTCCTCGCGAGCCCGACGAAGTAGTCCGGCCGCGGCGTGGGGTCGTTCTTCCCGATCGCGATCGCGGTGTTGTAGTCCTTGACCGCCGCGTCGTAGTCGCGGATTCGGTAGAGGATCTCGGCACGCTCGCCCCACGCGGGCGCCCAGCGGTCGTTCTTCTTGACGCGATCGTCGTACTCGAGCATCAGGTCCTTGCGGGCCGCCTTGTCGCCGAGGCAGACGCGCGCGACGTACGCGGCCTCCTTCACTTTGCGATCGCGGGCTTCCGACGCGCGCTCGAGCGGCTTCTTGAGCTCGGGCGAGAGCTTCTCGACGAGTTCGGGCAGCGCGACGAGCACCGCGACGCGGCGTTCGACGTCGAGCTCGGGCAGCGTCGCGAGCCGCGCGAGCGCGAGCAAGTCCTTCTCGCGCAGCGAACCGGAGACGGCCTTCAAGTAGTCGAGGAGCTCGTCGAGCAGCGGACCCGCGCGCTTCGCGTCCGCCATCAACGCTTCGGTCGCGTCGAGCAGCGAGGCCTGCCGTCCGTCGGCCAGTGCGCGCAGCGCGAGGCGCGTCAACTCGAGGTCCTGCCCGAGCAGCACCTCTTTCACGAACGCGGCGTCGCTCGCGGCGCCGAGCGCGAAGAGTGCGCGCAGCGCGGCGCCCTTGAGCTCGCCTTGCGACGCGCGGAAGAGCTCGGCGACCCGCGGTTTCACGCGCTCGGTCTCCTTGCTCGCCTCGAGCACGCGCAGCACGTTCTTTCGACCCTCCTGACCGTACGTCGCGAGCCCCGCGAGCAGCCCGTCGGTCGCCGCGGACGTATCCATCCGCGCCAACGCGCTCGCGACGCGGCGCGCGCGCTGCACGTCGCGCTCGACCGCCTGCCCGCCCGGGTCGAGATACGGCACGAGGAGCGGCACCGCCTCGCCGCCGAGCGCGACGACGTCAGCGACCGCGCGCTCGAGGTCCGTCGGCCGCGCGTTGCGTTCGCCGGTCTCCAGCCGCGCGACGCGGTCCTTGACCTCGTTGCCGAGCTTCGATTGGAGCGCTTCGCGTTGCGCTCGGGCGCGCGCGAGCAACTCCTCGAACGTTTCGCGCTTCGGTTCGCCGGCTTGGGCGCGGAGCGCGGGCGCGAAGCCGAGCGCGGCGGTGACGATCAGCCCGAGCGCGAACGCGAAACGGTGACGCATGCGCGCCCAGGATACTCGGGTGGGGCCGCCGGTTGTACCCGGGAGCTAGCGAGCGCTCTTCGCGGCGCGCGGCATCGGCCGCACCACCACGTACTTGCCCGTGCGTTCGATGCCTCCGCGCGGCGTCGAGCCGGGTTTCGACGGCGTCACCGCGGGCGCGAAGCGCGCGCCCGGCAGGGGCGGCGGCGGGACGCGCCCGTAGATCTGCAAGAGCCTCAGGCGGTGGCGGTAGATCCACGAGTGCACGCCGAGGATGTCGGCCTCGCCGCTCGCACCGATGAAGGCGAGTTCGTGAAACCGACGGCTCGACGGGGTCGACGGCCGCGCTCGTTCGCGGTCCAATGATCGGTCCTTCGAACGCCGCGATGAGCTCCTTGGAACGATCTTCCCGACCGGCGCGCGGTCACGCTCACGCCGAGCCCGCGCCGGGCTCCGGCCGCGACGCGGACGTGCTCGTCGTCGGCGGCGGGCATGCGGGGATCGAGGCGGCGTCGGCCGCCGCTCGGCTCGGCGCGCGCGTCGTGCTGGTGTCGTTCCGACGCGACCGCATCGGCGAGATGAGCTGCAATCCCGCGATCGGCGGCCTCGGCAAGGGCCAGCTCGTGCGCGAGGTCGACGCGCTCGGCGGCGTGATGGGGCTCGCGGCGGATCGCACCGGCATCCAGTTCAAGATGCTCGGCACAGGCAAGGGCGCCGCGTCGCAGGGACCGCGCTGTCAGTCCGATCGCCATCTGTATCGCGAGGACGTCACGCGCACGCTCGAGGCGTTGCCGAACGTGCGCGTCGTCGAGGGCGCGGCGGAGAGCTTCGTGGTCGACGCTCGCGGCCCGCGACCTCGCGTGAGAGGCGTGCGGCTCGCGGACGGCACCGAACTCGATGCCGCCGCGGTCGTCGTCACGACCGGCACGTTCCTGCGCGCGGTGATGCACACCGGCGAGCACACGAGCCCGGGCGGTCGCGTCGGCGAGACCACCAGCGGCGGACTTTCGGTCGAGATGCAGCGCCTCGGCGTCGCGCTCGGTCGCTTGAAGACCGGGACGCCGCCGCGGCTCGACGCACGCTCGATCGACTGGGCGCGCCTCGCGCCGGAGCGCGGCGACGCGCGCCCGACGCCGTTCTCGTTCCGCACGCCGCGCGCGGGTTTCCCGAGCCTGCCGCAGGCCGCGTGCTTCGTCACGTGGACCAACGAGCGCACGCACGCGTTGATCCGCGCGAACATCCATCGCGCGCCGATGTACGCGGGCCGGATCCACGGCGTCGGGCCGCGCTACTGCCCGTCGGTCGAGGACAAAGTGATGCGCTTCGCCGATCGCGAGCGCCATCAGATCTTCCTCGAGCCCGAATCGCTCTCCACCGACGTCGTCTACGTCAACGGCGTGTCGACGTCGCTGCCCGCCGAGGTGCAGGAAGAGCTGATGCACTCGATCGAAGGCCTGGAGCGAGCGCGCTTCCTCCGCCACGGGTACGCGGTCGAGTACGACTTCGCGCTGCCGTCGGGCCTCGATCCGACGCTCGCGAGCCTCGCGGTGCCCGGGCTCTTCCTCGCCGGCCAGATCAACGGCACCTCGGGCTACGAGGAGGCCGCGGCGCAGGGGCTCGTCGCCGGCGCGAACGCTGCGCTGTGGTCGCTCGGTCGCGCGCCGTTCGTGCTCGCGCGCCACGAGGCGTACATCGGGGTTCTGATCGACGACCTGGTCGTCAGCCAGCCGGTCGAGCCGTATCGCATGTTCACCAGCCGCGCCGAGCATCGCTTGCTCCTGCGCGCGGACAACGCCGATCGACGGTTGACCGCGCTCGGCGCCGAGCTCGGGCTGGTCGGAGACGCGGAGCTCGCGCGGCTCGCCGAGCGCGAAGTCCGCATCCGCGCCGCGCGCGCGCTGCTCGATTCGCTGCGCGGGCCGGAGTGGGGGCATCGCACGCTCGCCGAGGCGCTGAAGCGTCCCGAAGTGACCTGGCTCGAGCTCGAGGCGCGGTATCCGGAGGTCCGCGCGCTCGCGCTCGACGTCGACGACCGCGCCGCGGTCGAGGTCGACGTCAAGTACGCGGGTTACATCGCGCGCGAGCAGCGCGAAGTCGAGCGGCTGCGTCATCAAGAGGAAGTCGAGATCCCCGCGGACCTCGACTACCGCGCGCTCGGCGGGCTCGCGAACGAAGCGAGAGCGAAGCTCGCAGAGCTGCGACCGCGCACGCTGGGCGCCGCCGGGCGCATCGCGGGCGTGCGACCGCCCGATGTCGCGTTGCTCGCGATCCACGTCGCGCGGCGGTCGCGCGAGCGCGCACCGAAACCCTGACGGCGCGGCGACGCGACCTCGGAGTCCGTCCGGCGCGAAGAATCTGTCGAGACGCAGGGGTTGGAAGCCCCGCGGGCCGCGACCACGAGGCTGCCGCGCTGTGTGGAGCTCCGTGCGCCGGTTTCGGTCGGTCCCGAGATCCCGGACCTTTCCCCCTGAGTCCCCGAACCGAATCGGAGGCAGCATGTCGAGCCCTCGTCATCCCCTGGAGCGTCGTTTGAACTCGGTCGCCGGTCACGCGCGGACGCTGATCGAAGCCACCGTGGACGCCGCTGATCAACGTGTCGTCGGTGCGCGCGATGGACTGTTGCGAGCCCTCGAGGCGGGCGGCGACGTCCTCGACCACGCCAAGGAGCGCGTCGAGGAAGGTGCGCGCTCCGTCGACAAGCTGGTCCGCAAGCACCCGTACGAGACGCTCGCGGTCGCGTTCGGTGTCGGACTGCTCGCAGGCGTTCTCGCGCGACGGCGCTAGGAGGCCGCGATGCACGCGGACTCGGATCGAGTCTCCGCCGGCACGCGGTCGTTCGGCGCGAGTCCGAACCGGCTCGTGCGGCGGGCGCTCGCCTTGCTCTCGACGCGCGCGGCGCTCGCGTTGCTCGAACTGCAGGAGGAACGCGATCGTGCGTTCCTCCTGGTGTCGCTCGCCGCCGCGGGCGCGTGCGCGGCGGTGTTCGCGTGGCTCGGCGTCACCGCGCTCGTCGTGTACGCGCTGTGGCCGCGCTCTCCGGTCGGCGCGCTCGCCGGCGTCACCGTGTTCCACGCGCTCGTCGCGTGGCTAGTCCAACGTCGCGTGAAACGCGTGCTCGCCGAAGCGAAACCGTTCGAAGTCACGCTCGCCGAGTTCGAGAAGGACCGCACGGCGTTGGGGCTCGACGCATGAGCTCCGCTTCGGATCGCAAGCTGTTGCTGCGCGCCGAGAGCGACCGACAGCGCGACGCGCTCGGTCGCGAGTGGAACGAGTTCCGCGCCGACGTCGACGAGACCTTCGCGCGGGTGAGGCGGCGCGCCGACTGGCTCGGCACCGCGCTCGAGTTGCTCGCGCCGCGCGACGGAGCGAACAGCGGGTCGCGCTTCGATCGTCAGACACCCGGTGGCGAACTGGGCACGCTCGTGCGCCTCGGACTCTCGGTCGCCCGGCTCTTCCGCCGGCGTTGAAGCAGGAGACTCGCTCGCTCGACGCCCGAGCCCGTTCCCGCGGCCTTGTGCGAACTTGACGGCCGCGCCGGCGCCGCGACCGAGGTCGCGAGAGTCCTCTTCTTCCTCTTCCTCGTCGTCTTCCTCGTCAGCCTGGTGCTCGGCCTCGCGCGGAAGGGCAAGTGATCGCGCTCAGGTGCCGCGACGCAGCACCACCGTCTTGATCGTGTTGAACAGGATCGAGAGGTCGAAGAGCCACGACTGGTACTTGATGTAGAAGAGGTCGTACTGGAGCTTCTGCAGCGCGTCCTGCACGGTGCTGCCGTACGGGTAGTTGATCTGAGCCCAACCGGTCAGCCCCGGCGTCACGATGTGCCGTTGCCCGTAGTAGGGGATCTGGCCGCTGAGGTCCTTGACGAACATCGGGCGCTCCGGCCGCGGGCCGACCAATGACATGTCGCCGGCGAGGACGTTGAAGAGCTGCGGCAGCTCGTCGAGGCGCGTCTTGCGCATGAAGCGTCCGGCGCGCGTGATCCGCGGGTCGTCCTTCTGCGCCCACACCGCGCCGGTCTTCGCCTCGGCATCGGCGCGCATGCTGCGGAACTTGTAGAGCGTGAAGCTCTTGCCGTCGCGACCGACGCGCTCCTGCGCGAAGAGCACGGGACCAGGCGAATCGAAGCGCACCGCGATCGCCGTCGCGAGCATCAGCGGCCACGTCAGCACGATCGCGAGCGCCGCGAGTGTCACGTCGAGCGCGCGCTTCGCGAGCTCGCCCTGCGGCGTCCGACCGAAGCCGTCGTTGAAGATCAGGTAGGACGGCCGCAGCGCCTCGACCGCGATCCGGCCGGTGATCAGCTCGTAGAGCGCCTCGCGCTCCTTGACGGCGACGCCGGCGAGGCGGCAGCGCAGGAGCTCTTCCACCGGAAGGTGACCTCGCCGGTCCTGCAGCGCGACCGCGACGACGTCGACGCCGAGGCGCTCGACCAGATCGAACAGCGGCTCCGAGAGCGGCTTCGACTGCGGCTCCGCGGTGGCGAGCGTCGCGACCGCGGGCACCGGCTCGAGCAGCAGCGCCGGTTTCGACTTCTCGACGCCGTGTCCGTTGCCGCTCGCGTTGCCGTTGCCATTGCCGTTGTCGAGCGCGTCCCCGAGGCCCGCGCTCGCGCCCGCGAGCGCCGCGCCGCGCAGGAAGAACCCGGTTTCGCCGCGTTCGAGCTCGCTCCTCGCGAGCGGCGCTTCCGGCAGCATCCCGACGACCTCGTAGCCCGAGTCCGGTCGCTCCAGGATCTCCTTCGCGAGCGAGCGCGCTTGCTCGCCGGCGCCGAGGATCAGCACGCGCGCGGAGAAGTTCCACTGGCGCAGCACGAAGTGGAACGCACCGCGCCAGAGGTACATCAAGCCGAAGCCGAGCAGCATCGTGAAGACCAACGTCTGCACGAGCTGCGAGAGCCGCATGCCCGGGAAGTCGAAGACGCGCGTCAGGTGCCAGCCCTGCGCGAGCAGCACCGCGGCGAGCGCGACCAGGATCGCGCTGCCCGCCGAGCCGACGAAGCGCGACGCGCGGTCGTAGCGCGACGTCGAGATGCGGAAGTTGTAGAGCTCGTTGAAGCTGATCGCGACCTGGGAGAGCAGCGTCAGCAGGAACGCGGAAAGCGCGCAGCGCCAACGCGCGGCGTCGATCGAGAGCCCCGCTTCGGTCAGCAGGTTCAGCGCCGGCGGCAGCGGCGAGAGCAAGTGCGCCGACATACCCGCGGTCAGCACGGCCGTGAGCAACACGGTCTCGCTGAACACGAGCATCGCCCGCCTCAGGGGCAGGTAGTGGCGCAGGACGCGAAGCATGTCGATCGAGGCGCGCGGTGCGGCCGGGTTGCGAGGTGCTCGAGCCGTGACGCGAGCGGTCGCGTCGGGGGGCTCGGGGACGAAGCGCGCGCAGCTACTTGGGGTGGAGGTCCGAGGGACGTCGGGGTGAATGAATCAGGGGTGCGAGGGGACCGATGGCAAGCGCTCGACCGGGAATCCGCTTCCAGTGTAGTGCGCGCTCGCCTTCGGGGTCCATGATCGTCCCACGCGGGCGTTCGCCTAGAGCTCTCGAGCGCGTTTGGAGCTGCCGGGTCCGCTACTCGATCGGGCGCTCGACGTCGCGGTGCCATTCCAGTCTGAAACGCTTTCCACGCGAGTCGATCCACACCTCGACCACGTCGCAGCGCACCCGGGTCTTGCCGCAGGGGAGCAGGCGCGAGAGTGCGGTTGCTGCGCGGCGTTGTCGCTCGATCCGGCGACCGTCGACGCGGTGGGCTGGACGCCAGCGAACCGCCTCGCCCGGGGCGCGCGCGGTGGAGGTTTTCACTTCCACACAAGCGACCTCACGAGCGTCGCGAACGACCAGGTCGACCTCGACCCCGGCGAGCCGGATGCGGCGCGCGAGGATTCGCGCCCCCGAGCGCGCGGCGGCGCGCGCGACGAGGCACTCGCCGAGCCACGCCAGCTCGTCGCGTTCGAGCGCGAGCCGGCGCAACGCGAGGCCTGGCGCCCAACGGATGAGGACTTGGCGGAGTAGGACCCAGTTCATCACGGCCCGGGGATCCGGGCCCAAGAATTCCGCCGCGGCGGCGCTCCAAGAGCGGACGAAAGCCCGCGCTCCTCGGACCGGGCGGCGGCGCGACCGCGGCCGTCGGGCGCTACTTCTTCGCTTCCGCGGTCGAGTCCTCGAGCACCTGGGTGATCGCCTGCCGCGAGAAGCGCGCGCGCACGCCGTCCGCGATCTGAAGAGTGATCTCGTCCCCGTCGATCGAAGCGATCGTCGCGTACATGCCGCTCGACGTCATCACGCGATCGCCCTTCTTCATCGCGCTGAGCATCGCCTCGCGCTTCTTGCGAGCCTTGCGCTCGGGCATGATCATGACGAAGTAGAAGACCGCGATGATCGCCACATAGGGCAGCACCCCGACC
Organism: Planctomycetota bacterium; assembly: GCA_016220085.1. Taxonomy (GTDB): domain Bacteria; phylum Planctomycetota; class UBA1135; order UBA1135; genus JACRIN01. The sequence continues at coordinate 9,310 of JACRIN010000077.1, forward strand.
CAGCCCGGCATCGCCGATCCGCCCGCGGGCGGCACCGCGTCGCCGGCTCCGCCGGCAACTCCAGTGGCGGCTCCGGTGCCAGCTCCGGAGGTCGCAGGCGTCCCGCCTTGAATCGTGTCTTGGATCAGCGCGAGGAGGGCGTAGGTCGGCATCGAAGTGGTCTGGAAGGCGCGTGCAGGGTTCTCGCCGGAGCGAACGCACGCGGCTCGCGTTCCCTCCGGTCCCCACGTTCCATGGGGGCGAAGAGGCTACTAGAATCGCCGCCCGCACGAAAGCGCGGAGCGCACGGCCGAGGCGGCGTGCCCCGCCGATCCCGTGCTCGCCCAGCCCATGACCCAATCCGACGCCGTGCCCGCGCTCTCGACCGAGGGCCTCAGCGAGGGCATCGTCGTCGCGATGAGCGGCGGCGTCGACAGCTCGGTCGCCGCCTGGCTCCTGCGCGAAGCGGGGCATCGGCTGGTCGGGCTCTTCATGCGCAACGGGGTCCATGTCGGCGAGCACGAGTCCGCGAAGAAGTCGTGCTGCTCCGTCTCGGACGCTCGCGATGCGCGGATGGTTGCGGCCGGAATGGGGATTCCGTTCCAGTCGGTCGACCTCAAGGACGAGTTCGGCGGGATCATCCGCTACTTCCTCGCGGAGTATTCCGCGGGCCGGACGCCGAATCCCTGCGCGGTCTGCAACCGCGACCTGAAGTTCGGCCGCTTGCTGCGCTTCGCGCGCGAGCTCGGCGCCGCCGGCGTCGCGACCGGCCACTACGCGCGGCTCGACCGCATCGACGGGCGCGTGCACGTGCGGCGCGGCGTCGATCGGTCGAAGGACCAGTCCTACCAGCTCTTCTGCGTCGCCGAGCAAGACCTCGCGCACGCGCACCTGCCGATCGGCGGGCTGACCAAGCCCGCGGTCCGCGCGCTCGCCGAGCGCGTCGGGTTGCGCACCGCGCAGAAGGCGGACAGCCAAGAGATCTGCTTCGTGC
>JACRIN010000080.1 GCA_016220085.1 Planctomycetota bacterium
CAGAGGACGCAGCCGGGACACGGCGCGAGGCGCAGGCTCGCCAGCGGTCCGCCGTCGGCGATCTCCTCCGGCGTGTACGCCAGGCTGAGCGCCAAGAGCCCGAGCGCTCCGATCGCGAGGATCGAAAGGGTGACGCGCACGACGGCGCGGTTGCGGGCTCGGGTGTCCACGGGTTTCGAGGGCGCGTCGTTACGCGGGAGGACTCGCGACATTCCCGGCGACGGCTCGCTCGCCTTGCCAAGCACGTCGAACGCCGTGAAGCTGACGCGCACCAAGCCCCATGGCGCAGCAGGCAAGCGATCGATCGGGGCCCTGGACGGCCCGCACGTGGGCGGCGTTCGTCGTGCTCGGTGTCCTGATGGTCGGCGCGCTGCCGTGGCTGGTGAATCCGTGGCATCCGGCGATGCCGGGCGCGCGCGACGCGGCGATGTACTTGGCGTGCGCGAAGTCGCTGGTCGCGGGCGAGGGCTACAGCTACCTCGGCGAGCCGTTCGTCATCCGTCCGCCGGGCATGTCGGTGCTGCTCGCGCCGCTGGTGGCGACGCGTGGGTTCGATTTCGCGGCCGTGAACGTGCTGGTCAGCCTGTTCGGCGTCGCGGCGGCGCTCGCGTTGTTCGCGTGGAGCGTGCCGCGGGTCGGCGAATGGGTCGCGGCGGCGCTGGCGCTGACGGTTTGGTGGAACGGGCTCTTCCAAGAGTTCTGCAACCGCGCGATGGCCGACGTGCCGGGGCTCGCGGCGCTGCTCGGCTGCTTGCTGGTCGCGCGATGGGCGGCGCGGGAGCCGTCGTGGCGGCGCGAGCTCGTGCTCGGCCTGGCGATCGGCGCTTCGGCGTCCCTGCGGACGGCGGCGCTGCTGTTGGTGCCCGCGCTGGTGCTAGAGCGCGCGGTCGAACGGCTGCGCGCCCGCTCGGCGAGCGCGAGCTGCGAGCACGGTGCAGTTGCGACCGGCTGCGAGTACGGTGCAGTCGCGCCCGGCCGCGAACGCGCTGCACTTGCGAACGACAGCCAGTGCACCGCGCTCGCAACCGACGGCCAACGCACCGCGCTTGCGACCGACAGCGAGCGCATCGCGCCGGCGAACGACAGCAAAGGCCTCGCACTCGAGACGGACAGCGAACGCACCGCACTCGCGAACGACGGCGAGCGCGCCGCACTCGAGATGGACAGCAAAGGCATCGCACTCGAGACGGACGGCGAGCGCACCGCGATCACGAACGTCGGGCCCGCGCGATTCGCGAGTGCGGCGACGGACGGGGCGCGTTGCGTCGCAGCGGGCTACCGCGAGCCGTGGCTCGCTTTCGCGCGCCGCCGGCTCGCATGGCTGGTGCTCGTGCCGCTGCTCGTGATCGCACCGTGGAGCGTGCGCGATGCGCGTGTCGCGCCGAGCGAGCAGGTCGAGCAGACGCGTATCGCGTCGTACTCGGTCGGGATGTGGCGTGAGGATCCGTCGGACCCCGGCTCACCGCGCGTGTCGGCGAGCGAGGTGCTCGCGCGCGTGCCCGAGCGATCGCGGCAGATCCTCTCGCTCGTCGGGACGGCGCTCGCGAGCGACGACGCGCCGACGGGGAGCCGCGCCTTCGGCGCGCTGCTGCTCGCGCTCGCCGCGGTCGCGTGGTGGCGTCGTTGGCGAGCCGCCGAGCTCTACCTGTTCGGCTACACGGCGACGATCGCGATCTACTTCGGCTTCCACGAGCGACTCGCACTGCCGATCTGGGTGCTCGCGCTGGTCGGCGCGGTCGACGCGCTGTCGGAGTTCGCTGCGAGGCTGCCGGAGTTCGCGCGCAGCCTTGCGCTCGCCGCGGGACTGGCGACGCTCGCCGCGAGCGGGCCGCAGCCGCGTGATCGCTGGCCGCAGTTCGAGGCGCAGGATGGCCGGTATCGCCGGCTGTGCGCGGCGCTCGCCGAGCGGATCCCGGTGGACGCGCGCGTCGGTGCGCCGTTCGGTTGGCACCTTTCGCTGTACCTCGATCGACCGGTGTGGTCGCTGCGGCCCGCGTGGTCGCGGACGCGCGACGCCGCGAAGCTCGTCGAGCTCGTGGCGAAGCATCGGCTCGACTACATCGTGCTCGCGCCGTTCGACGGAGTCAGCCAGGAGCTCTACCCACAGCTCGTCGCGCGCTTCGGCGACCCGGAGCGCGTCGAGAGCGGCCTGCTGTTCCGCACGGCGAGGTAGGCATCCGTGTCGGGAGCGAGCGGCATCTCCGAGGCCGAGCTCGTTCGAGTCGGAACGCGCGCCGATGCGGAATGGGCTCTGACGCGGAACGCGCGCGCTCGGCCGTCGCCGCGGCAGTCGAACGATCGCGGGCGGCTCGCGCGGTCAGATCAGGCTGGCTTCGCGCAAGGTCGCGAGCAGTCGCTCGCGGTTCTCGGGTTCGAGTGCGACCAGCGGCAGGCGTACCTCGGCCGTGCAGAGCTTCATCGCGGCGAGCGCGGTCTTCATCGGCACCGGGTTGGTCTCGATGAAGAGGTCGCGGCACAGCGGCGCGAGGAAGTGCACGAGCTCGGCGGTGCGGGCGGCGTCGCCGCCGGGGCGCGCGACGCGGCAGAGCTCGGCGACCTCGCGCGGCACGACGTTGTTGACGACGCCGATGACGCCGGCGCCGCCGAGAGCGACGAAGTCGGCGATCAACGCGTCCTCGCCCGCGATCAGCGCGATGTCGGACTTCGCCGCGATCTCCTTCGCGCGACCGATCGAGCCCGACGCTTCCTTGATCGCGACGATGTTCGCGTACTCGGTGCGCAGCGCGGCGACGGTCTCGGGCTTCAGGTCGACTCCGGTGCGGCTCGGCACGTTGTAGAGCACGATCGGCGCTTCGACGGATTCCGCGAGCTCGGCGAAGTGCGCGAAGAGGCCGCGTTGCGTCGGCTTGTTGTAGTAGGGCGTGACGACGAGCAAACCGTCGGCGCCGGCGGCCTGCGCGAAGCCCGCGAGCTCGATCGTCGAGCGCGTCGCGTTCGTGCCGACGCCGGCGAGCACCGGCAGGCGGCCGTCGGAGCGCTCGACGACGGCTTCGATCACGCTGCGGCGCTCGAAGTCGTTGAGCGTCGCGCTCTCGCCCGACGTTCCGCAGGCGACGAGCCCGTCGCTCTTGCCGATGTGGAACTCGACCAGCCGATCGAGTGCGTCGAAATCGACTTCGCCGTCGCGGAAAGGCGTGGGCAGCGCGACGTAGCTGCCGCGGAACGGCGTGCTCATTTGGCGATCCCCATCTGGGCGAGCATCTGGCGAACCGCGAGATGCACGCCGACCGTCAGTGCGTGGGACACGATCGCGTGTCCGATGTTCAGTTCCTCGACGTGCGGCAACCGCGCGACCGGCGCGACGTTGACGTAGTCGAGTCCGTGGCCCGCGTTGACGCGCAGGCCGTTGTCGTAGGCGAATTCGCAGGCCTTGCGCAGGCGCTCGAGCTCGCGCTCCTTCGCCTTGCCCTTCGCGTTCGCGTAGGAACCGGTGTGGAGCTCGACGAACGGCGCGCTGAGCTCGGCGGCGATCGCGAGCTGCTTCGGATCGGGGTCGATGAAGATGCTGACGATTTGGCCCTTGCGCGCGAAGAGCGGCAGGACCTTGGCGAGCGCGCGACGTTCCGCGGCGACATCGAGGCCGCCTTCGGTGGTGATTTCCTGGCGATTCTCGGGCACCAGGCAGATGCACTGCGCCTTGCTCGCGAGCGCGATGCGCACCATCTCGGGGTCGAGGCTCGACTCGAGGTTGACGAGCGTGCGGACCTTCTTGACCAGCCGCTTCAGGTCGTCGTCCTGGATGTGGCGCCGGTCCTTGCGCAGGTGACACGTGATGCCTTGCGCGCCGGCTTGCTCCGCGAGCAGCGCCCAGCCGACCGGGTCGGGGTTGACGCCGCGGCGAGCTTGCCTGACGGTCGCGACGTGATCGACGTTGACGTGCAGACGGACCATCGGGGCGGCGGGATTGTAGCTCTGCGCCACGCACGGCCATCCGCCGAAGGACGATTCCGAGCCCGGGCTCGCCGTGGAGCGACACGCGCACTTGGCGTACCTTGGTCGGCCGATGCGCATCATCGCAGGAAGTCACCGCGGTCGGCAGATCCGAGCTCCCGAAGGCCTGGCGACGCGTCCGATGCTCGATCGCGTGCGCGAGTCGCTGTTCTCGACGCTGCGCGACTGGCTGGAGGGCGCCAAGGTGCTCGATCTGTTCGCGGGCTCCGGCAGCCTCGGTCTCGAGGCGCTCTCGCGCGGCGCCAAGGCGGCGCGCATGGTCGAGCGGCACAAGCCGACGCTCGAGCTCTTGCGCCGCAACGTGCAGGAGCTCGGCCTCGAGGCCTCGGTCGAGCTCGTGTGCGCCGACGCGCTCGCGCCGAGCGCGTGGCAGGGCGGAGAACTCTTCGGCGCGAGCGCGTGTTGGGATCTGGTCTTCTGCGATCCGCCGTATCCGCTGATGCAGGACGTCAAGACGCGCGGTGAGGTGCTCGTGGCGTTGCGCGTGCTCGTCGCCGAGCACCTCGAGGCCTCCGGGCGCGTCGTAGTGCACGTGCCGCGCGGACTGTTGAATCCGGCGTCGTTCGGAGCGACGGTTTTTGCGGAGTGCCGCACGTGGGGCAGCAACGACGTGTGGTACCTCGCGCGCCCGGCGGGGGAGCGCGCGTGAACGAGCTCGTCGGACGGCTGTTGCTCGGCGGGCGCCTGGTCGCGGGTCGCTTGCGGTTCGCCGACGGACGGATCGTCGCGGTCGTGCCGGACGCGAGCGGTGAGCTCGCGCGCTCCGCCGCCGAGCTCCCGATCGTCGCGCCGGGTTTCATCGACCTCCACATCCACGGCTTCGGCGGTTTCGATCCGCTCGACGACCTCGCCGGCATGGCGACGGCGCTGGCGGCCGCGGGGACGACCGCGTTCCAGCCGACGATGTTCCCGAGCGCGCCCGGGCTGCTCGGCGCGGCGTGCGAGCGCGTGTGGCGCGCGGCGGCCGCGTTCGCCGCGTTCGCCCCGTTCGCCGCGTTCGATCGGGCTCCGCGAGCTCGCGTCGTCGGCCTGCACCTCGAAGGCCCGTTCGTGAACCCGCTGCGCGCCGGAGCGTTGCCGCCCGACGACCTCGCGGCGCCGTCGCGCGAGGGTTTGCGCGCGATCCTCGGCCCCGCGACCGGTTCGGGGCGCGGCGTGCGGACGATGACGCTCGCGTGCGAGCTGTCGGGCGCGGGCGAGCTGATCGGCGAGCTCGTGCGTTCGAACGTGCGCGTCTCGCTCGGCCACAGCCAAGCGACCGCCGCCGAAGCGCGCGCCGCCGCCAAGGTCGGCGCGAGCGGTGCGACGCACCTCTTCAATGCGATGGGGCCGTTGCACCATCGCGAGATCGGGCTCGTCGGTTTCGCGCTCGCGAAGGATGCGCTGTTCGCCGAGATCATCGGCGATCTGGTGCACGTCGGCGCGGACGCGTTCGAGCTCGCGCTCGCCGCGCGCGGACCGGAAGGTTTGTGCTTGGTCAGCGACGCGCTGCAAGGCGCAGGCACAGGCTGCGAGCACTTCGAGAGCCACGGCCGTTCGCACGTGGTGCATTCGGGCACCGCGTACTACGCGCCGCGCGACCCGCACGGCGCGCCGCAGCTCGCCGGTTCCGCGATGTCGCAACACCAGATGGTGCAGCGCCTGGTTGCGCGCGGCGTCGTTTCGGTCGAGGACGCGTTGACGATGGCGTCGACGTCACCGGCGCGCGCGTTGGGGCTCGAGCGAGAGCTCGGCACTCTCGCAGTCGGACTGCGCGCCGATCTCGTCGTGCTCGATCCGACGACGCTCGCGTTGCGCGACGTGCTCGTCGGCGGCGAGCGCCTGCCGCGTCAGTGACCGACCGGCACCTGAGGTCGCGCGAACAGCGTCACCGCGGCCTCGATCGCGCGCTGCAGCTTCTCCGGGGAGCGCTCGAGACGGAACCAGCGCAGCGTCACCGTCCCGCCGCGCAACACGAGCTCGTCGAGTCGATCGAGCTCGCAGAGCTTCGCCCTCGCGGCTTCGTGCAAGACCTCGCGCGGCTCGTCGGAACCCTGCGGGTACACGCGGAACTTCGCGTCGAACGCTTCGTCGCCGGTCGGTCGAGCGTCCTTCGCGAAGAGCTTGGCGAGGCGCGTTCCGAAGTGATTGGGGAGCACGCTGAGTTCGCGTTCGACGAGCTCCGGCCCGCTCGCCGTGAGCCGCGTGTAGACCTGGCTGTTCTTGCCGCGCCGGACGACCCACTTCTCGATCCGGAACGCGATGCCGCGGACCTCACCCTCGAGGTGGAAAGACTTGCCGCGGTACCACGGCGAGGGATCGATCACGAAGCGCAGGCCCCGATCGGTCGCGAAGCGCCGCCACGTCTCGATCGTCCTCGCCTCGAGCCGCGAGGCCCAGACGACCGCTCCGCCGCCGACGCCGAGCGCCAGAACGGCGTAGACGATCCACCAGGGCTCTTGGACGGCGAGCATCGGGTCTCATTTCAACGCACGAGGGGCCCCCTGCGCACGCCGCGGCCGGTCGGAACCTCCAGCGCCGGGCGAAATCGGCCGATGGGGCCAGCCGGATGAAGCTCCACCAAGTCGTCACCGCGATCCTGGTGATCCTGCTGCTCGCCGCGATCGTCCGATCGCCGCTGGAGGGGCGGTCGGACGCGGAGGGCGGCGGCGAGCCGATCGCGCTCGCCTTGGTGCGCGCCAGCCCGGATTCGTTCCTCGGCAAGGAACTCGAGTTCGTCGTTCAGGTCCACGCCGTCCCGATGTCGTGGAATCCGTTCGTGACCCGCTTCGGCTCGGCCGACTTCCGGGCGCTCTCGGTTTGGACCGACGAGCAGGCGCTCTGGGTTTCCGAGGAGTTCGAGCACCCGTTCGGGCCGGTCTTCGCCCGCCGCGGCACGCCGGTCGAGGCGCTGTTCGCCGCCGCCCTGCCCTACCAGCGCTACCGCATGCACGGCCGGGTCAAGGAGTGCTTCCTCGGGCGCGCCTGGATCGAGGTCGATTCGGCGACTCGGCTCTCGGGCGAGGTCGGCGAGGGCACGGTGCTGCACGCCGGTCGCGCGGTGCAGTTGATGGCGGCGCAGCAGTGGAAGCTCGCGCTCGAGGACCTCGAACGCGCGCTCGCCGGCGAGCTCCCGGCGCGGGCCGTGACCGAGCTCGAGGAGCTGCGCACCGCGTGCGCGGAAGCGCTTTCGAAAAGCCCGCGTTGAAACCGCAACCGCGCGCAGCTCGCGCGGTCCAAGGTCAGTGATCGCGCGCGGCACCGCGGGCGGGTAAAACGTGGGCGCCGACACGCCCGCATGCTGACCGAGCTCGAGATCCGCGACCTGGCCCTGATCGAACGCGCCGAGCTGACGTTCGGCGCGGGGCTGAACACGATCACCGGCGAGACCGGCGCGGGGAAGAGCCTGCTCGTCGGCGCGCTCGAGCTCCTGCTCGGCGAACGCCCGCGTCCGAACCTGGTACGCAACGGCGCGACGCGCGCCGAGGTGCAAGCGCGGTTCGTGTGCGACGCGAAGGCGACCGCGCTCTTCGAGTGGATCGCGCGCGAGCTGCCGGTGGTCGCGGAGGAATGGGAGGGCCTGGCGACGGATGCGGAGCGCGAGCTGATCCTGTCGCGCAGCGTCGGCGCCGACGGTCGGACGAAGAGCCACGTCAACGGCCGCGCGGTGACCGTGCGGCAGCTCGCCGAACTCGCGCCGCGCGTCTTCGAGATCCATGGCCAGAACGATCACCAACGTTTGCTCGACCCGACGGAGCAGGGGCGCTTGCTCGACGCGTTCGGCGGATTGGAGGCGGAACTCGGGCGCTATCGCGAGGCGCGTGGGCGGTGGCTCGAGCTCGTCCAACGCCTGGCGGCGCTCGAAGCCGGCGAGCGCGAGCGCCGCGACCGGCTCGATCTCGCGCGTTTCCAAGCGGGCGAGATCCGCGCCGCGTCGCCTGACGCCGACGAGCGCGCGGGGCTGACCGCCGAACGCGAGATCCTGCGCCACGGCGCGGAGCTGAAGCAGGTTTTCGGCGGGCTGGTCGACGAGCTCGTCGACGGCGAGCACGCGTTGCTCTCGCGCCTCCAGGCGGTCGACAAGACCGTGCGGGCGTGGCGCGAGCGCGTGACGACGCTCGCGGAGACCGAGGAATCGCTCGGCGGCGCGCTGGTGCACCTCGAGGACGCCGCGCGCGGCATCCAAAGTTTCGCGGAGCGCGTCGAGGTCGATCCGGCGCGGCTCGAGGCGATCGAGGAGCGCTTGGCGGAGCTCGAACGACTCGAACACAAGTACGCGACCGACTGCGCGGGCCTGGTGAAGCGCGCCGACGAGCTCGAAGCCGAGCTGCGCCGCCTCGAAGGCGACGAGCAGAGCCTCGCGAGCCTCGGCGAGGAGATCGAAGCCGCGCGCGGCGTCGTCCTGGAGCGCGGTCTCGCGCTGCGGCGAGCGCGTACGGCGTTGCGCGAGAAGCTCGCGAAGAGCGTCCACGCCGCGTTGACCGAGCTCGGTCTCGAACGCGCGCGCTTCGACGTGCGCCTCGAGCCGCGCGGCGAGCCCGCGCCGACATCGTCGCCGGACGCCGATCGCGCGTTGTTCGGCGATAGCGGGCTCGAGCGCATCGAATTCCTGCTCTCCGCGAACCCGGGCGAGCCGGTCGCGCGCCTGCGCGACGTCGCGTCGGGCGGCGAGACGGCGCGAATCATGCTCGCGTTGCGCAGCGTGCTCGCCGCGGCCGGCGCGGGTCGCACGTTGGTGTTCGACGAGATCGACTCGGGCGTCGGCGGCAGGCTCGGACCGGAGGTCGCGGCGCGCTTGAAGAAGCTCGGGCGTCACCATCAAGTGCTCTGCGTCACGCACCTGCCGTCGATCGCGGCGGCGGCGGACACGCACCTCTGCGTCTCGAAGGTGGTCGAGAAGGGCCGCACGCACACGCGCATCGAAGCGCTCTCCGGCGAAGCGCGCGTCGAGGAAGTCGCCGACATGATCGCCGGCGGCGCCGCGCACGCGACCGCGCGCGCCGAGGCGCGGCGCCTGATCGGCGTGCGCTGATCGGCGTGCGCTGATCGGCGTGCGCTGATCGACACGCGCTGATCGACACGCGCTGATCGACACGCGCTGATCGACACGCGCTGATCGACACGCGCTGATCGACA
>JACRIN010000079.1 GCA_016220085.1 Planctomycetota bacterium
GGCAACGAGAACCATCCGTCCGCGGAGAGCGGCACGCCGCGGACGACGTTGCCGAGCGCGGCGCCGAGCACGATCGGCGCGAGCGTCGACGCGAGCCCGAACGTCGCGTCCCAGAACTCGCGCCACAACGGATCGGCGACGTGCGAACGGAACTCGATCGAGATGCCGCGCAGGATCAACGTCCACAGCAGCAGGAAGATCGCGAGGTAGAAGCCCGAGAGGCCCGACGCGAGCACCTTCGGGAACGCGAGGAACAACACGCCGCCGCCCGCGAGCAACCAGACCTCGTTTCCGTCCCAGAACGGCCCGATCGCGGCGAGCACCTGCCTGCGCTCGCGATCCGAACGCGCGACGAAGAGGTGCAACGCGCCCGCGCCGAAGTCGAATCCGTCGAGCACGACGTAGGCGGCGAGCATCAGCGCGGCGAGGGCGAACCAGATCGCTTCCATCGGACTCTCCGTTCAGGCGTGCGGCGCCGCGCCGGGCGCGCGCGGTCCGTGGGAAACCTCGCGCGCGACCACCATCAAGAACAGCACGCCGAGCACCAGGTACAACCCCGCGAACCCGAGCGTGGTGAAGAGCGTCGAGCCTCCGTGCACCGTCGGCGACGCGCCGTCCGCGGTGCGCAGCACGCCGTGGATCAGCCAAGGTTGCCGCCCGAGCTCCGCGCTCAACCAACCGGCGGTGTTGGCGATGAACGGGAACGGAAACGCGAGCGCCAGGCTCCACAGCAGCCAACGACTGGTCGCGAGCCGCCCGCGCCACAGCCAGAGCGCCGCGAGGCCCATCCAACCGATGAACACGGTCCCGAGCCCGACCATGACGTGGAACGAGTAGTAGAGGAGCTCGACGTTGGTCGGCCACTCGCTCTCCGGAAAGTCCTCCAGCCCGCGCACGTTCGCGGAGAAGTCGCCGTAGGCGATGTACGAGAGCACGGCGGGCAGGTGGATCGGGTTGTCGAGCTTGCGCTCCGCGACGTTCGGCTGGCCGATCACCGCGAGCGGCGCGCGCGGCCCGCTCTCGAAATGGCCTTCCATCGCCGCGAGCGCGATCGGCTGGTGCTCGGCGACCATGCGCCCGTGCTCGTGACCGGTCGGCATCGCGACCAGCGTCGCCGCGATCAACCCGGCGACGACGCCGATGTTCAGCGAGACGCGCGCGGTCGCGGTGTGCTCGCCGCGCAGCGTCCAATACGCGCCGACCGCCGCGAGCGCGAACGCGCCGGTGACGACGGCAGCAACCATCGTGTGCGCGTACTGCACGAGCCCCCAGGGATTGGTCAGGTACGTTCCGAGGTCGGCGATCGTCAGCACGCCGTTCGCGTCCTCGGTGTAGCCGACCGGGTGCTGCATGAACGCGTTCGTGGTGACGATGAAGTACCCCGACGTCCAGCTCCCGACGAACAGCGCGAGCGCGGCGAGGAAGTGCTTCCGCGGACCGAGGCGGCGCTCGCCCCAGACCAGCAGCGCGAGGAAGCTCGACTCGAGGAAGAACGCGAAGATCCCCTCCATCGCGAGCGTCTGGCCGATCACGCCGCCGCTCTTCGCGGTGAACGCGGCCCAGTTGGTGCCGAACTGGAACTCCATCGGGATGCCGGTGACGACCCCCATCGCGAAGGCGAGTCCGAAGATCCGGATCCAGAAGCGCGCGGCGTCGGCGAACTCGGTCCTCCCCGTCCGCAACGCGATTGCCTTGAGCACGACGATCAACAGCGCGAGCCCGACCGTCAGCTGAGGAAACAGGTAGTGGTACGTGATCGTGAACGCGAACTGCAGCCGGTGCCAGAACAGCGGATCGTCCAACACTCGCCTCCTTCGGCGAGCGCTCGGCCTCTCGCCACCGCGGATCCTCGCACGCTCGCGAATGCGTTGCCAGCGCGCGACGCGGACCTGGCGGGCCCGATGCGACGTTCGCGAACGTGTGGGGCCCGCGCTCCGACGTCGCGAGTGCGTCGCGAGTGCGTCGCGAGTGCTGCCGCAAGGGCGGCCCGCGCGCTCAGGCTTGCGTGCGGTCCGCCCAGCGCTCGTTCGGAACCGGTTGCCACTCGTCGATCCGACGGAGCAGGCGCTCGGGATCGCGCTCCGACACGACCAGCGCGCGGAAGTCGCGCCGGATGAAGCCCTCGGCGACCGCGTGGTCGAACAGCGCGAGCAGCGAGTCGAAGTACCCGTCGACGTCGAGCAACGCGCACGGCTTGTCGTGGATGCCGAGCTGCGCCCACGTGACGACCTCGCAGAACTCGTCGAACGTGCCGAAACCGCCGGGGAGCGCGACGAAACCGCTCGAGAGCTCCGCCATCTTCGCCTTGCGCTCGTGCATCGTCCGCACGACGACGAGTTCGCTCAGCCCGCGATGCCCGACCTCGCGCGCGACGAGCGAACTCGGGATGACGCCGACGACCTCGCCGCCGGCCGCGAGCACCGCGTCGGCGATCTCCCCCATCAAGCCGATGTTGCCGCCGCCGTAGACGAGCCCGTAGCCGTGAGCGACCAAGCGCTCACCGAAGTCGCGCGCGGCGTGCGCGTAGCTCGCGCGAACACCCTTGCTCGAACCACAGAACACGCAAAGACGTTTGGACGACATGCCGGAATGCTAGCGACGCGTCACGCGCTCGCCATCGGCCGCGCGGTTACCGCTGTGGATCGGCTTCGCCGACGTCGTAGAGCAGCTTCCACGTGCCGTCGGGGAGCTTGCGCCACACGTCGAAGTAGCGGCCGCTCGCGACCTCGCGCACGGAGCCGTCGGGCTCGCGCTTCGAGGCGCGCCAGCGTCCGGTGGTCGTCCCGAGGTTCTTCGCTTCGGAGAGGCGCGCGTCGTCGGGCTCCCAGACCAGCGTGGTCCCGGGCTCGGCAAAGAACGCGCGCATGCGCTCGCGAATCGCGGCGTGGCCGGTGATCGGAGAGAAGTCGTCGGCGACTTGCGAGCCGTGCTCGTCGAACGCCGCGACCCAGCCGTCGACGCCGCGCGCTCGCGAGTCGGCGCAGAACGCGCGATCGGCCGCGAGCAGGCTCGCGACGTCCGACGCGGGTGCGCGGCACGCGACGATGAACAGGACGAGTGCGAAGAGGGCCTTCATGGTGCGCATGCTCGCGAACGAGCGCGTCGAGCTCAAGGCGAGCGAGGCGTCGAACACGAGGCTCACAGACGCGCGACGAGCGCGAGCACGACGCCGGGCCGGTGGAGCGACGCCGGCTGCTCGTGAACGCATCGGCGGCCGCTCGCGAACGCGTCGGCGGAATCGCGTGATCGCGCGGGCGGGCGCGCGCCGGCCCGACAGCGACCGAACACGTCGACCTCCCAACGCGACGGGCTCGCGGGCGCGTCAACGTCACGTCAAAGGCTCCGCGTTCGCTCGCGCGCACCGTCGCACGCGGTCAGAATCGCGCCGATTCCTCTCCACGCTCCCATTCGCGAGGTCCCCATGTCGCGTTCCATCCTGCTCTCGAGCCTCGTCGCTCTCGTGTTGCTCGCCCCGCGCGCCGCCGCGCAGTTCCGTCCCGACGCGGTGATGCTCCGTCAGCCCGACGTCAGCAAGGAGCACATCGTCTTCGGCTTCGGCGGCGATCTCTGGCTGGTCGCGAAGAGCGGCGGCGTCGCGCGCGTGCTCGCGTCGCCGGACGGATCGGAATCGCTGCCGCGCTTCAGCCCGGACGGCAAGCGCGTCGCGTTCATGGCGAGCTACGCGGGCGGGACCGACGTCTACGTGCTGCCGATCGACGGCGGCGTGCCGCAGCGCGTCACGCACCATCCGGACGCCGAGGTCCTCTGCGACTGGGATCCGAGCGGCCGCGAGATCGTGTTCTTCTCGAGCCAGCTCTCCGGGCAACGACGCGCACCGAAGCTCTTCCGCGCGAACGTCGACGGCGGCCAACCGACGCCGCTGCCGGTGCCGTACGGCACGTTCGGCGAGCTCGATGCGACGAGCACGTGGCTCGCGTACACGCCCGTGACGCAGTCGGAGTTCCGCACGTGGAAGCGCTACCAAGGCGGCATGGCGCAAGACATCTGGCTCTTCAACGTGAAGACCAACGAGTCGAAGCGCATGACGTCGTATCCCGGCACCGACTGCTTGCCGATGTGGCACGGGCGCGAAATTTACTTCCTCTCCGATCGCGACGAGGTCGGGCGCTTGAACGTGTGGCGCTTCGATTCCGCGAGCGGCGCGACCGAGGCGATCACGAAGTTCACCGACGACGACGTGCGTTTCCCGTCGGTCGGTCCGGACGACCTCGTGTTCACGTGCGCGGGCAAGCTCTATCGCTACGAGTTCGCGTCGAAGAAGACCGTCGCGGTCGACGTCGTGCTCCCGAACGATCGGCCGCAGCTGCTCGCCCAGAAGCTCGACTGCTCCGAGCTCGTCCAGAACGTCACCGCGGGCCCGAAAGGCAAGCGCGTCGCGGTCGAGGCGCGCGGTGAGATCTTCAGCGTCCCGGTGAAGGAAGGCGCGGTGCTCGACCTGACGCAGACCGACGGCGCCGCCGAGCGGCAGCCCGCGTGGAGCCCCGACGGCAAGTGGCTCGTGTACGTTTCCGACCGCAGCGGCGAGAGTGAGATCTGCGTGCGGCCCGCCGACGCGACCGGCGTCGACGCCGAGCGCACGTTGACCAAGCTCGGACCCGGCTACCGTTTCGAACCGACGTGGTCGCCGGATTCGAAGTCGATCGCGTTCTCCGCGAACGACGGCTCGCTGTCGGTCGTCGGCGTCGAGAAGAGCGACGTGCGCGTGCTCGACGCCGATCGCGACGGCCAGCCGGTCGCGGCGCAATGGTCGCCCGATTCGCGCTGGCTCACGTACGCCCGCCGCGGCGCCGAAGGCCGGCTCTCGTCGATCTTCCTCTGCGACACGCGCGACGGCGGCGTGCACGAGGTGACGTCGGGCAAGTTCATCGATCGCGAGCCGAGCTTCGACGCCGATGGCGAGTGGCTCTTCTACGTCTCCAGCCGCGTGTTCGAGCCCGTCTACTCCGAGTTCGACGAGACGTGGATCTACGGCAACTCTCAGAAGCTCGTGGCGGTGCCGCTGCGCGCCGACGTGAAGAACCCGTGGGCGCCGAAGGACGATTCGGAGACCGCGGACGACGAGGAAGCCGCGGATGACGACGAGAAGGAGGTCGCCAAAGCCGACGCGAAGCCGGCCGCCGAGGGCGAGCCGACCCCCGCTGCAAAGTCGACGTCGGGCGCGAAGCCGGCGAAAGACTCCAAGCAAGACGGCGACGCGAAGGACGAGGCGAAAGCTCCGGCGCCGGTCGAGATCGAGCTCGCGGGCTTCGAAGCGCGCGCGATCCTGGTCGACGTCCCGGGCGGTCGCATCGATTCCGTGCGCGGCGCGAAGGCCAAGGTCGCGTACATCCGTCGCGCGCGACTCGGCGCGGAGAGCGGCGAGGCCAACGACGACGAAGAAGACGGCGGCGGAGCGTCGGGCAAGCTCGTCTACCTCGACCTCGAGGACAAGGAAGAGCACGAGGTGCTCGACGGCGTCGCGGGCTACGAGCTCCTACCCGGCGGCGAGAAGGCGCTGGTCGCCGTCGACGGCTTCGCGCTGGTCGAGCTCGCGGAGGGCCAGAAGGTCGAGAAGAAGATCGCGCTCGAGCGCCTCGAAGCGACGATCGATCCGCGCCGCGAGTGGCGCCAGATCCTGACCGAGGCCGGCCGCCTGATGCGCGACTTCTTCTACGTGCCCGAGATGCACTACGTCGACTGGAACGCGGTGGTCGCGCGCTACGTGCGCGCGCTCGACGACTGCACGACGCGCGCCGACGTCGACTTCTTGCTGCGCGAGCTCGTCGCGGAGCTCAACGTCGGCCACGCTTACGTCGCGAGCCCCGGCTCGCTCGAAGCGGGCCGCCGTCCGCCGACCGTCGGGCTGCTCGGCTGCGATTGGACGCTCGAGCGCGGCGCGTACCGCATCGCGCGCTTGGTCGGCGGCGACGCGAGCGATCTCGACGCGCGCTCGCCGCTCGCGATCCCCGGCATCGACGCGAAGGCCGGCGACTTCTTGCTCGCGGTCAATGACGTGCCCGTCGACGCGACGCGCGACGTGTACGCGGCGTTCGAGGGCACCGTCGGTCGCCCGACGTGGCTCACGCTGAACGCCGAGCCGACGCGCGACGGCAAGGAACGCCGCGTGCTCGTCGAGCCGATCGCATCCGAGAGCGAGCTCCGCTACCGCGATTGGGTCGCGCAGAAGCGCGCGTTGGTCACGAAGCTCACCGACGGCCGCGTCGGCTACGTGCACGTGCCCGACACCGGCATCCACGGCCAGAACGAGCTCGTCCGACAGTTCATGGGCGAGTTCGCGAAACCTGCGTTGATCGTCGACGAGCGCTGGAACGGCGGCGGCCAGGTCCCTACGCGCTTCATCGAGCTCCTCGACCGTCCGGTGACCAACTACTGGGCGGTGCGACACGGCGAGGACTGGACGTGGCCGGCGGTCGGCCATCGCGGTCCGAAGTGCATGTTGATCAACGAGTCCTCGGGGTCGGGCGGCGACTGCTTCCCGTACTTCTTCCGGCAGGCCGGGCTCGGCAAGTTGATCGGCACGCGCACGTGGGGAGGGCTCGTCGGCCTCTCCGGCAATCCGGGCTTCGTCGACGGCTCGTCGATCACCGTGCCGACGTTCGGCTTCTACGAGACGGATGGCACGTGGGGCGTCGAGGGTCACGGCGTCGATCCCGATCTCGACGTGGTCGACGATCCGAGCCTGATGGTCGACGGCGGCGATCCGCAACTGCTCGCGGCGATCCGCGAGATGCAGGCCGACCTCGCCAAGGCGAAGCCCGTGACGCCGAAGCGGCCCGCCTCGCCCAACCGCGTCAAGCCCGGCATCGCACCGGCGGATCACTGAGAGCTCGCTGAGAGCGCGCGAACCGCGCAGCGGACCGGTCGAGGTCCGCTCGCGGGCGCGCGCGGCGAGCGAGCTCGTCGCGCCCGAAGACCGCGCGGCGGGGCGAGGTCGATCGCCCCGCGCGCGAGGCACCTTGCGTCGAGGCTCGGTGCGGTGAACGGCGTGGGCTCGGCCCACGCGCGTCGACCGGGCGCGTTCACGGATCGGCGAACAGGCTCTCGCGTGCCGCGTCGGTGATCGCCGCGACCGCGGGGTTCTTGATGCGGCGCTCGACCGAGATCGCCCAGAAGCGTTCGCGCAGGTCGGCGCTGCGGCCCACGACGCGCACGTCGAACTGCGCGAGCACGTCGCGCTCGACCGCGGTCGGCGCGGGGAAGAGGCCGAGCCCGTTCTGGCCGAACGCCTTCACGAGCGCGCTGTCGGCGATCTCCGCGACGATCTGCGGCCGCAAGCCTTGCCGCTCGAACCACGGATCGAGCGCGCGACGCAGCGCGGTGTCCTCGGTCGGCAGGATCAGCGGCTCGACGCCGAGCGACGCCGGGAAATCGCGCTTCGCGCGCTTCTGCAATCGCTCGACACCGAACCACGTCACGCCGCACTCGCCGAGCAAGTGCGCGTACGCCTTGACGCGCGAGCCGGGCGGCAGCGGCGAGTCGCTGAGCACGACGTCCAACGAGTGCTGCGACAGCCGCGCGAAGAGGTCGCGCACCGGCGCTTCGTGCACGACGATGCGCACCGGCTCCGGTCCGCGCAGCGCGGGCTCCAGCAAACGCAACACGAGCAGCTTCGGCAACACGTCGTCGACACCGACGACGAGCTGCACGGGCCGACCGGTCGGGCGACCTTTCACCGTGTCGACGAGCTCGCGGCCGAGCGAGAAGATCTCGTCGGCGTATCGGAAGACGACGCGCCCCATCTCGGTCAGCTCGAGTCCGCGGCCGGAGCGTGCGAAGAGCTTCTCGCCGAGCGCGCGCTCGAGCTCGCGGATCTGCCCGCTGATCGTCGGGTGCGTCAGGTGCAGCCGCTCGGCGGCGCGCGCGACGCCGCCCTCGCGCGCGACGGTCCAGAAGTAGAGCAGGTGGTGGTAGTTGAGCCATTCCATCGCGGTCCTCATGTCGGTTTTCCCGCATGATACGAGCGAAACAATCAAATTGTCGACAGCACGGGATCCGCCGAAGATGCGAGCCGTTCGCCAACCACCTCCACGGAGACCCACCATGAAGCTGCAAGTGCACTGGAACGGACTGATCGCCACTCCGACGCTCCGCGAGCACCTCGAGCGACGCCTGACGGTCGCTCTCGGCCGTTTCGGCGAGGAAGTCGGACACGTCTGGGCGCGCCTCGCCGACCTCAACGGCCCGAAGGGCGGCATCGACAAGCTCGTCTCCTTGCGCGTCCGCGGCCGGCGCCTGAAGACGCTGATGGTCACCGACTCCGACTCGAACCTCTGCGCGGCGATCGATCGCGCGTCGGACCGCATCGGGCGCGCGATCGCGCGCGCGCTCGACAAGAGCCACGGTCACAACCGTCAGCACCAACAGCTCCTCCCCGAACGCGCGCGCACGCCGCGTCGCCGCTGATCGCGGCCCGAGCTCCACGCCATGCCCCTCGCCGTCGTCGAATCCATCGGCTCGCCGCTCCTCTGGGGTGGCTTCCTCGTGTTCGTGCTCGCGATGCTCGCGCTCGACCTAGGCGTGTTCCATCGCAAGGCGCACGCGGTCTCGCTCAAGGAGGCCGCGATCTGGAGCGCGGTGTGGATCTCGCTCGCCGCGGCGTTCGCGGCCGGCGTGCACGTGTGGTACGGCCCCGAGCGCGCGCTCGAGTTCACCACCGGCTACGTGATCGAGAAGGCGTTGTCGGTCGACAACATCTTCGTCTTCGTCGTCATCTTCTCGTACTTCGCGATCCCGAACGCGCTCCAGCACCGCGTGCTCTTCTGGGGCATCCTCGGCGCGCTCTTGATGCGCGCGATCTTCATCGTGGTCGGCGGCGCGTTCCTCGCGAAGTTCCACTGGGCGATTTACGTCTTCGGCGCGATCCTCGTGCTGACGGGCATCAAGCTGCTCCTCGCGCGGGACCTCCACTACAACCCGGCCTCGAATCCGGTGGTGCGGCTCTTCCGGCGCTTCTTTCCGGTCACGGGCCACCTCGACGGGCAGCGGTTCTTCACGCGCGAAGGCGCGAAGCTCGTCGCGACGCCGCTGTTCCTCGCGCTGCTGGTCGTCGAAGCGACCGACGTCGTGTTCGCGGTCGACTCGATCCCCGCGATCTTCGCGATCACGCAGGACCCGTTCATCGTCTTCACGTCGAACATCTTCGCGATCCTCGGCCTGCGCTCGCTCTACTTCCTGCTCGCGGGCGTGATCCACAAGTTCCGCTACCTGAAGCTCGGCCTCGCGCTCGTGCTGGTCTTCGTCGGCGGCAAGATGCTGCTCGCGGACGTGTACAAGGTCCCGGTCGGCGCGTCGCTCGCGGTGATCGGCGGCATCCTCGGCCTCTCGGTGCTCGCGTCCCTGTTGCGGCGCCCGGAGACGAAGCCGGCGGCGAGCGAGCCCTGAGCCCAGCCGCGCGCGCCGGCGGAGCATCGTCGAGTCCGCGAAGCCATGGCGAGCCGACGACGCCGACGCGCGCGCGAAGCCGCCCGGTGCCGATGTAGGATCGCGGGCGCACCGGGCTCCGACGGTGCGCCATGCCTCACCGCCGACAGCTCTTCCTCGTCGCGCTCCTGCTCGCGCTCGCGACGGCGTCGGTGTACGTGTTCCGCGCCGCAGCTCCCAGGAGCGCGACGAAGCCGACCGAGGTCGCGGGTGACGCCGCGGCAGCGCGCGCGGTCGCGATCGAGCCGGCGGCGACGGCGACCGAGGCTCCGCAACGGGTCGGTGTCGCAGCGCCGCCGTCCGTCGACGACGGCGTGCTCGTGCGCGTCGTCCAGGCCGAGACGCAAGCGCCGGTCGCGAACGCGCGAGTGCTCTGGCTCGACGGCGGCGCCGCGGAAGGCCGGGCGCCGTGGCTCTGGTTCGACCGCGCGCTGCGCGAGCGCGTGGCCGACGAGATCGGACGCACGTTTCGCACCGACGAGCACGGAGAGGTGCGCGTACCGCGACCGGAGGCCTCCGTGCAGCCGCTCGCTTGGGTCCTCGCGAGCGACGGCGCCGCCAGCGGAGAGAGCAATCTCCGCGACCAAGACGTGTTGGTGATCGAGCTCGCGCGCGACACCGAGCTCCGCGCACAGGTCTTCGACGCCGACGGGAGTCCGCGCGGCGGTGTGGTCGTTCGTCTGCACGCGAGTCGCGCGAGCGGTGGATCCGGCGCCGGACCGATCACGGTCAGCGGCGTCACGCGCGCGGAGGACGGACTTGCGGTACTCCCTCACGCGTCCACGCTGGTCGGGAGCGGCGCGGACCACGAGTGCGTGCTCCACGTCGAAGCGTTGCTCGATCCGCCGCTCGAGCGCTGGGTGACGAGCGCCGAACTCGGCGGCGAGCCGCTTCGCTTCGACTTGCCGCCGACCGGCTCGGTTTCCGTCGCGCTGCGCGACGCCCGAGGCGAGCTCGAGCCGCTCGCGCGGGAAGTCGAACTCGCGCTCGAAAGCGACTACACGCGTCCGCTGCGAGCGTCGACGAGCTCCGGCGTCGCGGAGTTCCCGTTGGTCGGGCTCGGGTTCGAGCTTCGCGCACGCGTCGCAACCGAGTTTGGCGAAGCGATTCCCGAGACAGACGGCGCCGGACCGACGAAACCGGACGAGCACGTGCGCCTCGAACTCGCGCCTCCGGACGACGCGCCGATCCTCGTCGCCCGTCTCTTCGACGATGCGGGGCGCGCGCTCGCCGACCGGCGCATCCGCGTCACGCCGCGCTTCGAGAGCGATGGACGAAGCTGGGGATACCTGCTCGTCGTGAAGAGCGATTCCGCCGCCACGATCGCGGTGGCGCTGCCCGAGTCGTGGACCGGCGAAGGCATGCGGCGGATCACGTTCGCGCTCGAGCTGCCGGTCGGCCCGGACGCGCCGGACGCCGACGTCGAGCTCGACGGCGAGCTCGCGCCCGGCCGCCACGATCTCGGCGACGTGACGCTGTCGCGCCCGCCGTTGATCGCGAGCGGTCGAGTGATCGACGATGCCGGTGAACCTGTCGTCGGCGCGAACGTGGTCGCGTGGCGGATTTCCGACGACCCGTCCTCCGATCCGTTCATCGGCTCGCCGGAGACGGACGACACTCGGACCCGCGCCGACGGCAGGTTCGAGCTCCGCGGCCGGCTCACGCGCGACTTCACCGGCGTCTACGTCCGGGACGGTCGCTACCTCCCGCTCGCGCCGGTGCGCGTCGATGTCGGCACGGAAGGACTGGAGCTCGCGCTCGACCGCGCCGCGAACTTCACCGGCGCGTTGCTCGTCGATCCGGGAGTCAACGATCACGAGCTCGCGGTCGTCGCCCGCCGCGCGGACGGTTCCGAAGTCTCCGCGGAGGTCGTCACGTCCTTCGAACCGTCCGGCGGACTCCAGTACTACTTCAGCGACCTTCGACCCGGCACCTACGATTTCGAGTACCGCCTGCGCGGCCCGGGAGCATTGTTGACGATCGCGGGCGCGCGCGTCGCGGCGCGCGAGCCCGATCCGCGGCTGCTCGCAGTCGACCTGCGCGGTCGGATCGACGAGTTCACGTGCCGCGTGTTCGGCGACGGCGACGCGCCGATCGCGCGCGGGACCATTGTGTCGCGCGCGACCGGCAGTTCCGACGACTGGCGTGAAGCTCCGATCGTCGACGGCCTCGCGCGCGTGCTGACGAACGCCGAAAGCGTCGACTTGGTCGTCGGCGCGCCCGGAAGACGCACGCAAGAGCTGACCACGACGACGCGCGAGACCACCGTGAGGCTCGCGCCCGGACTGGACGTGCGGCTCGCGCTCGCGAGCTCGGCATCGCTCCCCGCCGGCGACTTCCGACTCGAAGCGGTGCTCCGCCGCGACGCCGAGTCCGCGCGGATCGAGCGCGTCGAAGGCCGGCCGATCGCGGTGTTCGGAAGCGACGGGGTCGCGCGCGCGACGCTCGGAAGCCCCGGCACCTACGTCGTCTGGTGGCGAGTCGCAACCGCAGTCGCCGACGACCGCGGCGCGCGGACGACCTTGAGCACGCCGAAGCTCGAGCTCCGCGTGCTCGACACGAGCGACGAGCAACGCTTCGAGCTCGCGCTCGATCCCGAGATCGTCGCCGCCGCGATCGCGAAGCTCGGGCCGCGCGCGCGCTGAGCCGCGCGACTCGGCTCAGCCCTCGAGCGGCCGCACCCAGACGTTGCGGTAACGCACCGGGTTGCCGTGGTCTTGCAGCAAGAGCGGGCCGGTCGACGCTTCCGCCTCGCCGATCGCGCCGCCGGTCGGGCCGTCGAGCTCGACGTCCCTGTGGATCGGGATGCCGTTCTGCCACACCGACATGCGCGCATTCGCTGTCTTCGCGCCGTTCGCGTCGAAGCGCGGCGCGATGAAGCGGATGTCGTAGCTCTGCCACTCGCCCGCCGGCTTGCACGCGTTCACGTCGGGCACCTTCTTGCCGTAGAGTGCGCCGCAGTCGCCGAGCTCGGGCTTCACACCGAACGAATCGAGCACCTGGAGCTCGTACCGGCCTTGCAGGTACACGCCGCTGTTGCCGCGTTCTTGGCCCTTCGCTCCCACGCCCATGTCGGGCGCACGGAACTCGACGTGGTAGAGCGCGTCGCCGAACGTCGCCTTGGACACGATGTCGCCGCCCCCGTCGACGTTCGGGACCTCCGCGTAGCCGTCGGCGAGCTTCCACTTCGCCGCCGCGCCGTCGCGTGTCGCGAACGCGTCGAGATTCCTGCCCTCGAAGAGCACGGTCGCACGCTTCGGCGCATGCGCGGAGTAGTCGGGGCCGTGCAGCGCCCATTCGAGGCCGCCGAGCACGTGCTCGCGATACACCGGGTTCGCCCAAACCTCCTCGCGGTGGCCGAGCGACGTGTAGAACACGCGGCCACGGCCCCACGGCTTGCACCACGACACCGCGTAGTCGCCGTCGGCGCGCGCGCCCTTGACGATCTCGACCGACGAGGGATCGAGCGCGAGCAGCACCTCCAGCGGATGGCGTTGCCAATCCTTGAACTGGTAGATCTCGTCGGTGATCTCGATCGGGTTCGGGAGCTTCGCGGTCGCCGGGTGATCGTTCGCCTCGACGAGCACGCGCACCGGCTGGTGCCACGGGTGGCCGTTGAAGAGCCCGCCGATCATGTCGACGTACGGCTGGTACTGATAGAAGGTGTCGGTCGCGCAGTGCAGACCGACGAACGCGCCGCCGTTCTGGAGCCAGGTCATCAACGCGCTCTTGCCCGCGTCGCTGATCGGCAGCTCGCCGGTCGTGTAGAAGCACACCGCCTGCACCCCGGCGAGCGTCTCCGCGGTGATCTCCGAGCAGTCTTGCGTGCAGCGCACGTCGTAGCGGCCGCGCGCGGCTTCGATCAACGCGCGCTCGGCGATCGCGAGCTCGTTCGGGCTCGGGCGCTTGACGACGTCGTGCACGAAGCCGGCGGAGTGCGTCAGGAAGAGCACCTTGGGCAGCGGCGCGGGCTTCTTCTCCGCCTGGCAAGCGACGAGCGTGAAAGTGACCAGAACGGCGGGCAGGGCGAATACCACGGCGGGACCTCCTTGGAGAGAGCGGGCGATTCTATGCCTGTCGAGTAGCCCCGTCGTGCGTCGAACGACGGCTTCGCGCGTTCCACCGTCGATCGCGAACGTGCTGGTGATCTCCGGATGGCCGTGGTCGCCGAGCTGGCGTAGCTCACCGACCCGCCCGCGATCGCTGATCCGTCGGTGAGCTCCCAGTCCGCCGGTGGTCGGCCGTCCGCCGGAGATCGCGGATCAGGCGGCGAGCGTACGATGCGCGCGTGAACGAGCCCGCGAAGCCGCCGATGGACGCGTCGCCGCTGCCGCCGACCGTGCGACGGCTCGGGTGGATCAGCTTCCTCGTCGACGTCGCGAGCGAGATGCTCTACCCGCTGATCCCGGTGTTCGTCAGCGAGACGCTTGGCGCGCCGGGCAAGGCGCTCGGCTGGATCGAGGGCGCCGCCGAGGGCACCGCGGCTTTCACCTCCGGCGTCGCCGGCGTCCGATCCGATCGCCTGAAGAAGCGCGTGCCGTTCGTGCGGCTCGGGTACGCGCTCTCGGCGCTGTCGAAGCCGTTGCTCGCGCTCGCTTACGCATGGCCGGCGGTGCTCGCGCTGCGGGTGTTCGATCGCATCGGCAAGGGCGTGCGCACGGCGCCGCGCGATGCGCTGATCGCCGACGTCGTCGCGAAGGAGCACCGCGGGCGCGCCTACGGATTCCATCGCTCGATGGACACCGCCGGTGCGTTCGTGGGCGTGCTCTGCGCGCTCGGATTGCTCGCGTGGCTCGGGGATCGGTACCGACTGATCTTCGCGCTCGCCGCGGTGCCCGCGCTGATCGCGGTCGCGATCACGTTCACGCTGCGCGAGCCCGCGGCGGGCACGTCAGGCACCGCAGGCGCGACGAGCTCCGCCCGCGCCCCAGCGCGCTTCCGCGACTTGCCCGCGCGTTTCTGGACGACCGCGGGAGTGCTGTGGCTCTTCGCGCTCGGCAATTCGAGCGACACGTTCCTCTTGCTGCGCGCGAAGGACCAGGGTTTCAGCGCGACGACGGTCGTGCTCGCCTACGCGCTCTACAACCTCGTGTACTCGTTCGCGGCGTACCCGGCCGGAGCGTTGAGCGATCGCGTCGGGCGCAAGCGGATGATCGCGCTCGGGCTCGTGCTGTTCGTCGGCGTCTACGCGGGGTTCGCAGCGCTCGGCGGCGCGCACTTGTGGTGGCTCTTCGCGCTCTACGGGGTGCACATGGGGCTCGTGCAAGGCGTCGCGAGCGCGTTGATCGCCGACGCAGCGCCGAGCGAGCTCAAGGCGACCGCGATCGGCGCGTATCGGATGGGAGTCGGCTTCGCGACGCTGACCGCGAGCGTCGCAGCGGGCTATCTCTGGGACGAGGTCGGCCACGCGGCTCCGTTCTGGTTCGGTGCCGCGGCGGCGGCGCTCGCGTGCCTCGCGCTGCTCGTCGTCGTCCTCAACGGAGCGAGCGATGCCGACCTGGAAAAGCCTTCCGCGTCGGCTCCGCGCTGAAACGGTGTCCCGATCCACTCGCGGCGCCGACACCGCCGATAGCGTTGCCGCGCCGCACCGCAGCGGTGAACGGCATTCCCCATGGAAAGCTCCGCGCCCGAACTCGCTCCGCACTTCCCGCCGAGCGACGATCGCACCACGGGTGCGCGCCACGTGCTGCCGAAGCTCGCGCTCGTGGTCGCGCTGTGCGCGTCGTTGCTGCTCGCGGCGAGCGCGGGATTGACGATCCAGCTCGCGTACGAGCGCACCGGCGAGCTCGCGGCGCGCGAACACCAAGTGCACGCGCTCACCGCGCAGATCCGCTACCTCGACGAGGTGCTGACGATGTCGGCGTGCATGTCCGCCGCGACCGGTGAACCGCGCTGGCAAGCGCGCTACGACGCACACGTCACGCAACTCGACGATGCGATCGTGGGTCTGCGCGAGCTCGCGCCGCTGCTCTTCGATCGAGAGGTCGGCGAAGACACCGATGCCGCCAACGTGCGGCTCGTCGCGATGGAGACCCACGCGTTCGAGCTGGTCGCCGCGGGACGCCGCGCCGAGGCGCGCGCGGTGCTCGACGGGGAGGCGTACGCTCGCGACAAGGAGCTCTACGCCGCCGGCAACCAGCGCGCGCAGGACGCGCTGATCGAATGGGCGGGCCGCGAGAACGAGAAGGGGGACCGCCGGCTCGCGATGCTCGCGGTCCTGTCGCTCGGGCTCGGCGTGGTCACCTCGATCGCGTGGATCGCGTTCGCCCACGGCGAGCGCGACCGTCGGACGACCGCCGCGCTGGCGCAGGAGCGCGCCCGCTCGCTCGCCGAGCAGGTCTCGAACCGCGCGAAGAGCCAGTTCGTCGCGCACATGAGCCACGAGCTGCGCACGCCGATGACCGCGATCCTCGGCTACGCGGAAGTCCTGCGCGACGGCGGCGCCGAGAGCGCGGCCGAGCGCGCGGCCGCGGTCGAGACGATCCACCGCAACGGCGAGCACTTGCTCGCGATCATCAACGACATCCTCGACGTCTCGAAGATCGAGGCCGGTGCGATGACCGTCGAGCGGATCGACGTCGATCCTCGCCGCGTCGTCGACGATCTCGGTTGCCTGATGGAAGTTCGCGCCCGAGCGAAGGGCATCGCGTTCGAGCGCATCGTCGAGACCGCGCTGCCGCGCTCGATCCCCTGCGATCCGTTGCGACTACGGCAGATCCTGATCAACCTGGTCGGCAACGCGATCAAGTTCACCGACAAGGGTGGTGTCACGTTGCGGGTGCGAGTCGACAAGAACGCCGCGGACGCGTCGCTCGCCTTCGCCGTCGAAGACACCGGCATCGGCATGAACGCCGAGCAGCTCGCGCGAGTGTTCCGCCCGTTCGCGCAAGCCGACGAGACGATGGCGCGACGCTTCGGCGGCACCGGGCTCGGCCTGACGATCTCGACACACCTCGCGGAGTGCATCGGAGGCAAGCTCGTCGCCGCGAGCGAGCCCGGCCGCGGCAGTGTGTTCACGTTGACGCTTCCGCTCGGACCGGTCGCGCAGCTCGAGTTCACCTCGAACGAGATCGCACTCGACGCGGTCGCCGGACCGCTGCCGACGAGTCCGTCGAGTCGCACGAGCGCAGCGAGCCCATTGGCAGCCGCGAGTTCGAGCGACGCCGCCCCAGCCCCAGCCTCGGTCGCGCGCGACACGGAACGGCCGCTCGCCGGCGCACGGATCCTGCTCGCGGAGGACGGGCGCGACAACCAACGCTTGATCGCGCTCCACCTGCGTCGCGCCGGCGCCGAGGTCACCGTCGTCGACGACGGGCGCCGCGCGGTCGACGCGGTGCTCGGCGAGGAGCCCGATCGCGCGAAGTTCGATCTCGTCCTGATGGACATGCAGATGCCCGAGCTCGACGGCTACGACGCGACCCGTCGACTGCGCGAGGCGGGCTGCGCTCTGCCGGTGATCGCGCTGACCGCGCACACGATGGCGGGCGATCGCGAGCGCTGCCTGCGGTCGGGCTGCGACGACTTCCTGAGCAAGCCGATCGATCGCCGCGCGCTGGTGCTCGCCTGCGTCGCGTGGCGGAACCGGAGCGACGTCGCGGCGGCGGCGCGCGCGGCGTCGGGGAAGGTCTGAGCGCGCGACCGAGAACGCGCGGGTCGCAGCGGTGCCGGGGGGGGGGGGGGGGGGGGGCGGGGTTTA
>JACRIN010000081.1 GCA_016220085.1 Planctomycetota bacterium
CCGACGACCGTGGCGGCGCGCGTCCGTATCGTCCGCGCCTCGACGATCGCAGCTTCGATCGCAGCCCTGATCGAGGCGGGGACCGAGGCGCTGATCGAGGCGGCGACCGCCCGTATCGGCGGCCGTACCAGGGCGACCGCCCGCAACGCAGCGGCGACGAGCGCGGGCACGGCGGCTTCCAAAGCGGCTCGCGTCCGTACCGCTCGAGCTCCGACGATCGCGGCGGCGCGCGTCCGTATCGTCCGCGTCCCGATGATCGCGCTGGCGATCGAGGCGGCGACCACGGCGGCGATCGTCCGTACCGTCGTCCGTACCAAGGCGACCGGCCGCAGCAGCGCGACGACTCGCGCGGTCGCGGCTTCTCCGGCGGCTACCAGGGCGGCGATCGCCCGTACCGCTCGTCCTCGTCCTCGTCCCACCACGGCGGCGACCGTCCGTACCGACGCCCGTATCAAGGCGACCGTCCGTTCCAACGCGACGATCGCGGGCGCGGCGAGGATCGCCCGCGTCCCTCGGGCGGCGACGACCGCGGCGGTTCCAACCGTCCGTTCCGCGGTGGCGGGTACAAGCCGCGCGGCTTCGGACACGGTCGCGACGAGCGTTCGGGCGGCGATCGCCCGCTAAGATGACCCGCCCGTCCGGCGCGGCGAGCCCCCAAGGAAGACGATGAGCGAAGAACTGGTCGTAGGCGTGATCGGCGGTTCCGGTCTGTACGAGATCGACGGACTGACCGACGTGCGCGAGGTGCAGCTTTCGACGCCGTTCGGCAGCCCGAGCGACGCGTACATCTGCGGCACGCTGCACGGCGTGAAGATGGTGTTCCTGCCGCGCCACGGTCGCGGCCATCGCATCTCGCCGTCCGAGATCAACTTCCGCGCGAACATCTGGGGGCTCAAGAAGCTCGGCGTCACGCGCATCCTCTCGATCTCCGCGGTCGGCTCGATGCGCGAGGACGTGCACCCCGGCGACTTCGTGGTGATCGATCAATTCATCGATCGCACGCGCCATCGCCCCGACACGTTCTTCGAGGGCGGCGTCGTCGCGCACGTGATGTTCGCCGATCCGGTGTGCCACGACGTGCGCAAGGTATTCCTCGGCGCGGCGGCGAAGGTCGGCGTCAAGGCTCACGACGGCGGCACGTACGTGAACATGGAAGGCCCGCAGTTCTCGACGCGCGCCGAATCGAAGCTCTACCGCTCGTGGGGCGTCGACGTGATCGGAATGACCAACCTGCAGGAAGCGAAGCTCGCCCGCGAAGCGGAGATCTGCTACGCGACGCTCGCGATGGCGACCGACTACGACTGCTGGCACGAGAGCCACGACGACGTCACCGTCGAAGCGATCCTCGCGGTGATGCACAAGAACATCGGCAACGCGCGCAGCGTGATCAAGGCGGCGGTGCCGCTGTTCGCCGCGCAACGCACGTGCGGTTGCTCGAAGGCCCTCGAGTTCGCCATCATGACGGCCAAGGATCGCATCCCGCCGGAGGCGCGCACGCGCCTCGGCTTGTTGATCGAGAAGTACCTGGTCTGAGGCCGGCCGCCGAGCGGCGGCAGGAGGAGCGGATGGAGAGCTCACGACACGGACGCGCGCGACGCACGAGCCGGCTCGGACTCGCGTTGCTCTGCGCGCTGCTCGCTGCTTGCGATTCGGCGCCGCGGATCCCCGAGGAGTTCATTCGCTCGGTCCCGCCCGGTCCGAAGCTGATGGCGGGCGACCACGCGGGCCCGCCGGTGACCACCGGCGACAGCGGACCCGCGCGCTTCGTCGCGCCGCTCCACGCGCGCTTCGATCCGGCGCGCGCGTTCGAGGACGTGCGCTTCATCGACGGCTTCTATCGCGCGCCGGCGAACGACGGTTACGAGACGGTGCTCGCGCACCTCGAAGCGCGTTTGCGCGCCGGCGGGTTCGGCTCGACGCCGGGCTTCGAGCTCGAGCTGCTCGAGAGCGAGCTCCAAGCCCGCGGTTGGATGGAGGACGGCCACGTCGCCGCGCAGGCCTGGACGCCGCTCGGCGCGCGACTTTCGCTGGTCGGGGCAGTCGGCGCGGACGGGACGGTCGGCGCGGACGGCGCCGAGCACGTGCTGCACTCCTTCGACGACGCTGCGAGCGTCGATCGCGTGATGCTGCCGGTGCACGCGCCGTCGTGCGACGTCGTCGGGCCGGTCGCGCTCGGGCTGGAGGGGCTCGACCCCGGCGAGATCCTGGTGACGTCGTCGGCGCCGGTCGCGAGCGTGCTCAAGCGCGCGCACGAGCTCGGCGCGCTCGCGGTCGTCTCGAGCTACCTCGCGTCCTACAACTCCGATCCGCGGGGCGAGCGTCGCGAGCTCGGCGCGATCCAGTTCTCGACCGTGCCGTTCGGCACGCCGATCCCGGTTGCGCGCATCTCGCCCGCAGCGTTCCTCGCGATCCAGAGCGCGTGCAGCACGGCGCCGGGCACCCGGCTCGCGTTCCGCGCCGACGTGCGCTTCGATTCGCGCAAGCTGCGGACCTTGGTCGCGCGCGTCACCGGTTCCGATCGCCCGAACGAAGCGGTCGTCGTCGCGAGCCACGTGCAGGAGCCCGGTGCGTGCGACAACGCGAGCGGCGTCGCGGGGCTCGTCGAATCCGCGCTCGCGCTCGCCGCCGCGATCGAAGCGGGAGAGCTCCCTCGGCCGTCGCGCACGCTGGTCTTCCTGTGGGGCGACGAGTTCCGCCAGACGACGGCGTGGCTCGACCACACGACGTTGGTCCCGGTCGCCGGCCTCTCGTCCGACATGACCGGCGAGTCGCACGAACGCACCGGCGCGATCGCGCTGCTCGAGCGCATGCCCGATCCCGCCGCGATCTGTGCGTTGCCTCCCGACGAGCACACGCCGTGGGGCGCGCGCGCGGTCGAGCCCGCGACGCTCGCGCCGAACGGCGTCGCGATCGTCGCGCGCTGCGCGCTCTTCGACGTCGCCGCGATCGACGGCGGCTGGCAGACCGCCGAGCACCCGTACGAAGGCGGCTCCGACCACGACATCCTGATCGCGCGCGGCATCCCCGCGGCGCTCTTCTGGCACTTCACCGACTTCGCGTACCACACGAGCCTCGATCGCCTCGAGCACGTCGACTCCGCCGAGATGCGCCGCACCGCGTGCGCGATCCTCGCGACGGCGCTCGCGCTCGCCGATCCGCGGCCCGCGGACCTGCAGCGCTACCTCGATACGCTCAACGAAGAGCTGCTCGTGCGCACGCGCGCCGCCGCGAAGGTCGAGGACGAAGCGCTCGCGAGCGGTTGGCGCGATTGGTTCGTCGGTGCGCGCCATTGGTTCCGCACCGAGTGCTTGCGACTGCCACCTCCGACGAGTTCGAACCCATGACCGACCCCCGAGCCGTTCCGTCCCACCTCGATCGTCGCACGCTGCTCGGCGGAGGCGCCGCCGCGTGGGCGCTCGCCTGCGCGTCGAGCGCCGAGCAAGAGCGCTAGTTCGAGCGCACGACCTCCGTTCCGCTCGCGGCGCCGGCCGCGCGCGCGAACGCGCCGCGCACGGGCTTCCCGGTGCTGATCGGCAGCGCCACCGCGCTCGACGGCATGCAACGCTTCTACGCGGAGCTCGCCGCCGGCGGCGATCCGCTCGACGTCGCGGTCGACGTGTGCAAGGTGCAAGAGGCCGACCCCGAGGACCAATCGGTCGGACTCGGCGGCCTGCCGAACGAGGACGGAGTCGTGCAGCTCGACGCCGCGTGCATGTACGGCCCGACGCACAAGTCGGGCGCGGTCGCGTGCATCGAGAACATCCTGCACCCGAGCGAAGTCGCGAAGCTCGTGATGAAGCGCACCGATCACTGCCTGCTCGTCGGCAAAGGCGCGTACGAGTTCGCGCGCGCGCACGGGTTCCCGCACGTCGAGCTGTTGACCGAAGCCTCGCGCAAGGCGTGGCTCGAGTGGAAGGAGAACCTGAGCAAGGAGGACGACTGGCTCGCTGCACGCGATGGGCACCGCACGGCCAACCTCGGTCCCGTCCGCTCGATCGTCGCCGATTCGGACGCCTCGCCCACGCCGTGGAAGCGTCCGACCGGGACCATCCACGTGTCCGCGCTGTCTTCGCGCGGCGAGATCGCGTGCTGCACGACGACGTCGGGCCTCGCGTTCAAGATCCCCGGTCGCGTCGGCGACTCGCCGATCATCGGCGCCGGGCTCTACTGCGACCAAGAGTGCGGCAGCGCGGGCGCGACCGGCCGCGGAGAGGCGTCGATCCTCGCGAACGGCAGCTTCGCGATCGTCGAGCTCCTGCGTCAGGGCGCGACGCCGCTCGACGCGGGCCGCGAGGCGTTGCGTCGCGTCGTGCGACAAGCGCAGCGCCTCTCGAAGTGGCAACCCGAGCTCGTGCGCGCCGACGGCCGCCCGAGCTTCAACCTGCAGTTCTACGTGCTCGACCTCGCCGGCCGCTTCGCCGGCGTCAGCCTCGAAGGCGGCAAGTTCGCGGTCGCGGATCCCGAGCGGGGAGCGCGGCACGAGGAGCTCGCGTTGCTCGAGGCCTGAACCGGAGTCGGGGCGCGCCGGACGGCTTCGCCGCGATTCGACGCGTCTTGACGGTGCGCGCGACGTGGGGTCGACGTTGCAGGCGGCGCTCACGGTCACCTGGCGCTCGTCGAGTGTGCCGAAGGAGCAGTCGCTCATCTCCGGCGCCTGGTCGTCAACGGAGTTGTCGTTGAGCCGCGCACTCTGCGGGAAATCGTTTCGCGCCGCGGGAGTGCCGCACGACTCTCTACGCACTCGGGACCATAGCGCTACTCGCACGCCCGGTATGGAATCCAATCGACTGGTTGCGGCACCACATCACGTGGGCGCCCTCTTTTTGTTTCTCCCGACGAAAGAGACCTCATGAAGCCTCGCGTTTCGCCTGCTCGCTTCCTGCACCTGCTCGCTTCCTGCAGCTGCTCGCTTCCTGCAGCTGCTCGCTTCCTGCGCACTTGTGACTGGACTCGCGGCAGTCGGATGGGCGCAAGCGACGTTCACCACGGAAGGCACCACGAATGACGTCGTGCCCTACGACCTCGAAGTGACGCCGAACGGCGCCCTGTGTGTCGTCAGAAGCGCGACGCCGGGGTTCGATTCGCATGAAGGGGACACCATCACGGTCTGGGACACGACTGCGGGCGCGAAACGGACGCTGGGCGCCAGTTGCACCAGCCAGGGCTACGGGTGGGGAGCGCCGGACACCGCGTCCGACTGCGTGCGCGTGACCAATGAACGCGCCGTTCTCGTCGGGTCGACTGGATTCACGACCTACATCGACGTGCTCGACTTGACGCCTCCCGCGCCAAGTGAGATCCCTTGCATGGGTCGTTTCGTGATCAACGGAGGAACTTTCGGCGCCGGCATCGTCGGCGACGTCGAGATCACGCCTGACGGCGACTTGGCCGTTGTCAACCACTTCAACGGGATCGAGGTCATCTCGCTGACCGGTGCCGCGGCGCAGTTGGTCGCGAGCTTCGACTGCAGTGCCGGTGGAGCCAAGTACGCCGATGAGGCGGCAGACTCGATCGCGGTGACGAGCACTCGGGCGATCGTCACGATGCGGCAACCGCAATACCCGAACGGAAGCGTCTGGGTCTACATCATCGACCTGACGGCGAATCCACCGGTGATCATCAACGGCGGCGGCGCGGGGCACAAGCTGAATGCGGCGCTCGGTACCGCGCCCTACAAACACCACGATGTCGACATCACGCCGGACGGTACGCTCGCCGTCGTCTCTGCGAATTGGGCGATCGGGCTGTACGATCTCGCGACGGGTGCATGCCTCAAGGCGGATGGCCCGTCGCAGGCCGTGGAGAAGGAGTACCGCCTTCAGGCGGATTCGGTCCGCGTCACGAACAACCGGGCGGTGTTCATCGGGAAGACGAACAACTTCGCACACCCGAACGCGTACGGCATCGCCGTCTACGCGCTCGACCCAGCCGCGGTCGATCCGATGTACTTCCTCCAGGTTTGGGGTGGAGTCGGCGACGACCAGCCTCACGACCTCGAAGTCGATGTCGATGCCGACCTCGCGGTGGTCTCCATCCCCAACCAAATCCTCGTGTTGAAGGGGTTGACGGCGATGTCCGGCGCGACCGGATGGTCGTTCACAGCGGTAACGCCGACGACGCCGTGGATCGGCTCTTCACCCAACGCTGACAACGGGCCGCGCGGCGTCGGCACGTGGGTCTCGGATTCCGTACGCATCATTCCTCGATGGGTCGTGCCGATCCAGTATCCGCCGCCGGTGGGTGGATCCGGCCTGCGGCACTACGCCGCGGTGCTCGGTTCCACGCCCAATTCTCCGTTCGACGGAGTCGTCACGGTGGTCGACCTGGCGCTTGGCGTGCCCGCTGTCGCACAGCAGTACCTGCTCGCTTCTGGAACGCCGGGAGACAAGACGGTTCCGGCGGATGTCATCGCGCGCGGCGCGCAGAGGGACTTCGCGGTTCGAAGCAGTGCGTTGCCCGACCAGAGCGGAACGTCGCCTGGAAGGGACTGGACTCACTACACCCTCTTCCCGACGGTGCCAACGACGCCCGCGGCGAACTTCGGGGGACGGGGGACCGTGTTTGCCTTCGACAGTCTGGAGATTCGCCGAGGGCGCTCGGCCAGCGTATCGGAGAGCAGCGGAGGTTTCTTCCATTTCGTCCAGTTGCCGTAGGCTGCCTACCGTGAGATCTGAGACGAGACAGGTGCTCCGGACCAGTCTGTTCGCGGTGTCGCTCTTGGCGCCAGGGGCGGAGGCGGCATTGCAACGAGCGGACGGGTGGACGACTCGGGTTGTGTCGGTCGGTTACGACGGCTCGCCAAGCAACGGGATCTGTGAGTCCGCGTACGTTTCCGCGGACGGGCAGTTCGTCGCCTTTGGTGCGACGGCAACCAACCTGGTTCCGGGTGACACGAATGGCGCGAGCGATTCGTTCGTCGTCGACCGGCACGGGCAGCAGACGGAGCGCGTTAGCGTGAGCAGCTCCGGGCAGCAAGCCAACTACTCCAGCTACACCAGAGGGATTTCCCGCGACGGTCGATTCGTCATCTTCGACAGCCTGGCCACCAATCTCGATCCACTCGACCCCGACTGGATTCGCGACGTGTACGTCCGAGATCGACAGCTCGGAGTCACGACCTTCGTCAGTCACCGACTCCCAGGCTCGACGGCGCCGAAAATCGTTGCCTATGCGACGGACATCTCGGCCGACGGCCGATTCGTCGCCTTCATGAGCCCGTCCGCCGATTTCGTGCCGGGCGACACCAACGGGCTGCCGGACGTCTTCCTCTGGGATGCGCTCGACGGCAGCATTCGCATCGTGAGCACGAGCGAGGCCGGCGTCATCGGCGACAACTCCTCCCAGTCCGGCACGCTCTCGGACGACGGGACCAAGATCGCGTTCGAAAGCGCCGCGCGGAACCTGACTCCTCCGCACAGCCACCAGCTCTATCAATCGCGCGCCTACTGGAAGGACCTGGTGACCGGCGAGGTCAGGCTGGTCCACACCACGCCGACCGGGGAGTCCGTGCAAGCCGGCGTTTCGAGCGTCCAGATCTCGGGCGACGGCACTCACGTCGCCGTCGATTCCATCGGGATCGGCCTGTCGTCGTCCCAGGGTCCGCACGGGTATCGCAGCATCTACGTGCGCGACATGGCGACCAATCGGAACGTGAACTCCGGGCTGACGCTCGACGGCAAGCGCGGCAATCACGACTCGACCGACCATGCGATCTCGACGGACGCTCGCTTCGTCGTGTTCAAGAGTTGGGCGTCGAACATGGTGCCCGGCAAGCCCGGCCTGATGCCGAACGCGTACCTGCGGGATCGCGTGCTCGACACGCTGGTGCAGATCGACCTCGGCGACCACGGTCAGTTCCCGAACGCCGGCATCATCGCCGGTCGCCTCTCCGCCGATGGCAACGTGGTGGCGTTTTCCAGCAACGCCTCGAACCTCGTGCCCGAGGATCCCTACAACGATTGGGACATCTACGTCGTCTCGCGCGATTTCGCCGAGCCGTCGCACTACTGTCGAGGCGGAACGACGCCGCAGGGTTGTGCGCCTCGCATCGACACGTCGAATCTCGACGTACCCGATCGTCCGAGCGGTCCGACGCTTTGCGTGCGCGGCGCGCCGGGCGGGTCGAAGGGGCTCTTGCTCTACAGCATCCACGGTCCCGCCTTCCAGGCCTTCACCGCCGGGGGCTGGATCTGCGTCAGGCCGCCCTATGCGAAGCAGCTCTTGACGCAAACCGGTCTCTCGACGACCTGCGGCGGCGAGTTCGACTTCGACTTCGCGAGCTACATCGACTCCGGCGTCGATCCACAGCTCGTCCCGGGCGA
>JACRIN010000083.1 GCA_016220085.1 Planctomycetota bacterium
GAATCGGGCGGCACGAGCACGGCGTCGCGCTCGTGCTCCAGGATCTCGCGGATCGACGGCAGGTCGCTCGCGACGATCGGCACGCCGAGCGCCATCGCCTCGAAGATCTTCAGCGGCGAGGTGTACTTCGCGCTGATCAGCGGTTCCGAGCGATTGGGCACGACGGTGACGTCCGCGGCGGCCAGGTAGAGCGGCACGCGCGTCGGCGCCTGGAAACCGTCGACGCGGAAGTTCGCGAGGTCGTGCGCGAGCAGCTTCAGGCGCTCGACGTCCTTGTCCATGCCGCCGGCGATCACGAACTGCACCGCGGGGAGCTTGCGCGCCGCGTCGATCAGCAGATCGGCGCCCTTCCACGCGAGCAGACCGCCGGTGTAGACGACGACCGGGCCGTGCTTCGAGAGCGAGAGCTCGTCGCGCGCGACGTCGCGGTCGGGCGGGCGGCGGAAGCGCTGCGGATCGAGCGCGTCGTGCTCGACGCGGATTCTCGCGGCCTCGACGCCGAGCGCGATCAGGTCCTCGCGCACGCCGCCTGAGATCGCGACGACGCCGCGCACGCCGCGCGCGGCGTCCAAGAGCCAACGGCGACGCGTGGCGCTGCCGGGGACGCGATGGAGCTCGAGGAAGACGCGTTCCAGGCCGCGTTTGACCAGATGGCGCGCGCTCTCGATCTCCCGCGAGTAGACGAGCGAGTGCGTGTGGCGCTCGAGCACCTGCTTCGCGGCGTTGCGCGCGAACGTCAGCTCCTGGACGCGCGCAGGGAAGTACTGCAGGAGCACCGGCACGCCGTCGACCCAGTCGGTGCACGGCGCGGTCTCGAGCTTCGGCCGCGCGTCCGAAGCGATGCCGTAGTACGAGAACACGTCCTGGCCCTCGGGCAGCGCGACCTTCTTGCGCCGGTCGGCCGTCAAGAGCGTCACCGCGGCGCCCGCGCGATGGAACGCGGACGCCGTGTGCATCAATTGGACCGACTGCGCCCGTTGCGACGGGATGCGCGCGTTGGCGACCAGCACGAGCTTCATCGCGCGGTCACTTGTGCTCGCGTTCGTCCGGCCGGGGCTCGTCCGGTCGGGGTTCGCCCGGAGGCTCTGCGTCCGGAAGGTGACCACCCGAATGCGTGTCTGCGCCGACGCCGTCGAGGTAGCCGAGTTCGCGGAAGATCCGCAGATCCTCCGCGTCGCGGTCGGACTGCACGAGCTCGTCGCGCCGGATCGGCATCGACGCGCTCCACTCGCGCAGCGCCGCGAGCAGTCGCTCCGCGTCCTCGCGCCGCTCGCGGATCGCGTTGCGCTTCTCGCCGGGATCGGCGGCGAGGTCGTAGAAGTGCGGTTGCTCCGCGCGCCCTTCGAGCGCGGCGGCCCAGCCCTCCGGCGTCAACGCTTCGGTGGTGACGAACAGCTTGGTGGTCGCGTCCTGGATCGAGAGGTACACGCCGTTCTCGGCGAACGAGTAGCGGTGCGGCGGCTCGCCGGTGCCGTGCGCGATCGCAACCAAGCTCTTGCCGTCGACGAACTCGCGCGGATCGGTCAGACCGAGCCCCGGAGCCTCGATCCCGGCGAGCTCGCACACCGTCGGCACGATGTCGATCGACTGCACGAGCGCCTCGACGCGCTTCTTCGCCGGCAACTTGCCGGGCAAGCGCATCACGAGCGGCACGCGCAGGTTGGTCTGGAACATCCAGTTGTGTTCCCAGAGCCCGTGATCGCCGAGCTCCTCGCCGTGGTCCGCGGTGACGATCACCAACGTCTCGTCGAGCACGCCCGCGCGCTCCAGCGTGTCGAGCACCTGCCCGATCATCGCGTCCGCCTGCTCGACGCCGGCGTAGTAGAGGTTCTGGATCTGCGCGACGTCGGCGGGCGTCAGCACGTACTTGCCTTGCTCGATCGCGAGGCGGTGCTCGGCCCAGAACGAGCGGATCGGGCCGTCGTACTTCGGATCGCACAGGCCGTCGCGGAACTCCGCGGGCGGGTCGTACGGCGTGTGCGTCGAATAGAAGTGCAGCTTGGTCGCGAAGCGGCGTTCCGCGTGCTCGGCGAGCCACTCGCTCGCGACGCCGGCGACCTGCGCGGCGTCGAGCCGCTGCGCGAGCTTGTTCTGGAAGATCGAGATCAGGAGCTCGGAGCGGAACACGCTCCACGGATTCTCGACCTCGACCAGCGCGTGTCCGACCAGCGCCTCGAAGTAGCTGTCGAACCCGCGCGCGAGCCCGGAGCCGTGCGACACCGTGCCGGTGAGGAACGCGGCAGTCACGTAGTCGTCCGCTTCGAGCGTTCGACCGTCGAGGCGCTTCGCGTTCTTCAGGTGCCACGGCAACGTCACGTTCGGCGGCATCGTGACGCCGGGCACCATCTTGACGAGCCCGTGCCGTCGCGGGTACTTGCCGGTCAGGATCGAACCGAACGACGACCAGGTGAACGGCGCTTGCACCATCGCGCGCTCGAAGAGCACGCCTTCGCGCGCGACCCGATCGATGTGCGGCGTCTGCACGCGCGGATGGCCGTAGCACGAGAGCACGTCGGCGCGCAGCGCGTCGACGACGATCAAGACGACGTTCGGCAGGTCGCGATTGCGGTCGTTCAGCGCGCCGCGCTCGGCGCTCTTCGCCGATTGCACGCCGAGGTACGCGACGCCGCCAAGGCACGCGATCGGCACGGCGAGCGCGAGCGCCCACTTCGCGCCGCGCGGCGCGCGCGCGGCGAGCTTCGTGACCACGATCGCGAGCCCCGCGCCGATCACGAGCGAACCCGCGGCGACCGCGAGGCGCCGCGGATCGACGGACGAGACGCCGTAGAAGAGCCACTCGCGGCTCCACCAATAGAGCTCGCCGGCGAACGCGAGCGCGAGGCCGAGCGTCACCAACGTCGCGATCCGTCCGCGCAGATCCTTCGCGCGCAGCCAAAAGTGCAACACCAAGCTCACGCCGCCGAGGACGACGACCCAGAGCAGCGCGTAGCACAGCACCGAGCCCGCGAGGCAGCCGAGCACGTCGAGAACGCCGCTGGTGCGCGTCCGGTACGCCGCGACGACGCCGTCGACGAGCCCGTTCCAAAAGCCGACCAACAGGCCGGCGTTCCAGCCCGCGCGCAAGCTCGCGAGCCTGCCGGGCGATCGTTCGTTCGACGGGGACATGGGAAACCTAGAGCCTACCCCACGCGCCCGCTCAGGCCAGCCGGTAGCGCACTTCGTCGGCGTCGCGCTCGACGTCGCGGGCGGCGCGCGGCACCGAATACGCGAGGTCGAGCCCGGCGGGAGCGCGGAGCCGTCGCTCGCGGACCGACAAGCCGCTGCCGTCGAGTTGGAACGTGCGTTCGAGCAGGACGCCCGGCACCGGGCGGCCGTCGCGCCACGCGACGCCGCTCGTAAGCACGATCGAATCGCCGAACACGCGCGCGGTCGGCGCGAGGAAGAACGCGCTCGACACCCGCGGCGCGGCGTACGCGACGAGACCGCGCGCGGCGACCGCGAATGGAGCGCGGAGCGCGGCGCCGTACCGCTCGCCGCGCCAGTGGTTGCGAGCGAGCCACAGCGAGAAGCGCAGCTCGTCCTTGTTCGCGCGCCAACCGCGCAATGGCGCCGGCAGTCCGGCCTTGCCGTTCCATTCGGCTTCCTGCGAACCGCCGAGGCGACAGCGCGTGACGAGCTCGGCCCCGTCCGACTTGCGCAACACGCGGATCAAGCCGGCGCCGTGCGGGCTGCCGTGGTGCACGTTGAAGCCCGGCCGCGCGCCGCGCACCCACGCGACGACCGCGTCGTCCTCGAGGCGACCGAGCTCGGCGTTCGGGAACCAGCCGACGCGCAGATCGATGCCCTGACCGACCGTGCGCGCAAGACTCGGCGCGGACGCGGCGGCTTGTTCGAGCAACTCGAACGAGCGCGCGACCCACTCCGCGTGCGCCGCCCAGAAGACCGGACACTGGTAGCTCTTCGTGCGCCCGTGCCCGTCGAAGTGACTCCTCGGTCGCCCGTCGGGCTCGAGGTGCGCGGCCCACGCGCGGAACGCGCGCAGCGCGGCGTCGGCGAGCGACCTGCGCCGGAACGCGCGCCAGCCCGCGGCGAACGCGTAGACGTCGAAGACGTTCGACGCGACCTCGTAGGTCGCGCCCCAGTACCACGGTTTCGCCTCGACGAGCCCGGCCTTGATCCCGTCGGGCCCTTGCATCGCGAGCAGGAAGTCGAGCCCGCGTTCGAGCGGCCCCGCGAAGAGCCCGTCGCGCGGATCGCGGCCGAGTCGCTCGAGCGCGAACAGCAGGAAGCCCGTGACGCGCGATTGATAGAACGCCGACACGTCGCCGCACCCCGCGTGCGCGCCGCCCCACTCGAGCGGATGGTACGGGTAGCTCCCGTCGGCGTTCTGGATGCCTTCGAGCACGCCGACCGCTTCGAGCGCGGCCCGTTCGAGCGTCTCGTCGCGCTCGAGCGTCCAGGCGTTCGCGAGCCCGCTCAAGCCCCACGCGCGCTGCGCCGGGATGCCCTTGTCGAGCACCGCATAGCGCAGGTACGTCCGCGCGTGCAGCAAGCTCGCGTCGCGGAAGCGCTCGCGCTGCTCGCCGTCCATCCGCGGACCGAGCCGGTGCACGAGCTCGGCGAGCGCGTCGCTGCACGCGCCGCCGTCGATCACGCTGTTCGAGCAGTTGAACGGATCGTGGCGGCCCGGCCGGAACGTGTGACACGGGCTGGTCCCTTCGCGCACCAGGTTCGCGACCATTCGCTCGCCCTGCTGGAGCGCCGCGGCGCGCAACGTGTCGTCGTCGTCGAGCTCGCCGAGGATCGCGGCCATCACCGCGGCGCCGGCGCTCTTGCCGGTGTGCTCGACCTTGTGCTCCGGGCACACGATGCGGCCCTGCGCGTCGCGGAGCGAGAGCATCCAACGCAACGTGCGCCGCACCGGCTCGCGGAACTCCTCGCGGATCGTGCTCATCGCGCGAGGAACGCGAACAAGGCGCGCGTGACGGGACGGACGGGCTCGTGCGGCCGGCGGACGACGCCCGCCCAGGCTTGCCGCAGCGCGAAGTCGGCGTAGGCGAACACGACGCAGAGCTTGACCCACCACGCGGTCGCGCGGCCGAAGTGCGCGCGGTAGTAGAGCAGTCGATCGGCGTGCCACCGCGAGAGGAAGTCGGCGAACTGACGCGTGCTGCGGCCGAGGTGGTGCGTCGCGCGCGCCGACGCGAGGTAGCGGATGCGCTCGCCGGTGCGCAGGATGCGCGCGGCGAGGTCGACGTCGGAGAAGAAGAGCCACAGCCGCTCGTCGAGCCCGCCGAGCTTCTCCAGCGTCGCGCGCCGGACCAAGAGGCACGCCGCCGCTGGCTGCTCGACGTCGGCGTCGCTCTCGTAGTCGAAATCGCGCGCGAAGTAGCGCCGCAGCTCGGCGTTCTGCGGGAACCAGCGCTCGCACGGCGTCGCGAAGCAAAGCGGCGTCAGCCGGCCGGGCAGGCGCATGATCGAAGGCTGCAGGGTGCCGTCGGGATTCTCGAGGCGCGGCGCGACCGCGCCGTACTCGCGCTCGCGGTCGAGGAACCGCACGAGCTCCGCGAGCGTGTCGCGTTCGAGGCGCGCGTCGGCGTTCAGCAGCAACACCAGCGGCGCGCGGGAGGCGGCGAGGCCCTGGTTGCACGCGCGGGTGTAGCCCTGGTTCTCGCGGTTCTCGAGCAACGCGACGTGGGGGAACTCGCGTCGCACCGCGGCCGCCGAGCCGTCGCTCGACGCGTTGTCGACGACGACGACCTCGCGCGGCGGCGGCTCGCTCGCGTCGAGCGAGCGCAAGCAGTCGAGCAGCAGCTCGCGCGTGTTCCAGGAAGGGATCACGACCGCGACGTCGCTCATCGCGGCCGCTCCATCTCCGCGCACAGGCGCGCCATCAAGCGCTCGACCTCGTGGTCGCGCGCGACGATCGCTCGCAGGCTCGCGCCGAGCGCCTCGCGCTCGCCCGCACTGCGCGCAAGCAGTCGCTCGAGCGCCTGGTCGAGCGCCGCCGGGTCGCGTTTCGCGAAATGGAGCGCTTGCGCGTCCGCGCCGAGCTCGCGCACGACGCCCGCGAACGCGTCGTTGCACGACAACACCGGCCGCGCCGCCGCCATCGCCTCCAGCACGACCTTATCGAGGCTGCCGGTGTGGCTCGAATTGACCACCGCGGTCGCCCGCGCGTAGAAGCGCGGCACGTCGCGATACGGCACGGCGCCGTGCAGCACGACGCGGTTGGCGAGCCCGAGCTCGGCGATCCGGCGCTCGACGACGCCGCGGTACTCCGCGTCGCCCGCTGCGAGCCCGCCGCCGACCCACTCGAGCCGGACGTCGCGCCCGCGCGCGGCGAGTCGCGCGACCGCCTCGATCACGGTCAACGGATCCTTCGACGGCGTCAAGCGACCGACCGAGAGCAGCACCGGCGGCTCGTCCGGCCGCGCGCCGCGCGGATCGAAGTGCGCGAGGTCGACTCCGTGACCGGTGACGACGGTCTTCGGACTGTCGACGCGCAGCGACTCCGGCGTCGCGGTGAAAACCTTGTCGACCTGCCGCACCGCGCGCTCGAGCCGCGCGTCGACGCCGCCGTGCGTGTACCAGAGATAGAGACGCGCATCGTTCCTCTGCACGAACGGCGCCGCGACGTTGGCGTAGCGCGGCACCATGTGCGCGAGCACCGCGTCGAAGCCGTCGCGCTCCAATGCCTCTTTCAGGATCGAGCGATAGCGCAGATAGCGTCGGATCACGCCGCGCCTGCCGACCTCGCGCCAGTCGACGTTCGCGGGCAGCTCGCGGGTGTCGCCGACCTCGAGCGCGACGACGCGCACGCGCTCGGCGTGGCGCGCGAAACCCTCGATCCAGCGCGGCACGAAGCCGAGCACGGCGTCGCCGCGGTCGAGCACCTGCGTCAGGAAGACGAGCTTCATCTCCGCACGCCCTCGAGCCCGACCAGCCGATGCAGGCCTTCGGCGTAGCCGCGCAGGATCTGCGAGTACTCGAAACGCTCGGCGCGTCGGCGCGCCTCGAGCCCGAGTTCGCGCCTGCGCCGTTCGTCCGCGAGCACCGCGGCGAGCCCCTCGGTCAGCGACTCGACGTCGAAGCCGACCAAGCGGCCCGCGGCGCCGTCCTGGAGCAGCTCGGTCATCATCCCGACCGCCGTGCTGACCACCGGCGTGCCGCACGCCATCGCCTCGACGGTGAAACGCGGTCCGCCCTCGCACGTCGACGCGCAGACGACGACGCGGCTCTTGCGATACAGCTCGGCGAGATCGCTCGCGCCCTGCACCCACTCGACGAACCGCGCGTCGAGCCCGCGTCGCTCCGCGCGCGCGATCGTCGCCGCCCGGAGCGGTCCCTTGCCGACGAACAGCGAGCGCGTCTTCGTCCCCCGACGGTCGAGTTCGGCGAGCGCGTCGACGATGCGATCGAGGCCCTTGTTGTTGACCATCCGGCCGACGAACAAGACGTCGAGCTCGGGCTCGACCGGCTCATTGGTCGGCGAGAAGACCGCGAGGTCGATGTAGAGCGACGGCAGGACGATCACCTTGTCCCTCGGAACGCCCCAGCGTTCGAGCAACGGCGGCATCTCAGCCGAATTGACGACGCGGAACGCGAGCGCGCGCTCGGACGCCCAACGGACGTACAGCTCGGCGATCACGCGATCGATGCGCTCCTTGAAATCCGCCGCGACCGGAAAGCCGGGCACGTGATGGATCTCGGAGAGGTACGGCACGCCGTGCGCTCGCGAGAGCCGCGCCGCAGCGAGGCCGTTGTAGAACCAGCCGTAGTCGTGGCTGACGATCAGCTCGTGGCGGTGCAGCGCGAGCAGCTCGCCGCCGCGCCGCGTCAGGTACGACAGCATCCCCGCGCGCGAGGACGGCGACGGATGGAAGTGCACGCGCTCCCAGATCGTCGACACGGTCGGCGGCTTCGGCGGCTTCGGGCAGAGCACGTCGATGCGCTCGAACCAGCGCGAGAACTCGCGCTGCATCGCGTGGAAAGGTCCCTGTTCGCCGATCGAGACCTGGCGGTCTCCGGAGAGCATCAAGAGGCGCACGCGCGCTCCTCGTGGACTCGGCGGTAGAGCTGATCGAGCCGCTCTGCGAGCGCCGTCGCGGAATGCCGCGCCTGCACTCGGATACGCGCGCGTTCGCCGAGCGCACGGCCGCGGTCCGGTTGATCGAGCACCTGCGCGAGGCCGAACGCGAGCTCGTCGACGGTCTGGCCGAGAAAGCCCGTGCGCTCCTCCGCGACGAGCTCCGGCACGCCGCCGACGCGCGTCGCGACCACCGGAAGTCCGGCGGCGGCGGCTTCGATCAGCGACACCGGCAAGCCCTCGGAGCGCGACGTCAGCAGCACACCGTCGAGCTCCGCGAGCACCGCGCGCATGTCGTCGCGGTTGCCGAGCAAGTGCACGCGGCGTTGCCCGTCGGCATCGAGCGCGAGAATCCGCCGCTCCACCGCGCGCCTTTGGTCGCCGTCGCCGACGAACGCGAGCTGCAGCATCGGGTAGCGTTCGCGCACGAGCTCGAACACGTCGATCGCGTGCTCGGGCTGCTTGACCTCCGCGAGCCGGCCGACGACGCCGATCAGCACGTCGCTATCGGCGACGCCGAGCTCGCGCCGTAGCGCGCCCGGCTTGCGCACGATGTCCAGCAACGGCGCGAGGTCGA
This sequence comes from Planctomycetota bacterium, assembly GCA_016220085.1. Classification (GTDB taxonomy): domain Bacteria; phylum Planctomycetota; class UBA1135; order UBA1135; genus JACRIN01. The sequence continues at coordinate 8,628 of JACRIN010000083.1, forward strand.
TACCCGGCGGGATCACGACGAGCTTGTCCTCCGGGACGACGCCGAGCCGCACGAGGTCGTCCGCGGTCGCGTGCGACACGGCGACGATGCGGTCGGTGTCGCGGGCGAGCCGCCGCTCGATCACAGCGAGGCCCTTCGACACAGCGCCGTTGAAATAGCCTTCGAGCACGTGCCCGTGGAACGTGTGCACCAACGCGGTGCCCGCGCGCCGTTTCGCGGCGCTGCGGCCGAGCGCTCCGGCCTTCGACGCGTGCGTGTGCACGACATCGGGCTCGAACTCCGCGAGCGCGGCCGCCAGGAAGCGTTTCGCGCGCAGGTCGCCCGCCGGGTTCAGGCCGCGGGCAAGGCCCGGCACGCGGACTACGTCGACACCGAGCTCGCGCGCCGTGTCGAACAGGTCGCCCTCGCCCGTTTCGGGCGTGCCGGTGAAGACGCGCACGACGTGCCCGCGCCGAGCGAGCAACGGGTCGCTCGCGAGCACCTGCCGCGCGGGTCCGCCGAGGTTCAGGCGCGTGAGGATTCGAGCGATGCGCATCGGAGGGGCCGACCAGTGTAGGCGCACCGCGGACGGCGCTCCACCGGGCTCCGCTCAGAGCAGCGACAAGTGGTAGGCGAGCAGAAGCGTGTACGCGCCGCTCGCGAGCCAGAGCCCGGCGCGCGCGATCGCGAAGTTCTTGTGCTGGCACAGCACGAGCAGCGGGATCGTGATCAGCGTCCCCTTCATCGTCACGAACCCGAGCCGGCCCAGTCCGAGCATCGCTCCGGCGACGGGATTGAGCTCGATCCCGCCGTTCTGGAGGTGCACGAGCGTGAAGAAGCTGTCCGCCGAGTTCATCACGGCGATCCAGCAGAGCAGCACCAAGAGCCGGCCGCTGTATTGGTCGACGAACGCGCCCTCGAGCTCGGACTCGCGCCTCGGCTTGCGGCGTCGGCCGCCCAAGAACGTGAAGCGCGAGAAGCGCGGCGTCGGCCGATTGCGGCGATCGGGGCCGCGATAGCTGACGGGACGGACCTCGGGCGCGGGCTCCGGGGTCGGAGCCTCGTCGACGGAACGAACGTCGAAAGGAAAGGGCATCGCGCGAGAGGCCGATCGCTCGGAGGGCAGTCTATCGTCGGCGGGACGCCGCTGCCTGAACCGAGGTCGGCGTCTACTTGGACGAAACTTCCCGATAGACCGCGAGGGTTTCGTCGATCATCCGGGAGAGCCCGAAGCGCTCGAGCACGCGCGCGCGTCCGGCGGCGGCGAGCCGCGCGACTCGCGCCGGATCGGCCGCGAGCGCGAGCATCGCCTCGGCGACCGGCTCGGGCACGCCCGGCGCGACCAGCACGCCGGTTTCGCCGTCGACGACGACCTCGGGGACGGCGGAGACGCGGGTCGCGAGCACCGGCAGGCCGCTCGCCATCGCCTCGAGGAACACCAAGCCGAGTCCCTCCCACAGCGACGTCATCACGAACGCATCGCACGCCGCGTAGATCTGCGGAACGTCGCGGCGGATGCCGGCGAAATGGACCGCGCGGTCGAGTTGGAGCTCGCGCGCGACCGCCTCTGCGCGCTGACGGCCGTCGCCGAACGGGTCGTCGCCGACCAAGAGCAGTTTGAGCCGCGCGCCGCCGGGCGTGCGATGCGCCGCGGCGAATCCGCGCAGCAGCACGTCGTGCGCCTTCTGCGTCGCGAAGCGCGCGACGCAGACGAACACGAAGTCGTCGGCGCCGAAGCCGAACTCGGCGCGCAGCGCGGGCCGCCAGCGAGCCGCCTCGCGCCGCGCGGTCTCGAACGGCGTCGGATCGAGGCCGTAGTAGATGCGCTTCTGGCGCGCGAGCGGCACGCGACCGTGCTCGGCGACGAAACGACCGACGTGATCGGAGAGGACGATCGTGCGCTGCGGCAGGCGACCGAGCACGCCGTGCACCAACGACACCGCGGGCTTCTTCAGCACCTGCTCGTCGTTGTGCTTGCTCGCGATCAGACGGTGACGCCGGCCGTGCAGCGTCGCCGCGACCGCTCCTAGCATGTCCGCCTTCAGCAGGTGCGTGTGCACGATGTCCGCCCAGCGCATCGGACCGCGCAGCGCGAACAACGCGCCGGGCCCGGCGAGTCTCGTCACGTCGGTCGCGCCCGCGTCGCGGAAGTCGCGCTCGAGCGTCGCGTGGCCCTTCAGGAACGCGACGCGCACCTCGTGGCCGCGCGCGGCTTGCCCGCGCACCTGGGCGAGCACGTGCATCTCCGCGCCGCCGACGTCGAGCGTCGTGAGCAAGTGCAGGATCTTCACGCGACCTCACGGTAGACGGCGACGAGCCCGCGCGCCATCGCCGCGGAGCTGTAGCGGCGCAGCACGCGCTCGCGACCGGCGACGCCGAGCAGAGCGCGGCTTCTCGGATCGAGCGCGAGCACCTCGGCGGTCGCGAGCGCGAGCGCGCGCGGGTCCTCGAGCGCGACCAGACGGCCGGTCACGCCCTCGGCGACGAGCTCGCGCGCGCCGTCGACCGCGGTCGCGACCACCGGTTTCTCGGCGGCCATCGCTTCGAGCACGGCGTACGGCATCGCTTCCCAGCGCGACGGCAGCAGCACGACGTCCGCCGCCGCGAAGATCCGCGGAACGTCGTCGCGCCAGCCGAGGAAATGCGTGCGCTCGGCGACGCCGAGCTCGCGCGCGAGCCGCTCCCATTCGGCGCCCTCCTCGCCGTTTCCGGCGAGCACGAGGTGCGCCGACGCGAGCTCTCGCTCGGCGAGCGCGCGGATCGCGACGTCCTGGCCCTTGGCGACGTTGAGCAGCCCCGCGACGACGAGCAGCGGCGCGCGGTCGGGCACGCCGAGCTCGGCGCGCGAAATCGGCGGCACGTCGACCCAGCGCGCGATGTCGATGCCGTTCGGCACGACTCGAACGCGCTCCGGCGGCACCACGCCCGACGCGCGGATCGTCTCGCCCTCGCTCTCGCTGACCGCGATCACCGCGGAGGTCGAGTCGGCGAGCCCGCGCTCGATCTGGCGGAAGAGCCTGCGCTTGGTCGCACCGAACATCGCGTGGAAGAGGAACGCGAACGTGTGCGGCGTGTGGACGCGCGCGCCGATCGAGAGCTCGAGCGACGCGAGCCGTCCGAGCACCCCGGCCTTGCTCGAATGCGTGTGGACGACGTCGGGTCGGCGGGCGACGAGCTCGCGCTCGATCGCGCGCAGGTGGCGCAGATCGATCCCCGGACGGATCTCGCGGACCATCGGGAGCTCGACGACGCGCACGCCTTCGTTCGCGAGCTGGGCGAGATCGCGCCGGAACTCGGCGACGCGCTCCGCGGACGCGATCACGTCGACCGAGAGGCCGAGCCGTCGCTGCTCGCGCGCCACGTCGATCAGATGCCGGCGCGTGCCGCCGATCGTCGCTTCCATGACGTGCAGGACCCGGAGCTCGGCTCGGCCGTTCGCGTTCATCGACCGCTCGGACTCATCTGTCGCCGCGCGTCAGTACGCGCCGGTGCCCTTGACCACCGCGAACGCGGTGAGCGCGATGATCACGACGTCGAGCAGGATCGACTGGTGCTCGATGTAGTAGATGTCGTACTCGAGGTTCTCGTGGATCGCCTCGCCGCGCGCGTAGGAGATCTGCCAGAGCCCGGTCAGGCCGGGCTTGACGGTCAAGCGCTCGCGCTCGAGCGGACCGTACGCGTTGACGATGAACGGCATCTCCGGGCGCGGCCCGACGACCGACATCTCGCCGCGCAGCACGTTCAGGAACTGCGGCAGCTCGTCGAGGCTGTAGCGGCGCAGCCACCGACCGATGTTGGTGATCCGCGGATCGCGCCCCGACTTGGGTTTCGGCGCGTCGCCGGACATGTGCGCGTGCATCGTCCGGAACTTGATCATCTGGAAGAGCTTCCCGTCGCGGCCGACGCGCTTCTGCAGGAAGAACACCGGACCGGGCGATTCGCGCTTGATCAGGAGCGCGGGGATCAGGAAGAACGGCGCGCCGATCACCAGCACGATCAGCGCGACCGTCAGGTCGATCGCGCGCTTGCCGGCGCTGAACACCACGCCGGGCCGGCGGTCGGTGCGCGTGATCAGCGGGATCGAATCGACCGTCTCGATGCGCACCGAGTGCGAGAGCAGGTGATAGAAGCGCGGGACGATGTGGTAGACGACCCCCATCCGATCGAGCACCTCCGCGATCTCGAGGACGCGCTCCTCCGTCGACTCGGGCATCGCGACGAAGACCTCGCTGATCTTGTGCTGGCGCACGAGGTGGTCGAGGTCGCCGAGCTTGCCGACGACGCGCGAGTGCGAAATCTGCTTGCCGACCTCGTTGTCGTCGTCGCTGACGAAGCCGACCAGGTTCAGCCCGAGCGTCGGCACGAGCATGAACTTCTTCTGGAGCCGCCGCCCGGTCTGCCCGGTGCCGAGGATCAACACGTTGCGGTTGCCGATGCCGCGCCGGTGCAGCATCTGGATGATCTTGAACGAGACGAAGCGGCTGACCAGCGTCAACGCGAGGATGAACCCGAACGACAACACGACCGCGAAGCGGCTGAAGCGCTCCGGTTTCCCCGCGATGTCGATCAAGCGGTGGATCTTGACCAGGATCGACCAGAACGGCCCCTCCGGCGGCACGTCGGTCTTGCGCAGGAAGAAGAACAGCACGTTCAACACCAGGAACGCGACGATCGTCGCCTTCGCGATCGACTTGAACTCCTCGATGTTGAGCAGGCTCTTGATCGGGCTGTACATGCCGAACGCGTGGTAGCACACCAGGCACACCGCCGCGGACAGGTAGAAGAGCTGCCACTGACCTTCGAGCTTGGTCGGCGAACGCCAACCGATGTACTCGCGCGTTTGGTACGCGAGCCAGCAGGCGAAGAGGATCACCACCAGGTCGATCAGGACCTGGGCCGACAGCATCAGCGGCTCGAAATGCCGCCGGGTGAACGTGCCTACGGAGCTCATGCGCCGCGAAGGGAAGTCCGACGCCGATCTGGTCGAGGGTGGTTCATCCGAGGTGTGGGGCGTCCGCGCCGAGGGAGCGGCGCGGCGGGACCGCCGGTGAAAGGAGCGCTTTCGTCCGACGACCACCGCTCACTCTAACGAGGCGCTCCGTCGACCGGCAAACCGTACGACGGGAGAGCGGAAAGACGTTCCAGGAGCGCGGGCACGGTGTCGGCGGCTCGGCCGGCCTGCGCGGCGAAGTTCGCTCGGAAGGAGAAGTGCCCGCCTTCGGTCGAACGATCGGTGACCGTGCGCAACGCGGCCCAGGGGATCTTGGCGGCCGCTGCGGCCGCCGCCGCCGCAGCGGTTTCCATGTCGGCGACGCACGGACCGGCGAAGGCCCGCGCGAGCCGCAGTCGACGCCAGAGCGACAGCACCGGACGATCCGCGGTCAAGAACCACCCCGCCGAGCCCGGCGCGACTTCGCGCCACGTCGCGAGCAAGTGCGGATCGGGCGCGCTCTCCCTGCCTTCGAGCCGCACGAAATCGGTCTGCGCCGCGCGCGTGCAGTGGACCAGCGAGCCGGGGACGAGCGACTGCCTCAGTCCGCCGCACGTGCCGACGACGAAGAGCCCGCTCCGCGCGCCCTCGGCGAACAGGATCGTCGCCGTGCGAGCCGCTTGGACCTTGCCGACGCCGGAGACCGCGGCGAGCACCCGCATCGTGCCGACCGGGATTTCCAGGATCTCGAGCCCGAGCACGCGCCGTCGCGCGGTCGCGCGCTCGCGGAGCGTGCCGAGCTCCTGCGGCAGCGCGGAGAGCAGCGCGAAAGGCGCGCGCGCGCCGTCCGTCGGAGTTTGCATCCTTCCATTTTGCCGGGCAACCCGCGGAGCGACAGCTCCCCGTCCTTTCTCCGTCGTCGGCGCGCGAATACAATCCCGCGTTCCCCTCGAGACGACCTCCCATGCGCATTGCGATCACTGGCGCGACCGGCTTCATCGGCAAGTACATGGTCCGCGGCATGGCCGCGGCCGGACACGACGTCCGCGTGCTCGCCCGACGCGGGCGCGAGTCCACGATCGAGCAGCCGGGCCCGCGCCCGGTCGAGATCCACGTCGGCGATCTGATCGACCGCAAGTCGTTGGACGGATTCCTGTCGGGCTGCGACCTGCTCCTCCACCTCGCGAGCGCCCACGAGCACCTCGGCGACGTCGAGATGCAACAAGTGAACATCAAGGGGACCGAGCACCTGCTCGACGAAGCGAAGGAGCACGCGAACAAGGGCTTTCGCATCTGGGTCGTGTCGTCGGCGGTGATCGGCGCGCCGGTCTACAGCTACTACCGCGACTCCAAGCGCGTGCAGGAGAAGATCATCCGCGGCTCGGGCATCGAGTGGGCGTCGTTCCGACCGACGCTGGTGTACGGCGTCGGCGACTACCGGCACACCGCGCCGCTCCTGCGCAAGTGCGCGAAGCAAGGCGGGCGGATGCTGATCCCCCACGACGGCGTCTCGAAGATCAACCCGGTGCACGTCGACGACGTCGTCGACGCGGTCAAGCGCTTCTTCGGGTTCGAGCGCGGCGTCGACTGCGTGTACGAGCTCGCCGGCCCCGCCGCGATCCCCTACAACGAGTTCATCGACCTGACGATCCGCGCCGCCGGCGGAACGGTCCGCCGCCGCAACATCTCGAAGAAGTGGGCGGACCGCATGATCTTCCTGAAGGGCTTCTTCACCGACACGACGGCGGACCGGCGCGCGAGCTCGTACTTCAACCTCCACCACGAGCACAACATCACCAACGCGGTCGACGAACTCGGTTGGCAGCCGCGCAGCTACGCCGAGGGCATCGCGCAGGTCGCCTCGACCGACTGGTGGAAGCACGACGAGCCGGCGTGAGCCGCGCTCAACGCGTGGTCTCCGTGAGCCAGTAGTCGCCGTCGGCGTCGCACCGAGCGAACACGCCGGTGTCGAAGCGCTCGCTCGAGTCCGCGCGCGCTCCCGCGTCGGCGCCGCGCTGTCCGCACGCGCCGAGGAACCGCGACGGCCACGGTCGTCGGAGCACCAAGCGGCCGACCGTGCCTCGCGGAACCTTGCGGCCGAGCGCGTCGACGAGCGCGGGCTCGACGCCGAAGAACGGCCGACCCGACGAACCGGGTTTCGTCGCGTCGAGGCCGGGCAGCGGCGCGAAGAGGATCGAGCCCGACTCCGCGCTGAGCCACGCATCGACGATGGGGCAGCGCTCGCGGCCGACCTCCGCGCGGTACCAGAACCACGTCGGGGGATCGAGCGGCGCGCCGAGCGAGCCCAAGAGCCGCAGCGAATCGAGCGCGAGCCCGCGCGAGCTTGCGCCGCCGTCGCGAGCCGGCGCGCGCAGCGCGTTCGCCGTCGAGCAGAGCACGGTCACGCGATGACGCGCAGCGACTTCCAGGTGGCGCGCGGGCTCGCGCTCGCTCGAGACGTCGTCGTGCAGCACGACCGTGACGCCGTTCGCGAGCGCGCCGTAGACGCCGTACGCGTGCCACGCGGCGGAGCTCGGATCCGACGTGCAATAGAACACGTCGCCCTCGCGGAGGTCGAAGGCGTACTGCGCGGACAGGTACGCCGAAACCACGTAGCCGCCGGTCGCGTGCACGACGCCGTGGTCGGCGTTCGCGGCGTGGAGCACGCAGAGCGGTGCGTCGGCGTCGAGCGACGCGGGCGGGCACTCGTCGCTTGCCACCGCGACGACATCGTGGAACCAGAGGTCGCGTCCGTGACTCCAAGGCACGTGGCCCGAGCCGCGACGCACGACGACGACGTGCTTCACGGTCGGCGCGTGCTCGAGCGCGGCGTCGACCGTCCCCTTCGTCGAACCAGCCGAACCGCCGACGCGGTCGACGTCGGTGGTGACGACGAGCACGCAGCTCGAGGCGCACAGACGCTCGCGGAGTGCGTCCGCGGACACCGTGAACGGGACCACGACGTGCGGCGCGCCGAGGCGGGCGCATGCGAGCATCGCGACGACGAGTTCGGGGATCGCAGGCAGATGGATCGCGACCGGCGTGCCGCGCGCGACCCCGAGCGCCGCGAGCGCGTTCGCGAAGCGGCTGACCTCGACGTGGAGCTCGGTGAAGGTCAGCGTGCGGCGCTCCGCGAGCTCCCCGTCGAAGATCAGCGCGAGCCGTCCGCCCGACAGCGACTCGATGTGCTGATCGAGGCACACCGCCGACGCGTTCGAGCGCGCGCCGACGAACCAGCGCGCCGAGCCGGTCGCCGACGCGTCGAACGCGCGCGCCCAAGTTCGTTGCCACGGCAGCTCGCGTCCGATGCGGCTCCAAAAGGCCTCCGGATCGCGAAGCGACTCCGCGTACATCCGTTCCCGCGTCGACGGGTCGTTCAGACGGCTGTGCTGGCGGAACTCCGGCGTCGGCGGAAAGCTCCGACCGTGTGGGAGGCCGCGATCGGTCTCGGACATGCGAGCGTCTCCTGACTGTGAGCGCCCCGAGCCTAGCGCGTCGGCGCGCGCGCGGAAACCGGCGCGATCACGCGGAGCGCTTGCTCCGCGCGGAGCGTACGAGCCCTAGCGGGGCGGCGCATGCGCTCACGCGCGCTTGGCGAACAGCGTGAAGTAGCGCACGACCTTGCCGGCGAGCCGACCGGGGTGACGGAACTCGCGCGCGAGCCGCTTGGGACGGGTGTAGAAGCGCCGATAGCCCTCGCGGATCTTCTTCTCGATCTGCGCGGCGGTCATGTGCTCATTGCCTTCGAGCGCCTGGAAGCCGGTCATCAACGCGAAGTCGAAGTCGCGCTCGCCGCGCAGCATCTTGTAGAGCGGCGTGCCCGGATACGCGGTCACCGCGCAGAACTGCACTTGGTCGGGATCGCAGTGCTCGACCAGAGCGAAGGTCTCGTCGACCATCTGCGGCGTCTCCTCGGGGAAGCCGACCATGCAGAACGCGCGCGTCTCGATGCCGAGGTCGCGGCACGCGTCGAACACCTCGCGGCAGCGCTCGAAGTCGATCGCCTTGTTGCCGTCGAGCAGCTTTGCGCCGCAGTGCTTCTTCTGGATCTCGACGTTGCCCGACTCGACGCCGAGAGAGATGTGCCGACAGCCGGCCTTCGCCATCTTCTCGAGCAGCGCGCGGTCGAGCGTCTTCACCGCGGTCTCGCACTGCCAGACGAGGTCGAGCTTCTCGGCGAGGATCCCGTCGCAGATCGCGTGCACGCGATCCTTGCGGGTCGTGAAAATCGGGTCGCGGAAGATGACGTGGTGCACGTTCCACTTGCGGACGATCTCGACGAGCTCGCGGACGACGTGCTCGGGCGAGCGGAAACGGAAGCGCAGCCCCTGCGCGAGCGTGTAACCGCAGAACGAGCAGTCCAATGGACAGCCGCGCGACGACTTCACCGTCGTGATCGGCCCGTCGACGCCCGGGAACCGGTAGAGCGCGTTGTCGAGCAGGTGCCGCGCGGGCAAGGGCAACTGGTCGAGCTGCGCGATCTTCTCGCGCTCGGCTTCGTGCACGACCTTGCCGTCGGCGCCGAGCCATGACGTACCTGCGGTGCCGGCGAGCGGCGCGCCGTCGCGCACGCGGCGGGCGAGCTCGCGGACGGTGTACTCGGGCTCGCCGCGGACGACCACGTCGACGTCGCCGCCCTTGAAGATCTCGTCGGGCGCGAACGTCACCTGCGAGCCGAGCATCGCGACCGGCTTGCCGAGCCGCTTGCGCAGCGTGCGCGCGAGCGCCAGGTCGCGATCGAGCGACGTGCTCGAGCTGTCCAGCAGCACGAGATCGGGAGCGAGCGACACGACGCGCGCCTCCGCGGCCGGCGAATCGAGGCCTTGCGCGTCGCTGTCGACCAACGCGACCTCGAATCCGCCGGCCTCGAGCGCGCTCGCGACGTGCGCGAGCTCGATCGGCGGGTACAAGAGCCCCGGGTTGACGGCCATGCCGAAGCCCCCCATCAGCCCTCGGCTGACGCGGAACTCCGGGGGGCTGGGCGGATTGACGAGGACGACTTTCACGCGTGGTTGCGGCGTTGGCCGTCCAAGGATACTCGACCCAGGGCGCGCGGACAGGCGGAAGCGCTTTCGCTACGCGCGGCGCGCGAGCGCCGGCTCACGCCTTGCGCAGATCGCCGCCGAGCTCGGTCGCCGCGCGTTCGACGCGCTGAAGGAACTTCTGCGCGTCTTGGTCGGTCAGGGTGCGCTCGTCGGACTCGAGATGGACGTGGTACGCGAGCGATTTGCGGCCTGGGCCGACGTTTGGGCCGGTGTAGACGTCGAAGAGCTCGATCGCTCCCGCCAACCCCTTCGCCGCGCGTTCGATCGCGACGCGGACGTCTTCGGCCGCGACCGCAGCCGGCAACGCGAGCGCGACGTCGAGCTTGACGCCCGGGAAGCGCGGCATCGGCCGATAGATCTTCTCGCGCACCGGCGCGGCGAGCAGCGCGTCGAGGAAAAGTGTCGCGAGCGCGACGTCGCTCTTCTGCTCGCCGACGAGCCCGAGCTCGCGCTCGACCCGCGGATCGAGCGCCGCCAGCCAGCCGAGCTCGTGCTCGCCGAGGCGGATCGCGAGCGTCTTGCCCGGGTGCAGGTACGGCGCGCCGTCGACGTGCTCGACCTTCGCGAAGGCCGGAGCCTCGAGCCGCAGCCCGAAGCACAGGTCGTCGATCGCACCGCGCAACGCCGCGAGCGCGTTGTCGTCGAAGCGCGCGTTCGCCGCCGCGGGCTCGCGCGCGACGAGCAACACGAGCTCGTGCACTTCGGCGGGCTCGCCGTTCTGCGCCGCGCACTCCGGCCGGTAGCCCTTGCCGAGCTCGAAGAGTCGCACTTCCTTCGCGTGCCGCCGATTGTGCTCGACGGTCGCCAGCAAGCTCGGCGCGACCGCGCGGCGGATCCGCGTCAGGCCCTCCGCGACCGGATTGATCACCGCGCAATGCGGCAGCTCGGCGAGACCGAGTTTGGCGAGCAGCGCGTCCGCGACAAACGAGTACCCAATCGTCTGACGGAACCGCCCGACGCCCGCGAGCCGGTCCTCGACCTTGCGCACGAGCGCGCGCCGTCGATCGACCGGCGGCGCGGCGAGCGAGCCTTCGAGCCGGTGCTCGGGCACGTTGCCGTACCGGAAGATGCGGCCGACCTCCTCGACCAGATCCTGCTCGAGCGAGATGTCCTTCGTCGCGCGGACCGACGGCACCGCGACGTCGAGCCCGCCGTGGGAGCTCGTCACGCCGAAGCCGAGGCGCGTCAGGATGCCGACGATCTCGCCGTCTGCGATCGGCGCCCCGAGGCGTTTGCGCACGATGTCCGGCCGGACGCGCACGGTGCGAGCGGGATCCTTCCAGCGCCCCGCGTCGGCGAGCGGCGCCGGCAGCACGAGGTCGGGTTGGATCGCGGAGAGCAACCTGACCAAATGGCCCGCGGCGTCGAGCGCGAGCGTCGGTGAGAGATTCTTCTCGAAGCGCGCCGACGCGTCGGTGCGCAGGCCGAGCCGCGCCGACGTGCGTCGGACGACCGCGGGTTGGAAGCTCGCGACTTCGAGCAAGAGCTCGCGCGTTTCGACCGCGACCTTGCTCTCCTCGCCGCCCATGATGCCGGCGAGCGCGACCGGCTGCTCGCCCGCGCAGATCAAGAGGTCGTCGGTCTCGAGCTTGCGTTCGACGGCGTCGAGCGTCTGCATGCGCTCGCCGGGGCGCGCCTTGCGCACGACGATCGGCCGGCCGGCGAGGCGCGTGCGATCGAACAGGTGGTTCGGTTGCCCGAGATCGAGCATCACGAAGTTCGACACGTCGACCAAAAGGTCGATCGGCCGTTGACCGACCGCGAGCAGGAGCCGACGCAACCACTCGGGACTGCGCTCGGCGCGCACGCCGTCGATCGGCAGCGCGAGGTAGCGCGGGCAATCGTCGGTCTCGACGCGCACTTCCCACGGCCGCCAGTCGCCGGTGCGCGGCAGCGAGGTGTCGAGCGCCTTCAGCGGACGCTGGAAGATCGCCGCGAGCTCCGCGGCCATCCCGCGATGGCCCCACAGGTCCGGACGGTGCGTCACCGACTTGTTGTCGATCTCGATCACCCAATCGACCAGGTCGAGCGCGTCCGCGACGCGCTTGCCGATCGGCGTCTCGTCGGGAAGGACCCAGATGCCGTTGTGCTCGTCGCCCAGGCCGAGCTCGCGCTCGGAGCAGATCATCCCGCACGACTCTTGCCCGCGGATCTTCGACTTCTTGATCTTGAAGTCGGCGCCGAGCGTCGTGCCGATCGTCGCGACCGCGACCTTTTGGCCGCGCGCGACGTTCGGCGCGCCGCACACGATCTGCACGAGCTCGCCCGCGCCGACGTCGACCTTGCAGATCGAGAGGTGATCGCTGTCGGGGTGCGCCGCGCGCTCGGCGACGAAACCGACGGTGACGTCGGACAACGCGGGCGCGAAACGGGCCAGGCCCTCGACCTCGCAGGTCGACAGCGTCAGGTTCGTGCGCACGTCCTCCGGCGAGATGCCGGCGAGATCGACGTGCCGTTGGAGCCAGCGGTACGAGAGGTGCATCAGAACTGCTCCAGGAAACGCAGGTCGCCGGACAGGAGGAGGCGCACGTCGTCGATGCCGTAGCGCAGCATCACCAGGCGCGAGAGCCCGAGGCCGAACGCGAAGCCGCTCCATTCCTCCGGATCGAGCCCGCACTCCTTCAGCACGTTCGGGTGCACCAGGCCGCAAGGCAGGAGCTCGATCCAAGTGCTGCGCTTGCAGACGCTGCAGCCTTCCTTGCAGAACGGACAGCGCGCGTCGAGCTCGAAGCCGGGCTCGACGAACGGGAAGTACCCCGGGCGCAGACGGATCTCGATCTCGCGGCCGAACACGCCGCGCAAGAGCGTCTTCATCGCGCCGATCAGGTGACCGACGGAGATGTCCTTGCCGACGACCAGGCCCTCCATCTGATGGAACGTGTGCTCGTGGGATGCGTCGGTCGTTTCCTGACGGAACACCTTGCCGGGCACGATCGCGCGGAACGGCGGCGCGAAGCGGCCGGCGCGGACCTCCTCGGCGAGCCGCTTCAGGCCGCGCGCTTGCACCGCGGACGTGTGCGTGCGCAACACGAGCTTGCCCTCGGGATCGAGGCGGAACGTGTCCTGCATGTCGCGCGCCGGGTGGTCGCGCGGGATGTTGAGCGCCTCGAAGTTGTGGTAGTCGGTCTCGATCTCCGGGCCGTCGAGCACGACGTAGCCCATCGACGTGAAGAGATCCTCGAGCTCGCGCGTCACGGCGACCAGCGGATGCAACCCGCCGCGCGCGGCGCGCTGACCGGGAAGCGTCGCATCGAAGCCGGAGCCGGCGCGCTCGCGTTCCATCGCGCGCGTCGCGAGACGCTCACGCGCTTCGGCGAGCGCGAGCGTGATCGCTCCCTTCAGCTCGTTCGCGCGCTTGCCGGCGAGCGGACGCTCGGGCCCCGGCAGCGTCGGGATCGCGGCGAGCAGCGCGGCGACCACGCCGCCCTTGTCGAGCGTCTCGCGTTCGACCTGGCGCAGGACGTCTTCTGCGCTCTCCTGCGACTCCGCGGCGGCGATGCGCGCACGAATTGGTTCGAACAAGGACTCAAGCGTCTCGGTCATCGTGCGTTCCGGCGTGGTCTCGTTGGGGTGCGTCGGGCTTCGAGTGCGTTTCCGAAGCACGAACGGCCCGGGAGGCCCGGGCCGTTCGTCGATTCCGAGGTCGGCGCGTCCCGAGTCAGGCGCGCGCGGCCTTCGCTTCCTCGCAAACGCGATCGAACGCCGCGGCGTCGTGGATCGCGAGCTCGGCGAGTTGCTTGCGGTTCAGTTGGATGTTCGCCTTGTGGACGCCATCGATGAACGCGGAGTAGGTCATGCCACGCAGCCGGGCCGCCGCGGAGACGCGGACGATCCAGAGCGCGCGGAACTCACGCTTCTTCTGCCGGCGGTCGCGGGTCGAGAACGCCCACGCGCGCAGCAGGGTTTCCGTGGCCGTACGCCACAGCTTCGAACGTCCACCCCAGTAGCCCTTGGCTTGCTTGAGGCGCCGATTTTTCTTCTGCCGCAGAGCGGCACCGTTGCTCACACGAACCATGGTCTCGTCGCTCCTACATCATCTTGCTGATCAACTCGGACCAGGTGTCGTTGAGGACCAAGCGACGGCGCAGGCGTCGGCTGGTCTTCCCTTTGAAGACCGCGTGACCGTGGCCGCGACCGGAGCGCGAGCAGACGGCCTTGCCGTTCTTCGACATGCGGAAGCGTTTCTTGACCGCTCCCTTCGACTTCATCTTCGGCATTGGGGGGACCCTTGCGAAGCACCAACCGGCTCCGAGCCCGCTCCGACGACGCCGTCGAGACCGCGGGCCCGGCATTGGGGCCGGGCGGCTGGAAAAGGCCAAGACGATAGCGTCCGAAACCGCTCTGCGCCAGCCGGCGACGCCACGCGATCGCGCGGCCGTCGCGCCGAAGTCGATCCGCGGACGATCCGAGGTCGCGTCGCGGTCACTCGGAGTCGCTGGGGTCCGCCGAAAAACGCGGCGGCGCCCCCTAGCGGTGGGCGATCAGCATCGTCATCCGCTTGCCGAGCAGCTTCGGCGACGACTCGATCTTGCCGAGCTCGCCCATCCCCGCGACGACCGCGTCCATCACGCGGTGGCCCATCTCGGGGTGCTCCATCTGGCGGCCGCGGAACACGCAGACCACTTGGACCTTGTGACCTTCCTCGAGGAAGCGACGGCCCTGCTCGATGCGGTAGTCCAGGTCGTGCTGGTGCATCGCCGGACGCACGCGGAGCTCCTTGAGCTGGCCGCCATGGTGGTGGCCCTTGGCGCTCTCGCGCTCCTTCTTCTTCTGCTGATAGCGGAACTTGCCGTAGTCGAGGATGCGGCACACCGGCGGCACCGCGGTCGGCGAAACCTCGACGAGGTCGAGCCCGGCTTCCTCGGCGCGACGACGTGCGTCATCGGTCGACACGACGCCGACTTGCTCGCCGGTGTGATCGATCAGGCGTACCTGCGGGACGCGGATACCACGGTTGACGCGGAAGTTGCGCTCTGACACGAAGCTCCTACTGAAGCGGTTGAGAAGACGGAAGCGTGCTCGGCCCTGAACTGGAGACCGCGCCAAGAATAGATCGGTTGCGGAGATTCCGCCACTCGCGCGGAAGTCTCACGGCTTCGGGTCCGGCTCGGTCACCGTCCGGATGTGGACCTCGGTGAGCTGCTCCGGGGCGACGATCGACGGCGCGTCGCACATCAGGTCGGTCGCCGACGCCGTCTTCGGGAAGGCGATCACCTCGCGGATGTTGTCCAAACCGAGGGTGAGCGCCGAAATGCGGTCGAGGCCGAGCGCGAAACCCGCGTGCGGCGGGGCGCCAAAGGAGAGTGCTTCGAGCAGGAACCCGAACTTGCGCTGACGCTCCTCGGGCCCGATGCCGAGGATCTCGAAGATGCGCTGCTGCACGTCGGCGCGGTGGATCCGGACGGATCCGGAGCCCAGCTCCCAGCCGTTCAGGACCAGGTCGTAGGCGCGGCTCGAGAGCTTGCCGAGATCCGGCGTCGGACCGCCCAGGGTCCAGTCGACCGGCGCGGTGAACGGGTGGTGCGCGGAGAACCAGCGCTTCGAATCCTCGTCCCATTCGAACATCGGGAAGCTGGTCACCCAGGTGAAGCGCCATTCTCCTTGCTTGGCGAGGCCGAACTTCCGCCCGAGCTGATTGCGCAGGTCGCCGAGCACCTTGCGGACGATCGCCTCGCGGTCGGCGACGAACAGGAGCGTGTCGCCGTCGCCGGCGCCCGTGAGCTTCATCAAGCCCTCGGCGGCACCCGGCGCGGCGCAGAACTTCGCGAGCGGGCCCGCGCCGCCCGACTTCTCCGCCTTCCACCAGGCGAGCCCTTTCGCGCCGACGCCCTTCGCGTGCTCTTCGAGCCCGGTGACGTCCTTGCGAGAGAGCGCATGCGCGGCCGGCACGACGATGCCCATCACGCGGCCGCCGGACGCGAGCGCGTTGCGGAAGACCTGGAACTCGCACGTCTCGGCCCACGCCTTCGCGTCGACGAGCTCGAGTCCGAAGCGCAGGTCCGGCTTGTCGACGCCGAAACGCTCCATCGACTCGTCCCACGACATGCGCGCGAACGGCACGGCGATCTCGACGCCGCAGGCTTCGCGCATCGTCGCTTGCATCACGCGCTCCCACACGCCGAAGATGTCCTCTTCGTCGACGAAGGACATCTCCATGTCGAGCTGCGTGAACTCGGGCTGACGATCGGCGCGCAAGTCCTCGTCGCGGAAGCAGCGCGCGACCTGGAAGTACTTGTCGTAGCCCGCGACCATCAGGATCTGCTTGAAGATCTGCGGCGACTGCGGGAGCGCGTAGAACTCGCCCGGATGCACGCGGCTCGGCACGAGGTAGTCGCGCGCGCCCTCGGGCGTCGCTTTGGTCAGGATCGGCGTCTCGATGTCGAGGAAGCCCTCGCGCTCGAACGCGCGGCGCATCGACTGGATGAAGCGCGAGCGATGAATCAGGTTGCGCTGCAGATTGGCGCGGCGCAGGTCGAGGTAGCGGTAGCGCAGGCGCGTGTCCAACGCGGTGTCGAGCTGCTCCTCGATCGGGAACGGCGGCACCGGCGACGCGGAGAGCACCTCGACGTACTCGACCAGCACTTCGACCTCACCGGTCGATCGCTCGCGATTGATGTTCGAGCCTTCGCGCGCGGAGACCTTGCCGCGCACCGACAGCACGTACTCGGGCCCGAGCTTGGTGTCGCCGAGCACCGCCTGAGACAGCACGATCTGCGTCACGCCGTAGCGATCGCGCAGGTCGAGGAAGTAGATGCCGCCGTGGTCTCGCCGGGCTTGCACCCAGCCGTTCAGCACGACGGTTTGGCCCGCGTGAGTCGCTCGCAGCTCGCCGCAGGTGTGCGTGCGCTTCCAGGAGGCCGTCATGGCCGCCTCAACTGCGCACTCGATCGCGCGAGCCGTACTCGAGCACCTTCAAGCGCATCAGCGCGCGCCGCAGCGCGCCTTCCGCCCGAAGTTGATCGAAGGCTTCCGTCGCGGTCGCCGCCTCGCCTTTGTGCGCCAACCGCTCTCTCGCGCGCTGCTCGGCTTCGCGAGCCCGCTTCTCGTCGATCTCCCCCGCCGTTTCGCCGGCCTCGGAGACGACGCGCAACAGGTTGTCGCGCACCTCGGCGAAGCCCTCGGACACGAAGAGCACCTGCTCGCCGGACCGGCCGCGGTAACGCAGCACGCCGGCCTGCAGCGCCGCGACCATCGGCGCGTGACGCGGCAGAATGCCCATCGATCCGTCGAGCGCCGGGATTTGCACGGACTCGACCGGCTCGTCGACGACGATTCGGTTGGGCGTGATGACGCGCAGGGTGAACTCGCCGGCCATGAATCCTTACTTCCCGGCCAACTGCTTGGCGCGCGCGACCGCCGCCTCGATGTTGCCGACCATGTAGAACGCCTGCTCGGGCAGCGTGTCGTGCTTGCCGTCGACGATCTCCTGGAAGCCGCGCACGGTGTCCTCGCGGGACACGAACACGCCCGGCGTGCCGGTGAACTGCTCGGCGACGAAGAACGGCTGCGACAGGAAGCGCTGGATGCGGCGCGCGCGCGCGACGACCAACTTGTCCTCGTCCGACAGTTCTTCGATGCCCAGGATCGCGATGATGTCCTTCAAGTCGTTGTAGCGCTGCAGGATCTGCTGCACGGCGCGCGCGACCTTGTAGTGCTCTTCGCCGACGACCTGCGGGTCGAGCATGCGCGACGTCGACTTCAGCGGGTCGACCGCCGGGAAGATGCCGAGTTCGGCGATCTTGCGCTCGAGGATGATCGTCGAGTCGAGGTGAGCGAACGTCGCGACCGGCGCCGGGTCGGTGATGTCGTCCGCGGGGACGTACACCGCCTGCATCGACGTGACCGAGCCGTCCTTGGTCGAGGTGATGCGCTCTTGCAGCGCGCCCATCTCGCTCGCCATCGTCGGCTGGTAACCGACCGCCGAGGGCATGCGGCCGAGCAGAGCCGACACTTCCGAGCCCGCTTGCACGAACCGGAAGATGTTATCGACGAACAAGAGCACGTCGGACTTCTTCACTTCGCGGAAGTACTCGGCCATCGTCAGGCCGGACAGCGCGACGCGCAGACGCGAGCCGGGGGGCTCGTTCATCTGGCCGAACACGAGCACGGCGTTGTCGATCACGCTCTGGGTCTTGCCGTCCGGCGTCTTGTAGGTCGCCTCGGTCATTTCGAGCCAGAGGTCGTTGCCCTCGCGCGTGCGCTCGCCGACGCCGCAGAACACCGAGAAGCCGCCCTTCTCGACCGCGGTGATCCGGATGAGCTCCTGGATCAACACGGTCTTGCCGACGCCCGCGCCGCCGAAGAGGCCGATCTTGCCGCCCTTCGCGAACGGGCAGAGCAAGTCGACGACCTTCAGGCCGGTTTCGAACACCTCGGAGATCGCCTCCTGGCTCTCGAAGTTCGGCGCCGGGCGGTGGATCGGCCACGACTCCTGCGCCGTGAACGCGCCGCGCGTCGTTCCGTCGAGCGCTTCGCCGAGCACGTTGAAGATCCGACCCTTGGTGTTCTCGCCGACCGGCACCTTGATGGCGGAGCCGCTGTCGACGACCTCCATGCCGCGGCGGCAGCCATCGGTGGTCGACATCGCGACGCAGCGCGCGACGTCGTTGCCGAGGTGCTGGGCAACTTCCAAAGTCAGATGGATGTTGCGCGCCGGATCGGACACGCCGAGCGCGTTGTAGATCGCCGGCAGCTTGCCGGCGGGGAAACGCACGTCGACCACGGGGCCGAAGATCTGGGCGATGGTTCCGTTGTTCTTGCTCATGATACTCGCGATTTCAGCGGACAGCCTCGGCGCCGCCGACGATGTCGAGCAGCTCCTTGGTGATCGTCTCTTGACGCTTGCGGTTGTACTGTTTCTTTAGAACGCCCTGCATGTCGGTGGCCGCGTCCGTGGCGTTCTTCATCGACATGCGGCGGCTGGCGTATTCGGAGGTCAGCGATTCGAGCAACGCGTTGTAGATGCGAGTCTCGAGGTAGCGCGGGACCAGCTTCTCGAGCAACGTCTCGACGTCGGGCTCGAGGATCACGTCGCCGGTGGACCGCTTCGCGCTGTCCCTCGCACCGCCCTGCCGCGCATCGGGCCCACCGGCGCCGACCGGCAGCAGCGTGACCCTGGTGGGCACGAAGCGCGCGACCGACTCGAACGCCGTGTAGAAGACGAGCACTTCGTCGAAGCGCCCGGACAGGAACGCTTCGCGCAGCGCGCTCGCGACGAACTTCGCGCCGCGGTAGTCGAGCTTCTCGAGCGGCGGTTCGACGAAGAAGCGCTCGATCTCGAAGCCGCGCTTCGAGAGATATTGGAAGCCCTTCTTGCCGTAGACGAAGAAGATCGGCTTCTTGCCTGGGTTCTTCGAGAGCCACGTCTCGACCACGCGGAACATGTTCGAGTTGTAGGCGCCGCACAGTCCGCGTTCGGACGTGACGACCAGCACCGCCGTCTGCTTGCCCCGGCCGGGTCGGAAGAGCGGGCGCTCTCCGAGCCGATCGCCCATCACGCCGGCCATGTGGCCGAGCAGCTGCGCGATCTCGTTGGCGTAGGGACGCGAGGCGACGGCGCGATCCTGGAATCGACGAAGCTTGGTCGTCGACACCATTTCCATGGCGCGCGTGATCTGCCGGATCGAGCCGACAGAGCGGATGCGCGTGCGTAGATCGCGGATCGATGCCAAGGTGCTAGCTCACGAACTGTTTCTTGACGGCCGCGATCGCCTTGTCGAGCGTCGCCTTCGCGGCGTCCGACACGTTCTTCGTCTCGAGGATGCCCGCGCCGACTTCCGGGTGCGTGTCCGCGACGTACGAAAGGAAGGCCTTCTCGAACTCGGCGAGCTTCTTGGTCGGGAAGTCGTCGAGCGAACCGGACGTGCCGGCGTAGATGACCATGATCTGCTTCTCGACCGGCACCGGGACGTACTGGCCCTGCTTGAGCAGCTCGACGAGCTTCTCACCGCGCGTCAGCGCCGACTGAGTCGCCTTGTCGAGGTCCGAGCCGAACTGCGCGAAGGCCTGCAGCTCGCGGTACTGCGCGAGGTTGATGCGCAAGCCGCCCGCGATCTTCTTCATCGCCGGGATCTGCGCGGAACCACCGACGCGTGACACCGAGACGCCGACGTTCACCGCGGGACGGACGCCTGAGTTGAACAGGTTGGACTCGAGGAAGATCTGACCGTCGGTGATCGAGATCACGTTGGTCGGGATGTACGCCGAAACGTCGCCTTCCTGGGTTTCGACCACCGGAAGCGCGGTCAGCGAACCGCCGCCCGCCTTGTAGCGAGGGTTGTTCTTGTGCGCGTCGCGCGAGAGCTTCGCCGCGCGCTCCAGCAGACGGCTGTGGAGGTTGAACACGTCGCCGGGGAACGCTTCGCGGCCCGGAGGACGGCGCAGGAGCAGCATGACTTGGCGGTACGCGAGCGCTTGCTTGTACAAGTCGTCGTACATGATGACGACGTGGCGGCCTTCGTCGCGGAAGCGCTCGCCCATCGTGCAGCCGCCGTACGCCGCGAGGTACTGCATCGACGCTTCGTCGGTCGCGCTCGCCGACACGACGATCGTGTACGGCATCGCGCCCGCGAGTTCGAGCCGGCGCACGACGTCGACCACCGTCGACTGCTTCTGCCCCATCGCGACGTAGATGCAGATCACCTGCTCGGGGTTCTTCGGATCCCCGCCGCCGGTGGTCTTCTGGTTGATGATCGTGTCGATCAAGAGCGCCGTCTTGCCGGTCTGACGGTCGCCGATCACGAGCTCGCGCTGGCCGCGGCCGATCGGGATCATCGCGTCGATGGCCTTGATGCCGGTTTGCAGCGGTTGCTTGACCGGCTCGCGCTCGACGACGTTCGGCGCCGGCTGCTCGATCGGGAGGTAGTCCGACGCGGTGACCGCGAGCGGTCCCTTGCCGTCGAGCGGGTCGCCGAGCGCGTTGACGACGCGGCCGAGCAGCGCCGGGCCCGTCGGCACCGAGATGATGCGGCCGGTGGTCTTGACGCGGTCGCCTTCCTTCACCTTCGTGGCGTCGCCGAGGAGCACGCAGCCGACGTTGTCCTCTTCGAGGTTCAACGCCACGCCGCGGACTCCGCCCGCGAACTCCAGGAGCTCGTTCATCATGCAGTCGTCGAGCCCGTACACGCGAGCCACGCCGTCACCGACGGTGAGCACGGTGCCCACGCCCTGGAGCTTGGTGTTGCCTTGGTAGTTCTCGATCTCGCGCTTGAGGATCGAGGTCACTTCGGCCGGTCGGAGGTCCATCTGAGTTACCTGACGATTCGTGGGGAAGTCGAGGAGAGGGGTGGATCAGTTCGAGTTCAGGCGCGCGGCCATCATCTGCGCGCGCAAGGCGTCGAGGCGCCCTTGCGCCGACGCATCGATCATGCGGTTCTCGACCACGACGCGCGCGCCGGCGAGCAACGCCGGCTCGACGCGGTTGGTGAGGAGGATTTGCTTCTTGAAGAACGGCGTCAGCGCCGTGGCGATCTCGGCCAAGTCCGCGGGGGAGAGAGCGCGCGCCGATTCGACCTCGCCCTCGACCGCGCCGCGCTCGCGCAGCACGAACCGGCGATACGCGATCGCGAGCTCGGGCAGGATCGAGAGACGCTGCTTGTCGGCGAGCAGCCGCAGGAAGTTCTGCGTCAGCGCGTGGCAGGAGGCGCCGAGGAGGTCGAGGTGCTTCCGCTTCTCCGCGTGGGCGACGCGTGCATCGGCGAAGTACGCGCGAACGCTCGGTTCGGCGAACTCGACTCCGATGCGCTCGACGTCGCGATCGATCTCGGCGGCGGCGCCCTTCTCGCGTGAAAGCTCGAAGAGCGCGCCGGCGAAGCGGACGGTGACGGGACTGGTATTCACCTGAGACGGACTCCTCTAGTGCCGCGGACTACTTCCGCTGCCCGACCATGTCGCGGACCATGCGTCGATCGTCCTCGCTGCCGACGTTGCGACCGATCACGCGGCCCGCGGCCTGGATCGTGAGGTCGACCACTTCCTCGCGGATGGCGGCGACCGCCTTCTCGCGCTCGGCTTGGATCGTCCGACGCGCGGACTCCTCCAGCTCCTTGGCCCTGGCCTCGGCGGCGCCGATCAGCTCTCGCTCGCGGACTTCGGCGCGCGCGCGCGCCTCGGTCACGAGCTTGAGCGATTCGGCACGGGCTTCCTCGAGCTTCTTCGCCACTTCGGCTTGCGCCTTCTGGGCTTCGCTCGAGGCGCGCTCGGCGGCGACGATCGCGGCGTTCGCGCGGTCGTCGCGAGCTTCGAGCGCGGCCGTGATCGGGCCCATCACCATTTTCCAGATCGGCACGAGCGCCGCGACGAAGATGATGATGGTCCAGAACAGGCCGCCGCCGCCCGAGAGGTCGAGCGGGTTGAACCCGCCGCCTTCGGACACGAGAGCGATCGTCGACATGGTCATGACGGACTCCTGGGGTGGGACGCAGGCCGACGGAGCGACGCTCCCCCGGCTCGGACGCCCCGACTCGGACTCTCGGGTTACTTGATGAACAGCATCAACAGGCCGACGAGCACCGCGAAGAAGCCGATGCCTTCGATCAGCGCGGCCATGATGATCGAGTTGCCGCGGATTTCGCCCGAGGCTTCCGGTTGGCGAGCGATCGCTTCCGCCGCGGAGCCGCCGATGCGGCCGATGCCGAGACCGGCGCCGATGACGGCGAGTCCCGCACCGATGCCGGCGCCCATGCGCGCGAGTTCCGTACCGGTCTGAACAACAGTGTTGGGGTCTTGGAAAGGCATTTGAAGTTTCGACTCCTGAGAAGTGTGCGGGCACTCGCCCGCGAACTGAACGACGGACTCCGTGTCTCCGAGGGCCTAGTGGTCCGGATGGAACGAAGCCTGGATGAACATGATCGAGAGCATCGTGAAGACGTACGCCTGGAGCAGCGCCACGAAGCTCTCGATGATCATGATGAAGACTGCGAACCCGACGACGAGCGGCGAGGTCGCGTACGCGGCCATCTCGCCCGCACCGCGGGCCATGAAGAACAAGAGGCCCATGAACGACAGCACGACCATGTGCCCGCCGGTCATGTTGGCGAAGAGACGCACGGTGAGCGCGAAGGGCTTGACGATCAGCCCGAGCAACTCGAGCGGGATCATCAGCGGCAGCAACGCGATCGGCACGTGCGGCACCAGGTGTTTCCAGTACCCGATCGGGCCTTGAACGATCATCCCGCCGACCACCATCATCACCAGCGTCGTGATCGCCAATCCGGCGGTGACGAAGATGCTCGCGGTCGCGGTCGCCGAACCCGGGATCAGGCCCAGCAGGTTCATGAACATCACGAAGAAGAAGAGCGTCAGGAAATACGGCAACAGCTTCTTGCCGGTCTCGCGCCCCATCGCCGGATACACCATCTCGTCGCGGATCCACAGTGCGAAGCCCGCGAAGAGCTTGCTCAGCGAATCGCCTTGACCGGTGCGTAGGTATTTCGGCACGCCGGAGAAGCAGACGAAGATCAGGAGCACCGCGCAGATCTGGAAGATCTGCAGGTTGGTCAACACGAACTGCGTGCCCGCTTCCGCCGGATTGGCGTCGAACGCGGCGGGCGCCCAGTCCGCGGGGACCTGCACGAGGTAGTGCGGCGCGCCCGCTGCATGGTCGGTGGCATGGTCGGTGGCATGGTCGGCACCAGACTCGTCGCCGTGCGCGGCCGGGCTGACCAACGGCGCCGGGACCAAGTGCGAGTAGAGCGCGACGAACGGATCGTCGATCGTGTGGTGCGCGGTGTAGCGCGCGCTCAGGAAACACGCGCCGAGCACCAGCGCGAGGGCGAGGACGGGCCGCAGCAGATTCACGAGGGCGTTCCTTGCTGGTACGCGACACCGGTCGGCATCGCGCGCGTCGGAGCTCGGTCCTGCGTCAGGCGCAGGAGCTCCCACGCGGTGCAGGGCAAGAGCCCGAGCACCGCCGCGGCGAAGGCCAACATGAAAGCACGCCACTCGATGCCCGCTCCGAGCGGCGCGATGAAGCGCACGCACAGCGTCAGCGCGAGGAGCGCGAAGATCTTGATCAGGAAGCCGCCGCCCAAGACGTGCACCCAGAGCGCGGGCCGGCGCGCGGCGATGCGCTTCTGGAGGACCGCGCTCGAAAGCGCGACACCCGCGCCGGCGAGGAAGCCCGTGACGATCCCCATGCCCAGCGCGCCGATTCCGAGCGCGCCGAGCACGCGAGGGGCGCCGGTCGAGCCGTGGAGCCCGTCAGCCGGACCATCGATCACGTACGCCAAGGCCACGGCGGCGGCGCAGCCGGCGAGGGTGACTTTGGTGGACGGGAGCATGGCGGCGGTGGGACTTACTCGGGGGGGCGAGGCGGCTTGGAGCTGGGGACGGCGCGGACGAGGTTGAAGAACCCCGCGACCGAACCGAGGACGGCACCGACCACCAGAAGCCAAGGCGTCGTTTCCCAGCGCGAATCGAGCCACCAGCCGATTGCGGCGAGCAGCGCGATCGTCAACGCGTACTGCAAGCCCAACCCGGCGTAGCGTCCGAAATCGACCGCGACCCGACGTCCGGCAGGCTGGCGAGGATCACTCGGCTGCATGGCTCTGAGGGGGAACGGCTTCCGGTCGCGTCGGCCTGGCGCTCCTCGGCTCGCTCGATCGCGATCGGCGATCGCATCGGGCGTTGGGAGGGAGCTCGCAGCGGACGTGGCGTGAGGAACGAAGCGTTTGGAGCGAGTTGTCGGCGAACCGCTCCAGCGCTCGCGCGGAGCCCCGGCGCAGTTCGAGGGCGGACAATGTAGGGACGGCCGCTCGCGCGTCAACTCAGGACGCGACGAAATCGCCTGGGGCGGCCGCGCGCTTCGCCCGCATTGCTCCGGGCGCGCGGTCGCGGTACGCTCCCCCTCTTTGGCTGGGCGCGCCCGATTCCGCGGGCCCGATCGGCCTTCCGACACCTCCAACCCGATTCGACCTCGCCGTGGAACGCACTCTCGTCCTCCTGAAGCCCGACGCCCTCCAACGCGGCCTGATCGGCCGCATCCTGACCCGCTTCGAGGAGAAGGGGCTGAAGTTGGTCGGCTTGAAGCTCCGCCAGTTCCCCCGCTCGACGTTCGAAGCGCACTACGCGGTGCACAAGGAGCGTCCGTTCTATCCGAAGCTCGTCGAGTACATGACGTCCGGCCCGGTGGTCGCGCTGGTGCTCGAAGGCAAGGATTCGATCGAGGTCGTGCGCAAGCTGGTCGGCAAGACCAACTCGCGCCAAGCCGAGCCGGGCACGATCCGCGGCGACTTCGGTATGTCGTTCTCGAACAACCTGGTGCATGCGTCCGACGGCGCGGATTCCGCGAAGCTGGAGCTCTCGCTCTTCTTCCCGAACGCCGACGAGATCGCCCCGTGGACTCCGGCGACCCTCGGCTGGCTCTACAACGTCGAGGAAGAGCTGCGCTGAGCCTCAGCGCGCACCATCTCGGTGAGCTCGCGGCGGAGCTCGCGCCGTTGCTCGACGGCGCCGAGCTCGCCGACGTGCATCCGCTGCCTCCGTACGACTTCTTGTTGGTGTTCCAACCGCGCGCGGCGGACTTCGTGCGGCGCATCCGCGCGAGTTTGCACCCGGAAGCGTCGCGCGTGCATCTGCAGCACGGCCGCGTCGAGCTCCACGAAGGCTCGGTCGGGCCGTTCTTCCGCGCGCTCGAGACCGACCTGCGCGGCGCGCGCCTCGCGCGGCTCTCGCAAGTGCGCGGCGACCGCGTGTTGCGCCTCGATTTCGTCGAGACGCCGTCGGGCCGCGCGCGAGCGTTGGTCGTCGAGCTGTTCGGTCGTCGCTCGAACGCGTATCTCGTCGACGGCAACGATCGCATCCTCGCGCTCGCGGTGCCGCCGCCGCCGGACAAGACCGATCCACGCGCGGCGGTCGGGTTGACGTGGACGCCGCCGATCTCCCGTGCGAGCGCGGAGCCCGGTCCGGCGCTCGCCGAGAGCCTGCCCGAGGCGCCGGCGCCGCCGCGCGGCACGACCGAGGCACCGCTGTCGTGGCGCGTCGAGCATGCGCTCGCCGCGCGCGCGGACGAGTCCGATCGCGAGCGCTTCGCGCGCGAGTTGGTCGACCGCGCGAAACGCAAGCTCGAACGCGCGAAGGCGCTCGAGCACGGCCTGGTCGAGCGTTCGAAAGCCGGCGACGACGCGGAACGCGTGCGTCAGGACGGCGAGCTGATCAAGGCGAACCTCCACGCGATCGCGCGCGGCGCGACGCACGTCGAGGTCGACGATCTGTTCGACCCCGAGTGCGCGAGGCGCAAGCTCGCGCTCGATCCGAAGAAGCGCGGCATCGAGAACGCCGAGGCGTACTTCGATCGCTATCACAAGCTGCTGCGCGCGAAAGCGAGCGTCGCGGACGAGCTCGAGCGAGCGCGCGCGAAACGCACCGCGCTCGAGACGCTGCTCGCGCGTTCGGCGGACACGTCGCTCGATCCGCGCGACCTGGAGGCCGAAGCGATCGAAGCCGGCCTGCTCGACCGGCGGCAAGAGCCCGACGCGCGGCGCCGCGAGAAGCACAAGCCCGAGCCGCGCAAACCGTACCGCTCGTATCGCGCGTCGAAGGGCAGCGAGATCCGCGTCGGACGCAACGCGTCCGACAACGACGATCTCACGTTCCACTACGCGCGCGGCAACGACATCTGGATGCACACCGCGGACACGCCGGGCAGCCACGTGGTGCTCGTGCTCGCCGGCAAGAGCGAGCCCGACCACGAGGAACTCGTCGACGCCGCGCACCTCGCCGCGCATTTCTCGCCGCTGGAGCAAGCCGCCCGCGTCCGCGTGCACGTCGCGCGCCGCAAGGAAGTCCACAAGCCGCGCGGCTCGAAGCCCGGGCTCGTGCACCTCTCCGGCGGGAAGATCCTCGACCTGCGCGTGCAACCGGAACGCACCAAGCGGTTACTGGAAACGGCGCGCACCCCGCCCCCGGCGTCGTAGTCCGCGACGCGTGCTATCGTCTGCGTCCCGCCCCCCACCGCACCACCATGCCGCGATTCCATTCGTCCCTTGCCGTCCTATTGCTCGCGTTCGCGTCCGGTTGCGCCTCCGACGGACCGAAGGAAGTCGATCCGGAGAAGCAGCTCGAGCTCCACCGCGAACTCGCGCTGCGCTTCTACGATCTCGACGACCTGAACCGCGCCGAGGATCAAGCGGTCAAGGGTCTCGAACTCGAGCCCGAGGACGTACAACTGCGCCTGCTGCTCGGCTGGGTCTGTCAACGACGCGGCACGTCGCGCGACATCTTCGCGGCCGAGAAGATCTTCCGCGAGCTCGAGACCTCCGACGACTACCGCGCCGTGCTCGGCCTCGGTGTCGCGCTCGAGCGCAAGGGCATGCTCTACGACGAAGCGGCCGACGGTGTCGACTCCGGCTCGCGCGTCACCAACGCCGACGATCCGAAGGAACGCGTCGTCGAGCTGCGCAAGCTCGCCGCCGACGCATGGAAGGAATCGGAAGCGACCTACCGCCGCGTCCTCGAGAAGAAGGACGGCGAATCGCAGGCGCTGAACGGCCTCGGGCGCGTGCTCGCGCTCCAGCGGCGTTGGGACGAGAGCCTGCAGTGGAATCACAAGCTGCTCGCGCAATGCGAGAGCGAGCTCGAGATCTGGGGCGAGCAACTCGGACGCCCCGATCTCTCCGCGGAGGAAGAGCGTCGTCTGCGCGATCTGCGCTCGAAGACCGAGAAGATGGTGCTCGCCGCGACCCAGGAAGCCGCGACGCTCTACCGCACGCTCGGTCGGCCGGAGGACGAACTCGCCGCGCTCGACCAGGCGCTGCTCTACGCGCCGGACCTGCCCGAGATCCACAGCCGTCGAGGCCAGGTGCTCGCCGAGCTCGGTCGCTCCGCGGAGGCGATCGCGAGCCTCGAGAACTTCCTCAAGCTCTCGACGCTCGAGTTCGAGCACCCCGACATCCAGCGCGCCTACGAGATGATCGCGGCCTGCAAACGCAGCGCGGCGGCGAAGCAGGAGTAGCTCTCCGCGGCGGGGCGCGAAAACGCGGACACCGCGGAGCGTCTCGCCTTGGCGAACTCCGCGGTGTCGAACGAGTCGCGTTCCGCGACCGGCGCGCGCGTCAGATCTTGCGCAGTTCGGGCTCGGCGCCGCTCGGCTTGGGCGCGGGTGCGGCGGTCGCTTCGGGCTTCCAGGTGCGCGCGCGCCGCTGGCCCCAGCGATCGATCAGCTCGACCCGGATTTCGCCGTCGGCTTGGCGCGCGCAAAGCTGATCGGTGATGTCCTGCGCGGCGCGGAGCTCGTGGCCGTTCATGCCGACCAACACGTGACCGCGCTGGATGCCGAGCGCGGCGGCGAGGCTCTGCGCCTCGACCCTTTCGACCACCAACCCGAGCCCCAGGTCGAGCCCCATCGCCTTCGCTTCGTGCTTGGGCAGCGGCCGAACGGTGACGCCGAGAACGTCGGTGCGCATCTCGGGCCCCGCGGCCCGATCTCCGAGACGCAGATGCAGCCCCGGAAAACCCAGTCGATCGGTGCTCCGCTGAGGCGCGTTGGCGTCGAGCTTGTCGCGGAGCTCGGGATGCTCCTCGAAGAGCTTGTCCATCGACTCGGCGCTGTACTCCTTCTCGTCCCGGTTGCCGTCGTGCTCCTCGACGACCGTCACGCGGACGCCGTCGGGGCCGGAACGGAGTTGGAAGGACTGCGCCCGGCTCGACGAGCCACCTTGCGCGCCCGGACCGAGTGCAAGCGGCGGCGCGCTCGGCAGTCCGAGGAGCGGATCGCGACCGAGCAATGGCTCGAGCTCCTGCATCCAAAGATCGAGTCCGTCGAGCCCGCCATCGACGCCGCCACGTCCATCGGGCATCTGGAGCCAGAGAGCGTGCGGACCGCCGACGCCGGCTCGACCGCGGCCTTCGGCTTCGCGCAGCAACAACCGCGCGGTCCACGCGAGCTCGCCGTCGCCCTCGCGTGCCCACTGCTCGACCTCCGCGCGCGCGATCGGATCGAGGCGCAGACGCTGGGCGAGCGCGGCGAAATCCTGCTCGCGTCGATCGAGGTCCGCGGTGGAGAGCTTCGAGCGCCACACGTCGGCGGAGAACGGCTCGAGCTCGGCTTGCAGCGGTTGGATCCGGATCAAGCCCGGAGCGTCGGGCTGCTGAGCGCTCGGCGGTTGCGCGGTCGGCTGCAGCGAGAGCCCGAGGACGGGCGTGAGGAAGAAGAGTGCGTGGAGGTGGTTCATGGTGGACTCCCCCGGTCCCGCGCTCAGCGAATCTGTTCGTCGCCCGCGAGGTTCAGGGCCGGGTTGTTCTGACTTCCGTGACGAGAGCGCGAGAGCTGACCGTCGATCGACTCGGCGCTGAAGATCAACGCTTGGTCGCCGACTCCGGCCTTGCGCAGCGGCGAGTTCGCGAGCTGCACTTCCGACCCCGGAAGCAGCTCGGGCGCCGATCGAAGCTCCGGCGGCGGTTGAAGATCCGCCTCGGCGCGCGGCGTCGGCTCGGCGATGTTCTCGCCCGGGAGCTTCGGCGACGCGGTGTCGGAGCGATCGAACAACGCGAAGAGACCGACGGCGACGAGCACCGCCGCCGCCGCGGCGAGCGGCACCCAGGAGAGGCGACGCCACGCCGCGGGACGGGTCGGCTCTGCGCGCTCGACGAGCGGGGAGCCGATGCGCCCTTCACGCACCAGTTCCGCACGCACGTCCGACCAGACGCTCGGACCGGAGAACTTCGTCGCGTCGCGCAGCGTCGCGAGGCGCGCACGGTTCTCCATCCAACGCGCCTGCTCGGCACGGCACGGGCCGCACTCGGCGAGGTGCCGCGCCACGCGAGCGTTCTCCGCGGCGTCCAAGTCGTCGCCGACGAAGAGCACCAGCAGGGCGCGGATCTCGTTGCAGTTCAGGGAGTCGTTCATGACGTCGGTTCGTCGAACTCGGGGTCTTCTACGTCGTCGTCGTCGGAAGCGTTGGCGGCATCCGCCGGTACCGAGCGCGGAGCGCTCCACGCGCTCGGATCGCCGCGCTCGGAGAGGCGCTCACGCCGCTCCCACTCCTCTTGGAAGAGTTTTCGGCCGCGGTGCAGGCGCCAGCGCACGGTGACGTGCGTCGCGCCGACGATCTCCGCGATCTCCGGGCAGCCAAGCCCTTCGATCTCGCGCAGCGCGAGCACAGTACGGAAGTGCGGAGCGAGGCTCGCCAAGCACACTCGCACGCGAACGGCCGTTTCGACGGTTTCCGCGCGGTGCGAGGGCGAGGGGGCGTTCGGGTCGGCGAGATCGAGTTCGCCCTCGCCATCCTCGTCGCCCGCGTTGGTGCTGGTGGTCGTGCGGCGCTTGCGCAGGTGGTCGATCGCGAGGTTCGTGACGATCCGGTAGAGCCAGGTCGGGAACTCGTGCTCGAAGTCGAAGCGATCGAGGCTGCGGAAGACGCGCAGGAACGCGTCCTGCACCAGGTCGCGCGCGTCGTCCTCGCGGGGGACCATGTTGCGCGCGACGCGCCACGCTCGCTCTTCGTAGCGGCGGACCAAGAGCTCGAACCCGCGCTCGTCGCCGGCTTGGGCGCGGCGGATCAACTCGTGATCGGACGCTTCCGCCAGAACGGCCGCCGCGGTGGCCGGCGCGGGCGCACCACGGGGCGAGGGCGCCGAGGGACTCGGGCCGCCGGCCGCCCCGGGGCCGCCGAGAACGCCTGAGGTCGCCGGGGCGGGCTCGCGCGGCGGGGTCTCGCCTCTCGGGTTGCGCTTCGTGGCCATCTGGGGATGCATGGTCGTCGCGAGGGCGGCAGAGATCCAGTGTGTACGGGCAGCGACGGCCCCGCGTTGGGAGTCCGGCGCGGAAATCGACGCCCGAACGGGCCGCGCGCGACCAAGACGCCGCGAGGCGCGCCTCGACGCCGCGGGGCACGCCCCGACGCAGCGGCGCGCTGCCGGCCTCTCGATCCGGCCCGCCGCCCACGCGGGTGGCCCGAGCGGTTCGCCGGGATCCTTCCGCGAGCGCCAGCGACGTCCGAGCCTACGGAACCGCGCTCTCGACGCTCGGGAAGCGTCCGGGCAACGCCCCGAGGTGCCGGTAGCGGTCGCGGCGGCGGCGCAGCAGCTCCTCGGTCGGTATCCGGTCGAGCCCGTCGAGCTCGCGCAGGATCGTCCGCTTGACCTCGTCCATCAGCACGGTCGGGGCCCGGTGCGCCCCGCCGAGGGGCTCGGGGATGACGCCGTCGATCACGCCGAGCTTGCGCAGGTCGCTCGACGTCAGCTTGAGCGCCTCCGCGGCCTCGGGAATGCGCTCGGTGTCCTTCCACAGGATCGCGGCGCAACCTTCCGGCGAGATCACCGAGTAGTACGAGTATTGGAGCATCAGCACGCGATCGCCGATGCCGATCCCGAGCGCTCCGCCCGACCCACCCTCGCCGATCACGATCACGAGGATCGGCACGCGCAGGTAGAACATGCCGAGGATGTTCTCGGCGATCGCCGCCGCCTGGCCGCGCTCCTCGGCGCCGATGCCCGGATAGGCGCCCGGCGTGTTGATCATCGCGACGATCGGCAGCTTCAGTCGCTCGGCGAGCTTCATCTTGCGCAGTGCCTTGCGGTAGCCCTCGGGGTGCGCGCAGCCGAAGTTGCAGGCGAGCCGCTCCTTGGTCGTGCGCCCCTTGCGGTGCGCGATCAGCATGAAGCGGCGGTTTTGGATGGTCGCGAGCCCGCTGACGATCGCGGGGTCCTCACCGAAGACCTTGTCGCCGTGTAGCTCGATGAAGTCGTCGAGGATGTTCGCGATGTAGTCCACCGCGCCCGGGCGATCGACGTTGCGGGCGACGCTGACGGTCTCCCACGCGTTGAGATTCTTGTAGATCGACTCGGTGCGGGAGCGGACGCTCTTCTTCAGCGCCTCGATCTCCTCGGAGATGTCGAGCCCGGTGCGGAGCGAGAGCGATTCGAGCTCGGAGAGACGCGCTTCGAGCTCCTGGATCGGACGTTCGAAGGACATCCCCATCGGGGCGCCCTCGGACTTCTGCGGCTTGTCGCTCACGGTGTGGAGTGGCTCCTGGCTCGAGGGGTCGGACGACGCGGCGCATCCTGCGCGATCGGTCCCTCACCTGCAACCGTCTTCCCGGACGGGCCGGCGCTCACCGACCGGGGCTGGAGTCGGCGCTCCAACTCGCTAGGATTCCGCGCCTGTGCGTCCGCGAGAGAAATCGCAACGCCCCCAAGATTTGGTGGACGTGCGGACCTGAAGCCACAAAATGTCGCGCACGCGGACCTTTTCCCCCGCCCATGTCCACAGTGACCGCCGAGCTTGATTCGAAGCCTCGCGAGCGCCTGCCCAAGGCGTGGCGCGTGGAGGTGTTCCGACGCCCCGACCTCGACGACCCCGACGGGGCGCGGGTGCTGCGCGAGTTCGCCGAACTCGGGGTGCGCGCGCTGACTTCGGCGCGCCTCGGCCGCGGGTTCCTGCTGTCGCCGACGCTCCCGCGCGCGAGCGTCGAGCGCGTCGTGCACGAGCTCTGCGCCGATCCGGTGCTCGACGTCGTGCGCATCACCGCGCCGGAGGCCGCGCCGAGCGTCGGCCAAGGCGTGCGCCATCGCGTGCTCGTGATGCGCAAGCCCGGCGTGATGGACTCCGTCGCGCAGACGATCGAGCGCACGCTCGCGCGCTCGGCACTTGCCTCGCTCGCGGGTGGAGAGCGCGTGCGCGCGTTGACCTACCAAGCGTGGGAGTTCGTCGGAGCGCTCGACGCGCGCGCTCTCGAGCACGCCGCGAAGCGCACGCTCGCGAACGACGTGATCGAGGACGTGTGGGTCGATCGCGAGGACGTGCACTTCACGTTGCCCGACGATCACGCGGTGCGCGCGAGCGTCTCGGTGCCGCTCCGCGACGCGAGCGACGACGAGCTCGTGCGCATCTCGCGCCAGGGTTGCTTGAGCTTGACGCTCCTCGAAATGCACGCGGTGCGCGATCACTTCCGCGCGCTCGAACGCGAGCCCACCGACTGCGAGCTCGAGACGATCGCGCAGACGTGGAGCGAGCACTGCAAGCACAAGACGTTCGCCGGCAAGATCGACTTCCAAGGCGAGCGCATCGAGAACCTCTTCAAGGACACGATCCAGCGCGCGACGCGAGAACTCGCGAAGCCGTGGTGCATCAGCGTCTTCAAGGACAACGCGGGAATCGTCGCGTTCGACGGAGACTGGGACGTCTGCTTCAAGGTCGAGACGCACAACCACCCGAGCGCGATCGATCCGTACGGCGGCGCGGGCACCGGCATCGGTGGCGTGATCCGCGACGTGCTCGGCGTCGGCCTCGGCGCGAAGCCGATCGCGAACACCGACTGCTTCTTCGTCGGGCCGCTCGATCTCGACGAAGCGCGCGTGCCGAAGGGCTGCATGCATCCCAAGCGCATCCTGCGCGGCGTGGTCGCCGGTGTGCGCGACTACGGCAATCGCATGGGCATCCCGACGGTCAACGGCGGCGTGTGGGTCGATTCGCGCTACATCGGCAATCCGCTGGTGTACGCGGGCACCGTCGGCCTGATGCCGCGCTGGGCGGCGGAGAAGAGCGTTCGACCCGGCGACGTGATCCTCTGCGTCGGCGGCCGCACCGGACGCGACGGCATCCACGGCGCGACGTTCTCCTCGATCGAGCTCGACGAGAGCTCGTCGGTGGTCTCTTCCTCCGCGGTGCAGATCGGCGACCCGATCACGGAGAAGCGCGTCCAAGACGGCCTCCTGCGCGCGCGCGACCTTCGGCTCTATCGCGCGTTGACCGACTGCGGCGCCGGCGGGCTCTCGTCCGCGATCGGCGAGATGGGCGCGGAGTGCGGCGCACGCGTGCAGCTCGAGCGCGTGCCGCTGAAGTACCCCGGTCTCTCCCCCGCCGAAATTTGGATCAGCGAAGCCCAGGAGCGCATGGTGCTCGCGGTGCCGCCCGAGCACCTCGATGCGATCCGCGCGGTCTTCGCGGCCGAGGACGTCGACGCGACCGCGATCGGCGAGTTCACCGACACGCAGAAGCTCGAGCTCTTCTACGGCGAGCGGTGCGTCGGCACTCTCGACGTCCACTTCCTGCACGAAGGCACGCCGCGGCCGTTGCGCAACGCGCGCTTCACGCCGCGCGTCGTCGCCGATCCGGGCGCTCCGCCGTGCCCCAATCCCGGCGCGATGCTGCTCGCGTTGCTGCGTTCACCGAACATCGCGAGCAAGGAGTGGATCGTGCGCCAGTACGACCACGAGGTGCAGGGCACGTCGGTGATCAAGCCGCTGGTCGGCGAGCGCGAGGATGGTCCGGGCGACGCCGCAGTGCTGCAACCGCTCGCGCATTCGCGCGCGGGCGTCGCGATCGGCTGCGGCGCGAATCCGCGCTACGGTTCGCTCGATCCCTGGGCAATGGCGTCCGCGGCGATCGACGAAGCGCTGCGCAATGTCGTCGCCGTCGGCGGCGATCCCGAGCGCACCGCGATCCTCGACAACTTCAGTTGGGGCAACTGCGCGAACCCCGAGCAGCTCGGCGCGCTCGTGCTCGCCGCGCGCGCGTGCTACGCGACCGCGGTCGCCTTCGGCACGCCGTTCGTCTCCGGCAAGGACAGTCTGAACAACGAGTTCCGCGTCGGCGACGAGGTGATCGCG
This sequence comes from Planctomycetota bacterium, assembly GCA_016220085.1. Lineage (GTDB taxonomy): Bacteria > Planctomycetota > UBA1135 > UBA1135 > JACRIN01. Next base: position 43,128 of record JACRIN010000083.1, read on the forward strand.
ATCCCGGCCACGCTGCTCGTGTCGGCGCTCGCGCACGTGCCCGATGTCGCGCACACGACGACGATGGACGCGAAGGCCGCGGGCAATCGCATCTATCTCGTCGGGCTCACGCACGGCGAGCTCGGCGGCTCGCACTACCTCGGCGAACTCGGGCTCGAGGGCGGCCGCGTGCCGCGCCCCGATCTCGCGCTCGCGCCCAAGCAACTCGCCGCGCTCCACGCGGCGATCCGGGCCGACCTGGTGCGCAGCGTCCACGACCTTTCGGAGGGCGGGCTCGCCGTCGCGGCGGCGGAGATGGCGTTCGCGGGCCGGCTCGGCCTCGACCTGTCGCTCTCCGCGGTTCCGACCGCCGAGCTCTCGGCGGACCACGACCCGAACGCGACCCGGCTCTTCTCCGAGAGCTGCACGCGCTTCCTCGTCGAGGTCGAGGACCGTCATGCGGGAGCGTTCGAGCGCGCGCTCGCCGGACGCGACTTCGCGCGGATCGGCGTCGTCGACGCGAGCGCTCGCCTGAAGCTCCGCGGCGTCAAGGGTCAGACGCTCCTCGACCTCTCGGTCGAGGAGCTCGCCGCCGCCCACCGAGGAGGGTTCGCCGGATGACCGTCCCCAGCTCCCAGAGCTCCCCCGGCACCGCCGGCGCGCCCGGCGCAAGCGCGACGCGCACCGTGCGCGCACTGGTCGTGCGCACCGCGGGAACGAACTGCGATCGCGAGACGTGTCTCGCGCTCGAACGCGGCGGCGCCGCGCCGGAGCTCAAGCACGTGCTCGAGCTCTGCGAGAAGCCCGTGCTGCTCGATCCGGTCTCGATCTTCGTGATCCCCGGCGGGTTCTCGTACGGCGACGACCTGGGAGCGGGCCGCGTGCTCGGCTTCCAACTGCGCACACGCCTCGCCGAGGCGCTCGCGCGCTTCGTCGCCAAGGGCGGCGTCGTGCTCGGCGTGTGCAACGGCGTCCAGGTGCTCGCCGACACCGGCGTGCTCGAAGGCGTGCGCACCGCGCGCGCCGAACGCGGCGTCGGACTCGACGTCAACGCGTCGGGTCGCTTCGAATGCCGCTGGGTCACGCTCGAGGCGCAAGCGAGCGCGTGCGCGTGGCTCGAGCCGGGCGAGCTCCTGCCCGTGCCCGTCGCACACGGCGAGGGTCGTTTCACCGTGCGCGACCCGAGCGTGCTGCAACGCCTGAAGCAGAACCGACAGATCGCTCTGCGTTACGTCCGTCCCGACGGTTCGCGCGCCGAGTACCCCGACTGCCCCAACGGTTCGGTGGAGGAAATCGCCGGCATCTGCGACCCGACCGGTCGCGTGCTGGGCCTGATGCCTCACCCCGAACGCAATTTGACGCCCTGGAACCATCCGCGCTGGACCCGTTTGGGCCCGCGCGCGGAAGGCGAGGGCTTGCGCTTCTATCGCCGGATGGTGGAGACCGCATCCGCTCTGGCGAAGTGATTCCACACCTCTACCCATCAGCATCCATCCATGAAGAATCTCTTCCTGATCGCCCTCGTGTGCGCACCGCTCGGAGCGGGTTGCGCCGCCGTGGCCGCCGGCGCAGTCGGCGGCATCGTCATGACCACGGAGTTCACCGACGCAGCCACCTACGTCACGCATCTCAACATCGATGCGAAGAAGGTCTGGCCGGAGGCGAAGAACGTGCTCCAAGACACGACGCTCGATCTGCTCGAGGTCGACGACACGATCCGCGTCGCCAAGGCCAAGATCGACGGCGCCACCGTCACCGTCTCGGTCGAGCCCTACGACATCGACAAGTCGACGCTGCTGATCAAGGCGCGCAAGTACGGCTTCCCGGACGGCGAGACCGCTCGCCTCGTCCAAGAGAAGATCGTGCGTCGCCTGCAGCCCTGAGCGAATCGGACTATTCGCCCGCGCCCGACGCTTCGCGCGTCGCGGCGCGGGCGGCTTCGTTTCCGGAGCGCTCGACGCCGATCAGATGCGCGGGCCGTTCGGGGCGCGTGCGCTTGCACGCGCGGCAATAGCCGAGCAGGCGCAGGTCGTGATCGACGAGCTCGAAGCCCTTGCGCGCGCAGGCGGCGAGCTGGAGCTCCTCGATCTTCGGGTCGGAGAACTCCTCGATCTTGCCGCAGCCCAAGCAAACCATGTGGTCGTGGTGCGGGTGCCCGAGCGTGTGCTCGTACACGAGCTCGCCGCGGCCGGCGTCGAGCGAACGCATGAACTCGCCTTCGACCAAGAGCCCGAGCGTGCGGTACACGGTGGCGCGCGAGACGCGCGTGCCGGGCTCTTCGAGCATCCAACGATAGAGCCGCTCGGCGCTGAAGTGCTCGTGGGTCACGAACGCACGATCGAAGATGCGTCGCCGCTGCGTGGTCAGCTTCAGCGAGCGCTTCTTCAGGAACGCCTCGAACGCGCTGCGGATGGCGACTTGTCTCACGGGGACGGCTCGGAATGCGGAGGGTAACGACGGACGAGCCGCGCAGGGTCCGCGCCGGCCAGGAACGCCGCCATCAGCATCCAGTTCCGGAGCGTCGCGCGCAAGGCGCCCTCGCGTTGCCAACGCCGCGCGGACACCACGAGCTCCGCGTTCGCCACGAGCCTCGCCCGCGCGACGCGCCGCAAACGCCGCGAGAACTCGACGTCCTCGAACAGCACCAGCGGTCGGAAGCCGCCGACTTGCTCGTACAGCTCGCGGCGCACCACGAGGCCCGAATCGCCGTACACGAGCCCGAAGCCGCGCACGCGGACGTTCGCCGCGCGCTCGACGAGTCGATAGAAGAGCCCCGGGGCCTCGACGCGCTGGGCGAACGCCGCGACCGCGAGCTCGTGTTCCTCGAACGCCTCCCGCAAGCGAGCGAGCGCGCCCGGCGCGGGCACGCAGTCGGCGTGCAGGAAGACCAGTACGTCGGTCTCGAGCTGGCGCGCCGCGGCGGCGAGCTGCGTGCCTCGGCCGCGCTCGCACACGAGCACGCGCGCGCCGGCGTCGCGCGCGAGTTCGACGGTGCGGTCGCGACTGCCGCCGTCGGCGACGACGATCGCGTCGGCGCGATCGTCGGACTCACCTCGCTTCAGCCGCTCGAGCAGGCGCGGCAGCGCGCGCTGCTCGTCGAGCGCGCAGATCGCCACGCCGAGCGTCGGCCGAACCACGCGTTCAACGCACCGTGCGCGCTTTGATCGGTCGCTTGAGCCCGATGTCGCGGCGAGCGAACTTGCCGGTCCAGCGGACGCGCTCGTAGCCCGCGTACGCGCGCTCGCGAGCTTCGTTGACGTCGGCGCCGAGCGCAGTGACGCAGAGCACGCGACCTCCGTCGGTCACGGTCTGCCGCCCCTGCTCACGGGTGCCGGCGTGGAAGACGACGACTTCGTCGACGGCCTCGGCCGACTCGAGCCCGTCGATCGGATCGCCGCGTCGGTAGTCGCCCGGGTAGCCGTCGGCCGCGCCGACGACGCCGATGCACGCGCGCCGATCCCAGTCGGGGCCTTCGAGCTCGGAGAGCTTGCCGCGCGCGGCGGCCTGCAGGTACGGCACGAGATCGCTCTTCATGCGGCGCATCACCGCCTGCGTCTCCGGATCGCCGAAGCGGCAGTTGTACTCGAGCACCTTCGGTCCCGACTCGGTCAGCATCAGGCCCGCGAAGATCACGCCGCGGAACTCGACCTCCTCGCGGCGCAGCCCATGCAGCGTCGGCACGAGCACGTGCTGCTCGATCTGCCGCATCAAGCGCGTCGAGATCGCCGGATGCGGCGACACGACGCCCATCCCACCGGTGTTCGGCCCGGTGTCGCCGTCTCCCGCCTGCTTGTGGTCCATCACCGGATCGAGGATCAGGATCGTCTCGCCGTCGGTGATCGCGAGCACGCTGACCTCCTCGCCCGCGAGGAACTCCTCGATCACGATGCGCGCGCCGGCGGCGCCGAGCCGCTTCTCCTCCATCAGTTGATCGACGACGACGCAGCCTTCGCGCGCGCTCGACACGATGAAGACGCCCTTGCCCGCGGCGAGCCCGTCGGCCTTGATCACCAGAGGCCACTGCTTCTGGCCCTCGAGGTACGCCTTCGCGGCGCCGGAGCGATCGAACTTCTTGGAGAGCCCGGTCGGGATGCGATGGGCCTCGAGGAACTCCTTGGCGTAGGACTTCGAGCCCTCCAGCCGCGCGCCGGCGGCGCCCGGCCCGAAGACGTCGAGATTGGCTGCGCGCAGCTCGTCCGCGAGCCCGGCGACCAGCGGGTCCTCCGGTCCGACGACGACGAGATCGACGCGCTCGCTCTTCGCGAGATCGACCAGGCCTTTGATGTCCTTGGCGGCGATCGCCACGTTGCGGGCGACCTTCGCGGTGCCCGCGTTGCCCGGCGCGACGAGGATTTCGCTCACCAGCGGCGATTGGCGGATCTTCCACGCGAGCGCGTGCTCGCGCCCTCCGCCACCGACGATCAAGACCTTCATCGACATCCGTTCCTCGAAAGCCCGTTCGACGCGCACGCTCCCCGGCGAGGAGTCTTTCGCGCGCCAGGGACCCGGGCCGAGCACGAGGGCCGCGCGAAGAGCGAGGAGATTACGCCGCGCGAGCGCCCGACGCCACGCTGTCGCGGTCGCCCCGCTCGCGCGGTACCCTGGAAGTTCGGAACGGGGAGTACCTCAGCTGGTAGAGGCGCAGCTTTGGGTGCTGCGAGTCGTGGGTTCAAATCCCATCTCCCCGACCACCCGCCGCCCGCACGCGCCCGTAGCTCAGCTGGATAGAGCATCGGATTTCTAATCCGACGGTCAGTGGTTCGAGTCCACTCGGGCGCGCCAACACGATCTCGCTGGGGCCACCGAGCACTTCCGCGGTCGTCGGCGATCGATCGATGGAGGCCAAGCAGACCGCCAAGACACGCGAGCCATCGGTGCCGGTTCGCAGAGCGACCGCCGCGTGCGGATCGTCGAGCGTCGGGAGGAGACCGATCCCAGGACTCCCGTCGTCGACCCGAACATGCGCCTCGCGATTCAGCACCGACGTGGCTGTCGAGTGTCGCGCGAATGACGGCGCTCCATTCGGTGCCGCGCAAGACGCGACGAGCCGCGGGATGATGAGGCGCATCGGCGTGTGAGCGTCGAGAGTGCGTCCCCTCGTCATCGGCGTTGAGGCCCGACGGATCGGGGAACCTGGCGCCAGGTCGACGCGCGCTGGATCCAATCGGACCGGAGGCATAGGGTGTGGCCGTCATGCAGCTTGCCGACAGGATCCTGGCCGTGCGGGCAGCGGCCATTGAGCGCGGTGTCGCGCCGGTCGCTGACGTGCTCCAGGGGGTTGCGAAGGCCCGCATCGCCGAGACACTCCGCGCGCTCGACCTGGAGACCGCGGATCGGGTCGATGCCGTGTTCGCCCTCCTCGACAACGAGCATCGTTCCTGGTTCACGACGCTTCCCAACGACGTGAAGTTCTGCGAGGGCGCGTCCATTGCCCACGTCGGTTGTCACGTCGGGATACTCCAGCGTGGTAAGTCGAAGCTCGATCGCGAGGGCCGCGACTACTGGATCAAGCCCCTGCGCGAGATCGGCGCCATCGAGCCGATCTACCTCGACTCCCATGCCAAGTTGTTCCTGCCAGGGCACCCGAAGGCGAAGTCCCCGAACTCCGCGTACCGGCTCGACGCGGCGTTCGTGGAGATCCTCCGCGCGCCGGAGCTGGAGTGGAGGTCGAAGCTCGCCGCTTGGAGCAGCGAGGACGCGAAGCGCGAACGACTGAGGTTCCGCGCGGTCCAAGCCGAGGCCACTCGCGCGGCGACGGACACCGCTCATGCGGACCTGATCCGCGCGTGCTGCGACGTCTACGCGCCGAAGTTCTTGCCGGGGTACGACCTACTGTTCGTCGACGACTCAGATGGCGATCGTGTCTCCGAAGTCGAACGCGAAGCGCTGTACGGAACCGGGCTCGACCTCTCACTCGGCGATGCGATGCCGGATGTGCTGCTCCACCACCGGGGCCGCAACGCGCTGTGGATCATCGAGGCGGTGACAAGTGACGGCGAGGTCGATCACCACAAGGTCGATCGGGTCCGCGAGTTCGCGAAGCGTTGCGGCAAGTCTGACGTTGGTTTCACCACCGCGTACCCGACGTGGAAAGTTGCGGCGCAGCGGCAGGGACGACACAAGAACGTCCCGCCGGGGACGTACATCTGGATTCGCGAGGACGCGGCGAAGCAGTTTCGGGCCGAGTCCTTCGAAGTTTAGGCCAGCGCGCCGTCCACGATGGCGTCGATCCCCGCCTGATCGGGGAACGCCTTGCCGATGCGTTTCCCGATCGCCTTGAGCGTGGCTAGGTCGGGGTATCGGATGCTTCGGAGGTCGGTCGCATTGACTTGCGTGTGCCCGTTGAACTGCCGGAAGTAGCGATCGACGAGCGAGCTGTTCAGATACGCGGCCAGGCCGCGCGCGATTCCCTTGTGCAGTCCGCGTCCGCTCGCATGGAAGTAGTTGACGTGGTTCTCGATGCCGAGCTGCGCAACGCCCGAGGGCAGCCGCGACGGATCACACACGACGGCGACGACGCGGCGACGCTCCTCCTTCGAGGTGAACCGCTTGGTCAGCACGTAGGTTTCGTTGGGCACCATCAACGCTCGCGTTGCAGGCTCGTTGGCGAGCGCGTTGGCCTTCCGTCCGCCGAGCTTGGGCCAGGCCACGTACCCGCCATTGAAGTGCGTCGGGTAGATCAGCGGAAAGGTGTTCGAGACAGGATCGTCGCGAAGGAACTCGCGAGCACGGAAGTCCACGACACGGCCGGTCGAAACCGTGAAGCCCAAGTCGGCGAGCTTGCAGGAAAGCGCCGACATGCGCTTCGCCACCTCGGCATCCTCGCTCGAGGTCGCAAGGTGGATGAAGGCGTCGGGATCTCTCGGATCGACGACGGCCGCGTGAGGCACCGTGCGCTCCGCGACGGGCTCACCGGGCGCAGCACTCGACGATAGGACGACCTTTCCGCGCGGAGCTGCCTTCTTCACGTGGAAGATGATGTTCTCCTGGAGCACAGCGTCGTCGCGGAACGCGCGGTTGCGGCTCTCGAAGACGTGGATGCGCAGAAGCGATGCTTCTTCGAGCAACAGGCGACGGAACTGCCGGAAGTACGGCCCGTTACAGAAGCTCCTCGGAGTGATCGCAACGAGTTCCCCACCGGGCGCCAGCAGCCGAAGCGCGAGACCGACGAACGCCGTGTAGAGGTTGCTCGTCTCGATTCCGGCCGCGCGGAGTTGGAAGCGTTCGCGCGAGTGGCTGCTGATCTTTCGGTACGGCGGATTCAGGATCGCCGCGTTGAACTGTGGCGCGGTTCCCTCGCGGAACAAGCCCAAGTCGAGGGACGATGCACCGTCCTCGATGAAATCGCGCTCGACGACGCGATCGACGAACCGAACTCGCGCGACACGCGCTGCGGCCTCGCACGAATCGAGCACCTGGCGCAGGCCCGAGAGCATCACGCCGTCCACTTCGTATGCCGTGGCCTCGATGACTTTGGGTTTCCGCGGGCGCGCAAGCAGATCGTGAACGACGGCGGCCGTGAGCGATCCGACGCCCGCGCCCGCGTCGAGGAGCCGAACCTCGTGGCCCAGGTCCCCGAACATCGACGCCATGAACGACGCCACAACCGCCGGCGTCATGTACTGGCCGAGGGTGGCGCGAGTCGTCTCGTCGAGGGCCGAGTTGGCCCGCTCGCGACTCGTGTCGGCGTCGGCTAAGAGGGATTGGGAGCGGAATGTCACGGCGGCACCCTAACGGATGCCGAACGTCGCGTCGAGCGCGGATCGCGAGTTCGACGGGCCCGATGGTAGCGGTCCGGGAGCGCCCTTCCGAGGACGCGAAGCGGGTCACTTGGCTCACGTGTCCGACGATCGGTGGTTCGAGTCCACTCTGCAGCGCCAGATCCCAGAGCTCGCCGCCGTAGAAGAGGTGCGCAGGAGGCGCCCGGCGTTCGGCGATCCGCGGTCGCGGATTGCGTCCGCGCGCTGGAGCTCGGCGAGGCCTCGCGCGTTCAGTCGAACCACCAGCGCACGACGCCGCCTGGGTCGCTGCATCAGACCGCGAGCAGCGAGCCGTAGCCGACGGCGAAGCTCGCATGGGCCCGTCGCAGGCCGGCGATGCGTTCCACGTGCGCGCGCCACGCGATCGGCGCGTAGGCGGCGAGCGAGAAGAACGCCGGGAAGAGCAGGGCGGCGCCGAGTCCGTACGCGATGCCGAACGAGTCGCTCGCCGCGCCGGCGACGGACTCGTCGGCGGGCTCCCACGGCAGTCGAAGCGGGGCGAGCTCGGGCCAGCGGCCGAGTTGCACGCGCGCGCGGCCTGCGACGAGCGCGAAGGACGCGAGCCACGCGATCGGCAGCAGCGCGAGCCCCGTCAGCACGCGACCCGCGCGGCGATCGAGCCAGTCCGAGCGCGGCCCCGCGCGGTCGATCGTTCGATCGATCCAGACCACGACCGCGGCGACGACTCCGGCGACGAGGACGAGCGAGCTGGCGAAGGCGGCGGTTTCGATCACGACCCCAGTCTCGCTCACGCGCGCGAGTCGTCAACCGCGTGCGGCCGGGCGAGCTCGCGGAGTCGTCGCTCGCCTTGCCTCTCGCGTCCTCGCGAGTGGCGTCAACGTCGCGCGGCCGTGCGGGCCCGCGTCGTTCGCCTCGAGCTCCGAGAGCGCGATTCGCGCATCGCGTGCCTCGTTCGACTTGCTCGCATCGCGTGCGAGCAACGAATCGCGTTGTCGAAACTACAAGCCAGACGGACCTCACACGGCGACTCGAGCCGCGAGCTCGCGCTCGACTCGCGCGACGTCGATCGCTGCGCCGGCGTTCGTCGAACTGCGTAGCGGCGCGCATCGACATGCGACATCTCGCACGCCAACATCCGCCGCGCCGTGACCGACAGATCGCCGCGGTCTACACGCGCTCCTCGCGCGCCGCACTCGATCGCCGCGGCCCGAGCGCGTCCCCCACGCGATCGCGGCGATTGCTCGATCCCTCGTCGATCTCACACGCATGCACTCCCCAATCCTGTCCGCTCGCGTCGCGCTCGCTACGCGCACAGCGTTCACGCTCGCGCTCCCCGCGCTCGCCTTCGCCCAGGAATCGCAGTCGACGACGACTCCGTCGAGCCAAGAACTCGCGCGCGACGCCGACATCCCCGAGGTGGTCGTCACCGAGACCTCCGTGCCCGCCGCACAAACGGTCCAGCGCACGCCGCTCGACAACACCGCCGGCCGCGACGTGCTCTCGCCCGAAGAAGTCGAGGAAGCCGGGACGATGAACGTCCAAGAGCTCTTGCGCCGGACGCCGAGCGTGATGATCAGCGAGGAGTCGGGCTCGGACTCGCTCCCCAATCTCGCGCTGCGCGGCGTCACCGGCAACGACGGCGTGTTCCGCAGCACCAACGTCTCGATGTACGTCGACGGCATCCCGCTCGCTTCCGCGCCGTACGGGCAAGCGGGCGCGTCGGGCTTTCCGCTTTCGCTCGAGCGCGTCTGGGCGGTCGACGTGCAGCGCGGCGGCGCGAGCGTGCGCTACGGGCCGAACAACGTGTCGGGCGTCGTCAACTTCCTGACGCGCCCGATTCCTTTCCGGCCGACGTTCGAGACCCGCGCGAAGTTCGACAGCTTCGACAACCTGACGCTCTACGAAGCGTGGGGTGACACCGTCGGCAAGTTCGGATACCTGTTCGAGGCGGTCTACAAGGACGGCAACGGTTATCGAGAGCACGGCGACTACCTGCTCCAGAACTACTCGCTGAAGACGAGCTACGCGTTCACCGAGGACTTCCGCGCGCTCGTGCAGCTCGAGAAGTTCGACGACGACTCCGATCAGCCCGACGGGCTCGATCTGGCGAGCTTCGAGGCGGATCCGCTGCAGTCGCTCTCGCGCCAGAACCGCTTCCAGTTCGATCAAGACCGCGCGAACGTCAAGCTCGAATGGGATCTCGGCCCGAAGACGCGCGCCGACCTGATCACCTACTACTACGACACCCAGCGCTCGTTCGAGCTCGGCAGCCCGCTCTTCTACGGCGACAACCCGACGTACATCCAAGCGACGCCGCGGCCGATGAGCGTCTGGGCGATCCAGCCGCAGCTCAGCCACGAATGGATGTGGGGGGACGTGCGCTCGAACCTGATCGCCGGCGTGCGCTACCTGCGCGAGGACATCGAGCGGCGCACCGAGCGCAACTTCCCGAACGGCACGCAGGTCGACGTCAACGGCGACGAGTCGGTCTACGACACGGGTTCCGCGTTCGTCGAGAACACGTTCACGTTCGGGCGTTGGAAGGTGACGCCGGGTCTGCGCTACGAAGCGATGGACCTGAACATCGAGAGCACGATCGGCTCGACCGCCGGCGCGAAGAACGACACGTACTTCACCGAGCTCCTGCCCGCGCTCAGCGCCTCCTATCTGCTCTCCGACGACTGGGCGGTGTACGCGAGCGCTTCATCGTGCCTCCAACCGCCCGCGGTGACCGCCTTGAACCTCGCCGGCCACTCGCAGGACCTCAGCGCGCAGTTCGCGCGCGAGTACGAGCTCGGCACGCGCGTGCAGTCCGAGGACGGCTCGCTCGCCGCCGACCTGACCGTGTACCAGATCGACTACACCGATCGCCTCGAGGCCGATCCGAACAACTTCAACGTGCTCGAGAACGTCGGCAGTTCGCGTCACCAGGGCGTCGAGCTCACGCTCGACAAGGATCTGTCCGACGTGGTCGTCGAAGGCCTCGGCGTGTGGTCCGCGATCGCCTACAACGACTCCGAGTACACCAACGATCTCTACGACGGCAACCAGCTGCCCTCCGCGCCGCACTGGATCGCTTCGTGGGGCGCGCGCTACGAGCACGAGAAGAGCGGCATCACCGTCGGCGTCGACGGCGTCTACGTCGGCAACTCGTACTCCGATCGGCTGAACACCGAGGACCTCGCGAGCAACGGCCAGGTCGGCGTCAAGCCGCAGTACACGCTCTGGAACGCGCACGTCGGTTGGGGAAAGAAGCTCTCCGACGGCTGCCGGCTGCGGATGCAGGTCAACGCGCGCAACGCCTTCGACGAGGGATTCTTCGACGTGCGCGTCGCGCGCGGCCTCTTCCTCGGTGCTCCGTTCAGCTATGGCGCCGAAATCGGCCTGACCTTCGAGTTTTGACGATGTCCGGACCTCGTTCGACCTCCGTGTCCTCCACCTCGCGCCTCGCGCTCGCCGCGGTCTTGCTCGCGCTCGCCGCGTGCGGCGCTCCGAAAGCCCGCGTCGCGGCGCCCGTCGCCGACGCGCCGCTCGCCGACGCCCCGGCAACGCGCGAATTCGAGATCCGTGGCGAGCGCGCGTGGCTCGGCGGCCAAGAGATCGACCTCTGGGGCGTGCGCTGCGGCAACGCTCTGCACAGCTGGGCGGTCACCGAGCGCCACGTGCGCGCGCTCGACGACTACGCGGCGCACGGCGTCAACTTCCTCGGCGTCTACGTGCAGGGCAGCAACGGCGGTTGGCCGGATGCCGACGCCGGGCTGAACGGCTTCCGACCCGACGGCAGCCTCAAACCCGACGTCGCGGCGCGCCTCGAGTGGCTCGTGCGCGAAGCGGATCGGCGCGGCATGGTCGTGTTGGTCGGGCTCTTCTCGCCTCGCAAGGACGAAGCGCTGCACGGCGAGCCCGCGGTGCGACGCGCGATCGAGGAGACCGCGCGCTTCCTCATGGAGCGCAACCTCGAGAACGTGCTCGTCGACTTGATGCACGAGTTCGACCACACCGAGCGCGCGGACCAAGAGCTCCTGCGCGAGCCCGACGGCGCGGCGAAGAAGGCGAAGCTGACGCGCTGGTTCAAAGCGGTCGCGCCGTCGATCGAGGTCGGAGTGTGCCCGTACGAGAAGTCGCCGACGACCGACACGTACCCCGGCATGGACGTGCGCATCGTGCAGAAGTCGATGGCGATCCCGAGCTCCGGCTTCGTCGTCAACGTCGAGACGCAGAAGCAGGATGCGTACGAGAACGACGGCGTCTTCGGTCCGGGCCAGTTCGACGCGGTCTTCTCCGACTGCGAGCGCTACCTCGCCAGCCCGAACGCCGTGATGCTCTTCCACGCCGCGTACCTGCAAGGCATCGGCAACTACAGCGGCACCGCGCCTCACGCGGAGCTCGGCGGCTACGGCACGACCACCGGCGACCGAGGCGTGCGCTTCTACTTCGACTGGGTGCGCGACCACGTCGGTCGTTGGGAGTATCCGCGGCACGTTCCGGCTGCCGCGGGCGTCGCAGGCGCCACCGGGGGCGCGACGGTCGCGGATCCGGAGCCGAAAGCCACGCGCGAGTTCGAGCTGCGCGGCGGCGAGCCCTTCCTCGGTGGCGCACCGGTCAAGCTCTGGGGCTTGCGCGTCAACAACTCACTGATGAGCCCGGCGGTCACCGAGCGCTTGCTCCACAACCTCGACCACTACGCGGAGCACGGGATCAACTTGATCAGCGTCGCGCTCCAAGGCACCAACGGCGGCTTCCCGGACGTCGATGCGGGGCCGAACGCGTTCACGCCGGACGGCCGCTTGATCGGCGGGTTCAAGAAGCGCCTCGAGCTCGTCGTCCGCGAGGCCGATCGCCGAGGCATGGTCGTCTGCATCGGAGTGATGATGCCGCGCAAGGACCAGCTCGTGCGCGACGAAGCCGCGGTCGAGAACGCCTTGGAGGAGACCGCGCGGTTCCTCGAGCAGCGCAAGCTCCGCAACGTGCTCGTCAACCTCTACCAGGAGTTCAATCACCCCACGCGCATCGATCACGAGGTCTTCCGCGAGCCCGACGGCGACGCGAAGAAGGTTCGGTTGACGCAGTGGTTCAAGGCGGTCGCGCCCGACGTCGAGGTCGGCATCTGCCCCAACCACCTCTCGGGTTCTCCCGCCGCGTACACCGGCTGCGACGTGGTGATGTTCCACGAGGACATGCCGATTCCGGCCGAGGGCTTCGCGCTGAACACCGAGACGCCCGACGAGGATCAATCCGGCGCGGAGGGCGTCTTCAACGCGTTCCAGCGCGCGCACATGGAGTCGGTCTGGGCTCGCTACGAGGGCTCGCCGCGGCTCGCGATGCTGTTCCGTTCGCCGTACCTGGAAGACGTGCGCGGCCGCCAGGGCACCGGGCCGAACCTCGAGATGGGCGGACGCGGCACCGGCGAGAACGACCGCGGCGTCCAGGTCTACTTCGACTGGGTGCGCAAGCACGCGGGCCGTTGGGTCTACCCCACGCACGTCCCGTGAGCCCCGCTCGACGCCTACGCGTCGGACTCGCCGCGCGAACGCAGCAGAACTGACGACGGCGCGCAATCGCTGCCGCGAGAACTCAGCCGCGCCGACGTCGGCGCGTCAACGTCGACGCGCGACGACTTCCATCCCGGCCTTGTAGCGCTCGCTGATCGCGTAGTGGATCGGCTCGAGTCCGCACTCGACGAGCAAGGCGCACAGGCGCTCGCGTCCGAAGTTGTGGTGGTGCTCGAGCTCCGACCAGTACGGGTTCTGCCCGCGCTGGTCGAGCCACTTCCACGCGAACGAATCCATGTTCGGGCACGAGACCATCAGCAGCCCGTGCGGCGCGAGCAGGTTCTTGACCTTGACCAGCGCCTGCTTCGGCAGCGCGATGTGCTCGAGCACGTCGCACAGCGAGATCACGTCGAACCCGCGCGCGTCCTGGAACTCGATCAACGTCCGGCGCTCGACCGTGTATCCGAACTCGCGCATGCGGCGCACGCAGCTCTCGCGCAGATCGAGCCCGACGACCTCGTAGCCGAACTCCTCCGCGGTCGTCAGCAGCGAGCCGTCGCCGAAGCCGACGTCGAGCCAGCGCCCGTTGAACTCGCCGCGCAGCTCCGAAACGCGCGTGACGACCTTCGCCGAGATCCGACGCGCGGCCTCGACGTCCTGCCCCGGCGTCTGCTGCGCGTGCTCGGTCGCGAAAATGCGCGCGAGCGCGGCCTCGCTCCAATACCCGTCGGTGAAGACGTGCCCACAGGCCTGGCAGCCGACCCACGCGAGCTTCTCCGGCAGCTCCGCGCTCCACGCCGCGTGCGTGCGGCATCCGGTTTCGCCGAGCGGCACGAACGTGCGGCACTCGCAGAGCGGGCAGGTCTCGAAACGGATGCGCAGCTCCTGCGCCTGACGGAGGGCTTCCATGTCGCGCACGATCGGTCGGAGCGGCGCCCGGCTTGAGCCCGCGCGCGCCGCGCGCCGTGGACGGCCCGAAGTCGGGCCGGGGCCCATGCCGCGATGCACCCCGGGCGCAGGTCGCGAACGCGGCGGTTCGAAAAAGGGAGGCCATGGTCTCGATCGGCCTCTGCATGATCGTCCGCGACGAGGAAGCCGCGCTGCCGCGTGCGCTCGGCGCGGCGCGCGAGGTCGTCGACGAGCTCGTCGTGCTCGACACCGGCTCGCGCGACCGGAGCGTCGCCATCGCGCGCGAGTTCGGGGCGAAGACCGGCTCGTTCACGTGGTGCGACGACTTCGCCGCGGCGCGCAACGCGGCGCTCGAACTCGCGACCGCGGATTGGATCCTGGTGCTCGACGCCGACGAGGAGCTCGTCGTCGCCGGCGCGCGAGCCGCGCTCGAATCCTTCGCCGCGCGGCCCGACCGCGTCGGCCAGGTGGAGATCGAGAACGTCGACGCCGCCAACGGTCCGAGTCGGGTGCTCGTCTCGCGCTTCTTCCCTCGCGATGGGCGGCATCGCTACGTCGGTCGGGTGCACGAGCAACTCGTCCGCGACCACGGCGAGCCCACACGCGCGCCGCTCGGCGTGCGCGTTCGCCACCACGGCTACTCGGCCGCGGCGCTCGCGGCGCGCGACAAGCCGGCGCGCAACCGCGCGTTGCTCGAGCGCACGCTCGCCGACTCGCCCGACGACGCCTACGCGTGGCACCAGCTCGGCAAGACCGAGCACGTCGCGGGCCGTCACGCGGAGGCGCTGCGCGCCTTCGAGCAGGCCCTCGCGCGCGCGCGCGACCACGACGCTTGGGCGATCGAGGCCGTCGAGACCGCGTCGTACTCGCTGCGCGCGCTCGGCCGCTCCGCGCACGCGCTCGCGTTGCTCGGGGACCTCGAGGCGACGTTCGACTCGCGCGCGGACACGTGTTTCCTGCTCGCGCTGCTGCGGATGGACACCGGAGACCTGACGCGCGCCGAACGCGGCTTCCTGCGCGCGCTCGAGCTCGGTGAGCGGCCGACGACCAGCGGCGAGAGCGTGCTCTCGGCCTCGACCAGCGCTCCGGCGTTCAATCTCGGCGTGATGCGCGAGGTGCAAGGCGATCCGTCCGGCGCGCGGCGCTGGTACGAGCGCGCCCTCGCGTTCGACCCGAACCACCGCGAAGCCCGCGCGGCGCTCGCGCGCGTCGGAGCGGGCTGAGCTCGGCTGAGCACGGCCAAGCGCAGCGGAGCACTCGCGCGCGGCGGGCGAGCGGCGGCTGACCGCGTTTCAGCGCCGCCCGCGCCACGCGCGTTCGAGCTCGGCGCGGAGGTTCGGCTCGTTCAACAAGAAGTTCTCGCCCGGCGCCGGCCCGACGAACCACTTCCACAGGAACGCGCCGCGCAGCCAACTGCGCTCGCGTTCGACGACGCGCAGCGCGACCGCGAGGCAACGCGCTTGCAGCGAGGCGGCGGCTTCGCGCTCGGAACCGCGGGCCTCCGCGTAGCTCCACGGCTCGCGCGCGGCGCCGAGCGAGCACGGATACCCGAGCTCGGTGAACACCACCGGCTTGCCGGTGCGCTGCGAAAGCCCGCGCAGCTTCGGCACGAGCGCGTTCCACGCTTGCTCCAGCTCGGCGTCGCTCGGCTCGGCTGACGCCGCGAGCGGGAAATACGCCTGCACGCCGATCGCGTCGAGCGCATCCCAGAACGGCACGCGCTCGTAGTCGCTCCAGTTGGCGGCGTAGACGAGCTTCGCCCGGGTCCGCGCGCGCACGTCGGCGATCAAGCCGCGCCATTCACCTTCGTCGCCGAGCAACCGATCAGTCTCGTTGCCGATCGAGAACGCGTCGGCGTCGCGCACGACCTCCGCGAGCGCGCCGAGCCACGCGCGGTACGTGCTCCAGAAGCGCGCTCGCTCCTCGGGCACCGCGAAGTCGATCTCGTTGCGCGAACGGAAGCGACTGCCCCAGTACGCGAGGTGCGGCATGATCAGGATCGAGAGCCCGCGGGCGCGCGCCTCGCGGATCGGCCGCACCAGATGCTGCGGCGGAGTCTCGCTCGGGTAGCCGCGCCAACGCACGCTGCCGTCGTTCTCGATCCGCGCGTAGGGATGGATCGCGACCCAGTTGACGCCGAGCGCGCAGAGGCGATCGAGCTCGGCGGCGAACGCGTCGGTCCCCCATTCTCGGCCGTTGGTCTGGCACGAGATCGTCACGCCGTGCACGACCAGCGCGTCCTCGATCTCCGGCGCGCGCGGCGCGACGTCCGGCGTGCGCGGCGCGACGGCGAGGCAAGCGAACGCGAGGACGAGCCGCAACATCTTCGGACAGCGTACCGACGGGCGCCGCGGCGCGGGAGTCGCCGCGGACGGGCGTGCGAACTCGATCCGGCGTCGACGCCGCATGGCGAGGCGAAGGGTTCGCGCTCGCGCTGGGAGTCGACCGCAAGGCGCGCGTCCGCACGTCGGGCGTCCACTCGGCGCGCGGAGCCGCGACGGGCCGGCGGTGGCGCACCCGGGGGGACTCGAACCCACAACCCTCGGTTCCGAAGACCGATGCTCTATCCAATTGAGCTACGGGTGCGCGCGAACCGCGATCGTAACGCCGAGCACGCGCGCTCGCCGCGTCGCGAAAATTGGTAGCCTCGACGGGAACCTCCGCCCCCGAGCCCCGCGATGTCCCAATCCCCCCTCGTGCGCCGCGCGCTCTTCGCCGCGGTCTTCGCCTCCGGTTCCGCCGCCCTGATCCACGAGATCGCTTGGGCGAGGTTGATCGCCAACTGGATCGGCAGCACGGCGGCGGCGCAGGCGGTGGTGCTCGCGGTCTTCATGTTCGGCCTGGCGGCCGGCGCGGTGCTCTTCGGACGGCGTTCGGACCGCGGGCGTTCGCCGGTGAGCACGTACGTCGCGCTCGAGCTCGCGATCGCCGTCTACTGCATCGCCCTACCGACGCTCGGACGCGCGATCGGCGGGATCTACGAGACGAGCATCGGCGCGCACTTCGACTCGGAGGGCTGGCGCTTCGCGTTGCGGCTGATGCTCGCCGCCGCGTTGGTGCTCGTGCCCGCGGTGTGCATGGGCGGCACGCTGCCGGTGCTCGTGCGCGCGCTCTCGACCCGCGGAGCCGACACGCGGACCTCGATCGCCGGCCTCTACGCGCTCAACAACATCGGAGCGGTCGCAGGCACGCTCGCGGCGGGCTTCTTCCTGCTGCCCACGCTCGGAATCCAGAACTCGCTGGTCGTCGGCGCGGTGCTGAACGCCGTCGCCGCGGGCATCGCGAAGCTCGCCGGGCCGGAGCCGGACGCCTCGCCGCACGTCGGGGACGACGCCGAAGCGCGCACCGCGGGCGAATCGCTCGGCACCGCGGGCGCATGGGCGACGCTTGCCGCGCTCGGGCTCTCCGGCTTCGCCGCGATGGCGTACGAGGTCGTGTTCGTGCGCGTGATCGCGCTCGGATTCGGCAGCTCGACCTACTCGTTCACGCTGATGCTGATCGGCTTCATCAGCGGCCTCGGCGTCGGCAGTCTGATCGTGTCGAAGGTGCGCGTCCGCCGACCGCTCTGGTGGCTCGCGGCGAGCCAGCTCGGCGCCGCGGCGGCGATGGCGTCGATGATGCCGTTCGTCGAGCGGTTGCCGTACTGGTCCGCTTCGCTGCGCGCGGCGTTCACCGGCTCGTCCAACGGTTTTGGCGCGTACTTGGTCGGCCAGGGAGCGATCGTGCTCGCGCTGCTCGTCGTCCCGACCGCGCTGATCGGCATCGGCTTCCCGTTGGTCGCGTACCTCCAATCCGCGGCGAGCCCGCGCGTCGGCTCGAAGGTCGGTTCGACCTACGCCTGGAACACGATCGGCAACGTGCTCGGCACGTTGATGACCACGCTCGTGCTGATCCCGACGATCGGCATCGGCGGCGCGCTGCACGTCGCGCTCGCGCTGCAGATCCTCGCGGGCGGCATCCTGCTCGCGTTCGCGCTCGGCGCGAAGCCGGTCGAGCGCGGCGTCGCGATGCTCGGCACCGCGGTGGTGATGCTCTGCTACGCGATCTTCGGTCGCGGTTGGCACACGACGCTGAACCACGCCGCCGACCACCTGCGCCTGCGCGAGGGACCGCCGCCGAACGCCACCGACGCGCAGCGCGCGGTGCACCCGCTCGCGAGCTTCGACAACTGGAAGAAGCGCTACGTCATCGATCTCGAGCGCTGGCCGAACCACGTCCTCGCCGAGGATCCGGACACCACGGTGCTCGCGATCGGGCGGGAGCGCGAGGCGTACATCTACGTCAACGGCAAGGGCGACGCGTCCGCGGGTCCGATGGACATGCTGACGATGGAGATGCTCGCGCACGCGCCGCTGATGCTGCTGCCGCACGCGAAGAGCGTCTGCCTGGTCGGCTACGGCTCCGGCGTCAGTTGCGGCTCGGCGCTGCAACACTCGATCGAGTCGCTCGACCTCGTCGAGATCTCCGAAGGCGTGCTCCAAGCGGACCCGGTGTTCCGCACGCTCAATCGCGGCGCGCTCTCCGATCCGCGGGTGACGGTGTTCCGCGAGGACGCGCGCACGTTCCTGCGCACGACGCCGAAGAAGTACGACCTGATCCTGTCGCAGCCCTCGAACCCGTGGATCGCGGGCATCGGCTCGCTGTTCACCGTCGAGTACTACCGCGACGCCGCCGCCCGTCTGAACCCGGGCGGCGCGATGTGCATCTGGTTCCACCAGTACGAGCAGAGCGACGAAGCGGTCGAGCTCGTGCTGCGCAGCGCGCACGAAGTCTTCCCCCACGTCCAGATCTTCTTCTCCTACAGCTCCGAGGTGATCGCGATCGCGTCGCTCGAGCCGCTCGCGATCGACTTCGCCGCGATGGAGGCCCATTTCGACCGCGCGCCGCTGCGCCGCGACCTCGCGCGCGTCGCGTTCGTCGATCTCGCGTCGTTCCTCGCTTACCACGCGGTCGCCGACTCACGCGCGGCCAAGCTGTTCGGCCCCGGTCCGCTGAACACCGACGACCATCAGCGGCTCGAGTACATGGGCGCGCGAAACCTGTTCTTCGGCACCGAAGCGAGCATCCTGTTGACGCAGGACGGCTACACGCGCGCCGCGGACGGCTCGAGCGACTACCTGCTCGAACGCTACGCCGCGTGGCGCGCCGCGCAAGGCGATCCGTTGGTGCGCGAGGAGCTCGCGTACACCGCCGCGCTGATCGGCCAGGTGTTGATGCCCGAGCACCGGATGACGCAAGCGTTGCTCGCGTTCGCCGAGCAGCTCCCGCTCGCGACCAAGCCGCCGTCGAAGGTCGCGCGCGGCGCCGCGCCCGCGCTCGAAACCCTCGACTTCGCCGAGGCGATCAACCGCGCGATGTTCTCGACCGCCGCGGGCGACGCGTACGGCGCGAAGGAGATGCTGGAGCTCTGCCTGAAGCTCGAGCCCGGCCAGCCGAAGGCGGTGATGATGCTCGCCGAGCGCATGGTCGCGGAAGGCCGCTTGCCCGACGCGACGCAGCTCTTCGAGGACGCGCTCGCGCTGCGGCCGGACGACACCGATCTCGCGATGACCGCGATGCGCTTCTTCTTCGTCACCGACCAGCACGACAAGGCGCGCCTGCCGTCCGAACGCCTGGTGATGGATCCGAACACCACCAACACCGAAGCGCTGACGATGATGGGCATCCTGGAGAGCGAGGCCCAGCGCTACGGCAACGCGGTGCTGCTCTATCGCCGCGCGCTCGACGTCGATCCGGCGTACTGGCAGGCGTCGGCGAGCTTGATCGAGCTGCTCGCTTCCAATCCGTCGACCGGCGCCGAAGCGGTCGAGCTGCTCGAACGCTCGATCGCGCTCGATCCGACCAACGCGGTGCTCAAGGATCTGAAGGCGCGGATGTCCCAGCCGATGCAGGCGCCGTCACCCGGCGCGGTGCCGCCCGCCGGCCCAGTGCCGTCTCCGGGCTCGGTGCCGCCGGCCGGCAACCAGCCCGCCCCTGCGACCCAGCCACCGGCGGGAAACTAGTCGCGCCACCGACCGTCGCTCACGCGAGCTCGAACAGGAGCTGCAAGCGCAGGAAGTCGACGTCCTTGAGCCGCACCGCGATCGGGTGGCCCTCGGTGAACGACTTCACGTTGCGGCCGACGCGGATCACGATCGTCGGGCCCTTGACCTCCGAGCGCTCGCCGATCGTCTTCGCAGGCAAGAAGCCGGTGACGTTGAAGTCGAGCAACTGGAGCTCGATCCCCGCCGGCGACACGCGCAGCACCTTGGCGGCGATCTTCTCGCCGATGTGCGGCTCCATGAACTGGCAGATCTTCAGGTCGCCGACCGCGGTCTCCGCCATCTCGGCGAGCTCGGCCTGACCGGAGCAGTGGAGCGCGACCTCGTTCAGGTCGTGCAGGAATTCCTCGGTCTTGAGCTCGGCCGCCGCGTCCGCGCCGCGCGACTGCAACTGGTGCAGCCAGCGGTGCACGACCAAGTCGGGGTAGCGCCGGATCGGCGACGTGAAGTGCAAGTACGCCTCGCGCGCGAGCCCGAAGTGCTTCGCGACGTCCTCGTGGTCGTGCACTTCGTACACCGCGCGCTCGATCAAGCCCATGATCCGCTGGGTCAGCGCCTCGGCGTTCGGCTTCTTGCGCGCCGAGCGGATCATGCGGCCGATGTCGCGTCCGGTCAGGCGTTCCTTCTGCGGCACGAGGATGCCGTGCTCGGCGAGCATCTTCGCGACCGCCTCGATCTCCTCGGGATCCTTCTCGGGGTGGACGCGATAGATCGTCGGCAGGCCGCGCGCGCGAAAGAAGTCGCCGACGGCTTGGTTCGCGGCGAGCGCGGTCTCCTCGATCAGCAGGTTGGAGAAGTAGCGCGGGTAGTCGACGACCTTGACGACGTTCCACTGTGCGTCGAACACGAACTTGCGCTCGCGCGATTCGAGCTTGAGCGCGCCGCGCGCCTCGCGGAGCTTCTGCTGGACGTTGGTCCACTTGCGGAAGTGCTCCAGCGGCTCCTTCAGGTGGGCGAGAGCGCGCGCCTCGGGCGTGTCCTTGCCGTCGAGCAGCTCCTGGACCGCGCGGTACGTGCAGCGCTTGACGCTCTGGATCACGCTCTTCGCGACCGTGTACTCGCTGCGCTTGCCGTTCGCCTCGAAACGCATCGTCACCGAATACGCGAGCCTCGGCCGGGCTTCGACCAGCGAGCAAAGGTGATTCGAGATCGCCTCCGGCAGCATCGGCACGACTTGATCGGCGACGTAGACGCTGGTTCCGCGGGTCAGAGCTTCGTCATCGAGCGCGGTGCCCGGCCGGACGTAGTGCGACACGTCCGCGATGTGCACGCCGACCTCGTACGCTCCGGCCTCGAGCGGTCGGATCGCGATCGCGTCGTCGTAGTCCTTCGCGTCGTCGCCGTCGATCGTGAAGATCGTCTCGCGGCGCAAGTCGAGACGCCCGACGAAATCCGCTTCGATCGGATCCTGCGGCAGCGTCCCGACCTCGCGCTCGACGTCGCTCGGGAACACCGTGCGCACACGGTGGCTCGCGAACAACTGCATCTCCTCCGAGCCGTCGTCCCGGTAGTGCGGCGGACCGAACTGCATCGGGCCGAACGCGCGCGGTCGCCGCGCGATGCGCTCACGCGCGGTCGCGCCGGCCGGGAGTTCGGGCCGCTCCTGATCGGCGGGATTCTCCTCGCCTTCGAACGTCCAGCCCGACTTCGGCGTCACCGGCTCGGGCTCCTTCTTGCCCGCCAGGTCCTTGAAGCTCTTGAAGCCCTTCTTCTTCCGATCGTCGTCCTTCACTCACGCACCTCTCGTCGCTCCAGGATGCGCGAGACGAGCCACGCATCCAACCAAACGATCAAGGGATCGATCGGAAAGCGATAGCGTTCCGACACGTGCGTGAGGAAGTACGGCGCGCCGTACAGCGCGAGCGCGACCACGAAGAACGCCTTGTACGGCCTCGGGAGGTCGATCCGCCAGAGCGCGACCAGCGCGCCAAGCCCGGCGAGCGAGAACGCGAGGAACTTGACCCACGACTTCCAATCCGCGCGCGCCTCGAGATCGGCCGCGCGCCGCGCGTCGAAGATCGGCGGATCGCCGAGCCAGAAGAACTGCAGTCGACGCAGGCACAGCACGGCGAAGCGGCCGGGATGCGCTTCGATCCATGCGGTCGCGCGTCGGCCGCAATCGTCCGCGTAGGCTTTCTCGCCGAGCTCGCGATAGAGCGCGAGTTCCTCCGGCACGTGCGACGGGTGGTAGCGGAACGGCACCGGCCTTCCGGTCGACGTGTCGTTGTTGCCGAGCCGCAGCTCGACGCCGAGATTCGCGCGCAGCCCGAGCGTGCCGAGCGTCCGCTGATTGCGCAGCATCCAGGGCAAGCAGACGACCAGCGCGAGCAGACCGAACACCGCGAACCCGCGCGCGAACCGCACGCGATCGCCCCACGCGAGCAGACCGGAGATCGCCGCGGCCGCGAGCAGGCTCGCGGGCGCCGGATTCAGGAACACCAGCGCGCCGAACACCAGTCCGGCGACGGCGAGCTTTTGCGGGTCGCGGCTCGCGAGCACGCGCACCCACACCCACGCGAACAGCGTGACGCCGAACGCGACCGCCGTGGTGTCCCACACGGTGTCGACCGCGTTCCAGAGCGACGGCGGATAGACGGCGAACAGAGCGCCGGCGAGCCAGCCGACGCGCGGCCGCGCGAGCGCCGCGCCGAGCAACACCAACAACACGCACGTCGCCGCCGAAAGCGCGGACTGCGCGACGAAGTAGATCGTCGCGCTGGTGCGATTGACGCCGCCGCCGAGCGAGAGGCACGCCGCGGTGAACGCCGGGAACGGCGGAGTCAACCACGTGCTCGGTCCGGTGCCTCGGTTCCACGGATCGCCGTAGAAGTCCTCGGTCAAGAGCGATTCGGCGAGACACGCGGTCTCGTGCCCCCACGCCCACGGATCGCCGGGCTCCGCGAGCCGCGGCGAATCGAGCACGAACAGCAACGCGAGCCGCAGCGCGAATGCGGCGAGCGCGAGCAACGCCAGCGAACGCAGCGCCGGCCGCGGGATCGGGGCGTCGCTCATCCCGCCAGGAACCTCACGCGGCGAAAACGCGCGGGCGACGCGCCGTGGCTCATCTCGGCTTCTTGGATCGGATTGCCCTTGCCGCAGTTCGTCACGCCCCACATGCGGAAGTGGCTCGCGTCGCACACCGCGTCGCACGCGCGCCAGAACTCCAGCGTGTCGCCGGTGAACGTCGGCGTGCGCACCAAGCGCACGCGCTTGCCGCCGCGGAGCTCCCAACCGAGCTCGGCGGTGAACTGGAAGTTGCGCCGCGCCTCGTCGATCGACCACATCTTCACGCCGTCGCACACGATGCCGTCGGCGGTGTCGGCGATCAGCGCATCGAGATCCCACGCGCCCGGCTCGAGCGACACGTTGGTGATCCGCACGATCGGCGGGTGGTACCAGCTCTGCGCGCGCGCGCCGCCGTGGCTCTTCTTGGCTTCGAGCGCGAAAGCCCACTCGCGGCTGGACTGGAAGTCGACGAACCGCCCGGCGTGCACCAGCGGCCAGCGTTGCGAGCGCACGCCCTCGTCGTCGATCCCGCGGGTGTCGAGGCCGCCCGGCGCGAGCGAGTCGGCGACCAGCTCGACCCACGGCGAGCCGTAGAGCAGCGAGCCGCGCTTGTCGACGGTCGCGAAGCTGTGGCCCGCGAGGTCGGCCTCGCAACCGAGCGCTCGGTCGAGTTCGGTCGCGTGGCCGACGGTCTCGTGGATCACGAGCATCAGGAGGTTGCTCGCGAGGATCAGGTCGCGGCTTCCGGCTTCGCACGGCGGCGCGGCGCAGAGCTCGACCGCCTCTTCGCGCACGCGCGGCGCGTGGCCGAGCAGGTCGAACTCGAGCACGCGCTCGAAGCCGCCGGGCTGGTGGTCGCCGCCGAACGACGCGGGCCACGACCGGGTCGCGACTTCGCCGCCCGCGGTCGCGGTCGCGGCGATGCCTCCGCCGGTGCGGACGAGCTCCTGATGGAACGCGGCGCCTTCGCTGGACGCGAACCACTGCACGCGCGAGCGACACGCGAAGCTCGCTTCGCGCACCGACACCTCCGGGCGCTTGCCGAGCTCGGCGCACGCCGCGCGCAGCGGCTCGAGCTTCTCCGCGTCGCGCAGCGCGAACGGATCGATCGCAACCGGCGTGCGGTACTCGCCGACCGCGGCGGGTTCCTCGGAGAGCTCGACCGGCCGAGTCCGGGCGGGCGCGAGCACGCGGGCGAGCGCGACCGCGCGTTCCGCGAGCGCGCGCGCCGCTCCGGCGTCCTCGACCGAGAGCGGCGCCGCCGCGAAACCGAACGCGCCGCCGACCAGCGCGCGCACGGCGAGCCCGAACTCCTCGCGCGCGGAGACCTCGTTCAGGCGATCGTTGCGGACGACCAGCGTCTCGCTCGCGATGCGCTCGACGCGCGCGTCGACGTAGCTCGCGCCGAGCGCGAGCCCGCGTTCGATCGCTGCCTTGGCGAGCCGTTCCACCGTGGAGAGCCTACTCGATCACGCGCCGCGCGTGCTCGACGTGAAGTGCAGGGAACCGAGGTGCAACGCCGGCGTCGCGACTTCGCCGTCGAAGAGCGCGCCGGCGCGTTCGACGCGCGCTCCGACGCCGCGCAGGTCGGCGAGCGCGCGCACGAGCCCGTCGGTGAAGCGCAGGCCGGCGACCGGAGCGACGAGCTTGCCCTTCTCGACCAACCACGCCGCGTGACGGATCACGCCGGTGAGCACCAGCTCGTGCGGTTCGATCGTGTTGACGTAGTGGAGCTGCGTGACGTAGAGCCCGCGCTCCATCCGCCCGATCAAGTCCTCGAGCGTCGACTCGCCCGCCCGGACGACCAGGTTCTGCGGCACGGGCCCCTGGCTCGACGGCTGCGCGAGCGCGTGACCCGTCGAACGACCGCCGGTGAGCCGCGCGAGCGCGCGGTCGCTGACCGGCGACTGCGCGCGGCCACGATCGAAGAGCAGCAACCGCTCGCGCGGCGTGCCCTCGCCGTCGAAGAGCCAGCCCGGGTTCTGGGGATGACGCGCGTCGTCGAACAAGGTGAAGCGCTCGGAGACGAGCTTGTCGCCGACGCGATCGGTCAGGAACGAGGTGCGCTCTTCGAACGAGCGCGCGGAAAAGCCCTCGTAGGCGAAGAACAAGAGCAGCGCGCTCGCCGCGTGCGGCGCGAGCACGACTTCGTACGTCCCGGGCTCGATCGGCCGCGGATCGCGCGAGCGCAGCGCGTCGTCGACCGCGCGCTCGATCGCACCGTCGACGTCGAGCGCCGACACGTCGGACGCGATCGTCTCGGCGAAGCCGGAGCTCGTCGGGCTGCTCGCGACCACGGAGAAGCTCGCGCGGCTCGTTTCGCCGAACACCTCGCGTCCGCGCGAGTTGACCAGCGCCTTCGCGGTCGCGCAGGTCTCGTAGAGGCCCGCGGGCTCGAGTCGGTGCTCGCCCGCGCGCGCGACGGCGCGTCGGACGGCCTCCGCTTTCGCATCGAAGCCGTGAGCGAGCGTCGCGGGCGCCGCGCGGCTCGTCTCGACCTCGACCGGCCCTCCGAGCGGCACGAGATCGTCGGGCGCGATGCCCGCCTCCGCGAGCTCCAGCGCGTGCGCGAGCGTGTGCTCCAGCGTCGCGCGTTCGAGCGTCGAGGCCTCGGCTCGCGCCTCGCCGACGCCGCCGGGCCGCACGACGCGGACGCGAATCGCGACGTCGACGCGCTCGCGATCCGCGCTCTGCGTCGGACCGACGTGGGCGTAGCGCACGAAGCGATCGACGGTCGACTCGACCGTGACCTCGGTCTCGGCGGCCGGGCTCTTGGCGACGATCTCTCGCGCCAACGCCAGCGCTTCCTCGCGCGAGAAGAGCGTCATTCAGCGGACGACGAAGTTGACCAGTTTCGCGGGCACGACGATCGTCTTGACCACCGTCTTGCCCTCGAGCCACGTCGGAACCGCCGCGCGCGCGGCGGCGACGATCTCCGCCTCGGCGGCGCCCTTCGGCACGACGACCTTGCCGCGCAGCTTGCCGAGCACCTGCACCGGGATCTCGATCGTGTCGTCCTCGAGATACCGTGCGTCGACCGCCGGCCAAGTCTCGTACGCGAGCGACCGCGCGTGCCCGAAGCGCGCCCAGAGCTCCTCGGCGACGTGCGGCGCGAACGGCGAGAGCGCGAGCACGAAGCGCTCCGCCTGCGAGCGCGTCAGCGCCTGCGGACGCTTCGAAGCCTCGTTGACGAACGTCATCAGCGCGGCGATCGCGGTGTTGAAGTTGAACGACCCGAACGAAGCGTCGACGCGCGCGATCGCGCGATGCAGCTGCTTCTCGAGCTCCAGCGCGTCGCCGGAGAGCTCGGCGCGCGCCTGATCGACCGCGAGGTGCGGCCGCAGCGCGTCGCGCGAGTCCGGGTCGACCATCGAGCGCCACACGCGCTCGACGAAGCGCCGCGAGCCCGCGATGTCACGCGTGTTCCAGGGCTTCGAGTCGGCGAGCGGCCCCATGAAGAGCTCGTAGAGCCGCAAAGTGTCCGCGCCGTGCTCGGCGACGATGTCGTCGGGGTTGACGACGTTGCCGAGCTGCTTCGCCATCTTGGTGACGATCTGCGCGAGCGGCTCGCCGGAGCCGCGCTTGAAGTACTTGCCGTCGCGATCCTCGACGTCGGCATTCGGCACCAGACGGCCGGTCGCGTCCTCGTACGCGAACGCGGTCAACAGGCCTTGGTTGAAGAGACGCTGGAACGGCTCCTTCGTGTGCACCAGCCCGAGGTCGAAGAGCACCTTGTGCCAGAAGCGCGCGTACAAGAGGTGCATCACCGCGTGCGCCGCGCCGCCGACGTAGAGATCGACCGGACCCCAGTACGTCTCCACGGACTTGCTCCACGGCTCGCTCGCGTTCGCGGGGTCCATGAAGCGCAGCCAGTACCAGCACGAGCCCGCCCAACCCGGCATCGTGTCGGTGTCGCGGCGCGCGGCGAGTCCGGTCTTGGTGTCCTGGATTGCGACCCAATCCTTCGCGCGCGCGAGCGGCGCGGAACCGTCGCCCGCGGGCTTGAAGTCCTCCATCGCGGGCAGCTCGACCGGCAGCGCGGCATCGTCGACGACGACGATCTGTCCGTCCGGCAGGTGGAGCAGCGGGAACGGTTCGCCCCAGTAGCGTTGGCGCGAGAAGAGCCAGTCGCGGAGCTTGTACGTGACGCGCGCCTTGCCGACGCCGCGTGCTTCGAGCAAACGAATCGCCTCCTCCTTCGCCTGCGGCGTCGCGAGTCCGTCGATCGGTCCCGAATTCACAGCGACGCCGTCGCCCGCGAAGCACACGCCGTCGGCGAAGCCCTTCTCGCCCCGAGGCGCGCGCACGACTTCGAGGATCCGCAGGTCAAACCTCCGCGCGAACTCGTGATCGCGTTCGTCGTGACCCGGTACCGACATGATCGCGCCGGTGCCGTAGCCCGCCATCACGTAGTCCGCGGTCCAGATCGGCACGCGGCCGCGCGGATCACCGGGCTCGAACGCCGGGTTCTGCGCGTAGAGCCCGGTGAAGACGCCGGACTTCTCCTTCGCGAGGTCGGTGCGCTCGAGCTCCGACTTCGACGCAGCTTGCGCGACGTACGCGTCGACGGCCGCGCGTTCGCTCGGCGGCACGAGCTTCAAGAGCGCGTGCTCCGGCGCGACGACCATGAACGTCGCACCCCAGAGGGTGTCGGGCCGCGTGGTGAAAACCACGAGCTTCTCCGGGGAGCCTTCGACCTCGAACTCGATCTCCGCGCCCTCGCTCTTGCCGATCCACTCGCGTTGCTGCGCCTTGATCGACTCCGGCCAATCGATGCCGTCGAGGTCGGCGAGCAAGCGCTCGGCGTACGCGGTGATCCGCAACATCCACTGCTTCAGCGGACGGCGCACGCACGGATGGTTGCCGCGCTCGGAGCGTCCGTTGATCACCTCTTCGTTGGCGAGCACGGTCTTCAGCTCCTCGCACCACCACACCGGAACCTCGGCTTGGTAGGCGAGCCCGCGCTCGTAGAGGCGCTTGAAGATCCACTGCGTCCACTTGTAGTAGCGCGGGTCCGACGTATCGACCTCGCGCGACCAGTCGTAGGAGAGGCCGACGAGCTTCAGCTGGCGGCGGTAGTTCGCGGTGTTGACCGCGTTGGCGTCGCGCGGCTGACGGCCGGTCGCGATCGCATGCTGCTCGGCGGGGAGCCCGAACGCGTCCCAGCCCATCGGGTGGAGCACGTTGCAGCCGTCCATGCGCTTCTTGCGCGCGACCACGTCGGTGCCGACGTAGCCGACCAGGTGGCCGACGTGCAGACCGCTCCCCGACGGGTACGGGAACATGTCGAGCACGTAGTACTTCGGGCGCCGCGCGTCGAAGCCCGGCTCGCCGGGGTTGGCGACGCGGAAGAGCGCGGTCTCCTCCCAGTGCTTGCGCCAGCGGGTCTCGATCGCGGTGTGGTCGTAGGCGTTGCTCAAGTTCGGCTCCTGCGCGCGGCGGACCCGAACCGAGCAGCCGGACCGTGTGGGCCCGACCCGGCCGAGCGGCGGCAGCGCGTGCAGCGCGCCAGATTAGGGCCCGATCGCCCGGGAGGCCAACCGAACACGCGCTCCAGTGTTGACGAGCGCACCGCTCTCCTGCATCCTCTGCGCCCCGTTCGACGTGGGCGACGCTGACGACTCTGGCGACGCTGACGTCGGCGCGGGCACCCGATCACTCGGGGGATTAGCTCAGCTGGTAGAGCGCTACAATGGCATTGTAGAGGTCAGGGGTTCGACTCCCCTATCCTCCACCAAGTCCACCGCGAGGGCGTGCGTGATGCGCGCCCTCGCGGCGTTTTCGGCCCGCCTGTGCAGACGCGGATTCAGGCCGATCGCACGGTGCTGACCTGGTCGGCGCGCCGTCGCACTGCATTCCCGACCGGCGGGCACGGCGGCTCGACTCCATTGCCGACGTACGAAGATGCGCATAGCATTCGCCGCGGAGGAAGGACTTGCCCGCCTATCGTCCCGGTGCTTCGCCCGACGATCCGCGGATCGAACTCCTGCGCGACGGTTCGCCGCGAGAGATTCTCGCGCGCCTCGCGGAGGGCGATCCGCTGGGGATCCGTCGTCTCGCCGCGGAACTCGTCGCGCGCGGCGCATGGCTGATCGACGCGGAGCGCCTGAGTCATCGCGCGCTCGCGAGGATCGCCTTCGAAGCCCGGCGGCGAGCGCCGAATGTCGCGCTCGATCCTTGGCTCGAGTTGCAGCTCGAGACCGCAGCACACGAGTTGAACGAGGAGCAGCGCGAGGAACTCTTCGCGCGCCGGCCGATTGAAACGTCGCCGGACGTCGAGTTCTACCGCACGCTCGCCGACGCGATGCAGGTCGACATCGGACTGGTGCGAGTCGTCTGCGTCAGGGCCAACCGCTTGCCGGAGGATCGACGCCGCGTGTTCCATGCGCTCGCGGTGCGTCGGCTCAGCGTCGACGACTGCGTGCGCGCCGGGCTTGGATCGGAGCGACGCGTGCTCGAGCTGTTCGCGCAGGCAACCCTCGCGATCACGGCGACCCTCGAGCAGTTCAAGGACGGACGATCAGAGGGAGAAGTAGCCTCGTGACCCCCAGGAACCAGCCTGATCCGCAGCTCGCCGAGCTCGTGACGTCCTTGCACGCCCAAGGCGGTGGCCAACTCTTCGCCCTGCCGCCCGAGGCTCTCTTGCGTGGCCTTCCTTCGGCGATCGAGCCGAGGTCCCGGAACTCCTTCGACGCGGCGTCGATCGAGCGCGCGGTCGCTGAACGCTATCGGGACGAGTTCGTCGAGCTGTGCGTCCTCCACTTCCGCGAGTCGTTGCTCGCGGATCCCAAGTC
This sequence comes from Planctomycetota bacterium, assembly GCA_016220085.1. GTDB lineage: Bacteria > Planctomycetota > UBA1135 > UBA1135 > JACRIN01. The sequence goes on from JACRIN010000083.1 coordinate 73,070, forward strand.
GCACACGACGTACGCGCGAGAACGCGTTGCCCCGGACTCGCTTCGGGCTCGAGCGCAAGAGTACGAACGCGAGCAGTTCTCCGAACATGCATCGCAGCGCCCCACCTTCAAGTTCGAAGCTAAGCCGGGCGCCGATCGCATGGCGTGGATCCTCGCCGCGCGTCGGGTCGCGGACACCGCGCGACTTCAACTCCTGACGTGCGCGGAGCTCCAAGTCCGCGAGCGTTGGTACAGCGTGCTCGAAATCGCCGTGCCGATCCTGCGCAGCCATCCGTCCGCGGAGCGACGCAAGTTCGCCGCCGACATGGCGGGCTCGGCATGGGTGTCCCTCGGAGCGGAGGGAGAGGCTCTCGATAGCTACGAGCAGGCGCTCGAGCTCGCCGAACTCCACGCGCTCGGGGATGAAGCGCTCGCCGTCTCCGCGGCCAACCTCCTCGTCCTTGCGATCCGACGCAACCACGACCGAGCCCTGGATCGAGCCGGTGAAGCGCTGGCGGCCCTGAAGTCCGACTGCGCCATCGACACCGTATCGCAGCACCTGAGAGTCGTCGATCGCGCGCGGCGCAACGGTTGGATCACGCCGACGGAGAGCCTCAAGCGCGGCGATCGGCGAGTCGAACGATTTGGTTCACTAGCTCGGAGCATTCTCCATGCGCTCGAATAGTCCGGCCTTCCGCGTCTGGCTCCTTTTGCTCTTGGTGGCGGTTTCCACCACGCTTCTATTCGCACAGTCGGGCCCGCGCTCGAGTTCCCCGACCGGTCCTCCGCTGGCATCCGGAGGCGGCTCGAGCTCGGTTCCGACCTCGCCGAAGCCGCCGACCCATCCGTAGCGCGCGTTCGGAATGAAGTACCGGACCAAGCGGTCGTTGTTGCTGCTCGCGCTCGGCGCGTGCGTCGCGGCGTCCCTGCTGTGGTGGCGGCGGAGCGGCGGGGAGCAGGTGAGCGGCACCCGGGAGTCTCGCGGGTCGCAGTCGACGCAAGTCTCCGCCGTCGACCCGACGACCGCTTCGAGCGCGGCTCTCGCTCCGACCGATTCGTCGTCTTCGGAGCGCAGCCATGCGGAGCCTCGACTCCAGGTGCGCGCGGTCGACACGTCCGGACGTCCGATCGACGGCGCGGAGGTGACCTACACTGCGATTCCGGACCTGTTGCCCGCCGGCCGATGGATCGACGTCGATTGGGAGGCGCTCGACGCGGCCACCGCACGAGAGCGGACGGGTGACGACGGGCGCGCGAGCGTGCGGATCGATCGAGCGCCGTCCGACGAGCGAGCCTTCGCGCTGCACGTCACGAAGCCCGGCTTTCGAGCGGATAGCCGCGCGCTGACGTTCCTGTCGGCGAACTCGGGCGAATTGCTCGTCACGCTTCGGTCCGAGCGCGCAAGTCTCTCCGTGATCGACGCCTCGGGGGCGCCGATCGGCGAGTTCGCGGTCGAGCTTTGCGGCGACGTGGCGGTGCGCGCGCGATCCGCGCACGCTCCCGACGATGTCGCTGCTCGGCGCGTGCTGCACCGCAAGTTCCTCGGTCGTGGCACGACCGACGCGATTCCTGCTACCGACGACGAAGTGGCTCTTCGGATCACGACACCGTCCGGACTCGCAGCGCTCCGCGTCGGTCGACTCGATGGCGAGATCGTCGTGCACGTGTTCCCGAGCTTCGAGCTGTCCGGTCGCGTCGTCTCCACGAGCGGCGACGCGGTCGCGCCTGGAACGCAGGTCTGGGTCGGACCCGCGGACGCGTTCTCGCGCGACTGGGTCGCGGAGCTCGCCGTGCGGGCTGACGCCAGCTTCGGTCCAGTGCTGTGCCCGATCCTTCCGTCCCGGCAGTACGCCTTCCACTTGCTCTCGGCAGAGGTGTTGCCCGTCTACGTCGTTCGCGAGACGCCCGAACCGCTCGAACGCGTGTTCGTCGAGTTCCAGGCCGTCGAAGGACTGCCCGTCGACGTCCACGTCAGGAATGCGGAGGGAGCCGCCGTCGCGGGTGCCGCCGTCGGCCTTGCGTGGCCGGGTTCGGCGAGCCTGCGCGACGTCTTCGGGCTCGCGAAGCTGACCGACGTCGACGGGCACGCGCACCTGCTCGCTCCGATCGAGGCAGAGATCACGGCGCGCTCCAAGCGCTCGGGCCACGCGCCGGCAGAATCGCCGCCGCAGTATCTCGGGCCGGACAGCGAACGACGCATTGGACTGACGCTGGTTCCCGGCGGTCGGATCGAAGGTCGAGTCACTTTCCAGGGACGGCCGGTCGAGAGCTTCCAGGTGGTCCACTGGCCGGAGCGCGACCCTAGCGCGACGCAGATGCGCGACTTCGAGGGCCGCGAGGACGGTCGGTTCGTCGTCGAGGACGTGCCCCTCGAACCGCTGTTGCTCTACGCGGCCGATTCTGAGCATCCGCGCAGCGAGATCGTCTCGCTCGCATTTCGCGACGGTTGCGCCGGCCCCGTCGAGCTCGAACTCGCGGCGGCGGTGCGCGCAACCGGAAGCGTGATCGACGCCGACACGCGTCGACCCTTGCATGGCGCGCGCGTGCAGTGCTGGAACGCGTGGGACTACAAAATCCTGTCGCCCCAGGGCGAACCCGCCGTCGCCGACGCCGAGGGACGATTCGAAGTCGCCGGCCTCCGGCGCGGTCTGAATATGCTCTGGGTGGAGGCCAACGGCTACCACTGGGCTCAACCGTCCGTGGATGTCGGCGAGGAGCACGAGATCGACCTCGGAGTCGTGCCGCTCGAGAAGGGCGCGCCGCTGACCGTGCAACTCGTCGCGGACCACGCCATCGAGTTCTCCCGGTTCTTGCTCGAAGCCAGTATCTCGGTCGAGTTCCCACAGACGCCGTTTCCGTCCGACGGAGTGCTCACGCTCGACGACTGCGCGCGAGGACGCGTCCTGCTGGGAATCGGTTATCCGGACGGGAGTCTCGCTTACTCGCTGCACGAGTTCGTGCGTGCCGCACCGCAGCGCGTCGTTCACGCGGTTCCCACCGATCGTGCGATCGAGCTCTCGGTCGAGGTCCCGCAGGGGTGTGACCTCGTCGGTCCGATCTTCGTCGGCCTCGGCTACGAGGACGGCGAGCGCTGGATCACGCGCTGGAAGGACACCGGCGATGTCGGGCGCGTGCGTTTCGAGGGAGTGCCGATCGGCGCCGTGATCGCGCGGCTCTACGCGAACGGCGCGGAGTGGGGCGCGATCCCGATCCGGCTCGACGGCTCGGACGAGCAGCGAATCGAAGTGCTCGCGGTGTGTCGTCGCAAGTCGCTGCGCTTCGTCGATCACGACGGCAAGCCGCGCGCCGGGTGCACCGTAGTGTACTCATGTGCCGGGACCTCGGTGCGCTTTCGGATCGAGGGTTTCACCGACGCGTCCGGAGTGCTCGAGCTGGCGTGGCCGGAGTGCCCGGAGCTGCTCGTGAGTCTGGTCGGAGCTCACTCGCGACTCGGCATGACGATCGCAATCGACGAGCAATCGACTCAGACCGTGCGACTCGCCCCGCCCGCGGAACTTCGGGTTTGCTTGCGGGATCGCGAAGTCGAGCTCTCCGGCATCACGATCTGGATCGACGAGCCGACGAGCGAGCAGACGCTCAATCCGGCTTCGACGTCGAAGGCGGGCTGCGTCGTGTGGACGGACATCGCTCCGACGACGTATCGGGTGATCGTCGAGGGCCAGGGCGTCTGGAGAACGACGGCATTGCTCGACGCACGCGACGCCTCCGCGCCCCCTCACGTGCTGGACGTCCGCCGAACCGTCGACGCGCGAGTGCGAGCGCTCGGTCCGCTCGGCGAGCCGGTCGAAGGCGCGCACGTCGCGCTCGCATCGCAAGAGTTCGCGTGCACGACCGACACGTGGATCGCCGAGGGCCGGTTGGGCGCGCTCGTGCCGTTCACCGATGCGAATGGTCGCGCACGCTTCGACGGCTTGCCCAACGGCGACTACCAGTGCGTCGTGGTCGCGCCCGACGGTAGGACCGCTTCGCTCGAGCTCACGCTCGTCGCCGGCGTCCAGCAGGAGTTCGACGTGCGCTTCGTCGAGTGACGTCGTCGAGGCGAGTGCGCCTTGCCCGCCGGCACCGCAGGTCGACGGGCCCGGGTCTTGGGTCGCTACGTGAACTCGCGCGCCTCCCCCGGTATCCTCTCGGCCCTCCCATGACCGACCTCGCTCATCCGGACCGCTTGGCGAAGGCCCGTGCGATGCGCGCGCGTGGGCAGGATCCGTTTCCGCCGCGCGGCGTCGTCGCGGAGCCGATCGCCGGGTTGCTCGCCGGCGGAGGCAGCGTCGAAACGCCCGGGCCGCGCGTCGGCCACAAGGTGACGATCGCGGGGCGCCTCGGCGCGTTGCGCGACTTCGGCAAGTTGATCTTCGCGCCGGTCAAGGACGTCACGGGGACGCTGCAGATCGCGCTCAAGCGCGACGCGCTCGAAGCGTGGTGGCCGCTGCGCAAGGAACTCGACGCGGGCGATCTCGTCGGCGTCACCGGCGAGCTTGGGCGGACGCAGAAGGGCGAGCTCACGATCTGGGTGAGCGAGATCAAGCTCCTCACGAAGAGCTACGCCCCGCCGCCGGAGAAGTGGCACGGCTTGGTCGACGTCGAGGCGCGCTACCGGCGCCGCTACGTCGACCTGTGGGCGTCCGACGGCGTGCTCGACGTCTTCAAGAAGCGCTCGAAGATCGTCAGCGAGGTCCGGCGCTTCCTCGAAGCCCAGGGCTACCTCGAGGTCGAGACGCCGGTGCTCCACCCGATCGCCGGCGGCGCGACGGCGCGGCCGTTCATCACGCATCACAACGCGCTCGACTGCGACTTCTACCTCCGCATCGCGCCCGAGCTCTACTTGAAGCGCTGCATCGTCGGCGGGCTCGAACGCGTCTTCGAAATCGCGCGCAACTTCCGCAACGAAGGCATCTCGACGCGCCACAACCCCGAGTTCTCGATGCTCGAGCTCTACGAAGCTCAAGCCGACTACCGGCGGATGATGGAGATCGCCGAGACGCTGCTCGAGCACCTCGCGCGCGCCGTCAACGGCACGACCAAGGTCACCTTCCGCGGCATCGAGTACGACGTCAAGGCGCCGTTCCCGCGCGAGCGCTACACCGAGCTCTTCCGCCGCCACGCCGGCTGCGAGTTCGACGACGAGCCCGCGGTCCGCGCGAAGGCGCGCGAACTCGGACTCAAGGATCCCGGCAGCTACTGGAAGCTGATGAACGACGTTTTCGAGGCGACGGTCGAGGAGCACCTCACCGGCCCGATCTTCGTCACCGACTACCCGGTCCAGATTTCGCCGCTCGCCAAGCAGAGCCCCGACGACCCGCGCTTGACCGAGCGCTTCGAGCTCTTCATCGCCGGCATGGAGCTCGGCAACGCGTTCAGCGAGCTCAACGATCCCGAGGAACAAGAACGGCGCTTTCGCGAGCAAGTCGCGACCAAGGATCCCGAAGCGCCGGGCGAAGTCGACGTCGACTACGTGCAGGCGCTGGAGTACGGCATGCCGCCGACCGCGGGGCTCGGGCTCGGCATCGACCGCATCGTGATGGTGCTCACCAATCAGGATTCGATCCGCGACGTGTTGCTGTTCCCCGCGCTCCGACCGATCGCCGGAGACGTTGAGGCCCGAGCCGACAGCGCCACGGTCAAGATCGTCGGCGAGGTCATCCCCAAGCCGCCCGCGCACTGACGTGTTCCGTTCCTTCCTGAGCTGGCGCTACCTGCTGCATCGGCGCACCAACCTGATCGGCATCGTCGGCGTGATGCTCGGCGTCGGCGCTTTGATCCTGATCCTGTCGATCATGACGGGGTTCCTCGAGCAGACGCGCGCGTCGGTGCGCGGCACGCTCGCCGACTTCTTCATCCGACCGGCGCCCTTGATGGAAGGCGGCGATCCGTCGGTGCCGTACGAGCCCGATCGCGTGCTCGAAATCGTCCGCAAGGTCCCCGGCGTGCGCGCGGCGACTCCGCAGTACTCGTGGTACGGCATGCTCGCGCCCGGCGGACCCGACACCGCGAACGCGACCGAGATCATCACGCGTCCGATGGACAGCCAGCAGAACGCGATCGAGCTGGTCGGCATCGATGTCGAGAGCGAATTCGCGACCACCGGCTTCGACGACGCGTTGACCCAAGCGGCGATGCGCGGCACGCACGTCGCGGACCCCAAGGATCCGTTCGCGCGGCCGCGGGGGTATCGGCCCGACGGGCTGGAGCACCCGCGGATCGTGCTCGGCGACGCGCTGTACGGACGCCTGCGGGTCCACCGCGGCGACGAGCTCACGTTCCTGACCGTCGTGTTCGATCCGGAGTCGAAGACGCTGGTCGGCTCCAACAAGACGTTCATCGTCGCCGGCTCTTTCCGCACCAAGGACAACGACGTCGACGCCCGCAGAGCGTACGTCGAGCGTCACGTGCTCGCCGACTTCCTGCGCACCGACGCGCGCTACAGCGACGTGCTCGTGATGCTCGACGACTTCGAGCGCGACGGCGTGCGCGTGCGCGAGGAGCTGAAGCAGAAGCTCGTCGCCGAGAAGCTGCTCGACGGCCAGCCCGCCGAAATCATCTCCTGGGAAGAGATGCGCTCCGTGCTGCTCGGCGCGATCCGCAACGAGCGCGTGTTGATGGCGATCATGCTCTCCCTGATCCTCGTCGTCGCGTGCTTCTCGATCTTCGCGATTCTGTCGATGATGGTCACCGAGAAGCGGCGTGACATCGGCGTGCTGACCGCGCTCGGCGCGACGCCGCGCGGCGTGATGCAGCTCTTCCTGATGATTGCCTTTTGGGACGCGCTGGTCGGCGCGGTGATCGGCGCGATCCTCGGCACGTGGCTCGCGATCGAGATCGATCCCTTCGAGAAGTGGCTCTCCAAGACCTTCCACGTGCAGATCTTCGATCGCTCGATCTACTACTTCGACGAGATCCCGAGCGTCGTCGAGCCGTTGTGGGTCGCCGTGATCGTGCTCGGCGCGTTCGCGTGCGCGCTGAGCTTCGCTGCGATCCCCGCATGGCGCGCGGCTCGCATGGATCCGCTGGAAGCATTGCGGTACGAGTGACGATGAACTCTCACTCGGCATCCCAAGGCGAGCTCCCCTCGGTGCTGACCGCGCGCAACGTGAAGAAGTCCTTTCACGTCGCCGAGCGCGAGATCGAGGTGCTGCACGGCGTCGACTTCACGCTGCATCCCGGCGAGATCCTCGCGTTGACCGGACCGTCGGGCGCCGGCAAGTCGACGCTGTTGCACATCCTCGGTCTGCTCGATCGGCCGACCACGGGCTCGGTCTCGCTCGACGAGCGCAACGCGTGGGAGCTCCCGAACGAGGAGCGCGCGCGGCTGCGCAACCGCAAGATCGGGTTCGTCTTCCAGTTCTATCACCTGATCTCGGAGCTGACGGCTCTCGAGAACGTGCTGTTGCCCGCGATGGTCGGCGAAGCGACCGGCGAGTACCGCAAGAACCGCTCGCGCCACGAATCGGCGGCGCGCGGGATGCTGACCAACTTCGGTCTCGCCGAACGTCTCACCCACCGGCCGGCGCAACTCTCCGGCGGCGAGCGCCAACGCGTCGCGCTCGCTCGCGCATTGCTCTACGACCCGCCGATCGTGATCGCGGACGAGCCGACCGGCAACCTCGACCGCGCGACCGGAGAGAGAGTGCTCGAGCTCCTCTTCCGCGAGCAGGCCGAGCGCAAGTTCTCGCTGCTCTTCGTGACGCACGACGAGCGCCTCGCCGTCCGCTGCCAACGCCAGATGGTGATGGTCGACGGCCTGGTGCACTCGAACGCGGCCGTCTGACCGCGCGCGGAGAACCGAGCGGCGCGAGGCTTCAGCTCGCCCCGCCGGTCCGCGAGCGCCGGAGGAGCCACCGCTCGATCGCCGCTTTCGCGGAGTCCCGACGCTGATGCAGACCGAACTCGGCGAACGCGAGCCCGAGCGCACCCAGGCGTCGATTGAACGCGTGGCAGTGCTTCTCGCGAAACTCGCTCGGCGTGCGCAAGCTGATGCCGTACGCCACCGAACGCTTGGCTCCGTTGCGGAGCCAGTGCGCTCCGAGCGCCGGAATGTAGCTCGCCGTGCCGGGCGAGAGTTCGAGGCTGACCGCGGCGTCCTCGCAGTCCTCACGGTAGAGCGGCACGCAACCGCGCCGGTGAAAGACTTCGGGCCGACTCCGTTCGTCGATCAAGCGTCGATCGAACGGCGAGAAGACGCGCAGTTCGCGACGACCGACGATTTGGTGCACGACGTTGTGACTCGGATCGGCGTGGAACCGCGAGTACGCGTGCGGAGACGCGATGTAGAGATCGATCCGCACCTCGCACCGCTCGGCATGCGCGGGCGAGAGGACGTGGCGCAGGAACGTGCGCCACGCGGCCGGCCAATCCGCGAGCGGCTCGGCCCATGGAAGGAGAGGTCCGACGCGCACGACGAACGGCACGGTCCAATCCGCGTCGAGCACGCGGGAGCGCGGTTGCGGCGCGGAGAGCTTCGGCATCTCGCGCGCAGGCCCGTCCGCGGCATGCACGAGCTCGAACGCGCTCGCGGGAGCCACGTCGATCAACCGCGCCAAGGCATCGCGGTCCGCGGGGAGGTCGTGCGGCACGGGCCACGCGCCGAGCTCGAGCCCGAGCTTCCCCCACGCAGCGCAAAGCCGCGTCGCAACGGACGTCAGAGGCGTCGCGCTCGTGTCGGAGGTCATCGTCGAACGGCGCTGGTGAACAGCACCGCGGTGGGACGCCCAGCGTACCGACCGTCGCAATTCGTGGTCGGGCGCGGAGGACGGGACTTCGGACCAGCGCCCGCCCGACGGCGAGTTCGCCCACGGCGACTGCGGATTTGCGGCCACGTCCGCCGACGCGGAGCCGCCCGAGCCGCGCGTTCAGTGCAACCGCAGCTCCGCGCCTTCCAGCGGCACGTCGACTTCGCCGAAGACCGCGCCGCGCTCGCCCACGATCGTCCAACGCCCCGGCGCGACGACGAAATGCGCGACTCCGGATTCGTCCGGGCGCACGCGGACGCGCGCGGCGGCGAGCCGCGTGAACTCGTCCGACTCCGCGGGGACGGCTTGCACCGAGCCGCTCGACGCGGTGAACACCCTCAGCTTCGCGGCGCCGAGCTCGACGCGCGCGCGGTCGTCGCGCAAGTCGAAGCGCGCGCTCCAGCCGAGGTCCGTCACGAGCAGGTAGCTCCCGGCGAGCAGGCGTTCGCCGACGACGAGCTCGTTCGTCGGCGCCGCGGGCAGTCGCTCGAGCCTGACTCCGGCCAAGTCGCCGACGCGCTCCTGCCCGATCAACAACGCGTGGAGCGAGCCGAGCTCCTGCGGCGCGCCGGCGGCAAAGAACTCGAGCGTCGCCGAGCCCGGTCCGGCCACCAGTTCGATCTCGTCGCGCGCGCCGGCCTCCAAACGTACGACCCCGCAGAGTTCGAGCTCGACGAAGAGCCCGTGCGTGCCGGCCTCGACGCGTTCGAACGCGAATCGGCCGACTGCATCGGCGACCGCACGCACGTCGCCGCCGCGCCGATCGAGCTCGACGACCGCTCCCGGGAGCGGCCGTCCCGCCGGATCGACGACGCGTCCGAGCAACGCTCCGAGCGGCCCGAGCACGATGCGTCCGGCCGCGGCGGCCGCGACGGTCGTCTGCGAGTGGTCCGCGTGCCACGCGGAGATCGACGAGCCGCTGCCCTCGAGCTCGAACCAACCGTCGGCCGCCGTCTTCACGCCGCCGACGATGCGGCTGGCGTCGAACGGACGGAACGGTTCGTCGCCGCGGCCCGTCGTGCGGTCGCCGAAGAACACTAGCGCGCCATCGATCGCGTTGCCGTCGTGATCGACGACGACTCCGCTGACGCAGTCGCCGTCCGGCACCACGAACGACAGTTCGCGTCGCTCCGCCGGGCGCACGAGCACGGACTGCGCTGGAGCGAGCTCGTCGAACAACGCGACGCGGCACCACCGACCCTCCGGCGCCTCGAGTCGGAACGTGAACGTCGCGACCTCGCCCTGCGCGCGCGCGGTGAAGTAGCCGAGGGTGTACGTCGTCGGGCCTCCCGCCCGATGCTCGCACTCCGGCCCAGGATCGCCGTGGAGGGACACGCCGAAGTCGCGCAACGGTTCCCGCGAGCCTCCGCGCAGCACGCGCACCGCCACCGTCGCGGTCGTGATCCGCCGGACGCTGAAGTCGACGTTCGAAGCCGGAGCGTCGATCCACCCGTCGGACCGCGAACGGCCGATGACCTCGAAGTTCGGAGCCTGAAGGAGCTCCACCTGCACGCGACCCGGCGAGGGCAGCTCGGCGGACCAACTCCCGTCGTCGCGCGTCGAGAACCAGCGACCGACGTACGAGTCCCAAGCAATCCGCGGCGCGGGATGGTCCGCTTCGAACGGATCGCGCTCTCCGCCGACGCAAACCCGCGCGCCTGCCAGGCCGACGCCGTCTCGATCGCGCACGTGGCCGCTCACGGTCACGCCGCGCGACACGGCGGCGACGCGCTCGGTCTCGCTCGAACTCGGCGAGGTCGCGGCCGCGAGTTCGAGGTCCGACGAACCCGTCGTCGAGCGTGCGTCGTCCGCATCCTCTCCGTGTGCGACGACGACGGGCACGGTCGCGGTCGTGTCCGCGCGCCACACGAACCAAGCGGCCAGCGAGACCACGCAACCCGCGAACACGACGAGCCACGGCGCCGTGGAGGCCGTCGCGGACGCCCAAATGGAATCCGGCGCGACGAAGACCGCCAGCGCGTCCTTCCAATCCACGCCGCTCGAGTTCGCTTCGTCGGTCAGGTCGATTCGGAGGCGCTCGACTGCACGCCGAACTCGGGTCCGCACCGTCTCGACCGGCAAACCGAGTCGCTTCGCGATTTCCCGCGGCGGCAGGTCGTCGTAGAAGCGCATGGTGACGACGACGCGATAGGGCTCGGGCAACGCTCCGACCGCGCGCACGACGCGACGCACCGTCTCCTCTCGCTCCAGCGCGCGCTCCGCCGCGGGCTGTGCCTCCGGCCTCGCCGCGTCCTCTTCCCGACGACGACGACGCTCTGCGCTGCGTCGCTCGCGTCCGAGCACGCGGCGCGCGACCGCGGCGAACCATCCGCGCACCTCGGTGCCGCGCGGCGGGTGCTCGAGCGCGACGCGAGCGGTCTCCTGCGCGACGTCCTCCGCGTCGTGCCCGTCGACGAGCAGCGAGCGCGCGAGCCGCCGCACGAACTCGGCGTGACCCGCCAACTCCTCGGATCGAAACGCAGCGTCGGTCATCGCTCGGCCCTCCGCGAGCAGGAAGCCCGCGACGCCCGATTCCGGTTCACGCTCTCTGGCGCGTGCCACGTGCGCTCGGCTCGCGAGCGACGCCAGCCTACAGCACGCTCGGACCGCGGTCTTCGCCGTCGGAGTCGCTCGCGGGCGTGTCGTCGGCGATCCGGGGACCGAGCGTGCCGCTCCAGCCCAACCGCGAGCGCAGGCGCCGGTACGGGTCGAGGCCCGGGAAGCCGAGCAGCGGGTACGCGAGCGGATGGCGCGCGAGCTCGACGCGATCGCCTTGCTCCAGCGGATAGAACCCTTGGCCGTCGACCGCGACGCTGGTCAGCCCCGAGCACGCGACGACGCGGATCTCGATCTTGCTGTCGGGGTGCAGCACGATCGGCCGGTGCGACAACGCTTGCGGACAGATCGGCGTGACCACCAGCGCGAGCATCTCCGGCGCGAGCACCGGGCCGCCCGCGGAAAGCGAATGCGCGGTCGAGCCCGACGGCGTCGCGACGATCAAGCCGTCCGAGCGGTAGTTGGTCACCCAGGCGCCGTCGACCGAGAGCGCGAGCGTCAAGAGCCCCTGCGTCGCACCGCGTTGGAGCACGACGTCGTTCAGCGCCGTCGGACGCACTTCACTGTGGTCGCGGCGGCGTTCGAGTCGCGTCTCGAGCCGCATGCGCGCTTCGAGCACGCCGCGACCCTCCAGCACGCCCGCGACGACCTCTTCCGCGCGCGACGCGGGGGTCGACGCGAGAAAACCGACTCGACCGAAATTGATCCCGAGCGTCGGCGCCGGCGCGCGGCCGAACGCGCGCACCGCACCGAGAATCGCGCCATCGCCGCCGAGCACGATCACGAGATCGAACGCCTCGCACGCCGCGGCGGCATCGTCGAGCGCTTCGCGCCGCTTGCAGAACGCGCGCACGTCGCCTTCGAGCGCCACCGTCGGCACTCGCGCTTCGAGCCACGGTTGGAACGTCGCGCGGAACTCGCGCACCCCCTCCTTCTCGAGGTCGGCGAGCACGAGCACGGACCTGACGCCGCCCGCGCGCGGCGCGGCGATCGGCGAGAGCGCCGTCGAACGAGCTTCCGCCGGCTTGGAACGCGCCACTCGGAGCTCCTCAGACCAACTGAGGCGACAGCGCGAAGCGCACGACGCGCTCGATGCCGTCGGGATCGAGTCCGGCTTCGGCGAGCTGTTCTTCGCGCGTCGACTTGTGCTCCAGGAAACGATCCGGGATCCCCAGGATGCGCACGGTCGCGCGCACTTGCGGGAGGCGCGACACCACTTCGAGCACCGCCGAACCGAAACCGCCGGCGCGCTGGTGCTCCTCGAGCGTGAAGATGTGGCGATACGTTTGCACGTGACGGCCGAGCAGCTCTTCGTCGAGCGGCTTCGCGAAGCGCGCGTCGACGACGCCGATGCGCACGCCGCGGCGCGCGAAGCGTTCGGCGACTTCGAGCGCCTGCTGCACGAGCGCGCCGTAGGCCCACAGCACGACGTCGCCGCCCTCGAGCAGCACCTCCGCCTTGCCCGCGGCCATTTCGCGGCGCTCCGCGGGTTGGATGTGCTCGACGCCGGGACAGTTGTCGCGCGGATAGCGCACGCAGACCGGACCGTCGTAGCGCGAACCGAACTCGAGCATGCGCTGCATGTCGGTCGCGTCGCGCGGCGCGCAGAGCACCAGATTCGGCAGCGTGCGCAGGTACGCGATGTCGAACACGCCGTTGTGCGTCGGACCGTCTTGGCCGACCAAGCCGCCGCGGTCGAGCGCGAACAGCACCGGCAAGTTCTGGAGCGCGACCTCTTGGAAGACCTGGTCGTACGCGCGCTGCAGGAACGTCGAGTAGATCGCGGCGACCGGGCGCAAGCCCGCCTTCGCCATGCCGGCCGCTTGCGCGACCGCGTGTTGCTCGGTGATGCCGGTGTCGTGGAAGCGCGCGGGGAAGCGTTCAGCGAATTCCTCGAGGCCGGTGCCCGACGGCATGCCCGCGGTCAGCGCGTGCAGGCGCAAGTCGCGCTCGGCGAGCTTGAGCAACGCGTCGGCGAACGCCTTGGTGTACGACGGGCCGGTGAGCGGCTTCGAGCCCGCGACCTTGCCCGGCAGCTTCGTCGATTCCGCACCGGCGACCTTCGCCGTGCCTTTGACGCCGTGCACGCGCTCGGGGTGATTCGGCGCCTGCGGGTGGCCCTTGCCCTTGTCGGTCAGCGCGTGGACGAGCACGACACCGTCGAGGTGCTTCGTGCGCTCGAAGATGTCGACGAGCTCGCAGACGTCGTGTCCGTCGACCGGCCCGATGTACGTGACGCCGAGGCCTTCGAAGACGTGGCCGGGAACGAGCGCGTGGCGCATCACTTCCGACGCGTCCTCGAGCGCGCGATCGACGCGCTGGCCGATCAGCGGGATCGAGCTCAGCAGATTGTGGATCTCTTGGTTCGCGCGCTGCACCGTGCGCGAGCGGCGGATCTTCGAGAGGTAGCGCGCGAGCGAGCCGACCGACTTCGAGATCGACCACTCGTTGTCGTTGAGGACCACGAGCACGCGCTGGCCGCTCGCGGCGGCATTGTTGAGCGCTTCGAACGCGACGCCCGCGCCGAGGCTCGCGTCACCGATCACCGCGATCGAATGCGGCGGATCGGACTCGTGCTGCGCGCCGTGCGCGAGGCCGAGCGCGACGCTGATGCTGGTGCCCGCGTGTCCGAAGTGGAAGAGGTCGTACTCCGACTCCGCCGGATGCGTGAAGCCGCAGAGGCCGCCGGTCTGACGCATGCTCGCGAAACGTCCCTTGCGCCCGGTCAGGATCTTGTGCGGGTAGCACTGGTGGCTGACGTCCCACACGACGCGATCGCGCTTCAGGTCGAAGACGTAGTGCAGCGCGGTCGCGATCTCTACGACGCCGAGGTTCGAGCCGAGGTGACCGCCGGTCGACTGCACGGATTCGAGCAGGAAGCCGCGCATCTCCTCGCAGTAGGGAGCGAGCTCGGCGCGCGCGAGCCGCTTCAGGTCCGCGGGCGAGTCGACGCGCGCGAACAGATCACGTCGGGCGCTCTCGACGCTCGGGGAGGGAGTTTCGTTCATCGTGGAAAAGGGCTCCGCGGGCGGCGAAGGGCCAAGCACCAGGGTCTCGGATGCCGGGGCGCGACGCAAGTATCGGACTAGCGCGTACGGGTCAAAAGGTGCTCGACCAAGAGAACCCCGGGGTGGGAAGCGCCCCAGCCCAAGCCCTTGGCGGCCCGCTCGGCGCCTTCGGCGGCCTCCGCGGCGACCCGACGGGCCCCGTCGAGCCCGACCGCGCGGACCAGCGTCGCGCGCGCGAGCTTCGCGTCCTTGCCCGGCGTCTTGCCGAGCTCCTCGCGCGCGCCGACGACGTCGAGCACGTCGTCGACCGCTTGGAACAGCTTGCCGAGCTCGACTCCGAACTCGCGTACGCGCCCCCGCTCGTCTGCGCGCACGCAGGCGGCGAGCGCGCCGAGCTCGCACGCGGCGGCGATCAACGCGCCGGTCTTCAACGCGTGCATCGCGAGCACTTCACGGACATCCGCGCCCGGCTCGAGCGACAGGTCGAGCACCTGCCCGCGCACCATGCCCTCGGCGCCGGCGGCACGCGCGAGCACCGCGACGCTGGACGCGATCTGCTCGGGCGACGCAGCGTGCTCGGGCTTCGCAGCTTGCCCGGCCGCCGCAGCGCGCTCCGGCGCCGTCCCGGCGAGCACTTCGAACGCCGCGGTCAAGAGCGCGTCACCGGCGAGCAGCGCGAGCGCTTCACCGAAGACGACGTGACACGTCGGTTGGCCGCGGCGCAGCGCGTCGTCGTCCATGCACGGCAAGTCGTCGTGGACCAGGCTGTACGTGTGCAGCATCTCGATCGCCGCGGCCGGTCGAACCGCTCGCGCCGCGTCGCCGCCGAGGCCCTCGCACACGAGCAACACCAAGCTCGGGCGCAGGCGTTTGCCCGGCGCGAACAGCGCGTAGCGCATCGCGTCGCCCAGCGAGCCGGTGGTCGGCGCGACGCGCGCGAACTCGGAGGCGAGCGCGTGCTCGGCGAACTCGCGAGCCCGCTTCAGCCAGGCGTCCAATTCGGGGTGGGTCACGTCCTAGCGCGCGTCGGGGTCGCCGGCGTAGGGCTTGAGCGCGTCCTCGGCGCCGGCGGCGAGCTCTTGGACCTGCTGCTTGTACGACTGCAGCGCGCCGTGGCACTGGCGCAGCAGCTCGACGCCCTGCTGGTAGCGCTGGAGCGAGGCCTCCAGTCCGAGGTCGCCGCGCTCGAGCTCCGCGACGATCCCCTCGAGCCGCGCCAAGCGAGCGTCGAAGGACTCGGCTTCTTCCGCGCTCTTCTTCACGTCTTTTTGTGCCACGAGTGCAGTCTAGGCGCGCGGGTCGGGCGGGCCAACCGCCGACCGGAACCCCATCGCTGGCGCCCCGAGATCCCCCTGGACGACGTCCGCGCAGTTCTTTCCTCCTTGCCGAGTATCCAGCTCACGGTAGACTCCTTCCGATCCAGGCCCCTGCCGCTGGCGAGACCGCTCCTCCCGTGTTCGGGGGGTATCCTTCTCGAACGCGCCGGCGGTCGGATGCTCGATACGCTCGCCGCCGCCGGACCGCCGTCACCGCCGGTCCAGAACGACGGTCGGAAGCCCCACGCAACCGGGTCTGCAGCCTAGCCAACGGAACTCCATGAAAGTCGCCCTGATCTACGCCAAGTCGCAGGCCATCCGCGAGAAGGCCGCCGCGATCTTTTCCGACGACAAGGCCGTCAAGGGCGAGCTCGCCCGAGACGAGATCTACCCGCCGCTCGGAATCGCGATTCTCGCCGCGGAACTCGAACAGCTCGGCCACACGGTCAAGCTGATCGACGATTCGATCGACGAGCTCTCGGACATCCGCGCCGCGATGGAGTGGGCCGACTTGGTCGGCATCTCGTCGCTGACGCCGAATGCGCGCCGCGCTCGCGAGCTCGGCAAGATCGCTCGCGACGAGATCGGTCGCTTCGTCGTCATGGGCGGTCCCCACCCGACGACCAACCCCGAGTTCTTCCTCCAAGCCGGCGCCGCGGACATCTGCGTGCAAGGCGAAGGGGACGAGACGTTGCCCGAGATCCTCGCCGCGTACAAGAACCCCGAGAAGTGGGGCGACATCCTCGGCATCACGTACATGAAGGACGGCGTGCAGGTCGCGAACACGCGCCGCCCGCTGATCAAGAAGGTCGACCCGCTGCCGTACCCGGCGTATCACCTGTACGACATCCCGAAGTACATGCGCCTGATGGTGAACCCGGGCGTGACGATGATCACGAGCCGCGGTTGCCCGTACGCCTGCACGTTCTGCGACGCGGAAATGACGCCGCGTCAGTACCGCGCCATGAGCCCCGAGAAGACGGTGGACCTCATGGAGTTCCTGATCAAGAAGTACAACCCGCCGCAGCTCGTGCTGTTCGACGACCTGTTCACGATCCAGCGCAAGCGCGTGATCGCGATCTGTCAGGAGATCGTCCGTCGCGGCCTCTACTTCGAGTGGATCTGCGAATCGCGTCTCGACACGATGGACTTCGAGATGCTGCGCTGGATGCGCAAGGCCGGCTGCGTCAAGGTCTACTACGGCCTCGAGTCCGGCTCGCCCGACGTACTCGTGACGATGAAGAAGGGCCTGACGCCCGAGAAGATCCAGAACGGCGCGCGGTTGAACCGCGAGGTCGGGATGTACTTCAAGTTCTTCATCCTCTACGGCTTCCCCAACGAGAAGCACAACGACCACCGTCTGACCGAGCTGATCGTGCAGAAGGCGCGTCCGAACGCGATCTGCGTGTCGGTGCTCCAGCCGATCCCGGGCACCGAGGTGTACGAGCAGCTGAAGCCGCACCTCTTGAAGGACGTCGCCGACATCGAATTCCACTACTGGCATTCGACGGAGACGTTCAAGCACCCGACGTTCTCGCACTCCGAGCTCCACGCCGAACGCGACCAGCTCCTGAAGGTCCATGCGAAGGAGATGTCCAAGCTCTCGGTCAAGCTCCAGCGCAAGTGGGAGCGCCTGTGCGCGATGGTCAAGCACCCGGTGCTGATCGGCGACTGGCTCGAAGTGCGCAAGCGCCGCAAGAGCTTCATGAAGCGCGTCCAGCAGAGCGATTGGGCCCACGTCTACGCGGGCCGCGACGCGCGCGATGTCGTCGCGCTGCAGGTGCCGCAGGTCAACACGAAGTAGCGAGCGCGCGCGCCGCGCTCGCTCGCACCGCGGGCCGCGTCCAACGCGGCCCGTGGTGTTTCCCGGCGGCCCTTCGCCCTCCACCCTGCAGCCATCGTCCGGCGCGGGTCGAAGTAAGTTCGGATCGTTCGCGACGTTCGCGTCGCTTGCATCGTTCGCGACGCGTGCGTCGCTCGCTCAGGGCAGGCAGTGCGCGGCGCGAGCTTCGTCGTAGCCAATGAGGATCGCCTTCGCGATCGCCGGGTCGTCGCCGGCGAGGAACTCGACCGCGCGCGAGCGGCGCGCCCACAACGGCGGACGCATCGGCTCCCAGTACGCGAAACGTCCGCTCTCGACGTCGCCGCGCGCTTCGAAGAGCCGCCAACCGAAGCCACGCCAGAACGCGTCGGTCACCGCGACCCCGCGCAACTCCTCGAGCTCGGCGCGCACCAGGTCCTCGGTGCAGAGGAAGCGCGTGCCGAACCGCCCCGCGGCCTCTTCGAGCAACGCCTTGTCGACCTCCGGCCGGCGCTGGAGCAGTTCGACACGGAAACGCAGCGAGCCGCCGAGCTTGCGCTTCATCACCGGTCCGAAGCCGAGCAGCAGCTCGCCGCTCGGATCGACCGACATCGCTTCCAGGACCGCGTCGTCCATCGCGCCTTCGTGCTCGAGCCACACTTGCTCGCCGACGTTCGCGGCGAGCCAACGCCGGCCGTCCTCCTGGAACGACAACGCGGCGCGCGCCCGCTCCTCGCGCGTCCCTTCGATGCGCTGCAGCACCTGGCCGAGCCAGTAGCGATAGTCGTAGCCCTTGAAACGCGTCAAGAGCTCGATGCGCACGCCGAGCGGTCCGCCGGCTCCGGCTCGCGCCTCGCGCGCGACGTCGCCCGCGCCCGACGCGAGCGCGACCAGCAGCAAGAGCGCGAGCACCGCGCGCCGCACGCCGCCGGCGGCGCGCTCGGCGAACCCCGCGGCGGCGAGCAGCACGCACGCGAGCCACGCGGGCGAGAGCCGGTTGAGCTTGAAGTAGTGATAGATCTCCCCCACCGCGAACGTCGAGGCGAAATAGGTCGCGAGGAAGAGCGCGAGACCGATCGCGACCAACCGAGCCGCCGTCGCCCCCTCGCCGCGCTGGCCGAACCACGCGCTCGCGCCGACCAGCGCCGCGAGCGGCAACGCGAAGACCCCGGCGAGGTCCCACGCGGCGCGCCCCTCGACGAGGCTGCTCCAGAACGACGCGATCACGTCGAGCTTCGAGAGGTCGTCCTCCGCGCCGGTGACCTCCGCGCCGTGGATGTCGAACACCGCGCGACCGGTGTGCCACGCCATGTAGATCAACGGCGCGACGCCGAGGAGCGCGCCGCCGAGCGTCCAACCGAGCCCTCGCGCGAGCCGAGCCCGCGCTTGCCACGCGAGCCAGAGCGACGCGACCGCGATCGTCAGCGCGCACTGATACGAGAAGAAGAAACCGAAGCCGACCGCGACGCCGTACGCGAGCCACGTCCGCGGCCGCGCGTCCTGCTCGAACCCGAGCCGCAGAGCGAAGTGCACCACGAGCAGCGAGAACAGCAACGCCTGGTAGTGGATCCCGAGGTTCAGGAGCGAGAGCTTCTGCACGCTCGCCGGCGCAAGCACGTAGAGCGCACAAAATGCGTGCGCCGGTCCGAGCCCGAACCAACGCGCGACGAAGCGCGTGCCGACGCAGAGGATCGCGACGCCGAAGGCGAGCGCGACGAGCTTCTGCGCGAGCAGGCTGGCCCCGATCAGCGCGAACGCGAGCGCGTCGAGGTGACTGGTGACGAACCCGCCGCCTTCGTACGGGTGGTACGCGAGCTGCCAATGCGCGAGCGGCACTCCGTCGAGCAGCGCCTTCGCGGCCGTGCCCTTCGCGAACTCCTCGCCGTAGAAGAACACGTCCGACAGCGAGAGCACGAGCCAACCCCGCGCGAGGACGAACGCCGCCACCCACGCCGCCAACGCCGGCAGGCCGATCCGTTTGAGCTCTTTCGCGTCCACTGCGGACCCGCAGGATCGCAAAGCGCGCGCGGGTTGCAAGCGCGAGCCCGTCGCCGCGACGTCACCGCGCGTCGGCCCAAGGCACGACGATCGGTCGGCCGTTCGCGAAGCGCCCGAAGAACAGGTGCGGGCCGTAGACCGGCTCGAGCACCTCGCGCGTCAACACGCGATCGACCGGACCCTCGGTGATCGTCCGGCCGGCTTGCATCACGATCGCGCGCGACGCGAACTGGCTCGCGAGATTGAGGTCGTGCGTCACGACCAGCGCCGAACGCCCGCCCGCGACCAGCTCCGCGATCGAGCGGAAGACCGCGAGCTGGTGCTCCGGGTCGAGCGAGTTCGTGGGCTCGTCGACCAGCAGCACGCCCGCTTCCTGCGCGATCGCGCGGGCGACGAGCACGCGTTGGCGTTGGCCGCCGGAGAGCTCGCTCATCAACCGCGACTCGACGTCGCCGGCGTCGCAGCTCGACAGTGCCGCGCGCACCACCGCGCGATCGTGTGGCTTCGCGCTGCGCCAGCGTCCAAGGTGCGCGTAGCGCCCGCCGAGCACGAAGTCCTGCACGCGCACGTCCGGGAGCCGCGGCAAGAACTGCGGCACGACCGCGAGGCGACACGCGCGTTCGCGCGGCGGCAGCGCCACGACCTCCTCGCCGTCGACGACGACCGTGCCGGACTTCGGCACGAGCAGTCCAGCAAGGCAACGCAGGAACGTGCTCTTGCCGGAGCCGTTCGGGCCGATCACGGCGACGAGTTCGCCGCGCGCGAGCTCGAGCGAAGCGCCTGCGAGCGCCGCAACCCCGTTCGAGTACTCGAACGCGACGTGCTCGGCGACCAGACGGTTCACCATGCCGAGATCTCCTTGCGCTCGCGCACCAGCAGCACGAGAAAGAACGGTCCGCCGATCAGCGCCATCACGACGCCGGGTTGCAACGCCGCGTCGCCGAGCAACCAGCGTTGCGCGAACTCCGCGCCGAGCAGGAACACCGCGCCGCCAAGCATCGAGAGCCACAGCAGCACGCGGTGCGACGCACCGATCGCGAGCCGCACGAGGTGCGGCACGACCAGGCCGACGAACGCGATCTGACCGGCGACCGCGACCGCCGCCGCCGCGGACACCGCCGCCGCGAAGATCGCGAGCCACTTCAGCCGCTTGACGTCGACGCCGACCGATTGCGCGTCGGCCTCGCCGCCCTTCAGCAAGTCGAGCTCGACCGCGGTGAACGGGATGCACGCCGCCGCGAGCGCGAGCCCGCTGAACACGACGCCCGCGTGGTAGCCACTGCGGTCGTCGAGCGTGCCGAACGTCCACGCGAGGATCGCGCGGCTCACCTCCCAGTTCTCGAGCGTCAGCGATTGGATCGCCGCGAAGAGACCCGCGACGCACATGTTGACCGCGATGCCGGTCAAGAGCAGCGACGTCACCGACGTGCGCCCGCCGCCGCTCGACAGGTACACGACGAGCGCGGTGGTCCCGAACGCGCCCGCGAAGCCGAACAACGGGATCAAGTACGCGTTGCCGCCGAGCGACTCGAGCACGAGCCGCGGCGCGTAGCCTCCGACGATCAATACCGCGACCGCCGCGCCGAGCGCCGCGCCGCCGGTGACGCCGATCAGCGACGGCGACGCGAGCCCGTTTTGGAACAGTCCCTGGATGTAGCCGCCCGACAGCGCGAGCGCCGCGCCGACGCCGATCGTCACCAACGCGCGCCAGACGCGCAGCTCGAGGATCGTCTGACGGCTCGCGGTCTCCAGCGGCTCGCCCAGGCCGAGCAGCGCGATCAAGCCGCGCCACGCTTCGCCCGTCGAGAAGCGCACGGTCGTGCCGAAGCACAGCGAGCCGAAGAAGAGCGCGCCGAGCAGGACCACGAAGACGACGGCGCACAGCCGGACGCGTCGCGCGTTGGAGCTCACCGGCGCCCCGCCTCCGCCGTGCTCGCGAGCAGCAGATCGAGCTCGACCGAGAGCAGCTCGGCGGCGTGCACGATCTCGTGCGACCCGGTCGCGAAGTGCCACGCCGGCAGCACGAGGATCCGTCGATCGCGCACCGCGCGCAGCCCCGCGAGCGTCGGCTCGCGCAGCAAGAGCGCCTCGGACGCTCCGCCTCGATCGCCCGCGCTGCTCGACGGCGTCGTCAACGGAGCGCCGACGACGATCACGTCGGGATCGAACTGGATCAACTCCTCGAACGACACGGTCAAGTGCCCGCGCCGGCCGGCCTCGGCGACGACGTTGGTCACGCCCGCGAGGCGCATGATCTCGCCGATCGTCGTGTGCGAGCCCGCGCTCCAGCCCTGCGAGCCGAAGTTCGAGTAGCACATCGCGCGCACGCCTTTGCGCGCCTCCGCGACTCGCTCGAGTGCCGCGACCCGACGATCGAGGTCCGCCACCAGCTCGTCGGCCTTCGCGGACTCGCCGAGCCGCTCGCCGACCGCGAGCAGCATCGCGCGCGCCTCGTCCCACGTCGCGACCTCCGTGAGCTGGAAGACGGGCACGCCGCCGCCCTGGAGTCGCTCGTGCGTGTCGCGGGACTGGTACGGGCACACGACCACCAGATCGGGCTCGAGCGCGAGCACCGGTTCCGCTTGGTACGCGAAAAAGCGCGGCGTCGCCGCCCAGCGCGGGTCGTCGGAGTGGAGGATCGAGTAGTCGATCGCTTGCTCGGGCACGCCGGCGATCCGCTCGGGCCCGACCAGCGCACAGACGAAGTCGACCGCGGTCGCGCTCGCCGGGACGATTCGCCGCGCGGACGCGAACGAGGTCGGAGTCGACGAGTCGGCGGGTCCAGGGGACTCGGGGGACCCCGCCGCCCCAGCGGACTCGATCGACCCGGGCGACCCGGTTGAGGCAGGAAGGGTCGGGGACGACGGCGAGCGCTCGCACGCGCCGAGCACCGCGAGACAGAGCGCGACCAACGCGCGCGGGACGGGGATCATGGAGCTCCTTGCTTCCGAAGGCGGACGGCGCGCCGCGGCGTGGGCATTCCGACTCGCCGCCGACGACGCGCGTCGGACGGCTTACGGTTGCGGGCCAGTCCCGGAGTCTCACCGGGTTCCCCCACACCTCCCGGACGGGAGGGTCGCGGCGGGGTTCAAGGAGAGGGATATCGGACCGGACGGGGCCTGTCAACGCCGCCGAGGGTGGCGGTCACTTCTGCGAGCCGAGCCAGGCGAGGAAACGCCCTTCGAGGCTCGCCACCGACTCCTCCTTCGCGGAATAAGGCTGTCCGTAGATCTGCTGCACGACGCTTTCGAAGTCTGCGCCGTCGGGCTTCGCGATCAGCGCCGATAACAGCTCCGCGAAGAGCTTCTCCGACGCCTTCTTGCCGCCCTTCGCCGCGCCCTCGGTCGACAGCCAGTGCAGGAAGCACCCCTTGTACGCGCGGAAGAACTCGGAGTAGTCCTGGAGGAACTCCGACGTCGGGGCTTCCTTGCCGTCGCTTGCGCTGCCGAGGAACGGAGCACGGACGTAGAAGTGCTTGGTCGTGTCGTCGCTCGTCAGCTCGAAGAACGCGAGCTTGCTGTCGCCCTTCGAGCCGTCGCGCGCGCCGGCCTTCTGCGCCTCGCGCAGCACCTTGACGAAGTGGTCGGCGCCGAGCGTCGCGCGCCACAGGCTGTCGGCCGAGTTCTTCGGCAGGAAACCGCCTTGCGACGGAGCGCCGGGGATGAACACCGAACGCGCGAACGTCGTCTTGCCGCGCGTCGCCGTGCCCGTGCGAGCGTTGTTTTGGCCGTAGAGCTCGACTACGACCTCGATCGCCGCGCCGGACTCGAACGCGGGGTCGAGCGCGTCGCCGTAGTAGAACCAGAGCAGCGAGTGCATGCCGCGCTGCGCGACGTACTCGACCATTCCGGTCTTCTCGCGATCGTTCATCGAGTAGCCAGCGGACAGGTCGTCCGGCGAGACCTTCCCCGGCGCGTAGACGAGCGGCAGCACCTGGCGGTCGCGCCAAAACATGTCCGCCCACGCGGGCATGCCATCGACCCAGAACGAGCCGCGCGCGCTCTCGTCGAACCAGCCGATGAACGCGCCGAGCTCGACGAACTGGCGGCGCGACGGCGTGAAGACGATCTGGATCGGCTCGGTGCGCGCGACCGCCGCACCGAGCGCGTCGCCCGAACGCGCCGCGACGCCGACCTTCCGTGCGAGTTCGACCATGTCCTGCTTCAGGCCGAGCACCAACGGCAGCGGTCCCGGGATCTCTGCCCCCTCCGCGCTCCACGCCGGCGGGTGCGCGCCCGCGACCGCCTTGCGGAACGTCGTCAGGTCCTTGCGCAACGCCGCTTCGGCGGGATTGCCGGCGCCCGCCCAGTCGAGCCAACGAACTTGGAGATCGAGCAGCGCGAGCGAGACGTCCTGGAGCTCCTTGACCCGCACCTTCTCTGGCATGTCCGACTTCGGATAGCGCACGTCGAGCACGCCGAGCTCGGCGTGGACGTAGTGCTGGTCGAGCACCTGCGCGAAGTCGACGTCCGCTTGGGCCTTGCCCTCGAGTCCGTGCGCCTTCTTGTAGGTCTCGGCGAGCGCGGCGAAGTCGTGGTCGGCGGCGTTCGGGTGCGTGCAGAGTACGAAAGCGAGCGCGATGAGAGCGTGCAGCATGGTTGCGTCGGGAATCCGCCGCCTGCCCGGCGCGGAAGCCTCCTCTAACCGTCTAGACGCCGCAGGGGACCGCCGGCTTCTGCAAACTTCCTGGAAATTTCGCCGGCGGCCCGACGCGGGAACCGCGCGTCCGAAGCGTCGCTCAGGCTCCGACCGCGGCGCCCCACTCGAAGCGCAACGGGATCTCGATCGCGTGATCGAGGCTCTGGTGGACCGGGCACGTCAGCGCCGCCTTCTCGAGCGCCGCGCGCGCCGCCGGCTCGAACTCGCCGGGGACGCGGATGACGACCTCGAGTTTGCCGATGCGCCGCACGGGCTGCGAGACCATGTGCTTCTCCACGCTGACGCGCGTGCCGCGCAGGTCCCAGCCGTGGCGCTCGGCGACGATGCCCATGATCGTCAGCATGCACGCGCCGAGCGCGGTCGCGCAGAGATCGGTCGGCGAGAAGCTCTCGCCCTTGCCCTGGTTGTCGACGGGCGCGTCGGTGACGAGCTCGACGCCGGACGGACCATGGACCGCGCGACAGCGCAGCCCGCCTTCATAGCGCACCTCGATGTGGACCATCCCCGAACCCTAGCGGTCCGCGCAGCCCGACTCCAGCGCGCCGAAGACGCGCTCGCCGCCGACCACCGTCGCGAGGACGCGCGTCGCGCGCAGCGCCCGCGGGGTCGCGGTCAGCGGATCGACGTCGAGCACGACGAAGTCCGCGAGAAAGCCGGGCTCGAGCTTCCCGAGCTCGTGCTCGCGATGCACCGCGTACGCCGCGCCGCGCGTGAAGGCGTCGAGCGCTTCGCCGCGCGAGAGCTTCTGGTCCGCGAGCCAGCCGCCGACGGGCTCGCCGCGCGCGTCGGTGCGCGTGATCGCCGCGTAGAGTCCCTCGAACGGATTCGGACTCTCGACGGGGAAGTCGCTGCCGAACGCGAGCGGCGTGCGCGCGCCGGGCAAGCGCCGCCACGCGTACGCGCCGGCGAGACGCGACGCGCCGATCCGCTCTTCCGCCCACGGCATGTCGCTGGTCGCGTGCGTCGGCTGCATCGAAGGGATCGCGCCGAGCGCCTCGAAGCGCGCCCAGTCGGCGGACGAGACGATCTGCGCATGCTCGACGCGCGGACGCAGCCGGACGAGCTCCGGCCGCCGCGCTTCGACGTCGGCGAACGCGTCGAGCACCGCGCGATTGCCGTGATCGCCGATCGCGTGGACCGCGGGCTGCAGGCCGGCGTCGACGCAGCGCAGCACGAGCTCGCGGAGGCGCTCCTCGGGGATCAAGAGGTGACCGCGCTGCCCGGGCGCGTCGGAATAGTCCTCGAGCAACGCCGCGCCGCGCGAACCGAGCGCGCCGTCGATCATCAGCTTCGCTCCGACGAGCTCGTTCGCGCGCGCCGAGGTCGCGTTGCGCCGCGGCGTCGACGCGGCCTCCAGTCCCGCGTTTCCCCACACGTAGACGAACGCGCGCAACGCGAGCGGCGTGCTGACGAAGCGCGCGGCGAGCTCGGGCGACACGCCCATGTCGTGCACCGACGTCAGGCCTTGCGCGACCAGCGCGTTCGCCGCGCGCTCGACGCGCGCCCACTGCTCGTCCTGCGTCGGCGCCGGGATCACGCGCTCGACGAGCCCGGTCGCGGTGTCGATCAAGACGCCCGTCGCGTGTCCGTCGCCGTCGACGAGCACCTCGCCGCCTTGCAGCCGGTCGCGACCGCGCACGTCGCCGTCGAGCCCGGCGAGCGCGAGCGCGCGTGCGTTGACGAACGCCGCGTGCCCGTCGACGCGCTCGAGCAAGACCGGATGCCGCGGCGTCGCCGCGCTCAGCGCGGCGTGCTGCGGGACCGCTTTGGACTGCCACAGGTTCGGGTCCCAGCCGCGACCGCGCACCCACCCGCCCTCGGGCACCGTCGCCGTTCGCGCGACGACGCGTGCGATCACCTCGTCGAGGCTCGCCGCGCCGCGCAGATCGACGATGTCGAGCGTGTCACCGTAGCCTTGGAGGTGTCCATGCGCGTCGTGCAGGCCGGGGACGACGACGCGACCGCCGAGGTCGACGTGCTCGACGTCGAGTCCTTTCGCGGCGTCGACCAGCTCGGCGTGCGTGCCGATCGCGACCACGCGGCCATCCCGGACCAGCAACGCGTCGACCGTGCACCAGTCCGGCGCGCCGACGCGGATCGTCGCGTGCTCGTAGAGCGTCGCCCGCGGCCGCGGCGCGACGCTCGGCGAGCGCTCCGGACCGGAGCACGCGGAAATCAGGACGAGTACGGAGAGCGGCAGGATCGCGTGGTTCATCGGCGGCGTACGCGAGCCCTTCGTTTCGGCCGCGCGGCGCCTACACTACCGCGATGCAACGACTCCAAGCACGCACGTTCCTGGTCACCGGCGCGACCGCGGGCATCGGCGAAGCGACCGCGCGCGCTCTCGCCGCCGAAGGCGCTCGCGTGGTGCTCGCGGCGCGGCGCAAGGACCGCCTGGCGGCGCTCGCGAAGGAGCTTCCGGGCTCGCTGGCACTCGAGCTCGACGTGCGCGACTCCGCGGCGTGCGAGCGAGCGCTCGGCGGACTCGCGCTCGCCGGAGTCGCGCTCGATGGCGCGGTGATCAACGCGGGCCTCGGTCGCGGGCTCGGCTCGATCACCGAAGGCAACGTCGACGAGTGGAACGAGATGCTCGACACCAACGTCAAGGGCGTGCTCCACACGTTGCACGCGATCCTGCCGGGCTTCCTCGCGCGCGGCAAAGGCGACCTCGTGCTGCTCGGCAGCGTCGCCGGTCGTCAGGTCTATCCCGGCGGCAACGTCTACTGCGCCAGCAAGCACGCGGTGCGCGCGATCTACGAGTCGCTGCGCGTCGACCTCGCCGGCAAGAACGTGCGCGTGACGACCGTCGATCCGGGCATGGTGCTCACCGACTTCTCGATCACTCGTTTCCGCGGTGATCGCGAGCGCGCGGCGAAGGTCTACGAGGGCATGACGCCGCTCGCGCCGTCCGACGTCGCCGACGCGATCCTCTACGCGCTCACGCGCCCGCCGCACGTCAACGTCGGCGAGATCGTGCTCTGGCCGACCGACCAAGCGAGCACGACTTCGGTGACGCGCCGCCAATGAGCGCGTCGCGCGCCCGGCCTTCGCCGAACGCGCGACGCCTTCACACTGCCTGAGTCACGGGAAAATCGTCGAGTAGAGAGCGTTGGTCAGGTTGGTCGCGCTCGCGCTCTGCGGATCGCGCGTCCACGCCTGCAGCAACAGCAGGTTGCCGACCGTCAGACCGGGATCGGTCGAGCCGGCCATGTACGTGTTGAAGTCCGTGGTCATCACGCCGGTCGTCGGATCGGTGCCGCACGCACCGCCGGTGACGCCGGTGTTCTGAACCGGCAATCGCTTGATCGGATTCTTCACGCAGAGCCACCCGCCTTGGAACGGCAGGGCCTGCACGCCCGCATTGCTGTAGAAGAAGATGCCGCTCTTCGCCGGCCGCAGACCGCTCGCGTGGAGTTGGAAGCCCGCGCCCGCCGACTTCGACGGACCGCCGAAGCAGCTCAGCACCGGCGTGCAGCCCGCGCTCGTGACCTTCGAGGTGCAGTACGCCGTGACCGCGGGGTCGCACGCGCCGCCGACGTTCGCGTCGATGCGCGTGTAGAAGCCGGCGTACCCGAACGGTGCGAGCGAGTAGCAGCCGGTCGTCACCGCCATCGCCGGCGCGGAGGTCGCGCACGCAGGCGGAGTTCCGCCGACCGCGACGCCGTCGACGTTCGCCCAGAAGCGATCCGCGTTGCCGAGACCGGTCGCGCAAGCCGCCGCCGGCGCGCAGAACGTCCCGGTGCCGGTTCCGCCGCTCGCCGAGCCGGCGAGGATCGGTCCGGCGAGCAAACCGCCGGTCTCCGCCGACGTGTTGTTGTTGCGGAACGAGACGTGGAAGCTGTCGTCTTCCGCCGGGCCGCCGGAGATGCAGCCGCTCGCCGTGAAGCCGACGATCCAGCACGCTTGCTGACCCGCGACGGTCGAACCGGGCAGCGGGAAGGAAGCGGCGGAACTGTCGAACTTCCAGCGCGGCGCTTGGCCGGCGTACGCGGTGTTCGTTTCGCAGAGCGCGAGCTCGCGCGTGCCGTAGAGCGCGAAGTCGAGGTCGACGGTGCCGGTCGCGGCGCCGGTGCAGTACGCGACCTCGACGAGCGCGAGGTCGTACAGGTTGCGAGTCGACGCGCACGTCGGATCGGCGCTCGGGATGCGACCTTCGTCGAACACGGTCACGCACGGGCCGAACGGCACGTAGTAGTTCGAGTTGCAGTCGTTCCTGTAGATCGTCTGCGTCGACTTGGCGCCGGCGGTCGGAGTCGACGGCAGGAAGCGGCCGGTCGACAAGTCGTAGACGCCTGCGAACTTGGGCTCAGCTCGGATCGGGTAGACGGACTGCGCGAGCGCTTGCGTCGAACAGACGCCGAGAGCGAGGCCGAGCAACGCGGAATGGAATCTCATCGGAAAGTCTCCTTCGGGAACTTGGAGGGGTGTGATCCGTCGGAAGTTCGGAGGGGCATGATTCCTTGACGGAACGAACGCGCGTTCAAGTTCCGTTCAGCAACGACGCTTCACCTCTCGATCGACCGACATCGAACACTCGCATCGCGCATCGCGCGAAGCCGCACTCAGGCGCGCGCGCTTTCGAGCAAGGCGTGCAAACGACGCACGAGCGCGTGTTCGTCTTCGCGCGCGACTACGAGACTCAGGTTGATTTCGCTCGCGCCCATCGAGATCAACTCGACGTGGCAATCGCCCGCCGCGGCGAGCACGCGCGCCGCGGAACCGCGCGTGCGCTTCAAGCGCTCGCCGACGACCGCGACGATCGCTCGGTCCGGCACGACGTCGATGCGCGCGAACGGCTCGAGCTCGGCGCACAACTCCACGAGCGGCGCGTCGGCCTCGATCGTCAGCGACACGCTGACTTCCGCGGTCGCGACCAGGTCGATCGACGCACCGAAACGGCCGAACACGGCGAACAAGCGCGCGAGAAAACCCGCTTGATCGAGCATGCGCGTCGACGTCACCGTCAGCAACGTCACCGGCGAGCGACTCGCGAGCGCGGCGAGCGGACGACCGCTCGCCGCCTCCGCTCGGATCGTCGTGAAGCGACCGCCGGGCTTCGCCGTGTGTCGCACGGTCACCGGGATGCGGCGCAGGGTCGCGGGTTGGATGGTCGCGGGATGCAGCACCTTCGCGCCGAACGCGGCGAGCTCGGCGGCTTCCGCGAACGAGAGCTCGGGGATAGGACGCGCCTCGGGCACGATGCGGGGATCGGCGGTGTACACGCCTTCGACGTCGGTCCAGATCTGCACTTCGTCGGCGTCGAGCGCCGCGCCGAGCAACGCGGCGGACCAATCGCTGCCTCCGCGGCCGAGCGTCGTCGTCACGCCGTGCTCGGTCGCGCCGACGAAGCCCTGCGTCACCACGACGCGGCCCGGGCGAACGCGCGGCGCGAGTTCCGCGGCGCAGAGCTCGCGGATCCGCGCCTCGTTGGGCTCCGCGGAGCCGAAACTCGCGTCGGTGCGCAGCACGCGGCGGACGTCGAACCATTCGCCGGCGAGCTCCTCGCGCGCGACCAGCGCGGCGAAGAGCCGGGTCGACAAGAGCTCGCCGGTGCTCGCGATCGCGTCGCGGGAGCGCGCGGAGAGTTCGCCGAGCATCGCGACGCCGTCGAGGCGCTTTTCGAGCGCGGAGAGCTCGCCGTCCAATGCGAGGGCGAGCTCGGCGGGCACGTCGTCGCCGAAGAGTTCCCGCGCAAGAGCCGCGTGCCGCGCGCGGATCCCCAACGCGAGCTCGCGCGCGCCGACCGCGTCGCCTCGCTCGGCGGCGCGAGCCGCCGCGAGCAGCGCGTCGGTCGTCTTGCCGGTCGCCGAGAGCACCACGAGCGGTGCGTGCGGCAGCGCCTCGCGCGCCAGCGCGGCGACGCGCTTCAAGAGCTCGCCGGTCGCGACCGACGAGCCCCCGAACTTGAGCACGCGCGTCACGGCTCGATCAACCCGCGCGCGAGCGCGAGCTCCGCGTTGAGGATCGAAGCGCCCGCCGCGCCGCGCTCGGCGTTGTGGCCGAGCGCCGAGAACTTGAAATCGAGCACGCCGCACTCGCGCAGCCGGCCGACGTGCACCGCCATCCCGCGCTCGGTGTCGACGTCGAGACGTACCTGGGGACGATCGGGACTCGCGTGCAACACGAGCGGCCGCGCGAGCGCGCTCGGCAGACCGAGCTCCGCGATCGCGCCGCGCCACGACTCGAACGCCGCGCGCACGTCGTCCGCGCTCGCGCTCCGCGCGAGCCGCACCGACACCGACAGCGTGTGTCCGTCGAGCACCGGAACGCGATAGCAGGCCGCCGAAACGCGCAACGCCGCGGGCCGCAACGCGTCGCCGAGCCAGACGCCGAGCATCTTGGCGGGCTCCTCGGCGAGCTTCTCCTCCTCGTTGCGGATGAACGGCACGACGTTGCCGAGGATGTCGAGGCTCGCGACGCCGGGATAGCCCGCGCCGGAAACCGCCTGGAAGCTGGTGACCATCACGTCGCTCAATCCGAACGCGCGTTCGAGCGGCGCGAGCGCGAGCGTCAGCACGGTCGCCGTGCAATTCGGATTGCACACCAGCGCGCCGCGCGTGCCTCGCAAGCGCTGTTGCACGCGCGCGAGCTCGAGGTGCTCCGCGTTGACCTCGGGGATCAAGAGCGGCACGTCGGCGTGCATGCGGAACGCGCTCGCGTTCGAGAACACCCACGCGCCGTTCGCGGCGAACGCGGGCTCGAGCTCGAGCGCAGGCCCCGTATCGAGCGCCGAGAACACGATGCGGGCTCCAAGACCGACGAGCTCGTCGGGAGTCGCGCGCCGCAGCCGCGCAGCGCCGAAACCGCCGTACGCGAGCCCGTGGCTCTCGGTCGGGAGTCGCCACGCGCACGCCTCGTCGTAGCGTTTGCCCGCGTTCTGCTCGCTCGCCGCCAACGCGACGACGCAAAACCACGGATGGCGCGCGAGGCGCGCGACGAAACGCTGTCCGACGACGCCGGTGGCGCCGAGGACCGCGACGGGGATCGGTGCACGGGGAACGGCCATGGCGCCCATCCCAACCGACGCCGACGATCCTTCAAGCGCCGGCCCGCGATTCCGGATGCCGCGCGAGCCTGGCGCCGCGGCGAGGCGCCCCTACAATGCTCGGCCCCCTAGAACTTGCGAGCCATGACCAAGCCCTCCTCCAACGATCCCCTTCAAAGCGAAATCGAGTCCGCCCTCGACGGCATCAACCTCCAGGACCTCGACGAGCAAGGCCGAGCCCCACGAGCGAAAGGCGCGCGCGGACCGAGCCTCTGGAAGGGCGTGGTCGCCGGCGTCAGCGGTCGCGACGTGATCATCGAGCTCGGACCGCGCGCGCAGGGCGTGATCGCGCTGACCGAGTTCGAGACCGAGCCCAAGGTCGGCGAGGTCTTCGAATTCACCGCGCACGGCCAAGAGGACGGACTCTGGAAGCTCTCGCGGCGCGAAGCGAAGGCGCTCGCCGCGTGGAACGACATCGAAGTCGGCTCGCTGGTCAAGGCGCGGGTCAGCGGTCAGAACACCGGCGGGCTCGAGCTCTCGATCGGACCGCTGCGCGCGTTCATGCCGGCGTCGCACGTGTCGCTGGAGCGCGTCGAGAACCTCGCGCAGTTCATCGGCCAAGCGTTCGAGGTCGAGGTGCTCGAAGTCGACATCGACAAGAAGCGCGTGCTCGTGTCGCGCCGCAGCGTGCTCGCCAAGGAGCGCGAGACGCAACGCGAAACGACCGTCGGCGGCCTCGCGGTCGGCCAGCTCATCCAAGGCAAGGTCACCCGCGTCGAAGCGTTCGGCGCGTTCGTCGACCTCGGCGGCCTCGAAGGCTTGGTGCACGTCTCCGCGCTGTCGCGCACGCGCGTCGAGAATCCCGCGGACGTCGTCCACGTCGGCCAGCAGGTCAAAGCCAAGATCATGAAGATCGAGGACGGCGGTCGGCGCATCGCGCTCTCGATGAAGGAGCTCGAAGCCGATCCGTGGGAGGAAGTCGGCAATCGCATCGCGCCCGGTCTGCAGATCAGCGGCCGCGTCGTGCGCTTGATGGAGTTCGGCGCGTTCGTCGAGCTCTTGCCCGGCATCGAAGGCCTGCTGCACGTCAGCCAGATGGGCAAGGAACGCGTGCGCCGCCCGCAGGACGCGGTCAAGCCCGGCGAGACCGTCTCGGTGCGCGTGGTCACCGTCGATCCGCGCGCGAAGCGCATCGCGCTCTCGCGCCTCGACGATCGCGGCGCGTTGATCGGCTCCGAGGACGCGGTCGAAGGCTCGGTGATCGAAGAGGTCATCCAGCGCACGCAAGTCGAAGCGAAGACCAACCTGGGCTCGCTGTTCAAGAAGGCGCTCGGCGACAAGCAGTAGTCGCCGACGGTCGGCCGATCGAACACGCGCCGCGTGTTCCTCCGAGTACGTGGGAACGCGCGGCGCGCTTCTCGGCCGAGTGCTTGCCGTCGCGCGCTCAGAACACGCAGTCGGTGCAACCAGCGATGTACGCGCCCGACGCGGTGACGACCGCGTGCCACGTGCCGTCGCTCGACTGCGTCAGCGACGTCAGCTTGTAGCCGCCGAGCACGCTGATGAACGGCGCGCACCCGGGCACCGGGCACGGCGGGCACTTCACGTGGCTGTACGCCCACAGTTTGTCGTTGCAGTCGTTGAAGGCCGCGATCAGCGCGTCGACCGCCGTCGCGCCCCAACCCTGACCGCTCATGCCGTTCGGTGGCGTGACGACGCCGACGCCTTCACCGCATTTGACGCCCCCTGCGTCGCCGTCGCCGTCGACCTCAGCATCGTTCGACGAGTGCGTGATCGCGAAGGACGCGAACTCCCCGGACGACGTCAGCAGACGCGCGACGAGGTCGTGCGTTTCGGGGGCGTCGCGATCGAGGCCATGGAGCGAGATCAGGTGCGACGGACGCAGCGGGTTCGATTCCGCGGTAGCGCGCTCCGATTGCGCCGCCGCGGCAAGGTTCGGCGTCGCCGCGCCGAACGAGAATGCCACACCGAGGAGGATCGAACCAAGAACGGAGAGCATGCCGAGCTTCATGACGTGTGACTCCAACTATGGGTCCCTTGGAATTCGCGCGTCACACTCGCGCCGCGCGGTAGTCGACTCGTTCGCCCGCCGAGCGTGGAGGGAGTTGCAGTCGACTCCGATTCCCCATCGAGTCGGCGCGCGAAAGACCCTCCCGCGTCGCTCCACCCCACACACCCGAAGCGTGGAGCGCAGCAAGCCTCCGTGCCCGATCGTGGACTCCATGGGTCGGGCAGTCGCTCCTCGCGGATGCGCTGGATCGTGTCGCCGAGCAGGAGCTCCTTGTCGCGCTCGAACGCGGCGAGTTCGAGCGCTTGCCCGGCGCGGGCCGGCCGTTCGCGCTCGACGAGCTCGCGCGCGTGCCGGAGGAACTGCGCAGCGCGTACCTACCCTTGAAGAGCGCGGGGATCCTGCCGGAGGAGCTGCAGCTGAGGCGGGAGCTCGTGCGGGTCGGCGATCTAGTCGCGGCTTCCCACGACGAGGGCGCGAAACGACAGCAGCTCGCCGCGCGCACGTCGGAGCCGCTGCTCCACGCGCAGTTGCTCGAGAAGCGCGGCTTCGGTCCAGGACATCAAGACTACGCCGAGCGGATCGCCCCAGAGCCCGGCGAGGACGCGAGGCACAGTGCCGAGTAGCGGAATGGCGGAGCGCCTCAGGGCGCAATCCCGGCCGGCGGCGCTCCGCGGCATTCGCCTTCGTGGTCGTCCCGATCGCGCCGCACGCGGCGCGTTGCTTCCACCGATCACGATCCGCCCGCTCCCTGGGACGTCGAAAGCGGCGGCGCGCTCCGGCGTCAGCGACCCGCGACGCGGCTGAGCAGCGTGTAGAGCGAGCGCGCGAGCGACGAGTCGATGCTGACCAGCGCGTTCGAGCTCCAACGACCGGTCTTCTCGAGCAGGTAGTCGACGAGCATGTCGTCGAGCCCGCTCGCGAGCGGGTAGCCGCCGTCGCCCGAGTCGATCGACTCGAGCAGCCGCAGGAAGCCGACGCGCTTCATCGATTCCATCCGCGCGGTGACGCCGGCGCTCGCGGCGGGGCCGCGCATCAGCTCGATCTCGCGCGGCGCGAGCGGTCCGGCGCCGGTCCGACGCCGCTCCGATTGCCGACGGCCGCAGGCCGCGTTGCGGCACCTGCCGGCGGGTACTTGTCGATCGACGGCTACGCGCGCAGACTCGGAACGGAGAGCGGCATGACGCGCGCGTCGAAACGTCGGGCTGCATCGCGCTTGCGCGCGTTCGCGCAGCCGGTCCTCCGTCGCGCGAGGTCGAGCGCTTGCGCCGCGGCGCTTCTCCTCGCGGGCTGCGCGGGCCCGCGCGGCACCGAGCCGCCCTGGATCTACGGACTCTCGCGCGCCGTGTACTCCGGCGACACGATCGAATACCAACCCGCCGAACAGTCGGCGAACGACGTCGCCCTGCTCACGTTCCTCATCCTCCCGTTCGTGATCGACACGGTGCTCCTGCCGATCACGATCCCGCACGACGTCTTCTGCGTCGACTGAGCTCGCACGACCGCGCGTCAGCGGCCCGCGATGCGGCTCAACGTCGAGTAGAGCGTGCGCGCGAGCCCGGAGTCGATGCTGGTCAGCGCGTTCGAGCTCCAACGACCGGACTTCTCGAGCAGGTAGTCGACCAACATGTCGTCGAGCCCGCTCGCGAGCGGGTAGCCGCCCATCTCTGAGTGGATCGACTCGAGCAGGCGCAGGAAGCCGACGCGCTTCATCGCTTCCATCCGCGCGGTGACGCCGGTGCTCGCGGCGGGGCCGCGCATCAGCTCGACCTCGCGCGGCGCGAGCCGAACGACGCGCTCGCCGATCCGGAAGCCGACGCAATCGGCGCCTTCGAGCACCGGCTCGAGCGTCCGGGCGCCGCTCGGCGCGTGCCCGCGCTCGGCGATCGAGCCCTTCGCGCAGTGGAGCTCGATCCAGCCGCTCGCGTAGTCGCGCGGCTCGACGATCACGGCGCGTCGCTCTCCGTCGATCGTCACCGTGCGACGACGACCGCCGTCGACGCGCGTGCGCCGCGCCGCGGCGATGCGCTCGACGCCGAAGAGCCCCTTGAGCGTCGCGAACGCGTGGTACGCGTACGCCGCGTGCAACAGGCGCACTTCGACCAGGGGCCCGAGTTCGCCGTGCGCGAGCTCCGCGCGCACGACGTCGAACCACGGCAAGAAGTAGCAGTCCTCCGCGACCCACACGTTGCGGAAGCGACGGAACTGCGCGGTGTGACGGAAGTGCTTGAGCAGCAGCACCGGCGTGTCGATCAGCAGGTCGACCGCACCGAGGTCGAAGCGCGCGAGCGACGCGAGCACCTGCGGCACCGCCTGCTTGCCGACCGCCATGTAGACCAGATCCGCGCCCGCGAAGGTCCGCGCGTCGAGCGCCGCGAGCGCGCGCACGTCGAAGCGCCGGCCCGCGAGCGTCTCCTCGCGCGCGCTGCGGCCGAGCACCCCGTGGATCTCGAAGCGCTCGCCCGCGGCGACCAGCGCCGGCACGGCGGTCTCCTTGACGCGCTTGCCCGCGCCGACGATCCACACGCGCCGCGTGCTCACGAGCGCACCCTCGCGCGACGGGCTCCGAGCGTGGCTCCGAGGTGCTCCGCGAGTCGGATCGAGAGCGCGGTGATCGTGAACGTCGGATTCGCCGAGCCGCTGGTCGGGAACACCGAGCCGCCCGCGAGCCACACGTTCGGCACCGCGTGGAGCCTGAGGTTCGCGTCGACGACCGAACGGCGCGGATCGCGGCCCATCCGCGTCGTGCCGAGGTGGTGCGAGGCATCCTGATCGATCGGCCACGGCTCGGCGCGCTCGAGCGCGGTGTCGAGCTTGCCGAAGCCCGTCGCCGCGAGCTCGTCGCGCAACACGGCGTGGAGCGCGATCAGCGAGCTGCGATCGCGCGCGGTCGGACGGTGACGCACGACGGTCTCGGGCTGGCCGTATTCGTCGCGCTCGTTGCCGAGGAGCACGCGGTTCTCCGGATCGGGTTCCATCTCCATGAAGTTGCGCAACCGTACCGCACGCACCTTCGGTCGCGCACGCCCGAACACCCGGTGGTACGCATAGCGCGACACCTTCGGCGCGTCGGCGACGACGTTCCAGCCGAGCCCGAGCCAGCCGCCCGCCGTCTTTCGCTCGTTCTGCAGATCGGAATCGTCGCCGGTCTCCGAGTAGTCGCGCAACGCGACCGTCTCGGCCTTGCCCTTGCCGCGGACGCGGCGCATCACGAGCTTCGAGCGCTTAGCGAGCGCGACCAGCGACTCGACTCCGCACGAATCGGACCACGGGAACAGCGGTTCGAAGCGCACGTAGCTGTTCAACAACTGTCGTTCGCGCTGCACGTCCTCCGAGAGGCGCAGGCCCGCGTACCCGGCGAAGCCCTTGTGCAGCGCGCCGAAGTAGTACGGCAGCTCGACGATCGGCCGCGCGAGCGCGACGACGCCGTGGTAGTTCTTCGGGTGGTTCATCAGCCAGCGGCCGACCTGGTCGTGCTCGTTGCCCAAGCCGCGGTCGCAGAGGTCGCACGAAGCGAGCAGCAGGCGCGCGTTCTC
Source organism: Planctomycetota bacterium (assembly GCA_016220085.1). Taxonomy (GTDB): domain Bacteria; phylum Planctomycetota; class UBA1135; order UBA1135; genus JACRIN01. Next base: position 109,684 of record JACRIN010000083.1, read on the forward strand.
AAGGCCGCCGGTCGCGAGCACGAATGCGCGCGCGCCGAGCTCGCTCTCGCCGCCGCGCGAGCTCCGGATGCGCGCGCGCTCGACCACGCCGCGCGTCGAGCGCAGTTCGAGCACCGTCGCATCGAGGAAGAGGTCGACGCCCTCGCGCTCGAAGATCTCGCCGTGCTCGCGCGCGAAGTTCTGCGGCTCGGCCGCGGCGAGGAAGATCTTCTCGTCGAGCGCGCGCCACGTCGGCCGCCACTCGCCGCACTCGCGCAGGCCCGCGAGCCCGCCCGCGAAAAGCTCGGGCGAAGCGAAGCGATAGCGCGCGGCCGCCGCCCAGTGCGGCACGAGTTCCTCGCGCGCGATCGGCCAGCCCGACTCGGCGAGGAACGGACGGAGCTCGAAGTCGATCGCGTCGAGCGGGCTCGCGAGCCCCGCCCACGTCGTCGACGCGCCGCCGAACACCCGCTCGCGCGAGTAGTCCTTGATCCGGATGCCCTCGCTCCGCACGCGGCGCAGCCGATCGCCGAGCGGAGTCGGCGCGCGCCGGCCGCTCTCGAGCACCGCGATCCGCAGGCCGGAGTCCGCGAGCTCGCGCGCGACCGTCATTCCCGCCGGCCCGGAGCCGACGATCACCAGGTCGTACTCGGCGGCGCGCGGCGCGTCGGTTTCGGCGAGGTCGTGGATCATCGCCCGCGCGGATCGAGTTCAGTAGCTCTCGGCCTTGGAGGGGAACTCCGCGGCCTTGACGTCGCGAACGTAGTGCTCGAACGCGCCCTGCATCGCCTTGCCGATCTCGGCGTAGCGGCGCACGAAGCGCGGATGGAAGCGCGTGTAGAGCCCGAGCATGTCGTGCGTGACCAAGATCTGTCCGTCGCAGCCCGCGCCGGCGCCGATGCCGATCACCGGCACGCTGACGGATTTCGACACCTCGGCGGCGAGCGTCGCCGGCACCTTTTCGATCACGATCGCGAACACGCCCGCGGCTTCGAGCGCCTTCGCGTCGCGGCGCACCTCGTCGGCCTCCTCGGGCTCGGTCGCGCGCACCTGGTACGTGCCGAAGCGGTGGATCGACTGCGGCGTGAGGCCCAAGTGCCCCATCACCGGGATGCCGACGCCGACGATCTTCTCGATCGTCTTCGCGATCGCGGCGCCGCCCTCGAGCTTGACCGCTTCCGCGCCGGCTTCCTTGATCATGCGCCCGGCGTTGCGCAGCGCTTCGTCCGCGTTGACCTGGAACGACATGAACGGCATGTCGGCGACGACGAGCGCGCGCTCGACGCCGCGGGAGACGACCTCGGTGTGGTAGAGCATCTGCTCCAACGTCACGCGCACGGTCGTCTCGTGGCCCTGGATCACCATGCCGGCCGAATCGCCGACGAGCACGACGTCGATGCCGGATTCGTCGACCAGTTGGGCCGTCAGAAAGTCGTAGGCGGTCAGCGCCGCGATCTTCTCGCCGCGCTGCTTCATCTGCACGAGCGAGCGCGTCGTCACCTTCTTCGTCACGGCGCTCGCCTTGGGTTTGCTCGGCATGCGTCCCAACCTACCGCGCCGTGCTCGGCCGCGCGAGCGAGTCGAGGTAGGACAACGCCGCGTTGGCGCCGTCGAGCGCCGCGCTCATGATCCCGCCCGCGTAGCCCGCGCCCTCGCCGAGGGGGTACAGGTTCGAGATGCCGCGCGCGAGCCGGGACACTCGGTCGCGCGGCACGCGCACCGGCCCCGAGCTGCGCGATTCGAGACCGACGAAGAGCCCGTCGGCGCTCGCGAAGCCCGGCAGCTGGCGATCGAAGCGCTCCAGCGCTCGCGCGAGAGCGCCGCGCGCGACCGGCGGCACGAGCTCGTCGAGCCGCGCCGGCACCGTGCCGAACGGATACGTCGAATGGCGCACGCTCGCGGCTTTGCGGCCGGCGAGGAAGTCCGCGGCGGTCTGCGCGGGCGCGGTGTAGTCGCCGCCGCCCGCTTCGAAGAAGCGCGCTTCGAGCTCGCGCTGGAAACGCACGCCGTCGAACGGTTCGGAGCCGAACTCCGCGGTCCCGAACGTCGTCACCAACGCCGCGGTCGCCCAGCCCGACGAGTGCCGCGAGTTGCTCATGCCGTTGGTGCAGAGCAAACCCGGCTCGTTGACGCTCGCGACGATGCGACCGCCGGGGCACATGCAGAACGAATACGCCGCCGGAAGCGCGCCATCCGACTTCGAGATCAGGCTGTAGCTCGCCGCGCCGAGCTGCTTCGTCGCCGCGCCGTAGCGCGCGCGATCGACGAGCTCCTGCGGGTGTTCGATCCGTAGCCCGAGCTGGAACGGCTTCGCCTCGAAGGGCACGCCTTGCGCGTGCAACGTCCGCCACGTGTCGCGGGCGGAATGGCCGACCGCGAGGAAGCAGACGTCGCATTCGATCGGCCCGACCGTCGTGTCCGCGGCGACGATCGCTCGCTCGCCCTCACCGCGCATGCCGAGACCTTCGAGACGCGTGCGGAAGAGGAAACGCACGCCGTCGGCTTCCATGCGCCGCCGCAACTCCGGCAGGATGCGATGCAAGCGATCGGTGCCGATGTGCGCGAGCGAGTCGTACGCGATCGACGGCGGCGCGCCGCAGGCGACGAGTTCGTCGAGCAACACGACCTCCAACGGATCGTCGACGCGCGTGTAGATCTTGCCGTCCGAATACGTGCCCGCGCCGCCCTCGCCGAAGAGCAAGTTGGCTTCGGGATCGACCACGCGCGTGCGGTGGAACTGCACCAGCGGCCGCGAGCGCTCCTCGACCGGCGGCCCGCGCTCGATCAAAGTCACCGCGAGGCCGTTCTTCGCGAGCAGCCACGCCGCGAAGAGCCCCGCGGGGCCGGAGCCGACGACCAGCGCTCGCCGAGCTCGCGCGGCGTCGTCGAGCCC
>JACRIN010000082.1 GCA_016220085.1 Planctomycetota bacterium
AACAACAACGGCAGCGCGAAGGTCGAGTCGAAGGACGAAGTGCCGACGACGACGATCACCGCGACCGGCGGTCTCAACGGCCAGACGCAGCAGAACTTCAAGGACTTCCAAGAGGCGGGCATCACGATGCAGATCTCGCCCTCGATCAGCGCGTCGGGCTACCTGCGCCTGAAGATCTTCCTCGAGGTGTCGAGCTTCAGCGGCTCGTTCAAGGCCGGCGACTCGATCCCGCCGCCGCGCGTCACGCGCACGATCGACACCAACGTCAACGTCCCGAACGGCGACACGATGGTGATCGGCGGCATCATCACCGACACCAAGAACACGTCGCGCACGCAGATCCCGTGGCTCGGCGACATCCCGATCCTCGGCACGCTGTTCAGCGCGAGCTCGTCGACCACGCGCCGCACGACGCTCTACTTCTTCGTCACCCCGCACATCCTGCGCGACAAGGACTTCGCGGACCTCGCGGAGATCTCCTACAAGCGCAAGCTCGAAGCCGCCGAGCGCATCGGCGCCGAGCGTCTGCAAGTGATCGATCCGGGCTTCCGCAGCGAGTCCGGCGGGCTCGACCTCGAAGGCTTCGACGTGCCGATCTACCGCAGCCCGGGCCGCGGCGAGGTCGCGCCGGAGTCCGTCGGGCTCGATCCGCAGAAGCGCGCGGAGCTCCTGAAGTCCGCCGATTCGAACCCGAGCGGCGACGAGAAGCAGCCCTGATCCCTCCGACCCTCCCTACCGCGACGAACCAAGAGCCGTGAGCAGTCTCGCCGACATGCTGGTGGACGCGGGGCTCACCCGCGATCGTCTGGAAGAGTGCCGCAAGCTCGCGGCGCAGTCCGGGGACTCCCTGGACCGAGTGATCTTGCAGCGGGAGTACCTCGCCGAAGCGGCGTTGCTGCGCGTCTACGCGCAGCACCTCGGCTTCGAGTACCGCGAGAAACTCGACGACATCGATGTGCCCGGCGGCTTCGTCAACCGGATCCCGGTGCAGTTCTCGCGCAACTACAACCTGATCGCGGTCGAGGAAGTCGACGGCGTGATCAAGGTCGCGACGTGCGCGCCGCTCGACCCCCACCCGATGGACGACCTGTCCGCGCTGTGGGGCGGCGACATCGAGCCGGTGCTCGCGCCGAGGAACGAGATCACCAACCTGATCGCGCGCGCCTATCGCCACAAGGCGGACGGCGTCGACGAAGCGTTGGCGGGCGTCGCGGAGGACGGCGACATCGCCGGGCTCGCGAACGAGATCGAGGAGGGCGAGGACGTCCTCGACGTCGCCAACAAGGCGCCGATCATCAAGCTCGTCAACACGATCTTGTTCCAGGCGTTGAAGCTGCGCGCGTCCGACGTGCACTTCCACCCCTACGCCGAGCGCCTGCAGGTGCGCTTCCGGATCGACGGCATCCTCTACGACATGGATTCCATCCCGCGCAAGGCGCAGGAAGCCATCGTCAGCCGCGTGAAAGTCATGGGCAAGATGGACATCGCCGAACGGCGCTTGCCCCAGGACGGTCGCGCGACGATCAAGATCGGCGACGGAGAGGTCGACGTCCGCATCAGCTCCGTGCCGACCACGATCGGCGAGCGCATCGTCATGCGCTTGCTCGACAAGAGCTCGAAGCTCTACACGATCGGCGAGATCGGGCTGTCGGAAGCCAACCAGCGCATGCTGCGCGATTACATCGGTTGGAGCCACGGCATCATCCTGGTCACGGGCCCGACCGGTTCCGGCAAGACGACGACGCTCTACGCGGCGTTGACCGAGGTCGACACGCGCGAGAAGAACGTGCTGACGATCGAGGACCCGGTCGAATACTCGCTACCCGGCATCAGCCAGGTGCAGGTCAACGTCAAGAAGGGCCTGACCTTCGCGAACGGGCTGCGCGCGTTCCTGCGCCAGGACCCGGACGTGATGATGGTCGGCGAGATCCGCGACCTCGAGACCGCGGAGGTCGCGATCCGCGCGGCGCTCACAGGTCACTTGGTGTTCTCGACCGTCCACACCAACGACGCGCCTTCGACCGTGACTCGTCTGATCGATCAAGGCGTCGAGGCGTACCTCGTCGCGAGCTCGATCATCCTCGTCGTGGCGCAGCGACTCGTGCGCACGATCTGCAAGCACTGCCGCGTCACCGAGCCGATCAATCCCGAGTGGACCGCGAAGCTCAAGAAGCTCGGCCTGACGCCGGAAGAGCTCTCCGGCCAGATCGCGTACGGCAAGGGCTGCGATCAGTGCTTCAACTCGGTCTACGCGGGCCGGACCGCGATCTACGAGTTCCTCCCGATCGACGAGATCACGCGCACGCAGGTGATGGAAGGCGCGACGGCGTCGCAGATGAAGCGCAGCTCGATCGACCGCGGCCTGATCACGCTGCGCGCCGACGGCGTCGACAAGATCCGTCAGCGTCTGACCACCCCGGACGAGGTGCTGCGCGTCACCCAGCTCGACCTCGGATAGAGTCGGTAAAGCGCCATGCCGATCTTCGAGTACAAGGCATACGTCACCGGCGGCGGCACGACCACCGGAGTGATCGACGCGGACACCGCGCGCGAGGCGCGCACGCGGCTGCGGCGCGACAACGTGCTCGTCAGCGAGATCCGCGAGGTCAAGGGCGGGCGCCGCTCCAAGGCGGACATCAAAGCGGCGAGCGGCCAGTTCCTCGGCCGCTTGAAGTCGCTGCGCAGCGTCGACACCACGCCGACCGCCGCCAACCTCGAGATCGTGTCGGCGGCGACGCGTCAGATGGGCACGATGCTCGGAGCGGGCATCCCGCTGACCGAGTGCCTGCGCGCGTTGATCGAGCAGTCGGAGAACCGACGTTCCGAGACCGTCTTCCGCGAGCTGCGCGAGCGCGTGACCCAGGGCCTGTCGCTCGCCGACGCGCTCGCCGAGCACCCGGGCTGGTTCAGCGAACTCTACGTCAACATGGTCCGCGCCGGTCAGGCGACCGGCAACCTCGACGTCGTGTTCACGCGCCTCGCCGACTACATGAACGCGCAGCGCAAGCTGCGCCGCAAGGTGGTCGCCGCGCTCACCTACCCGGCGATCATGCTCGGCATCGGCACGATCGTCGTATCGATCCTGATGGCGTTCGTCGTGCCGAAGATCACCAGCATGCTGATCGACCAAGGCAAGACGTTGCCCGGCCCGACACGCGTGCTGATGGCGGTCAGCGACATCTTCAAGAACTACTGGTGGCTCGGCCTGCTCGCGATCGCGGCGGTGTCGTTCGTGATCGAGCGCATCTACCACCGCTCGCCGAACGGGCGGCTCTTCTTCGACAAGTTCATGCTCAAGGTGCCGGTGATCGGCGACTTGCTGCGCAAGCAAGCGATCGCGCGTTTCACGCACACGCTTTCGACGCTGCTCGCGAGCGGCGTGCCGGTCGTGAACTCGCTCGAGATCACCCGCAACGTCGTCGGCAACCGCGTGATCGCCGACGCCACCGAGTTCGTGCGCTCGAAGATCGTCGAGGGCACCGACATCGCGACGCCGCTCAAGGCGACCAACGTCTTCCCGCCGACCGTCGGTTACATGATCGCCGTCGGCGAGCAGTCGGGCGAGGTCGAGCAGATGCTCCAACGCATCGGCACGGCCTACGACGAGGAAATCCAGGTCACGACCGAGCGTCTGACCAGCGTCCTCGAGCCGATCATGATCGTCGTGCTCGCCTGCGTCGTCGGCTACATCGTCATCTCGATCGTGCTGCCGATCCTCAAGGTCGGCCAGATCTGAGCCCATACCGCGCGGAAGAACCCCGCCAACCGTTCGTCCAAGACTCCCGAGGCAACCGCATGAAGACCCTGCAATCCCACCGCCGCGCGCCGCGCGCCGGTTTTTCGCTCGCCGAGTTGATGGTCGTGATCGTGATCCTCGGTCTGCTCGCCACGCTCGTCGTGCCCAACGTCGTGGGCTACTTGTTCAAGGCGAACACCGAGATCGTCAAAGTCGACATCTCGTCGCTGGTCGACGCGATCAAGCAGTTCCAGATCAACAACGGCGGCAAGCTGCCGGACTCGCTCGATCAACTGATCGAGCCCGACCCGAACGGCCACCGCTACCTCGACACCAAGTCGCTGCCGCGCGATCCGTGGAAGAACGAGTACCAGTACGAGACCAACGGCAGCGAGTACCGCATCTACAGCTACGGCAAGGACGGCATGCCGGGCGGCGAGGGCGAGGATGCGGACATCGACAGCGACACCATCAAGGAACGCAAGTAACGGAGTCCCGATGGTCGGGCCGGAGCGCATTCGTCGAGCGGGAGCACGCGCGCGCCGCGGCTTCACCCTGATCGAATTGCTCGGCGTGATGGTGATCCTCGGCCTGATGGCGTCGGTCGCGTTCGTCTCGTACGAAGCGCTGGTGCCTGCGTCCGTGCTGAACTCGGCCGTGCGCGAGCTCGCGGCGACTTTGCAAGAGACGCGCTCGGAAGCGATCGCGCGCAGCCAGCCGTTCTGGATCGAGTACTACTTCGAGGACGCCGACAGCCACCCGCGCGGCTACCGCGTCGTCACGCCGTTCGTCGCCTCGGCGACCGGCGGCATCGCGGTCCGGCCCGAGGATCGCGTCGCGCAGCCCTTCGTGCCGCTGCCCGAGGGCGTCGAGTTCCGCGAGATCACGGTCAACGGCGAGCCCGTCACCCGCGGTCTGGTCGCGGTGCGCTTCGACCCGCTCGGCGCCGCGACAGATCACATGATCGTGCTGGAGCACAAACCGTACGACCGCGTCTACACGATCGAGGTCCAGGCGCTGACGGGCCTGATCTCCTTCCACGACGGCGTGTTCCGTCGCGAACCGGCGAAGGACGCCGACTTCGGGAGCTGACGATGAAGCTCCTCCGTCGTCGCCGCCCCCCCCGCGGGGGCTTCACGCTCGCCGAAGTCGCGGTGACGATCGCGATCGTCGGCTTGATCCTCGTCTTCGTGCTCCAAGGCATCAACGAGGCCAAGCTGCTCGCCGCGCACACGCGCAACCAGCGCATCGCGCGCGAGCTCGCGCTCGGCACGCTCGCCGGCATGGAGAGCGGGCTCTTCGTCGACGACATGAACGACGAGCGCCTCGAAGGCACGTACGCCGACGACGGCTATCCCGACTTCACGTTCGAGGCGGTGCTCGGCGAGCGCAATTTCCGCCAGGACACGCGCGCGGGAGGCGGCTTCGACAACTGGAACACCGACGAAGAGCTCGACAAGCGCGAACAAGAGGAAGAGGAAGGCACCGAGCAGCCCTACGAGCGCGTGCAGATCAAGGTCGTCTTCCCACGGATCGGCGAGGACGAGGACAAGAACCAACTGATCTTCGAGAAGTGGATTCCTTGGAAGCAGGTCCACCCCGACGAGGAGGGTTCGACGTCCGACGCCGCCGCACCGACCGGAGGCGGCACGCAATGACCCCCCGCCTCGCGCGCCGCGCCGGCTTCACGCTGGTCGAAGTGCTCGTCGTGCTGCTGATCATGGCGGGCATGATGATGGCGATGCTGCAGATCCTGAACGCCGCGCGCACCAGCCGCGACACAGTGCACAACATCCAGGAGACGCAACTCGCCGGCCCCGCGATCCTCGACCTCGTCGAACGCGACCTGCGCGCGATCTACTGCTACGGACGGCCGAAGGACGCGCTCCTGCGGGTCAAGAATCGCGTGGTCTACGGCCTCGACGCGGACTCGCTCGACTTCGTGTGCTCGACGCAATCGCTGACGCCGGTGCTGATCAACGCGCAGGATCGCTACGTGCGCGCCGACTACAACGAGGTCGGCTACGTGCTGCGTCCGAGCCCCGCCGACGACAACTTCCTCGAGCTCTACCGCCGCGAATCGCTCGGCGTCGACGAGGAGCCGTTCGACGAAGGCTCGTACACGTTCCTCCACGAGCGCGTGAAGCACTTCGACGTCAAAGTCTTCGACGAAGACGGACCGGACGCCGAGCCGCTCGAGACCTGGAACACGGTGCAAGGCGACGAGCACACCGGCCTGCCGAAGCGCCTCGAGATCGAGCTGACGCTCGAACTCGCGCCGCGGATCATGCGCGAGCAGCTCGAGATCGCCCCGATCGACAAGCGCACGATGACCTACAAGCGGACGATCCGCTTCCCCGACTACCTGCTCGACGCGGTCGTCGCGGAAGTGCGGCCGAAAATCCCGGTGATCAATCCGCCGACCGGCGACACCGACGGCGCCGCGCCATCGACCGGCGGCGACCCGGGCAGCGCTTCGGGCGACCCCTCGGGCCCCACCACGGCGACGCAGGGCGCCGGGTCGCGCTGAACGCCGGCTCCGTTCGCCCAACGCGGCGCGCGAGCTCCGCAACGTGCCCGAGCGCACGGCGAGCACAGCGGCAAGCCGGACCCACGCGCACGCTTCGAACGCGCGCAGGATCCCCGCACGGGTCGCGAGCCAAGCGACCCGTCGCGGACGCGCAGCAGAACCTCGAATCGCCGCTTCGGCGACCGGACGTCAGAGTTTGCGCCCGAGCGTCTCGCGTCCGCCGAGGTACGACCGCAGCGGCGGCGGCACCCAAACGGTTCCGTCGGGGCGTTGGTGATTCTCGACCAGCGCGATCAGCATCCGCGCGCTCGCCGCGACCGTGTTGTTGAGCGTGTGGCAGTGGCGCACCTTGCCCTCGGCGTCGCGGTAACGCAGGTCGAGCCGCCGAGCTTGGTACTCGTGGAAGCGCGACGCGGAGTGCGTTTCGCCATACCCGCCGCGCGACGGCATCCAGGTCTCGATGTCGAACTTCTGGATCTGCGGCGCGCCCAGGTCGCCGCCGCACACGTTGACGACGCGGTACGGGAGCTCGAGCGATTGCAGCAACGCCTCGGCGTTCGAGACGATCACGCGGTGGTGCTCGAGAGAGCGCTCCGCATCGGCGATGTCGACGATCACCTGCTCGACCTTCTGGAACTGGTGCACGCGATACAGCCCGCGCGTGTCCTTGCCCGCCGCGCCCGCTTCGCGGCGATAGCACGACGACAGCGCGACGTACTTCTTCGGCAGGTCTTCGAGCTTCAGGATCTCGCCCATGTGCAGGGCGGTCACCGGCACCTCGGCGGTGCCGACGAGACAGAGATCGTCGCGCTCGTCGCAGCGATACGCCTGCTCCTCGCCGCCGGGGAAGTAGCCGGTGCCGACCATCACTTCGCTGCGCACGAGCGTCGGCACCGAGAGCGGCACGAAGCCGCGCGCGACCATCAGGTCGAGCGCGTAGCGCATCACCGCGGTCTCGAGCTGCGACAGATCGCCGAACAGGAAGTAGTTGCGCGAACCCGAGATCCGGCCGGCGCGCTCGATGTCCAGCCAGCCCTGGGCTTCCGAGAGCGACACGTGATCGCGCGGCGTCGCGCCCGCGGCCTTCGGCTCGCCCCAGCGCTTGACCTCGACGTTCTCGGTGTCGTCCTTGCCCTCGGGCACCTCGTCGGCGGGCACGTTCGGGATGCGCAGCAGGCGCGCGCCGAGTTCGGTTTGCTGCTTCGCGAGCTGCTCCTCTTGCTCCTTCATCCCCTGCTTCAGCGCGGAGAGCTCGGCGACGAGCTTCGCGCGCTGGTCCGCGGACGCCTTGGCGACATCCTTGCCGAGCGCATTCTGCTTCGCGCGCAGCCCGTCGACCTCGGCGGTCAGCGCGCGCACCGTCGCGTCGAGCGCGAGCAACCCGTCGACGTCGCACGCGATGCGCTTCTTCGCGGCGCCGGCCTTCACGGCCTCCGGGTTCTGTCGGATGAACTTCAGGTCGAGCACGGCAGTCCTCGTGTGCGTGGGTTCCGATCGGCGAGCGGCGCGACGCGCCTCACTCGCCCTTCCAAGGCGAATCGATCGCGCCGAGGAACTTGTTCTTCTTCTCGAAGAGGTGCACTTCGACCTTGTCGACCTTCTCCTTCGTCGCCATCGCGAGGTCGAGCGGCTTCCACAGCAAGGTGAACACGTCCTTCGCGAGCGGATCGATGACGTGCAGCATCTTCTCGGGTTTGCTGCCCTTCTTGGCGCCGGCCTTGCGCCACTCGCATTCAGGCGTCACGACGCAGTTCCACAAGCGCTCGTAGCGTTCGCCTTCCTTCCCGAGCACCCCGACGCTGGGTCCGATCACATTGACGCTCTCGCCGAGGTTGTCGAACTTGAAGTCGAAGCGGAACGGCTCGCCGAGCTTGACGACGGCTTCCTTGCCCGCGACGACGGTCCACGACATCGGCGTCGCCGGAGGCAGGATCAGGCACTTCATCGTTTGCTGCTTCGAGCCTTTGCGCAGCTCGCCGAAGAACAGCGACCACTCGCCCGCGGGCACCGCGACACCCTTCTTGCCTTCGGCCGCGATGTCGATGTAGCTGTTCTCGTACGTGCCCGAGCCCTTGAGCACGAGCCAGCTCGGCCACACCGGCCCCTTGAAGTCGAGCTTGACCGTGCCGGTGGTGACCTCCGCCGGCGCGACCTTGAGCACGGTGCCGAACTTCTCGATCGCGAGCTGGTGCCACTTGCCGCCGAGGTTGACGTATTCGCTCCACGGCCGGGCGCGCTTCTCCGCGCCGACGACGATCGAGTCCATCTCCGGCTGCGTGGCGCCGTCGGACATCCCCCAATACGGCCAGAGCTGCGGACCGTCGCCATACACCGCGTTGAAGTTGTCGTCGAGCACGCGCAACTGCGTCTCGCCGAACTTGCCGACCACGCTCGCCGCGGCGCAGGTGTAGATCGAGAGCTGCTTGTCGGCCGGCCCGAGGTGGACCTGCAGGCCTTGGTAGATGTCCTTTTCGAGCCCGATCGTGAACAGGAAGCCCCACGGCCGGGCGGTATCGCCGGTGCCGACGGTAAACGTCACCGGTTGACGGTTGCCGGTGATCGAGACCGGCTGCTCGAAGTTGCCGTCGAGCTCCGCGTCGATCTCGTATTGGGCGCCGGTCACGCGCCGGAACTTCGGGCTCGGCGTGACCGTCGAGATGTCCTTCAGCGTCTGGACGCTGCCGTTCTCGCCGAACTGGATCGGACGCCAAAGCTGATAGATGTCGTCGAACATGAAGTGCGGACGTTCGAACGCGTCGAGCTTCTCGACCATCTGGAACGTCATCGGGATCGACACGCCGACGACGACGGGCGCGGCAGCCTCGCCGCCGCCTTGGCCGCCGCCGTCCCCGGCTTCGCCGCCTTCCCCGCCTTTGCCTGCCTCACCGCCCTCGCCGCCCTTGCCGGCGTCGCCGCCGCCCGCCTTCGGCTTCGGATCGCTTTCCTTCGGCGCGAGCGCGGCAGCGCGGGCCTTCACCTGGTCGTAGCGCGGACCGTTGAATTCGACGTACAAGTAGTGGCGGCGCGCTTCGTCGTACGCCTTCGCGGCGCGCGAGTAGTCGATGCCGCCCTTCGCCTTGTCGCGGTAGATGTCGTCGAGCACCAACGCCGCGAGGCTCCAGGCGCGCGCCGAGTAGTAGTGGTCCCCGACGGAGTCGAAGTCCTTGGCGAGCGCTTCGCCGCGCGACGCGAGGTCGTCCCACACGGCGGGATCGCGCGTGCCCTTCAGGTTCTCGTCGAACAGCGCCAGCGCCTCGTCGAGTTTCGCCTTCGCGGGCGCCCACTCCTTCCACGAGTTGGTGCCGAGCTGCGAGTAGAAGCCGTACATCTTGTTCACGAAGTTCGACTTCGCGAACGTGGTCTGCCACGCGACGTCGAGAGCGGCGATCTGCTTCTTCTGGTCGCCGCTCAGCGGTCTCGTCCCCCAGCAGAGCATCGCGACGTGCTGCTCGGCCTCGTCTTGGTTCGACTTGACGAGCTTGGCAATCGCCTCCTTGTCGTCGACCTTGATCAGCTCGACGAGCTTGGCGCGGAACTCGTCGAGCTCCGACTGCGACTCGGCGCGCGCGGCGACGAAGACGAAGGTGATGCAAGCGAGGAACAGGACGAACGGACGCACGAACCGCGTGGGCTTCATGGCTGGCGAAGAGCGATGGGTTCGGGGAGAGCGCCGACTCGGGCGCAGCCGTCCTACGCCGCGAGAGGAGCCCGGTTGAAGAGGCGCAGTGTAGCGGGCGTCTACGCCCCTGGACAGTCGACCGGGATCGCGCCGCGCGTCCGAAAACGGCCACCGGAGGCCGAGCGGTGCGGGCCTCCGACCGAGCGCGTCAGCGCCGGCTCGACATGCGCCGCAGGAACTCGCGATCGCTCGCGCTGAGCGACGGCATGCCCTTGTCGTGGATCTGCTGGAGCAGCTTGTCCAAGCGCTCCTCGTCGGTCTGCCGCTGCTCGACGACCTTGCGCTCCTGGCGCTGCTGCCAACGCGCCGCCGGATCCGCCCAGATCCATCCGAACTTCAGCGCAGCGAGACCCCAGGCCGCGCCGGCGAGGTGCACGATCGACGCGACGCCGCCGGACTGCTGGGTCAACACGCGGAAGAGATCGAGCCCGACGAAGATCAGCGCGAGGACCTTCAGCGGCATCGGGAAGACGAAGAAGATCACGCGCATGTTCGGATAGAGCACCGCGGCGGCGACGACGACCGCCATGACGCCGCCCGAAGCTCCGACCACGGTGACGTTCCAGTCGCCGGCGCACGCGATCGCGAGGTGCACCGTCGCACCGATCTCGAGCGCGAGCCCGTACAGCGTCGCGAAGCGCTTCGAGCCGAGCTGGTTCTCGAGCAGCGTGCCGAAGAAGTACACCCCGAGCATGTTCAGCAGGATGTGCATCGGGTCCCGCATCGAATGCAGGAACCCGTACGTGATCACCTGCCACCACGGTGCGAGCGGGAAGTCGCTCGACCACGCCGCCGGATCGAGCCTGAGCGCCCCGTAGACCGCGGCCTCGAGCTTCGGCGCGGCGAACCCCGCGATCAGCAGCGCGACGAAGATCCCGACGTTCAGCCAGATCACCCAACGCACGATCGGCGTCAAGCGCGGATATCCGAACGACGCGCCGGCCGACTCGCGGAACTCCGGCGGATCCTCGTAGGTCCTCGTCATGCGCCCTTGCCCGCGGCGACGACCGGCGGGCTCGACTCCACTCCGGCCGCGCGCGCGGCCGCGATCACGGTGTTGTCGAGCAGCATGGCGATCGTCATCGGCCCGACGCCGCCCGGCACTGGAGTGATCGCGCCGGCCCGCTCCAGGGCCTCGCCGAAAGCCACGTCGCCGACCAAACGGCCGTCGCCGAGACGGTTGATCCCGACGTCGATCACGGTGGCTCCGGGGCGAATCCAATCGCCGCGGACGAGCTCGGGCTTGCCGACCGCCGCGAACACGAGGTCCGCCTCGCGGGTGACCGACGGCAGGTCGGTCGTGCGCGAGTGGCACATCGTCACCGTCACATCGCGAGCCAGCAGCATCAGCGCGAGCGGCTTGCCGACGAGCATCGAACGCCCGACGACCGCGGCGCGCTTGCCTGCGAGCGGAATGCCGGAGCGATCACAGATCTCGATGCAGCCGCGCGGCGTGCACGGGAAGAGCCCGCGATCGCCGAGCGCGAGCCGCGCGACGTTGTCGGGGTGCAGCCCGTCGACGTCCTTCGCGGGATCGATCGCGCGCACCACCGCGTTCGCGTCCAGGCTCTTCGGCAACGGCAGTTGCACGAGGATCCCGTGCACGCTCGCATCGGCGTTGAGCTCGCGCACGAGCGTGAGCAGCTCGGCCTGCGAAATCGCTGCCGACTTGCGCACCGTGCGCACCGAGAAGCCAGCCTCGAGCGCGGCCTTGTCCTTGTTCTTCACGTAGACATGGCTCGCGGGGTCCTCGCCGACCAGCACGACGACCAGCCCGGGCCGTGTGCCGCGCGCCGTCAGCTCCGCCGCTCGTCTCGCCACGTCCTCGCGCACGCTCTTCGCGATCGCCTTGCCGTCCAGAATCCTCGCGCTCATCGCTTTCGATCTCCTTCTGGGTGCCTTGTCGCTCGCCGCCGCGAGAAATGCAACGCGCAGAACATCGGAGCAGCGCGGCCGGCGCCGGGTCCGCGCTCAGAAGCTGCGCGAGAGCACGAAGGTGCCCAGGCGCTCGAGCGCCTCGCGGGCCGGACCTTCTTCGAGCGTGCGCACACGCGCCATCGCGCGCGCGACGAGCCCCTCGGCGCGCTGCGTCGCATAGGCGACGCCCTCGCCGATCGAGCATTCCTCGCGCAAGGCTTTGGCCCGATCCTCGAGGCCCGGCAGCGTGTACACGTCGCGGATCTTGGCGCGCAGCCGGTCGTCGCCGCGCCGGTACGTGTAGAGCACGGGCAACGTGATCTTGCCGTCCTCGGCGTCGGTGCCGGCGCTCTTGCCGAGCTCGTCGTCGGTCGACGTCAGGTCGAGGCAGTCGTCGACGATCTGGAACGCGAGCCCGACCTCCCAGCCGAACGCGTGCATCAGGGTCCCGAGCTCGTCGTTGCCGCCCGGATAGCGCGCGCCGAGTTCGCAGGCCGCGGCGTAGAGGTTCGCGGTCTTGGCGCCGGCGATCCACTCGTAGCGATCCTCGCTCATCTCGAAGTCGTAGCGGCTCGCCGCCTGCTCGATCTCGCCGACGCAGATCTTGCGCGTGGTCTCGGCGAGCAGCCGCGAGCAGAGCCGCGACGAGAGCACCGTCGAGAGCGCGAAGGCCCGCGCGTACAGGAAGTCGCCGAGCAGCACCGCGGTCTGATTGTCCCAACGCTGGTTGACGCACGCGACGCGCCGGCGCACCTCCGCGCCGTCGAGGATGTCGTCGTGCACCAGGGTCGCGAGGTGGATCATCTCGACGATCGCGGCGACCGTCGGATGCTCGTCGGTCGAGTTCTTCGTCGCTTCACCGGCGAGCAGCACCAGCGCCGCGCGCAGCTGCTTGCCCTGGAAGCGCCCGACGTGATCGGTCATGTCGCGCACCGCGGGCGACGTCTCGGTCATCTGGCTCGAAAGGACCTCGCGCATGCGCGCCATGCTGCCCTCGATCGGAGCCAGGAGGCGCGCGAGTTCCGTGTGCTTGGCGCTCATGCGCTCCGAAGTCCGTGCTGGGCGTTCTCGATCGATCGCGTGGCGCGAGTTCGAGCTCGATCGCGCGAGAGACCTTCTTCGTGGACTCGAGCGCGTTCTCGCGCCAAGTCCGCGGGCGTGTTCAGGTTGACGACTTGCCGTTCGACGTCGACGGCGAGCCCGAGCTCGGCGGCGTCGAAGGCGAGCACCTGGAGTCGGCGCAGCCCGTCGTTGCCGTTCCAAAACGAGTTCATGCGCCGTTCTCCGCGCGCGAGCGCGTCGCCGATCGCGTCGACGCACGCGGTCGAGTAGACGGCGCAGAGCGGCTCGGCCCCGGCGCTCGTTTGCAGCACCGCGCCGTCCAGGCCGTCGCGTTGCGCGCGAGCCAGCAGCGCTTCGAAGAGCTCGGGGCCCGCGTGCGGCATGTCGGAGGCGAGCACCGCGACCCAGCGCGTGCGCGCGGCGGCGAGCCCGGCCGCGAGGCCCGCGAGCGGTCCGAGGTCGGCACGCGCGTCGAGGACGCACCGGCAGCCGAGTTCGGGGAACCTGGCGCTCTCACCGCTCGCGAGCAGCACGTCGGAAGCGACCCGCTTCAGCGTCGCGACGCCGCGGTCGACCAACCGCCGGCCGTCGAGCACGAGCTCGGTCTTGTCGACACCCATCCGCCGACTCTTGCCGCCGCACAGCAACACACCGGTGACCTCCGCGCTCGACGGCACGGAACGCGAACCGGCGGAATGGCGACGGACGGGCGACACGGCCGCTCGGGTCAGTGAACGGTGCCGTTCTTCTTCTGGGTGTCGCCGGTCGTCGGAGGCGTGGCGGACGCGTTCGACGACCCCTCGTCCTTGAGCCCGCGCTTGAACTCGTTGACGCTCGAGCCGAGCGAACGGGCGAGCTGCGGCAGCTTGGTCGCGCCGAAGAACAGCAGGACGACCAGGGCGATCAGGAGCCACTCGGTCCATCCCATCACGGCTAGGAATTGCATGCAGGGTCTCGAACCAGCAGTCCGTCGACGTGCTCGGACTCGGGAGCCGAGGTCGCGTCGGACGGTGCGCCACGAGGTTCGCACGTGGCGCAAGCTCCCCGCATTCTAGGAAAAAGGCCCGACGGACTCCGCCCCCGGCGCTGGATTCGCGCCTGGAAACGCCTTCCGAACCAGGCGCCGAGCCGTGCGCGGGTCGAACGGCGGCAGTTCGAACCCGCGACCGGCGAGCGTTCCGGACGACTTCGCGCCGACGCGCGGCCCCAGACCGACCGAGAGACCGACGGCGAGCAACGTGGCGCGCACCAACACGGCGGACGAGTACGTCGAGAGCACACTGCGGGGCCCCATCCGTTCGGCGACGAGCGCGAGGAACTCCCGCTCCCAGAGCTCGGGCGCGACCTTCGGCGAAAACGGATCGAGGAAGACCGCGTCGAAGCTCGGAGGCTCGCGTTCGGCCGCGAGCGTCCGCCGCGCGTCGCCGAAGACCAACCGCACGCGCCCGGCGCCGAGCGCGAACGTGCCGCCGCCCGCCGCGAGCGCCGCCGCGAGCCCCTTGCGCACCGGCGTCACGGCGCGCGCGAGTTCGCCGTCGCCGAGCGGCAACGCGAGCGCGGCGCGCACGACTTCGGGCTCGCGTTCGAGCGAGAGCACGTCGAGCGTCGCGTCGGTGC
Organism: Planctomycetota bacterium; assembly: GCA_016220085.1. Lineage (GTDB taxonomy): Bacteria > Planctomycetota > UBA1135 > UBA1135 > JACRIN01. The sequence continues at coordinate 14,542 of JACRIN010000082.1, forward strand.
CTTCGAGCTCGACGAGCGCCGCCGCGAGATTCAGTCCGAGCCCGGTGCCGATGTCGAGCAACGCGAGTCGGCGCTCACCGGCCAGCGCGCGCTCGCGCAGCCGACACGGCCGAGCGTAGCGTTCGCCCGCTTGCGTCCACGCGCCGGCGAGCGAGTGACATGCCTCGCCGTGCTCGGGCGAGACCAAGGTGAACGAGCCGTCGGCGGTGCGCTCGGCACGCCAACGGCTCGTCGAGTCCATGACCGCGTGAGGCCCGAGCTACTTCGCGAGCGCGTCCGTCAGTCCGCGTTCGCGCAGGCACTTTTCCATCAGCTCGCCGAGGCGCGCCGGGCTCTTCGAGATCACGCAACCGGCGTTCTCGAGCGCGGCGAACTTCTCCGCCGCGGTGCCCTTGCCGCCGGAGATGATCGCGCCCGCGTGGCCCATCCGACGGCCGGGAGGCGCCGTCGCGCCGGCGATGAACGCGACCACCGGCTTCTTGACGTGCTTCTCGATGTACGCGGCCGCCTGCTCCTCCGCGTTGCCGCCGATCTCGCCGATCAAGATGATCGCGTCGGTGTCCGGGTCCGCGTTGAAGAGCTTCAGGGCGTCGACGTGGTTCGTGCCGTTGACCGGGTCGCCGCCGATGCCGATGCAGGTCGATTGACCGATGCCGCGCGAGGTCAGCTGCCAGACCGCTTCGTACGTCAACGTCCCGGAGCGCGAGACGACGCCGACGCGGCCGGGTTTGTGGATGTAGCCCGGCATGATGCCCATCTTGCATTGCCCCGGCGTGATCACGCCGGGGCAGTTCGGGCCGATCAGGCGGGTCTTCGTGCCGCGGAGCTTCGCCATCACCTTGACCATGTCGAGCACCGGGATGCCCTCGGTGATGGTGACGATCAACTCGACCCCGGCGTCGTGCGCTTCGAGGATCGCCGCGGCCGCGAACGGCGGCGGGACGTAGATCATCGTCGCGTTCGCGCCGGTCGCTTCGCGCGCGTCGCGCACGGAATCGAAGACCGGACGGTCGAGATGCTTGGTGCCGCCCTTCTTGGGCGTGACGCCTCCGACCAGGTTCGTGCCGTAGGCGATCGCCTGCTCGGAGTGGAACGTGCCGTGCTTCCCGGTGAAGCCTTGGCAGATGACGCGCGTGTTCTTGTCGACGAGGACGCTCATGGGTCGCGCTCCTTACTTCTTCAGCTTCGCGGCCTTCGCCGCGGCGACCGCCTTCTGGGCGGCGTCGTCCAGATCGGACGCGGTGATGATCGGCAGACCCGACTGGACGAGCTTCTGCTTCCCGAGCTCGACGTTCGTGCCCTCGAGGCGCACGACGAGCGGCACGGTCAGGTTCACTTGGCGCGCCGCGGTGACGATGCCCTCGGCGATGATGTCGCACTTCATGATGCCGCCGAAGATGTTGACGAGCACCGCTTCGGTGTGCGGGTCGGCGAGCAGGATCTTGAAGGCCGCGGTCACTTGCTCGGCGGTCGCGCCGCCGCCGACGTCGAGGAAGTTCGCCGGCATGCCGCCGTAGAGCTGGATCACGTCCATCGTCGACATGGCGAGGCCGGCGCCGTTGACCATGCAACCGATGTTGCCGTCGAGCTTGATGTAGTTGAGGCCGAACTTCGACGCCTCGACTTCGAGCGGCGCTTCCTCGTCGAGGTCGCGCAGCGCTTCGAGGTCCTTGTGGCGGAAGAGCGCGTTGTCGTCGAGGTTGATCTTCGCGTCGAGCGCGAGGACCTTGCCGTCCTTCGTCGTCACCAACGGGTTGATCTCCGCGAGCGAGCAATCGAGTTCGCAGTACGCCTTCGCGAGCGCGTTCATGAACTCGATCGCCTTCGGCTGGAGCGCCGCCGGGATGCCGATGCCCTTGACCAGGCGCTCGGCGTCGGGCTTCGCGAGCCCGGTCGGCGGCGAAAACGGCGCCTTCAGGATTTTCTCGGGGTGCTTCGACGCGACCTCCTCGATCTCCATGCCGCCTTCGGAGCTCGCCATCATCACCGGCAGCTGCGACTCGCGGTCGACGGCGATGCCGATGTAGTACTCCTTCTCGATCGCGGAGCCCGCTTCGACCCACAGGCGGCGGACGAGCTGCCCTTCCGGCCCGGTCTGGTGCGTGAAGAGCTTCTTCCCGACGATCGAAGCCGCCGCGGAGGCGGCCTCGTCGGCGGACTTGACGACCTTGACGCCGCCCGCCTTGCCGCGCCCGCCGGCGTGGATCTGGGCCTTGACGACGGTCACCGGCGTGCCGAGCTTCGAGTGAGCCGCGCGGGCTTCCTCCGAGGTGCGACACTCGATCCCGTTCGGCACCGCGACGCCGTAGCGCGCGAGCACCTGTTTGGCTTGGAATTCGTGGAGCTTCATGCGTGGCCTCGGCCGTTTCGGGCCGGTTTCGCCGCGGCCCGTCGGGGCCGGAATCACCTCGGCCCCCGCCGGCCGGATTGGGCTCGGCCCGTGTGGGCCGGAGCAGAAGGCGCGGGAGTGTACTCGGGCATCGGCGCGAGAGGAACGGGCCGCCGCACTTGTCGCTCTGCGCGCATGGGGCATCCTGATAGGGAGATGAACGAACTCGCTCGCGCCACCCCTTCGCATCCGAACGCCCGGCGCCCGGCGCCCGGCCATCTGCTGGTCGACCGCGAGATCGAGTGCCTGATCGGCACCGCCGTGCGGCCGGTCGAAGGCGCGGGAGCGATCGCTCGCGCGCAGTTGCAGGCGTCGAGCCTCGACCTGCGTCTGGGCCCGGTTGCGTATCGCATCCGCGCGGGCTTCCTGCCCGGCCGCACTCCGATCGGCGAGCGCCTCGCCGAGCTCGAGACCAGCCGCCTCTCGCTGGAGCACGGCGGCGCGGTGCTCGAGAAAGGTCTGGTCTACCTCGTGCCGCTCGAGGAAGAGCTCGCGCTCCCCGCCGACCTCGCCGCGACGTTCAATCCGCGCAGCTCGACCGGACGCTGCGACGTCTTTACGCGCATCCTCGTCGAGGACCATCCGCGCGTCCACGCCGCGCCCGCGGGCTACCACGGCAAGCTCTGGCTCGAGGTCGCGCCGCTGTCGTTCCCGGTGCGGCTCTTGCGCGGCGATCGGCTCGCGCAGGCGCGCTTCTTCCGCGGCGAGCCCGCGCTCGACTCCGACGAGCTCCGCGCGATCTACGCGCGCACTCCGCTCTGCTACGTCGGCGACCGGCCGGTCCCGATCGAGGAAGTGCGCTTCGACGGCGAGGGCGGCCTCGAGCTCCACCTCGGGCTCCGCGATCGCGATCCGAGCGGCTGGCGCGCGCAGTCGCACACCGGCGTGCTCGACTTCGGCCGCGAGGGCGCGCACTCGATCGAGGACTTTTGGGAAGCGGTGCACTCCCCCGCCGGCCATTCGATCCTCGCGCCGGGCAGCTTCTATCTCTTCGCGAGCCGCGAGCGCGTCGTCGTGCCGCCGGAGCTCGCCGCCGAGATGCTGCCGGTCGACGTCGACATCGGCGAGCTGCGCAACAACTACGCGGGCTTCTTCGACAATGGTTTCGGCTGGCACGACGAGCCCGAGCGCCGCGGCACACCCGCGGTGCTCGAAGTGCGCGCGCACGACGTGCCGTTCCTCGTCGAGGACGGCCAGGTGTTCTTCCGGCTGCGCTACTTCCGCACCTCCGGCGCCCCCGAGCGCTTGTACGGCGCGGGCCGCGGCGGCACGAGCTACCGCGATCAGGATCTGACGCCCGCGCGTTGCTTCCGGCCAGGCGCGCCCGCGCGCGAAGGCCCAGGCGCGCGCGCGCGCGAAGGCCCAGGCGCGGGCGCGCGCGAAGGCGGCAACCGATGACGCCCGAGCGGAACGCGAGCAGGCGCTGGCCGCTCGTGCTCGCCGGCGGCGCGTTGCTCGGCGCGGCGGCGATGTTCTTCGCGCGCGAAGTGCTCGACGGGCGCGGCCACGAAGTCGTCGCGAGAGAGACCGGCGCGGCGCCGCGCGAAGCAGGCGAGGTGCGCGGCTCCGACGTGCTCGCCGAACCCGGCCCCGCGCGGACACACCTCGACGTCGCGAGCGAGCGCGTCGCGGTGCTCGACGGCGGCGATCCCGCGCGCGCCGCGGCCGACGCGTCGGATCTGCTGCTCGCGTGGGTCGCGCGCGGCCGCGCCGAGGGCTGGCTGCACGATCAACAGCTCGCCGAGATCATCTTCTGGCAGCTCGTCGGCCAAGGCCGCTACGAAGACGCGTGGGAGCTCGCGCTGCGCCACGCCCCTGAGCAACAGCACCTCTACTTGAACCTCGCGAGCCACGCGCACCGCTCGGGCGCGTTCGCGCTGCGCGACCGCGCGCTCGAGCACGCGCTCGCGCTCGGCTGGGTCGATCCGTCGTTCCTCGCGGAGATCGACGCGAACCTGGCGCTCGCGCGCTACGACCAGATGATCGCCGGCGCGGAACCGACCGACCGGCTCGCGCTCCAAGTCGGGTACGCGCAGCTCTTGATCGAGCTCGGGCGCACCGACGAGGCGCTCGCGATCGCGTGTTCGCGGCTCGCGAACCACCCGAACGACGAAGCGGCGATCGACGTGCTCTGCCGGCTCGACCTGACCGCCGGCGAAGCGCACCTGCGCCGCCTGATCGCGGCGCGCGATCCGCAGAACGACTGGACGCGCAAGTTGATCGGCTTGCTCGGCGAGAACGGCCGCCCCGCGGAAGCGGCGCAATGGCTGGAGACGCTCCAGTCTTCCGGTCAGCCGGTGCATGCGTCGGACTGGGGCGAACTCGGCGACGCGTTCATCGCTTCGGGCGACACCGCGGGCGCGGTGGATGCGTGGCTCGTTGCGCTCGGCTCCGAGAGCGGAGATCCGGACGAGTGGACGAACCCGCTCTCGCAATACGCGCCGGACAAGTTGCTCGCCGCGCTCGAAGCGCGCGTGTCGACCGGCGAGCACGACGAGTTCTGGGGTGCGCTCGCCGACGCGCGTTGGAAGAGCGGCAAGACCTCGGCCGCGATCGACGCGTGGAAGCAGGCGGCCGCGCTCGACCCGAGCGACAACGAGTGGCTGACCAAGCTCGCGCTCGCCGAAGCGGGCAAGGATCCGTTCGGCGATTGACGCCGACGACCGAGGCCGGCGACGGGCGTCAGCGCGCGGGCGTCAGCGCGCGGGATCAGCGGGCGAAAGCGGCGGACGGCCTAGGCACTGGCGCACTCGCGCACTCGCGCGCTGGAGCACTGACGCGCTCGCGCGCTCGAACCGAAAGCCTCCGGTCTCACCCGCAGGTGAACGAACCGAGATGCGCGAGCGCTTCGACGCGTCGCTCAGAAGCTGCCGTGGCGAGCGCGCTGGCGACGGTTGACCTTGCGGCCACCCTTCGTCCTTTGGCGCGTGCGGTAGCCGGTCTTCTTCGCGTGCTTGAGCTTGCTCTGGCGGACGTTGGTCTTCATTGGGGGGGGCGCTCGACGTTTCGAGGGAGCGGGAAGTGTAGGGACGGCGCGCCGAGATGCCAGGGGGAGGTCGCGAGTGCGTGCGGAGATCGCGCACATTCGCCGCCGGAACGAACTTCCAGGGCAGGAAGTGCAAGCGCGGCGAGCAAAGACGAACGCCCGGGATCCGTGATCTGGATCGAGGTGGCGATCCCGGCCGGTCGCGGAGCATTTCGCGCGGCTTCCCACCCGGCAGGCGGTTTGCGTACCGCGCCCGCGCGCAGCTGGTTTCGAGCTCGGACCACGCGCGCTCCAGCGAACCGCCGCCACGTGCCGATCCTCCATCCGCATCTTCGTACCGCCGCTGCATCGTCGGCGCCGATCCGCGGCCGCGCGAGCGCTCGCCCTGTCTGCCGAGGTGACGCTGCGCGGACTCGCCGATCGATCGGAGTCGGGATCTCGCCGTGACTTGGGTCGCTCTGTTGATCGTCGCCGCAGCGCTCGCCGCCGCGGTCTGGGCGCGTAGACACGAGCTCGGCGCGCTCGAGGTCACGCTCAGCGAACGCCAGCGCGCGATTTCGACCGGCAGCAACAAGGCGAGGCTGCAGCACCCGGTGATCGACCTCTCCCGTTGCATCGGCTGCGGGCTCTGCGTCACGGCCTGTCCCGAAGACGACGTGATCGCGATGGCCCACGGCCAGGCGATCGTCGTCCACGGCGCTCGCTGCGTCGGCCACGGACGGTGCGCGGAGGAATGCCCGGTCGGCGGCATCGCCGTGACGCTCGCCGACCTGACCGAACGGCGCGACATCCCCGCGCTCAACGAACATTTCGAGTCCGTCACCGCACCGGGGATCTTCCTCGCGGGCGAGGTCACCGGCTTCGCGCTCGTGCGCACCGCGGTCGCGCAGGGCGTCGCGGTCGCGACCGAGGTCGCGCGGCGCGTCCGCGAGCGGGTCCAAGGCGGCGTGCACGGCGAGGCGTACGACTTGGTGGTCGTCGGCGCCGGTCCCGCGGGGCTCGCGTGCGCGTTGAAGGCGAAGGAGCAAGGGCTCTCCTTCGTCGTCATCGAACAGGAAGGCCGCGAGTCCGATCCGTGCGGCGGCATCGGCGGCACCGTCGCGAAGTACCCGCGACGCAAACTGGTGATGACGCAGCCGGTCGAGCTCCCGCTGTACGGCCGTCTGACGCGCGACTCGTATTCGAAGGAAGAGCTGATGGAGCTCTGGCAGAAGATCGTCGTCGAGCACTCGCTCCCGATCATCACCGGCCAGCCGTTCGTCGGGCTCGATCGCGACGAACTCGGCGTCTTCCAAGTGCAGGGCGCGACGCGCACCGTGCGCGGGCTCCACGTGTGCTTCGCGCTCGGTCGGCGCGGCACGCCGAACAAGCTCGGCGTGGAAGGAGAGGAGCTTTCGAAGGTCGCGTACGGGCTGGTCGACGCGCAGAGCTTCCAGAAACGCCGCATCCTGGTCGTCGGAGGCGGAGACAGCGCGGTCGAGGCCGCGCTCGGTCTGTCCGAGCAGCCGGGCAACGCGGTGACGATCTCGTACCGCAAGGAGAACTTCTTCCGCCTGAAGTCGCGCAACGAGGCGCGGCTGCGCGCCGCGGTAGAGGGCGGCAAGCTGCACGTCGTGCTCGCGAGCGAGGTGCGGCGCATCGAAGAGCAAGCGGTCGAGCTCTCCGTCGGCGCGAACGGCTCGGCTCGAAACGAGCGCATCCCGAACGACGAAGTCTTCGTGCTCGCGGGCGGCAAGCCGCCGTTCGAGCTGCTCGAGAAGTCAGGCGTGTCGTTCGATCCGAAGCTGCGGCCCACGGAGACCGCACAGCTCGAGCAGGGAGCCGGAGTCGCGCGCGCGTTGCTCGCCGCCCTGTTGGTCACGCTCGTGCTCGGCGCTTGGGTGCTCTGGCGCGGCGACTACTACGGCCTCGCGCCGAGCGCGCGCGTCACCCACCCCGACCACGCCGCGCTGCGCTCGTCGGGGGTGCTCGGCATCACGCTCGGCGCGCTCGCCGCGACCGCGATGCTCGTCAACCTGAGCTACCTCGCGCGACGCAACGGCGCGATCTTCGAGAAGCTCGGCTCGCTGCGCGCGTGGATGACGCTGCACATCGCGACCGGCATCCTCGCGTTCGTGCTCGCGCTCGCGCACTCGGCGTTCGACGCGCGGCACACGGTCGGCGGGCACGCGCTGATCGGACTCGGAGTGTTGGTCGCGACCGGCGCCGTCGGTCGGTACTTCTACTCGTTCGTGCCGCGCGCTGCGAACGGCCGCGAGCTCGCGCTCGACGAGGTCAAGACCCGCCTCGCCGAGTTCTCCGCGTCGTGGGACCGCAACGGCGGAGAGTTCGGCGAACGCGTGCGCGCGGAGATCGCGCGCTTGGTCGCGGAGAGCCGGCCGGTCGGCAGCTTCTTCGCGCGCGCGGCGTCGTTCGCGCGCAGCCGTCGCAATCTGACGACGACGCTCGACCAACTGGTCGCCGAAGGGCGCGAGCTCGGCGTCGGCGAGCGCGAGCTCGCGGAGATGTCGCGCCTCGCGCGCCGGGCCCACCAGAACGCGCTCGCGGCGGCGCACTTCGAGGAACTGCGCGGACTCGCCGCGACGTGGCGCTGGTTCCACCGTTGGGTCGCGCTGCTGCTCGTGCTGCTGGTCGTGATCCACATCATCGCCGCCTGGCGCTACGCCGGCCTCGGAGTCTCGTGATGCGTTCCTCGCTCCCGAAGATCCTGCTCGCGGCCGCATCGCTGATGCTCGTGCTGGCACTGGTGTGGTTCGACCGCGACAAGACGTCGCCCGGGCCCCTCTCGAGCTCGCACGCGGGGATCGCGAAGCTCGACGATGAGGACGGCTGCGACCAATGCCACGACTCGAGCGACCTCGTCGACGACTGCACCGCTTGCCACGAGGACGTCGGAGCCCAGCTCGAGAGCGAGCGCGGCTTCCATGGCAAGCTCGCCGCCGCGGACCGCGACGCATGCGCGAAGTGCCACCAGGAACACCACGGAGACGCGCTGCCGCCGTCCGGCGACCACGCGTTCGAGCTCGCGGGCTTCGCGAACGTCGCGGCGTTCGACCATTCAGGGCTCGACTACCGCTTGCTCGGCAAGCACACGACGATCGCGTGCAAGGACTGCCACCGCTCCGCGGAGGTGCCGGTGTTGAAGGAAGGCGAGAAGCGCTTCCTCGGGCTCCAGCAAGCGTGCGCGAGCTGTCACGACGACGTGCACAAGGGCAAATTCGGTGTCGATTGCGCGAGCTGCCACGGCCAAGAGCATCCGTTCAAGGACGCGGCGAACTTCGTCCACCTCGAATCGTTCCCGTTGGTCGGCGGCCACGCGAAGAAGTGCGAGGAGTGCCACGATCCCAAGGGCCCGTCGGCGATGGAGCTCGTGAAGGGCCAACCGTCGCGCACCTGCAACGACTGCCACGAGAACCGCCACCGGCCCGAGTTCCTCTCGGGCGTCGCGTCGCTCGCGCGAGTCACGAAGGACGCCACGTGCGCGCTCTGCCACGACTCCGAACGCGGCGCGTTCCGAGCCGACTCGGAGACGATGCCGGGCGAGCTGCACGCCGCGTCCGGCTTCGGCTTGGAGAAGCCGCACGAGCGCGCGAAGTGCGCCGAGTGCCACGCGCCCGAGCTCGCGACGTTCGTCGAACGCTATCCGGGCCGCAAAGCGGACGCGTGCGCCGACTGCCACGGCGATCCGCACCGGGGCGAGTTCGACTTCGGAACCTTCCGCGGCGCCGCGTGCATCGACTGCCACGCGCGCGACAGCTTCGACACGCACTCCTTCGACGTCGAGGATCACGGACGCACCGCGTTCGCGCTGACCGGCGCGCACACCAAGACGAAGTGCGACGACTGCCACGCCCCGCTCGCCGCGGACGTCGAAGGCTCGCGCGACTTCCGCACCGACAAGCAGACCTGCGAGGCCTGCCACGTCGACGTCCACAAGGGCGAGTTCGCGCGCCTCGCTGCATTGCGCGGCGAGCCCGCGCCCGTGTGCGCCGACTGCCACGGCACCGAGGAGTTCGCACGCGTCGAGCTCGCGAAGTTCGACCACGCGAAACGCACCCGCTTCGAGCTCGAAGGCGCCCACCAGCGCGCCGAGTGCGAGGCCTGCCACCCGAAGACCACGCACGCCGAGTTCCCGCAGCGCACCTTCGGCTTCGCGGCGGATCGATTCCCCGGCCCGAGCGACCGTTGCGACACTTGCCACGCGGACGTGCACGGCGGTGCCTTCGACCGCGCAGGGGTTCCGTCGCTCGTCGACGGTACGAGCACGTGCGGTCGCTGCCACGACGTCGAGCGTTTCCGCGGCGAGCTCGCGCGCGCCTTCGATCACTCGCTGTTCACCGGGTTCGAGCTCCGCGGCGGCCACCAGCGCGCGACGTGCGAGGCCTGTCACGGCGAGGATCCGTCGAAGAAGCGCGCGCTCGGCAAGGTCGTCGACAAGTTCCGCGGCTCGTCCGAGCGCTGCGAGACGTGCCACGCGGACCCGCACGAAGGCCACTTCGACCACGCCGATTCGCCGAAGAGCGTCGACGGTCGCGTCGGCTGCGCGCGCTGTCACGATGTCGACTCCTTCCGTGCGCTGACCAGCGCCGACTTCGACCACGCGCGCTGGACCGGCTTCGCGCTCGACCAAGCGCACGCGCGCGCCGCGTGCGAGGCGTGCCACGTGCCGACGCACGAGAAACGCAAAGGGATGCGACTCGGCCGCTCCGCGGGCAGCGCCTGCGCCGATTGCCACGAAGATCCGCACGCCGGCCAGTTCACGGTCGCAGCGGGCAACGACTGCGCGCGTTGTCACCTGGACAGCGGCTCGTTCGCGACGCTCGACTTCGATCACGACCGCGATTCGCGCTTCAAGCTCGACGCGCAACACGTGAAGCTCGAATGCGCTGCCTGCCACCGCCCGGTCGACAACGGCCGCCGCGCGAGCGTGGTGCGCTACAAGCCGCTCGGCGTCGAGTGCATCGACTGCCACCGTCCGACCGACAGGAAGAGCCGGCCGGACGATTCCGATTCGCATACGACCGGCAGGGTCGAGGGGGACGATCGATGACGCTGTTCGGACCGTGGTTCTTGGCATTGGCGGCGCCGACGCCGTTCATCGCGAGCGAAGGCGACGCCGTCGCGCCGACCGAGGAGATCGTCGAGGTGCACATCACCGCGCTCTCCGGCAAGTCGATCTACCTGGATCGCGGCAGCGACGCGAAGCTCGCGGTCGGCGACCGCGTCGTGTTCTTCCCCGCCGGTGCGCCGCCGGTGGAAGCGCTCGTGCGCAGCACGACCAAGCAGAGCGCACGCGCGGAGCTCTCGATCGACGCAACGCTCGAGATCGGCACGCGCGGCGAGGCGCACGTCGACGTCGAAGGCACGAAGATCGAACACCCGCCCTGGGAGAAACCGATCGGCGAGGCCTCGCCCGACCTGCCGCTTCTCGCTCCGTGGGAAAGCACCACGAGCAAGGAGCGCGAAGTCAAATGGCATGGCCGCGTCACCACGTCGGTCGATTGGACCGAAGACCGGCAGGACGGCGACTCGTACTGGCTCGCGCGCACCGGCATCACGTTCGACGTCGAGAACCCGTTCCACCAGGGCGGCGAGCTCGACGTCGACCTCGACCTCTTCGCGCGCCGCGCCGAGGTCTCCGGGTCGAGCGACGAGAACGAATCGTCGCTGCGCGTCGATCGCCTCTCGTACGAGTGGGGCGGCACGCGCACCGAGGACACGCACTGGCAGGTCGGCCGCTTCTTCTCGAAGGAGTTCCCGGAGTTCGGGATCCTCGACGGCGCCGAGTGGGTGCGTCGCCTCGACAACGGCAACCGCGTCGGCGTGCAGCTCGGCTTCCTGCCCGAGCCGACGCCGGAGATGGACACCGGCAAGGACGTGTCCACGGCGCTCTTCTATCGCTGGGTGCGCGGCGAGAACGAGGAGTTCTCGCTCGGCACGGGCTACCAGAAGACTTGGCACGAGGGTGACGCGGACCGCGACCTCTGGGTGACCAACCTCTCGTGGCGTCCGAGCAAGACGTGGTCGATCTGGAGCTCGGCGTGGGTCGACTTGTACGGCACGAACGACGTGCAGAAGTCCGGCGCGGAGCTGACGCAGTTCTTCCTGAACTCGTCCTGGCGCTTCGGCACCGACAAGGGCGTCGGTCTGCACGCCTCGCACTTCCGCTTCCCCGAGCTCTTGCGCAACGAGTTCGACCAGGTCGCGGCGAGCTCGATCTTCGACGCCGAGAACACGCGCATCGGCGTCGACGGCTGGAAGGACTTCGGGAAGGACTTCCGTCTCTCCGGGCGGCTCGACCAGTTCTCCGATCAGAACGACGACGGGTACGGCGTGAGTTTGCGCGGCTCGTGGCGTGACCTGTTCCTCGAGCAGAGCCGCTTCGACCTCGGCGCGTTCTACGACCAAGGCGTGTACAGCACCGTCACCGGCGCGCACGCGAGTCTGTCGAAGACTTTCGATCTCGGTCAGCTCTCCGGCACGTACGAGTACGCGGAGCACGAGAACGACGACTTCCTCGGTTCGCAGGGCACGCTGAGCCAGCAATCGCTGCGCGGTAGCTGGCAGAAGAGCTTCGGACGCGATTGGTCGCTCTCGCTCTTCCTCGATCGCCGCTTCGGCGACGAGCTCGACGCGTGGTCGCTCGGCTTCTACCTCGTGCGGCGCTTCTAGGAGGATCGCGATGGAAACCAACCGACGCATGTGGCTGTTGCTCGGCGCCTTCGCGCTGCTCTTCGGAGTGATCGCGTGCACGCTCGACGAGAAACCCGACGGAGCGCAGTACTGGTGGGAAGCCCGAGGCCCGGTCGTCCCCCACGACTCGTTCCCCACCGACTGCACGCTCTGCCACCAGGGCGAGACGTGGCGCGTCATCCGCACCGACTTCGTGTTCGACCACACGAAGGAGACCGGTTACGCGCTCGAGGGCGCGCACGCGGCCGCCGAATGTCTGCGTTGCCACAACGACCGCGGTCCGGCGGAGATGTTCGCCGGGCGCGGCTGCGCCGGTTGCCACGAGGACGTCCACAAGGGCACGCTCGGCAACGACTGCTCCTCGTGCCACGACCAAGAGTCGTTCAAGGCGAAGGACCAGATCGCCAAGCACAATCTCACGCGCTTCCCGTTGGTCGGCGCGCACGCGGCGACCGAGTGCTTCCGCTGCCACCCGGGCGCCCAGGTCGGACAGTTCCAGCCCGCGGACACCGAGTGCGTCGCGTGCCACAGCGCGGACCTCGCTCGCGCGACCAGCCCCGATCACGCGACCAACGGCTGGACGCAGGACTGCGATCGCTGCCACATCCCGACCGACTGGGGCGGCGCCGCCTTCAATCACTCGTGGTGGCCGCTCAACGGAGCTCACGCCGCCGCCAATTGCACCGATTGCCACGGCGGAGGCGTGTTCGTCGGAACGCCGAACGACTGCTACGACTGCCACCAGACGGAGTACGCGAACTCGACCAGCCCCGACCACGCGGCGCTCGGCATCTCGACGAACTGCAAGCAGTGCCACAACACGTCGACGTGGGACGGCGCGCACTTCAACCACTTCGGGATCGTCGACGGCTGCATCAACTGCCACTTGGCGGACTTCCAGGGCACGACGAACCCGGACCACGAGACGATGGGCTTGTCGACGAGCTGCGAGCAATGCCACGGCACGAGCACGTGGATGAGCGGCGAGTTCGATCACGCCGGCATCGCCAACGGCTGCGTCAACTGCCACCAGGCCGAGTACAACGGCACGACCAACCCGAACCACGCGAGCACCGGCTACGACACGGACTGCGAATCGTGTCACGGCACGGACGGCTGGACGAACGTGACGTTCGGACACCTCGGCATCGCGAACGGTTGCCTCACGTGTCACCAATCGGACTACACCGGCACGTCGAACCCGAACCACGCGCTCGCGGGCTACGCCACGGATTGCGAGTCCTGCCACGACACGAACGACTGGACGAACGCGTCGTTCGATCACTTCGGCGTGACCAACGGTTGCCTGACGTGTCACCAGTCGGACTACACCGGCACCACGAACCCGAACCACGCCGGGATGGGCATCGGCACGAACTGCGAGCAGTGCCACGACACCAACGACTGGAACAACGCGGTGTTCGATCACACGGGCATCACCAACGGCTGCGTGACGTGTCACCAGACCGACTACAACAACACGACGAGTCCGAACCACGCCGCGCTCGGCCTCAGCACGAGCTGTCAGACCTGCCACGACACCCTCGACTGGAACAACGCGGTGTTCGACCACACGGGCATCACGAACGGCTGCGTGAGCTGTCACATGACCGAGTACAACGCGACGACCAATCCGAAGCACTCGACCTCGGGCTTCGGCACCGACTGCCAGACCTGCCACGACACCCTCGACTGGAACAACGGTCAGTTCAACCACACGGAGTTCCCGATCACCTCGGGCAAGCACAAGAACTTCGACTGCATCGACTGCCACCTCGCGCCGCCGAACTACATCCAGTTTTCCTGCACGCACTGCCACGAGCACAAGAAGTCGTCGATGGACAACGAGCACCAGGGCGTCAACAACTACACGTGGACGTCCAACGCCTGCTACGCCTGCCACCCGAACGGCAAGGAGTAGCGGCGCGGTTCGGGTGAGGCGTACCGAGGCTCGGCGCGACCTACCGGGTCTCGGCGCGGCGCGCAGGGCCTCTGCGTTTCGCGCGGGGGCTCAGCGCCGCGCGCCGGGTCTCGGCGTTTCGCGCGGGACCTCGGCGCTTCGCCTGTCAGGGCGAGGCGCGGCGCCAGCTCTCCGTCAACCGCCCCCGCCGCCGACGCCGGACTTCGGCGCGACCATGTCCTCGGGGCGCACCGCTTTGTCGAAGGACTCGCCGGTCATCAGCCCGAGCTCGACGACCGATTCGCGCAGCGTCAGACCCTGCTTGTGCGCGTGCTTCGCGACCTTGGCCGCGTTGTCGTAGCCGATGTGACGATTGAGCGCGGTGACCAACATCAGCGACTGCCGCATCAACGCGTCGACGCGCTTCTCGTCGAGCTCGAGACCCGCGATGCACTTCTCGCGGAAGGAGTCGCACGCGTCGGCGAGCAGTCGGATCGACTGCAGGACGTTGTGCACGATCACCGGCTTGAAGACGTTGAGCTCGAAGTTGCCCTGCGAGCCCGCGATGCCGACCGTGACGTCGTTGCCCATCACCTGGACGCAGACCATCGTCAGCGCCTCGCACTGCGTCGGATTGACCTTGCCGGGCATGATCGAGCTGCCGGGCTCGTTCTCGGGGAGCTTGAGCTCGCCGAGGCCGCAACGCGGGCCCGAACCGAGCCAACGCACGTCGTTCGCGATCTTCATCAGCGCGACGGCCGCGGTTTTCATCGATCCGGAGAGGAACACGAGCGCGTCGTGCCCCGCGAGCGCCGCGAACTTGTTCGGCGCGGTCTTGAACGGCAGACCGGTCTCGGCGGCGAGTTTCGCCGCGGCGAGCTTGGCGTACTTCGGGTGGCTGTTGAGCCCGGTGCCGACGGCGGTGCCGCCGAGCGCGAGCTCGAACACGCCGTCGAGCGCGAAGTCGATCGCTCGCCGCGCGTCCTTCAACTGTTGCACGTAGCCCGAGAACTCCTGCCCGACGGTCAACGGCGTCGCGTCCTGCAGGTGCGTGCGACCGATCTTGACGATCTTCTTCCACCGTTTCGCCTTCGCGTCGAGCTCACCCTCGAGCGCTTCGATCGCGGGCAACAGACGCTTCGCCGCTTCCTCGGCCGCCGCGACGTGCATCGCGGTCGGGAACGCATCGTTCGAGGACTGTCCGCGGTTGACGTGGTCGTTCGGGTGGATCGGCTTCTTCGAGCCGAGCTCGCCGCCGCAGAGCTGGATCGCGCGGTTCGAGATCACCTCATTCGCGTTCATGTTGCTCTGCGTGCCCGAACCCGTCTGCCACACGACCAACGGGAAATGCGCGTCCCAGCGGCCCGAGATCACCTCGTCGCACGCGGTGAGCAACGCCGCCTGTTGCTTCTTGTCGAGCATCTTCAGCTCGCCGAGCTCGAGGTTCGCCTGCGCCGCGCACTTCTTGACCAGACCGAGCGCTCGGATCATCGCGCGCGGAAACGTGTGGCCTCCGATGCGGAAGTTCTCCTTCGAGCGCTGCGTCTGCGCGCCCCACAGGGCTTCGCTCGGGACTTGGATCGGGCCGAAGGAATCGCTCTCGGTGCGCGTGGGACTCATGGCGGGCTCTTTCGTGGCTGGATGAAGAGCCCGGGAGGATAACGAGCACACCGCACGGCACAACCCGGCGCGCGTTCGAGCGCCCTACGCAGATCGGAGAGGGTGCGCGCGGCTCACGGCGCGTCGTAGCAGCCGGCTTCGAGCGAGCCGGCGCGCGCCGCGCCGGTCAGGTCGTCGAGCACCGCCCACGTCGGATCGCCGCTCGCGAGGAGCGCGCTGGTCGGCGACGGTGTCGCGTCCTGTTGACTCGCGTCCCAGCTCACCGCGGTGAAATCGGCGAGGCCGTTGCCGACGATCCAACCGCTCGACGCTCCGGAGACCGCGCCGACGACGACGTTGCCGGAGAGAGTGACGCCGCTCGACCCGCCGCCGAACGAAAGCGACTGCGAGTTCTGGCTGTAGACGACGTTGTTCGCGAAGACCAGGCCCGGTCGCCCGCTCCAATTGGAGAGCTGCGCGCCGCGGCCGACGTTGACCAGCGTGTTGTGCACGAACTCGAGATCGCGCACTTGGCCCTGGTGATCGTGGCTGCCGAACGCGTTCGCGCCGTGCATCAAGAAGTTGTTGCGCACGATCGCTTCGCCCTGGACCTGCATCACGTTGTCGCCGGAGTTCCAGCAGACGTTGCGCTCGACCAGGTTGAACGCGTAGCCGCCGGTGCCGTAGAGCAGGATGCACGGGTAGTTGCAGTCGTGCACGACGTTCTCGGCGACCCAGTTCCCGAACGAGCCCTGTTTGATCTCGATGCCGTCGCCTTGCGTGCCCGCGGTGTCGTGCACGTGGTTCAACGCGATCACGGAGTCGCGCATCACCCACTGCGCGTTGTTCGCGCCGAGGTAGAAGCCCTCGCCGGTGCCGAGCGTGTGATCGACCTCGTTCCGGGTCAGGTGGAGGCGCGCGGTGTCCGCGGTGTTCGCGGTGACGCCCGCCTCGTTCGTGTGGTGGACGTGACAGCGGTCGAGCCAGAAATCCTGCACCGAGTACAGCCGCACGCCCGCGCTGCCGCCGGTGATCTCGAAACCGCGCAGGCAGACGAACCGGGTGGTCATGGACACGCCGACGTTCAGCGCGTTCTGGTTCGCGTCGGGACGCGTCAGGATCGGCGTCTCCCCCGCCTTCGCGACGACGAAGATCGGCGCTTGCGCGGTGCCTTGCAGATCGAGCCCGAAGTACGAGTTGACCGAGTACGTGCCCGCGCCGACTTCGAGGCGCTCTCCGGGTTGGAGCGCGAGGATCGCGGCCTTGAGCGCGGCGCCATTCTGCACCGCGGTCAGGCCGGCGTCGTGGTTCAGCGTGCGCGTCGTCAGGCTCGACACTGTGGCCCAGCTCGGATCATAGAGGCTCGCCGACGCGCTCGGCGTCGCATGCGCTTCGCTCGAGGGCGAGCTCTCGCCCTGCGCGTTCGACGCGGTGAGCACGTAGAAGTACTCGGTGCCGTTGACCAATCCCGAATGGACGTGCGGGCTCGCGGTCAGCACGACGCTCGCGGCGCTCGCGACGTCGACCGGCGTCGTCGTCGACCAGTAGAGCGCGTGACTGGTCGCGCCCGCGACCGCTTGCCACGTGATCGAGTTCGCGCCGTCGCCCGCGGCGACGATCGGCGTCGACGGCGCGTCCGGCGGCGAGCTCGAGCTCGTCGCGCCGGAACCTCCGCCGCCGCACGCGAGCGACGACACGCACAGCGCGAGCACGACCGCTCGCGCGAAACTCGGACGCTTCGATCGAGACACGGGTACCCCGAGGATCCGTGTCGAACGACGCGCGCGCGGATCTGGAGGCGCTCCTAGAGGATCCGCGCGCGTGGTCGGGCTCGCGCCTTGCCCGGTCTACTGGAACGTGAGCCGCAGGCCCTCGCTCAAGTTGAAACCCGCGCCGCCGCCCGCGGGGTCGCGGAACCACGTCTGGAAGCTCCAGGTCTCGCCGGCCTGGATCTGCGCGCTCGCGCCGGTCCAGTCGAGCGTGGTGACCAACGTTCCGCCGGCGGTCGAGGTCACCGGGAAGCGCACGATCGGCGCGCCGAGGCAGAGATAACCCTTGCCGAACGGCGTCGCGGTCTTCTCCGACGTGCTCATGATCACGAGCCCGCTCTTCCCGGCGGGCACCGGTCCGGCGCTCAAGCCGAGCGTGCCGACGCCGGGCGTCGTCGAGCCGCTCGCCGAGAGCCGCGCCGCGTCGCCGGTGGAGTTCTTCGGCGCGAGGCAGAACGGCGTGCCGAGCGTGAACTTGAGGTCGAGCTCGTAGACGTCGCAGAAGAGGCCGCCGACCGGCCGGATCACGAAGAGCCGCGTGTCGAACGGCGCCGAGGTCGTGTTCGTCCACGCGAGCCAATGGCGCGGATCCGCGTCGAAGTAGATCGGGTGGCTCGACGTGAGGAAGCTCGGGTTGCCGGCGCAGCCCGAGTGGAGTTGCAGCGGACGCTGGACGTTCGGCTTGGTCGACGCGGAGATCAGTCGCAGCGTCGAACGCGGCGGCACTACGAGCGAGTACCAATCGAGGTCGAGATCCTGGGAGATCGAGAGGCCGGCCTGCGAGCTCGCGAGCAACGGCGCCGACGAGCAATCGGAGTTCGGCTCGAACGCGTCGCCGCTGAAGACGCCGCACGGATCGATCTCGGTCGTCACCGTCAGCGAGTACGAGCCGCAGAAGCCGGTCTGGGCGCCTTGGTCCGGCCGCGGTTGCACGCGGACGACGAAGCTCGTCGGACTCGACGAAGGATTTGCCAGGAACACCGTGCCCGACGTCGGACCGTACACCGTGGTACCCGCGTGCAATTGATCGAGCGAGCCGCAGCTCGCGGTGCTCGTCCAGGCGAAAACCTCGAACTGGTCTCCGGCGGCGATGCCGCCGACCGCGAGCGTCACGAGCGAGTTCGCGGCGACCGCGACTTCGTAATGATCGGGATCACCGACGCCGACAGTCAGGCCCGCGAAGCTCCCGACGCCGAGCGGCGCGGTTTGACCACACGCGTTGTTCGGCTCGAAGGCGTCCGCGGCGAGCTGGGCGCACGGATCGGGGAAGGCGACGAGATCGAGCGTGTAGTCCGCGCAGTTCGCGCCCGACGATTCGAGGCCGACGACGAAGCTCGTCGGTGCCGCGACGTCCGAACTCCACGCGAGCAGGAAGTCCGTCGCGCCGAGCTCGATGAGCTCGAATCCGAGCGCTGCGCCGGTCGCGTCGCACGGCACCGCCGAACCGTCGTCGCGCCAGAGTCGGAACAGAGCGAAGAGCGAGGGATCCGAGGCCGCGAGGTGCACGCGCACCTCCAACCGCTGCGCCGCGGGCACGAGCACGCGGTAGAAATCGGCGCCGCCCGGCGGGAGCGTCAGACCGGCGTGCGAACCGAACGCGACCGTCGCGGGCGACGCGCACGAGTCGTTGGGTTCGAACGCGTCCGGCGAGCACTGCTGGGCGAAGCTCGGCGACGCGAAGGCGGCGAGGCACGCGAGAGCGCCCGCGGCGCGGCGGATCGCTTGAAAACGGTCGGAGTCGAGCGGCTGGAGCATGGTGGCGACCTCGTGGGAGCACGTGGATGGAGTTCGTCTCGTAGGGACGAGCGTCGCGCGGGCGCCGGTGTGTCGCTCGATCCGCGATCGTCGCGCGCGGCGGGCTCGCAAGGCGCGCGCGGCCGACGGCGGGAACGCCTCGGGCTCAGCCGCCCGTCGCGAGCGCCTCGATCCAGAACGCGTCGGCGACCTCGCGGCGGACGAACTCGTAGCTGACCGTGTCGAAGCGCGCGAGCGCGGAATCGAGCGTCACGAACACGCCGCCGCCCGGCGCCGCCGCGTCGTCGCGAAACCCGACGAGGAGCCGGCTGTGCACCGAGCCCGCGGCGACCGGGAAGCCACGCGCGAGCACGCTTTGGAACTCGGCGAACTGCGCGTCGTCGACGCCGAAGCGATCGGGCACCCACGGCACGATCCAGTGCACCGCGAACGCACCGTGCGTCCGATCGCGCAGCGCCGCCGCTTCGGCGAGCGCCTCCGCGTCCGGCGCGAGCGTCGCGTCGAACGCAGCGCGGTACGGCCAGCGCTCGTCGGAGCACGCGCCGAAGCGCTCGAAGCCCGCGAGCGCGTTGTGGAAGAAGTTCCCGTCGGACGGCGCGCCGCCGGCTTGGCTTGCGGCCCAGTTGACGAACTCCGGGCTCAGGCGAAGCGGCTCGCCGCGCTTGGCGAGCGCGAACTCCAACGCCGAGGTGACGGTGAAGATCGAGCACGTGCCGCGCGCCCCCTGCGGCCGCGGCGGAAGTTGCCACGCGAGCAGCCGCTCGCGCAGGTCGACGTTCGCCGGCAGGGCTTGGTTCGTCTGCGCCTCGGGGCTCGCCTCCGTCGTGGGAGTCGCGACTTGGCTCAGCACGGGCTCGGGTTCGGACGCCTGCGCAAGTACGGGTTCAACGAGCGATACGCGGTCCTGAGCCCGCGGACTCGGCGCCTCGACCGAGGGCGATTCACACGCGGCGATGACGGCGAATCCGAGCGCGAAACAGCGGTTCCTCATACGGCACTCTCTCCGAACCTCCGCTCGGGACGCGCTCGTGGATCGGAAGGGCACGGCAGGCCTCGGGCGCTACGAGAGCGATCGAACGTGGTGGAAGTTGAGCACGTCGACGCCGCGCCGAGCGAGTTCGTCGGCGAGCATCGCGTCCAGCGTCACGACGGACACGCCGGTTTCGGAGAGCACGCAGATCCCTGCGTCCGTCAAGCCTAGACGCCGGAAGCACGCATCGTCGGCAGCTCGGCGGGTCTCGACGTAGTGCTCCACTCCGAATGCGGAGAAACGCGTGAGCTCGTCCGATACGCGCGCCATCCGATCGCCCGCGACTCCGTGACGAGACAGGTTGCTCACCTCGGTCAGGATGTTGGGCGTGGTGATCCACTCGTCGAAGCGGGACATCAGCTCGAGCAGCAACTCCAGGTCGGCCGGGGTGAACTCGAACGCCGCAGTGCGCTTGTGCTTCGGTAGGAGTTTCGGATCCGCGGCGCCGACGACGTAGAGCAGCAACAGATTCGAATCGAGCAAGAGCTGCTTACTGCGCGACACGGATCACCTACTCGGATTCGCGCAAGACCATGGCCTTGACCTCGCCGGTTACCCCGTCGACCCGGACCACCTTGTAGTGCCGTGGCGGCATGCGACCCATGGATGCCCCGAGAGGCGGCAACTCGTTCGCGAGCGAAAACCCGAACGTAACCAGCCAGAAGCGCTCGTCGTCACTGACCTTCACCTCTTCGAGGAGGACGTTGAGCAGTTTCTCCTCGGCGTAAACGGCCTGGAAGAACGCCCTGGCCGCTGAAACCGCATCCTTCAACTTGATCACGTTCACGGATACCTCCTGGGCCCTCGCCACACGGATCAAGACGTCTAGAGCAACGCGAGGTTGCGCAGGAGCTCGAGATCCTTCTGGATCGCGCCCGCGGTCTTCTGCATCTGGATGCGCGACTCGGTGTCGAGCGGCACTTCGACGATCTTCTCGACGCCTTCCGCGCCCAGGATCGCCGGCACGCCCATGTAGATGCCTTCGAAGCCGTACTGGCCGTTCAAGAACGCCGCGCACGGCAGCATGCGGTGCTCGTCGTTCAGGATCGAGCGCGCCATCGCGACGCTCGCGGCCGCGGGCGCGAAGAACGCCGAGCCCGTCTTGAGCAGGTTGACGATCTCCGCCCCGCCGTTGCGCGTGCGATCCGCCATCGCGGAGATCTTGTCCTTGGTGACGAGATGGCCGAGCGTCACCCCGTTGACCGTGCAGAACTGCGTCATCGGCACCATCGAGTCGCCGTGCGCGCCGAGCACCATCGCGTCGACGTCCTGCACGTGCGCGCCGGTCTCCTCGGCGATGAACCAGGAGAAGCGCGCGCTGTCGAGCACGCCGGCCATGCCGATCACGCGCTTCGGCGGGAAGCCGGTCTTCACGCGCATCAAGTGCACCATCGTGTCGAGCGGATTGGTGACGACGATCACGAACGAGTCGGGCGAGAAGTCGCGCACGTAGCCGGCGACCTGCGTCACGATCTTGCCGTTGGTCTCGAGCAGGTCGGAGCGGCTCATCCCCGGCTTGCGCGGCAGGCCCGCGGTGACGATGAAGAGGTCGCTGTCCCGCGTGTCCTTCGGATCCGCGGTGCCGACGAGGCGCGACGAGAAGCCCTCGATCGCGGCCATCTGGTTCAGATCGAGCGCGATGCCCTTCGCTCGCCCTTCGTCGATGTCGATGACGACGATCTCGCTCGCGAGCCCCTTCTGGGCGCAGAGCTGGGCGCAGGTCATGCCGACGTAGCCGGCGCCGACGACGGTGAGCTTGCGATGCGGGATGGCCAAGGAATTCCTCCGGAGTGGGGCGCGAAGCGGGGCGAAGAGCCTACCCGGCGCCGAGCAGCCGCCACAAGCCGCGCGAGGTCACAGTTCCGCGGTCTCGAGCGCGCGCACGATCGCCTGCCCCATTTCGCGCGTGCCGACCGCGGTCGGATCGTCGCGGAACGCCTTGAGATCGTACGTGACGTGCTTCTGCTCGCGAATCACCGCCGCGACCGCGCGCTCGAGTCGAGCCGCCGCGCGCGCTTCGCCGAGGTGCTCGAGCAACATCACGCCCGACAGGATCAGCGCGCACGGATTGACGCGGTTCAGCCCCTTGTACTTCGGCGCCGAGCCGTGGGTCGCCTCGAAGATCGCGATGCCGGAGTCGCCGACGTGCATCCCCGGCGCGAGCCCGAGCCCGCCGACCAGGCCCGCGCACAGGTCGCCGACCAGATCGCCGTAGACGTTCGGCATGACGAGCACGTCGAAGCTCTCCGGCGTCTGCACGAGTTGCATGCAGAGCGTGTCGATCGCGCGCTGGTCGAACGCGACGTCGGGATAGCGCACGGCGACGTTGCGCGCGGTGTGCAGGAAGAGCCCGTCGGTGTGCCGCTGCATGTCGGCCTTGTGCGCGACCGTCAGTTTCTTGCGGCCGTGCGCGCGCGCGTACTCGTACGCCGCTTGCACGATCCGATCGGAGCCGAAGATGCTGAGCGCCTTGATCGCGAGGCCGGAATCCGGACGGATCGCACGGCCGGAGAGCTGGGAGAGGTGCGCGATCAGCTCGAGCGTGCGCTTGTCGCCGCGCTCGAACTCGATGCCTGCGTAGAGGTCCTCGAGATTCTCGCGGAACACGACGAGGTCGACGTTGCGGAACGGCGAGCGCGCGCCCGGATAGCTCTTGAAGCGCCGCACGCACGCGTACAGGTCGAACTCGGTGCGCAAGGTCGCCGTCACCGAGCGATGGATCGAGCCGATCGGCGTCGTGATCGGCGCTTTCAGGCACGTCTTCGTCCGCCGGATCGACTCGAGCACGCGCGGCGGCAGCGGCGTGCCCTCGCGCTCCAAGACCTCGACGCCGGCGGGGACTTCGTCCCACTCGAACGCGACGCCGGTGGCGTCGAGCACCTCCCGGGCGACGCGCGCGAGCTCGGGCCCGGTGCCGTCGCCGAGCAGCAGGGTGATCGGATGCTTCACCGGATGAGCCATGTTGTCCCGATGCAGGAAATCGTGACCAGCGGCGCGGGCGTGCGCGGAACGCGCGCTTCGACGCGACCGCCGACGCGAGCGGTCGAAGTCTACGCAAGCGCGGACAGCCCGGCAAACGCGGCGGCGAGGCGTTGCGCAGCCGCGGCGAGCTTCAGGGCGCGGACGCGTCCTCGCGCGCCTTCTTCCACCAATCCTGCCAGGCCTTGATGCGGCGCTGACGTTCGGCCGAATCGTTGCTCTGCGCGTCGAAGGGCAGGTCCTTCTTCGTGAGCTTGCGCAGCGCGACGTAGGCCTCCTCGCGCACGGTCGAGTTCTCGTCGCCGAGCGCCGCGATCAGGCCGTCGACCGCCTTGGTCGAGCCGAGATTGCCGAGCTCGCGCGCTGTCGCGAGCCGCACGAAGACGTCGGGGTCCTGCAGGATCGGCACGAGGTAGTCGACGACCTCGGGATCGCCGGTTTCGCCGAGCTCCTGCACCGCGGTCCAGCGCGTCGAGAAGTCGGGGCTCTTCAACCGCTGCACGATCCCGAACCAGCTCGGTTGCGCGGCCGCGGCCGGATTCGGAGCGATCGGCTGCACTTGTGGCGCGCGCTGACGCTCTTCGAGGTCGAGCACCTTCTTCGCGAGCGACGAGAGCTCGAGCCGCGCTTCGTCCGCCGCGCCGCGCAGCGACGAGAACTCCTCGTGCGAGACCGCGGCCGCCAGGCGCTGATCGAGCGACGCGAGCGTTCCGCGCAGGCCTTCGAGCTCGCCCGCGAGCTTCGAAGCGTCCGCGACGGAAGCGCGCCGCGACTCGTTCGCGACGCGCTGCCATTCCGCGCGCGCGTCGACCAACGTATTCTCGAGCGCTTGGCGCGCCGCGCGTTCGTTGTCGAGCGCACGCTGCGACTCGCCGAGCGTCCGGCTCCATTCCGCGCGGGCTTCGGTTTGCCGCACGTCGGCCTGCTTCAGGTCTTGCTCGCGCTGCCAACGCCCCCACAGCACGCCGCCGATCGCGACCAGCAACGCGAGCACGCCGACCAAGATCGCGCCGGCGCCCGAGGACGCTTCGGCCGGTCGGTGAACGGCTTCTCCGTGCGCCGACGGAGCGGCGGTTCCCCACGAGCCAGCGCCTTCCGCCGGGCCCA
Source organism: Planctomycetota bacterium (assembly GCA_016220085.1). Taxonomy (GTDB): domain Bacteria; phylum Planctomycetota; class UBA1135; order UBA1135; genus JACRIN01. Next base: position 38,749 of record JACRIN010000082.1, read on the forward strand.
CCGGCTGCGCCGGGCCGCCGGCCTGGGCCGAGCCCGCGGCTTCCGCTGCGGCGGCCGCGTGCGTCGCCGACATCGCGCGGTCGCAGGTTCCGCAGACCAGACGATCCTTGTGACGCTTCGCGCGCCCGGAATCGACGTCGACCTTCGGGATCGACTCGTTGCACAAGGCACAAAAGTGCAGGGTGATGCCTGCCGCGTCGTTTCGATCGCTCATCGCTTGGCCCTCGCCTGGTCGCGCCGACTCCTGGAGTTTCCGCCGACGACCGCGCACCCCTTTGCCCTGCGGACCATCGCGACTAGAGTCTAGCTAGTCGCGTTCCGCCACCCCACTACACGCCCGTGCAACCCGACCGCCCGACGCTCCCCGACGCCCTGCGCGCCGACCTGGCTCGCGCCGGGTTGGAGTTTTTGGCGGAGTTCTACGAGGCCGCCCTGCGGCACCGGCCGGACAATCTGGAAGCGCTCGCGGAGCTCGCCCATGCCTACACGCGCCTCGGCTGGGTCGATCGCGGGCTCGCGATCGATCGGCGCTTGGTCGAGCTCGAGCCCGAGAACCCGACCGTCCACTACAACCTCGCCTGTTCGTTGGCGCTCGCAGGTGAGAGCGAAAAGGCACTCGATGCCTTGGAGCACGCCGCGCTGCTCGGCTACACGGACGCCGACTTCCTCAGCCAGGACGACGATCTGATGAGCGTCCGCGCCGACGCGCGCTTCACGCGGCTCGTCGAGCGCCTGCGCCAAAAGGCCTGAGCGCGAGCCGCCGCGCGATCGGACCCGCCGCGCGATCGGACCCGCCGCGCGATCGGGCCCGCGCGGCCCGCGGTCGGTCACTGGGTCTTGGCGAGGATCCCCTCGCCGCGTCGGCGAGCGAGCCACGCGTCCCACTGCTTGGCGGCGGCTTCGCGATCGAGCTCGTTCGCGCGCGGGTCGTAACCGAGCTTGTCGCCGGTCGCATCCGCGAGCGCTTGGATGCAGAGCAGCCGCGTCAATCCGTCGTCGGAGCGCAGCCCGCGGATCAGCACCGCGAGTTCACTCCAATCGCCGAGGCGAGTCAGCGTGCGCGCGCGTTCGAGCTCGATCATCGGCGCGAGCGGCGACGGCCACGCGAGCTCGTGCAACGGCGTCACCAGGCGCTTGTCGCCGGTCGCGCCGAGCGCCGCGAGCGCGGAGCCCGCGATGTCCGGCGACGGATCGATCGCCAGGTCGAGCAAGCGCGGATACGCCGGCTCGCCGACGCGCGCGAACCACGCGATGATCTCGACGCGATCGACGCCGTGGGTCCACGGGAGGCGTTGCGCTTGCTCGTCGATCTGCTGGGCGAGCACGGGCGACGGCTCCAGCCACGGGCTGTCGCTGACCGCGCGTTCCTGACGCGCGTTGGTCGACGTGACGCAGGCGGAGAGCAGCGCGCCCAAGCACAGCGCGCGGAAAACGGGTGTGAACGAGAACGACATCGAGAGCTCCTCTTTCTGTACGCCGCGCGCCGACCAGGCAGGCGCGACGGGAGGCCTATCGGCGGAAAGCCCTTCCGCCTTGACGGCCTAGCGCCGGCCGGAGAGTCGCAGCGCCGCCCCGAGGAAAACCGCGGCCGCGCCCGCCGCCAGGACCGCCGTGGCCCACGGATGCGGTCCGGATGCGCCTTCGCGCGCCGCACGCGCGCGGGCCGGGGTCGGGAGCGCGGGCGGCCACATCTCGGGCGCGGCGCGGAACTCGGTCCTCTGCTCGTGGACGACCGTACCGCTCCAAACCAGGACGTCGCGGGCGGCGACGCGCGCCGCGAGCGGTCCGGCGTCGAGCCCAGCGAGCTCGCGGGCCGGAACCCGTCGCACGGTGCGGGGGTCGGCGCCGTCACGCCCGTCGGCGGGCAGGAGCGCGAACGAGCGTGCGGCGCGCGCGACGACCGATGTGCCCGATGCGCCGGCGGCACCTGGAGCACCTGCGGCACCGGGGAGACCTGGGGACGCGAGCGGTTCGAGGCGCAGCGCGAGCTCGACCGGCCACTCCGGCGGCACGTTTTCGAGCTCGAAACCGCGCGCGTCGAGCTTCGCGCGCGGCCGGGTGCTCCTCGCCGCGTGCGCGCGACGCGCGAGCGCGCGCACGGCGCTCGCGAGCGCCTCGCGCCACGCTCTCGGCTCGCGACTCCAACGCTCGTCCGGCGCGAGCGCCGTCGCGAGCTTCGAGCCCAGGCCGACGCGACCGACCGCGAGCAACGGCTCGCCCGTGCCGTCGACGACCAGCGCCTTCGCGAGCGGACCCGAGCGCACGCGGAGCTTGCGCTCGCGCGGCGCGAGCTCGCGCGGCAGGCCCGACGCGACGCCAGCTTCGAACGTGTCGACGCTGAGCTCGCCCGCCGGCCGCACGAGCGCGGCGATCGGTCCGGCCTCGACCACGTCGCGCCGCGCGCTCGCCCGCGCGAACACGCGCGCGAGGTCGGACGGCTCTTCGGCGTGCACCAAACGCTCGCCCGTGAACAGCAACGCGTCGAGGATCGGCGTCGAGCCCGCGGGATCGAGCACGCAGACGACGAGCTCCGCCCCGGTCGCGGCGAGCGACGCACGTACGCGCCGCGCATCGCGCTCCTCGGCGCCGGCTTCGTCGCGCCCGTCGCTGACCAGGAAGACCAGCGCGCGATCGCGGCTCCTCGCGCGCGTCTCCGCGAGCTCGTCGAGCGCGACGACGATCGCCGTCGGCCCCGACGGCGCGCTCGCATCGAGCAACGCCTGGATCTCCGCGCGCCGCGCGTCATCCTCCGCGGCGCCGAGCGCGAACGGGGGCCCGAGGTGATTCGTGAAGAAGCGCACCGCGACTTGCTCGTCGTCCGCGGCGGCGCGCGCGAGCTCGATCGCCGCCGCGCGAGCCGCGCGATCGGCCGCGCCCGCCATGCTGCCGGACGCGTCGATCAGGATCACGATCGACCGACCGCGGTCGTCGTCGTCGACCAGCGACAACGGCAGCAACGCGCTCGCGTCGCTCTTCGAGCGCCAACCGGCGAGCGTCGCCTCGCCGGGCACGTACGCGAACGCGCCGCCCCAGCGCACGAAGTCCGCGAGCGTCGCGGGCAGCAGGCGCAGGTCGACGTCGCTCGCGAGCACGAGATCGGCCGCGTCGAATCGCGCCGCGCACGCCTCGCGCCAGAGCCTTTCGGCGCTCCCGGGGCTTTCGGGACTCTCGGGCCGCTCGACCCGCTCCACATCGAGGCCGTCGAGCTTCGCGAGTTCGTCGAGCCACGGCGCATCGCCGAGGACGAGCACGCGCAACGCATCACCGCACTCGACCCAGGCCGAGCGGCGGTCGTTCTCAGGGGTCGCGTCGGGCGTCTCGAACTCGAGCTCGGCATCGATCCGGATCGCGCCCGGCTGCGCGACGCCCAAGTCGACTTGAACCGCGGTTGGATCGCGATCGAACGCGAGCGGCACGCGCCGCGTCGTCTCGCCGCGCGCGCTCTTCGCGCGCACGACGAGCGCGCCGCTGCGACCGGTCGCGTCGCCCACCAGCGCGAGTTCGGCGAGCACCGCGAGCGGCGCGCCGGCTTCGACGAAGTCGCTGGTGCGAAGCGCGCGGAGCTCCGCGTCGAAGCGCGCCTCGGGCGCGAGCGGCACGCAGCGCACGACGACGCCGTCGCTCGCGAGGCGCGCGAGCGCGAAGGTCGCATCGCCGTCGGTCGCGGCGCCGTCGGTGACGAGCACGAGCTCGCGCTCGGTGCGCTTCGCGAAGAGCGCCGACGCCGCGCCGAGCGCCTCGACGAGCGCGCTCTCGCTCGCGTCGTCGCCGAGCACCTCGAAACCGACCTCGCCCGCGGCGAGTCGCGCGAAACCGTCCGCCGCGGACGACGGCGCGATCCACGTGCGGACGTCGCGCGCGACCGAGAGCAACGCGAAGTCGCCTCCGGAGTCGCGCGCGCGCGCCGCGGCGTCGAGCGCGGCGGAGAGCGCGACCTCGTCCGCCGCAGGCCGAGTGCGCCGCACGCTCGCTGAAGCATCGACGAGCACGACGGTCAATGGAGGCCAACGCCACTCGCGCTCGAAAGTCGGCCGCGAGAGCCAAGCGCCTGCGGCGAGCGCCGAGACACCGAGCACCAAGAGGCCTCGCGCGAGCATGCTACGCGCCGCGCGCGACGCGGTGCGCGGGCTCGTCGACCAGCGCGCTCGACGCGATCCAGCCGCCGCCGAGCAGTCGCTCGTCGTCGTAGAACGCCGCGCCTTGGCCCGAGGCGACCGCGAGCTGCGGCTCGTCGAAGACGACCGTCGCTTCGCGGCCCTCGACGTGCACGCGACACTTCGCGGGCGCGTGGTGGTAGCGCACCTGCACTTCGCACGCGAACTCGTTCGACGCGGGGACGTCGAAGCCGATCCAATTGAGCTCGCGGACCCGCATCGACGCCGCGTGGCACTCCTCGCGCGAGCCAAGCACCACCGTGCCGGTCTCCGGCAACAACGCGACGACGTAGAGCGGCAAGCCGCCGCCGACGCCGTGACCGCGGCGCTGGCCGATCGTGAAGTGCTCGGTGCCGGCGTGCTCGCCGAGCACGCGCCCGCCGGTGTCGACGAGTCGGCCGGGGTGCAGCTCGACGCCGCGCTCCGCGAGCCGGCGCCGGTAGTCGTACGATGGCACGAAGCTGATCTCTTTGCTGTCCGCC
>JACRIN010000010.1 GCA_016220085.1 Planctomycetota bacterium
GCGCCGTGCTCCACCGCGGTGCGCGCCTCGTCGAGCGTCCACACGTGCGCGAAGAGCGGCAGCTTCGCGGCGCGAGCGCGCGCGGCGACCGCGTCGAAGAGCGTCGCATCGAGCGTCGGCAACTTGGGCACCGGGCCCCACTCGCCGTGCTCGAGGATCGCCTTGATCACGTCGGGGCGCAGCGGCGCGAGCTCGTCGAAGCATTGGTTCACCTCCGCGACGGTGGTCACGGCGTTCGCCGGAATGCCGAACTGCGTACCGTGCCCGCCGGGCGCCGTGAACGCGGCGCCGGCGCAGTGGAGCCGCGCGAGGTCGGGCTCGGTGCGCGAGCGCTCGCGCGTCGCGAAGACCGCAGCTTGGTCGTCGTGCAGGTCGACGACGTGCGTGACGCCGCAGTAGAGCTGCGAACGCAGGTTGTCCTCGCGCTGGAGCCGCGCGAACGCGTCCATGCCGGAGCCGGCGACCGCGACGTGCACGTGCAGGTCGAAGAGCCCGGGTAACAGCGTCGCACCGGCGACGTCGCGCACTTCGACGCTCGCAGGCGTCGGCGTGCCGAGCGGTCGTTCGCCGAGCACGCGCTCGCCGGCGATCCACAGATCGGCGGGCGCGTGCAACGTCTGCGCCTCGGGATCGAAGACCCGCGCGTTGCGCAGGACGAGCGTCGGAGCGGGAGCTTGGGCGAGCACCAACGCGAGGGGCGCGAGGTTCGAGAGCATCGTCGCGCCATCGTACTCGGCGCGCGCGACGATTCGCGCGCCACGCGCGTCGCGCGCCGGACTCGGCTCGGCGTCACGCGTCGCGTCACGTTTCGGCGTCGAGCGTCGGCGTCACGCGTCGCGTCGAGTTCCGGCGTCGCAGCGTCGGCGTCGAGAGTCGGCATCGGGCGTCGGTATCACGCGTCGACAGTGCGCCTCGGCACCCCCCCATCGGTCGACGTGGCGCATCGGGCATGCATCGGGCGCGCGTCGGGCGCGCGTCGGGCGCGCGTAGGCTCCGGCCGCGGTCACCGCTCGACGTGCAAGCCGACGAAGAGGCCGTCGCTCGCCCACTCGCGGAACCAGTCGCCGAGCGACGTCAGCTTCGACGCGTCGAAGCCGGGTTCGGCGACGCACGCTTCGAGTGCGCGTTCGAGCGTCGCGCCGCGCATCAACTGACCGAGCAACGCGTGCTGCTCGCGCGTCAGGTTCGCGCGCCAGACTTGGTAGTCCTTGCGATAGACGGCGAGCCACGTCGGGGCTTCGCTCGGCGCCTTCGGGCGGCGCTCGTCCTTGAAGGCTTGGTAGAAGCGATTGATCGGGTGGCGGAACGCGAAGAGACGCAGCGCGGGCGTGGTGACGAGCCGCAGCGCCGGCCAGTCGCTCTGCGGCACGGCTTCGAGCTCCGCGCGGCTCACCGGGGCGCACGCGTGCTCGTCGAAGACCTCTTGAACGGCGCGTTCGAGCGCGGCGAGCTCGCCGTAGAAGACCTTCTTCTTGACGTGGGTGCTCGCGACGTGGCTCGCGAGCTTCGCACCGAGTTGATTGAGGCTGAAATGCGTCGACGGATGCGCTGTGACGTAGCCGCGCGCCAGTTTCGCGAAGCGCTCGTCGCCCAACGTCCACGCCAGGCACGGGAAGTCCTCGCGCAGGCAATCGATCAGGCGCAGGAAGTACATGTCGGAGTAGAGCTCGACACGCTCGACCGCGGACAGGTGCTCGGAAGGCTTGACGACACGCTCGAGCTCGGGCTCGGGGACGACGCGCTCGCCCGCGAGCCCGGCACGCACGCCGTCGGGGTGCGTGATCACGCCTTGCAGCCACTGCTCGATCTCGACCAATTTCACGCGCGCACCTCGAGCCCGCTGCGGAAGCGCTCGGCCTTCTTGACCTCCGCGTGGACGACGTCGAACTCGGGGATGTCCTGATCCCACTCGAGCAGCGTCGCGCGCGGCCCGGCGCGACGCATGACCTCCGCGTAGAGCTTCCACACCGGATCGACGACCTCGCCGGTGTGCGTGTCGATGCAATGCGTGCCGTGATCGGTGTGGCCGGCGAGGTGGATTTGCACCACGCGGTCCCACGGGATCGTCTTCAGGTACTCGAACGGATCGAAGCCGTGGTTGCGCGAGCTGACGTAGACGTTGTTGACGTCGAGCAAGAGCGCGCAGTCGGCTTCCTCGGCCATCCGCGCGAGGAACTCCGACTCGGGCATCGTCGTCGACGCGAACTCGAGGTACGTCGACGGGTTTTCGAGCACCAATGGCCGCTCCAAGAAGTCCTGGACCTCGCGGATGCGGCGCACGATGTTCGCGAGCGCTTCCTCGGTGTACGGGATCGGCAGCAGATCGTGGTTGTTGCGGCCCGCGACGCCGGTCCAACACACGTGATCGCCGAGCCAGACCGCCTTGCAGCGGCGCGCGAGCTCCTTCAGCTCGCGGAAGTACGCCCAATCGAGCGGATCGGTCCCGCCGATGCCCATCGACACGCCGTGCATGACGATTCTGTAGCGCTCGGCGACGGAATCGAGCACCCACATCGGCCGCCCGCCGGTCGCCATGAAGTTCTCGCTGATGATCTCGAACCAGTCGACGCTCGGACGCTTCTCGAGCACGTGCCCGAAGTGCACGTTGCGCAAGCCGAGGCCGAGCCCGAGGTCCGGCAGGTTCCAGCGATTCGCGATCGTCATGGTGTGCAACGAGCGAGCGGCTCGGCCTCCGTCGGAGGCGTGAGCCGCTCGCTCGTCGTTTCCTCTAGTGCTTGACGGGAACGGCGCAGCCGCCTTTGCCCTTGCACGAGTTCTTGCCAGCGCAGCCGTTGTCGCCGGTCGAGCAGCCGCCTTGACCCTTGCACGCATTCGCGCCCTTGCACGAGTGCTTCTCCGCGGTCGCACAACCGCCCTTGCCCTTGCACGCATTCTGGCCGGCGCAGGTGTTCGCCGCGGTCTTGCACGCGCCCATGCCCTTGCAGGCGTTCATGCCCTTGCAAGCGTGCTTGTCGGCCATCGCATGCATGCCGGCGGCGTGCCCGCTGTCGTGCGAGCTCTTACAGGACGAGGTGACGCCGGCGACCAACCCGGCAACGGCGAGCGCGATCAGCGCGCCCGAGGTCTTGACAGTGACGTTCATTGGAAGGAACTCCTTCAGGGGGAAAAGAAGTGTCGGACTCGCGCCACAATACGCAGCGCGCGGCCGATTTGGATGCACGGATCGCGTCAGGCTTTCTCGCTCGCTCCGCAATCCCGCGAATGCGCCGGAGGCTCTCGCCGAGCCCATCTCGCGACGTACCCGAGTCCTGGCCGAGCCCGATCCGAGCCCTATCCGAGCCCTTCGGCGGCCTTCGCGCGCCTCCACGCGTCCATCATCGTGTCGAGGCTCTGCCCGACCAGCGACCCGCCGCAGTCGCGCTCGACCGAACGAAAGCGACGCTCGAAGCGCCGGATCGCGTCGCGGGCCGCGCGCTCGGGATCGATCTTCAGGTAATTACCGAGGAAGGCGGCGGCGAGCAACACGTCGCCGAGCTCGCGCTCGAGCGCCTCGCGCGCCGCGTCGTCTTGGGGCGGCCCGGTGCGCGCGAAGACTTCCTCGAGCTCGCGCACCTCTTCGCCGACCTTCGCGAGCGCGTCGGTCACGTTGGTCCATCGGAAGCCCGCGGACATCGCCTTCTCGCCGACGCGCTTCGCGCGCTGGAGCGCGGGCATCCCGGCGGGGACGCCGGCGATCGCGCTCGAGTCGGTCTGCTTCGCCTCGCGCTCTTTCTGCTTGATGCGCTCCCAGTTGTTCAACGCTTGCTCGGCGCCGTCGACCTGCACGTCGCCGAAGACGTGCGGGTGACGGCGGACGAGCTTCTCGCACACCGCGTTGGCGACGTCGGCGAGCGAGAATCTGCCCGCCTGCTCCTCGATGCGCGCGAGCAGCACGATTCCCATCAGCAAGTCGCCGCTCTCCTCGATCACGTCCGCCTCGGTCTTCGACTCGACGGCGTCGACGACCTCGTGCGCTTCCTCGACCAGGTGCGGCGCGACGCTCTTCGCGGTCTGCTCGCGGTCCCACGGGCAACCGTCGGGCGCGCGCAGGCGGTCGACGATCGCGACGAGCTCGTTCAACGCGTCGATGCGCGCCTCGCCGATCGACTTCGGCACTTCGAGCGGACGCGGAACGGGCTTTTCGGACGGTGCTTGGCTCATACGGGCAAATCCTACGCTCGAACCGGCTGCCTGCGACCGCGCAGATAGCCGCGCAGTCCGTGCGCCGGACCGAGCAAGGCGTAGATCAATCCCGCGAAGGCCGCGTTGTCCGCGGAGCCGAACCACGCGATCGCGAGCGAGAGGATTCCGATGCAGGCGTCGATTCCGTGCGCCAGGAGCGCGTCGACGGTGATGTGGCGTTCGAGCGCGTCGAGCTCCAAGCGCTCGCGCAACTTCCACGCGTGCCGGTAGAGCAACAGGAAGACGATCGACACCGCGAGGTAGCCGCTGCTGTAGATCAGCATCAACTGCCGCGGATCCCAGCCGTCGAACGCCTCCTGCACGCGCGCGGCGAACTGCGGCGACGTCTCGGCGTCGATCCAACCGAGTTGGAGCATCCACGCGCCGAACAGCAGCGAGAACAGGAACTTCAGCGGATAGACGAAGAACAGCACCAGGAACACGAGCACCGCGTTCCACACGAGGACGAAGCGATCGACGATCCCGTGGCGGCGGAAGAACGTGTAGTGCTGATACCAGAGGAGGTAGAGCAACGCGAAGCACGCCGCGAACGCCGGGAAGCCGCGCACGGCGTCGAGCAGCTGCTCGTAGGTGCGTGGAACTTCGAGCGCGACGACCAGCAGCGTCAGCGCGAACGCGAAGACGGCGTCGCTGAACGCTTCGACGCGGTTGACCTCATGGCTGCGCCAACGGAAGCGCGGGTCGCTGCCGAAGGCGCTTTCTACGAGAGGGCCGCGGATCATCGTCGTCCTTCGAGCTCGATGCGCACCACGCGGTGCTCGGTCAGCGGGCGCCCAGGTCGGTTGGCGCGCTCACCGGTTTCGGTGTAGTCGCCCCAACCGCTCGCCGCGTTGACGAAGAAGGCGCCGTCGGCGAACACGCCGAGCGTCGGATCGTCGAGCGGCGGACCTTCGAGCAGGATGTCGATGCGCTCGACCGCGGTGCGGGTCGCGTCGAGCGCGATGCGGAGCACTCGGTGCGTCTGCGTGCCGTTCTGGATCGCGTAGAGCGCGCCGTCGTGCCAGTAGAGACCGTCGACGCCGCGCAGGCGCTCCTCGCTGCCCTTCAGGAGCGCGTGCGAGCCCGCGACCGTGTCGACGCGCGCGATGCCGCGCGGATAGTCGGCGACGAAGAGCTCGCCGCGCTCGCTGAAGGCGAGGCCTTGCGGATTGCGCCAATCGTCGCCCCATGGCACCCGTTGCAGGCCGCCCGCGAACTCGAGATCCGGCTCGCGGTGCAGCTCCCAGCGATACAGGCCCGGCGTGCGACTGTCGGTCGCCCACACCGAACCATCGGGCCCGACTGCGACATCGCCGAGCACGTGCTCGCCCTCGGACTGCAAGATGGACTCGAAGCCGACGTCTCCATCGCGGAGATCGAAGCCGATCACGCTGGCGGCGACCGCCGGTCGCGAGCCGAACCCGGTCGACTGCGGTACGCGGCTGGATGCGACCCAGAGCACGCGTCGCCCGCTGTCGATCGTCAGCCCGAACGCGCCGAGCAGCCGCATGTCGGGGCCCGCGAAGTCATGGAACTCGCCGTCGGGCGTCACGCGCCAGATCCTGCGCTCGCGCACGCTCGACACGAAGAAGTCGCGCGTCACCGGGTCGAACGCGACGCCTTCCGCGATCACGCCCTTCATCGGCCAGATGAAACCGGCGAGCGACGGCTGTTCGCGCTTGGTGTCGCTCGCGCACGCCGCGAGCAACGTGAGGGCGCAGCCGATCGCGACGCGAGCGAGCCCGGCGCGCGAGAACGCGGAGGCTGAGCAGCTCGCTCGTTCGCCCGAACTCACGCCCGAACTCACGCCCGAACTCACGCCCGCACTCACGTGCGAACTCACGTGCGAACTCACGTGCGAACTCTCGTGCGAACTCTCGTGCGAACTCTCGTGCGAACTCTCGTGCGAGCTCACGTGCGAACTCTCGTGCGAACTCTCGTGCGAACTCTCGTGCGAACTCACGCCCGAAGTCCCGCGAGAACCCATGCGCGACAGTAGGCCCGAGAAACGGCGCGGCGTCGCGCGTGCTCTCGACGCAAGATCGTGCGGCGCCCAGCTCATGCGCCCGCCTCCGCGTACCTGACCGGATCGCGTCGGCCCGCATCGCGAAAACCCTTCAAGCGCAACACGCACGCGTCGCAACGGCCGCACGCGAGCGCACGCTCGCCGCCGACGTCCGCGACGATCGGGTCGTAGCACGTCTGCGTCAACCCGAAATCGACGCCGAGTTCGAGCCCGCGCGAAACGATCGCGGCCTTGGAGAGCTTCAAGAGCGGCGCGTGCACTCGAAAGCGCGCGCCCTGCTCGGTCCCGACCGCGGTGGCGACGCGGGCGAGCTCCTCGAACGCGTGCAGGAACTCCGGCCTGCAATCGGGATAGCCCGAGTAGTCGAGCGCGTTGATGCCGAGGAAGAGCTCGCGCGCGCCGAGCGTCTCCGCCCAGCCCAACGCGACCGCGAGGAAGACCGTGTTGCGCGCCGGCACGTACGTCACCGGCACGCCGTGGCCGATCGCGTGCTCGCTGCGATCCTTCGGCACGTCGATCGCGTCCGTCAGCGCGGAGCCCCCGAGCGCGGAAAGATCGACGGTGACGATGCGGTGCTCGACGGCGCCGAGCGCTCGCGCGACGCGCGCGGCCGCTTCGAGCTCGACGATGTGCCGCTGACCGTAGCGGAAGGAAAGCGCGTGACACTCGAACCCCGCCGCGCGCGCTTCGGCGAGCGCGACCGCCGAATCCATGCCACCTGAGACGAGGCAAACGGCGCGCGCGGGATCGGTCGGATTCAAAGCGCGCACAGCCTAGCGCCTCGCGTCGCGCCGAAAAGCAAAGCGTGGAGCGCGAAGCCGGCGCAGCGTGCTCTCGCTGCGCAGCATCGCGCTCGCGAACGCCCGACCGTGAATCGCGAGGCACGCACGCCGGCCCCGCGCTTCACGGCCCGCTCGAGCGCGTCAGCGCTGGCCGCCCGCCGTGGGTTGTGCCGCCGGAGCAGGCTGCTTCGGCTCGCGCTCGAGCCGCGCCACTTCCGCGAGGCGCGCGCCCTCGGCGACGCGCAGCATCGCACCGACGTCCGCGCCGGAGCCGACGACGGTCAAGGAGCTCGCGCCGCCCGCCACCACGGTGACGAAGCTCTCCGGGAAGAGCGCGCGAACGCTGTTCATCAACGCGCGCGCATCGAGCGGCCACACGTCGACCACGGCGTGTACCATCAGCGCCGGATGGCGGTCGAGCAACGGGAGCTCCGTCGCGAGCACGGGGTAGGCGACGCCCGGCGCGTCGGCGCCGCGCATCGCCGGCATATGCAGCGCGAGCATCCGCGGCTCGTCGTGCGTCGCGATGCTCATGCGGTAGCCCTCGCGCGCCATCAGCGCTTCGAACCACGTGTAGACCTGTTCGGCCGGCACGGTCGCGTTCGACGTCAGGCCGATCGAACTCGCCGCGAGGCGCGTGCGCACGGCGTCGCTGAAGGAGACGTGCTCGCCGCTCGCGGCCTCGAAGCTCGCCACCAAGTCGATCAATTTCGCCTGACCGCCGCGGACGTCGATCGTCCACGGTCTCTCGGGCGCTCGCAGCCGCGCCGCAAGGCCGACGGCAGGCGCGGAAGCGGCCTGCGCGACCGCCGGACGCGCTTGGTCGCCGGCGAAGAGTGCGGAGCAAGACGCGATGAGCAACACGAAAGCCAACAGTTGGATGCGCATGTTCGATGGGTTCCTCGGGATGGATACCGAGCGCACAGATGCCGCGGCCGCGCGTTTCTTCCGCGCGAATCCGACGTGTCGGACTGCGGCCCCGTCGCTGACGTGCGCCGATCCGCACGGGACGAGCCCGTGCAGCGACCTCACGCGCCGGAGCCGGTCAGCGCTTCTCGTCGCCGTCGGTCGCACCGACGACGGGCGCGAGCCGCGCGCGCTCCTGCTCCATCGCGCTCTGGAGCAGCCGCACCATTCCCGCGACCTCCGCGCCGCAGCCGAGCAGGATCACCGAGTTCGACTCACCGACGGCGACCAGGTTGTCCAGCCGCCCGCCGAGCGCGCGCAGGCTGTTCTGCAGCGTGCGCGCCTCGAGCGGTGTGACGTCGAGCACCGTCTGCACGTAGAGCGCGGGATGGCGATCGAGCTCCCCAAGCTGCTCGGGCTCGTCGACGCCGACGTGCAGCGGCGTCTTCTCGCCGCTGGCGTCGAACGACGCGTTCGTCCACAGCACGAGCACGCGCGGTCCGGTTTGCGCCGTGACCGCGACGCGGTAGCCCTCGTTCGCGATCAACGACTCGAACCACGTGTAGACCTGCTCGGGCTCCACCTCCGTGTTCGAGGTCAGGCCGACGCGCTTCGCGGCGAGCTGCTTGCCGACGGCGTCGCTGAAGGTGATGCGCTCGCCGCTCGCCCCCTCGAAGCTCCTCACGAGATCGACGAGCTTCGCCTGACCGTCTCGCACGTCGATCGTCCACCGCCGATCCGGCGCCGGAAAGCGCGCGGCCAAGCCTTCCGCGGGCGCGGGCACGGGCGCCTGCGAGCACGAGGACAGCAACAAGACCGACGTCACGAGGCAGGAGCGCAACACGTCCGGAGTCCTCCAGGCTGAGACCAGCGACCGACGATAGCGCCGCGCCACGTGGCGCGTCAGTCCGTTTCGCACGGCGACGGCGGGAAGACCTCCGAGCACCCGCACGCGCCCGACCGACAGCGTATGAACGGTGCGACTTCGTGCGGATCAGTTCGGGCCGCTCTGGCGCAGCGACTTGACGCGCAGGCGCGTGAACGTGAGCTCCGTCGCGGGCGGCACGATGATCCCGATGCCGCCCTTGCGCGACTGGCTCCACTTCACCTGCTCCAACGTCTGCGGATCGCCCGCCGAGAGCCCGCCGGTCCACGAGCTGCCGATGAAACTCCACGTGCCACCGAAAGTCTCGCCCCGAGGGAGGAGGAACGAAGCGTCCTGGGAGTCCTCCAGAGTCGAGAACTTTAGGGACTCGACCGTGCCGTCGAAACGCAATCCGACGCGCGAGCAAAGCTCGAACTCGCCTTGGGCGAGCGTGAACTCGAAGTCGAGCACGAAGTCGCGCAGCTGTTCGCGGTCGCAGATCGAGACCACGCCGCATTGCTGCGTGCCGGAGTCCGGACCGTGCAGCTTCAATACGCCGTCCTCGATACGCCACGCGAAGCCCTCGAGCGACGCCGCGTTCCAGTTCGGTGCCTGCTCGGGCCCGAGCAGGTCGATCCAGGGTCGCGAGGCGACGTACTCGGGCGTGAACACGAGCCTCGCGAGCTCGTCGGACCGCGTGATCGTCTCGCGGTACTCTCGTCGGCACTCGTCGATGCGCGACGCCGCCCCCGAGCGAACCGCCTCGTCGAGACGCTCGGCGCTCGCATCCTCCTCGCGAGTGATCCGCGCGAGCTCGAAGGCGAGTTCGATCCGCTCGGTTCGCTCGCTCGACTTCGGCGCAGGTGACGGAGCCTCCACTCGCTCGGCTTCCGTCGCCGTGCACGCGCCTAGCAAGCCGACGAGCATTGCGGATACGAGGCGCATCACCACCGGTCCCTTCGAGTCGACATCCGCCTGGAAGCTACCCGCGCCGGCGTTCGGCGGCGACCGGATTTCGCGTCGCGTCGGCCCGACCTTGCCGCTCGCGCTCGCGGGCCTACAGTAGTCGCCCCGATTCGTCCCCTACGCACCGCCCCACGCACAGTCCGGAGCGCCCCGCCGTGAGTCCGACCGCCGAAGTCAGCAAGGAATCCGTCCTCGAAGTCCTCAAGCAGGTCATCGACCCCGACTTGCATCAGGACATCGTGACGCTGGGCTTCGTCAAGAACGTCGCCGTGTGCGACGGCGTCGTGAAGACGACGATCAACCTGACGACTCCAGCGTGTCCGGTGAAGGATCAGCTCAAGGCGCAGGCCGAGCGTTTGATCCGCACGCTCCCCGGCGTGCGCGAGGTCAACGTCGAGATGACCGCCGAAGTGCGCGCGCAATCGGGGCCGCCGCGCGAGCTCGCGAAAGGCGTCAAGCACATCGTCGCGGTCTCGAGCGGCAAGGGCGGCGTCGGCAAGAGCACGGTCGCGGTCAACCTCGCGGTCGCGCTGCGCCAGACCGGCGCGCGCGTCGGCCTGCTCGACTGCGACGTCTACGGCCCGGACATCCCGATGATGATGGGTCTCTCGGGCGAGCCCGACCAAGTCGAGCGCAAGCTGATCCCGAAGGAACGCCACGGCGTGAAGACGATGTCGATCGGGTACCTGCTGCCCGAGGACAAGCCGGTGGTCTGGCGCGGTCCGATGGTGCACAAGCTGATCGAGCAATTCCTCGGCGACGTGGTGTGGGGCGAGCTCGATTACTTGCTCGTCGACATGCCGCCGGGCACCGGAGACGCGCAGCTCTCGCTCGCGCAGATCGTGCCGCTGTCGGGCGCGGTGCTGGTGACGACGCCGCAAGCGGTGTCGACCTTCGACGTGACCAAGGCGATCGCGATGTTCAAACAGGTCAACGTCGAGGTGCTCGGCCTGGTCGAGAACATGTCGGGCTTCGTCGTCGAAGGCCGCGTCGCGAGTGCGCCGAACTCGGTCGTCGAGCTCGAGACCGGCGTCGGCCCGCGCAACGTGCCGACCGACGCGCAAGGCCGCTTCTCGACCGTGATCGACGTCTTCGGCGCGGGCGGCGGCGAACGGCTCGCCCAACGCTTCGGCTTCCCGTTGCTCGGCCGCGTGCCGCTCAATCCGGTGGTGCGCGTCGGCGGCGACGCGGGCGATCCCGTGGTGATCTCGCAGCCGAACTCGCCAATCGCGCAGGCCTTCCGCGACATCGCGGGCCGCACCGCCCAGCGCGTCGCGATCAAGGCGCACCAGGCGTTGCCGATCCTGCAGTAGCGCGCCGAGTCCGGCTGCGCGTCAAACTCGGCCGCGCGCCAAACTCGGCCGCGCGTCAGAAGCGCTTGATCGCCGCGAGCACCGAGCGCGTCGCGTGGCTCTTGTTCAGCGTGTAGAAGTGGATGCCCGGCGCGCCCGCCTCGAGCAGGCCGCGGCATTGACGGATCGCGTGCTCGATGCCGATCGCCATCACCGCCGCCGGATCGTCGGCTTCCTCGCGCAGGTTCTCGAGCAGTCCGTGCGGGATCGACGCGCCGCACATCTTGGTGAAGCGCTCGATCTGCGAGACGTTGGTGATCGGCATGATGCCGGGGACGATCGGGACGCGAACCCCGGCGTCGCGGGCGCGCTCGACGAACTGGAAGTAGTCGCGGTTGTCGAAGAAGAGCTGCGTGATCAGGAAGTCCGCGCCCTTCTTGACCTTGTGCACCGTCCACTCGAGGTCGGTGCGCTTGTCCGACGACTCCGGGTGTCGCTCGGGATAGCACGCGCCGCCGACATCGACGTCGAACTGCGCTTTGACGAACTCGATCAGCTCGCTCGCGTACGCGAAGTGCTGCGGCGCGGGCTCGGTGCCGGGCGCCGCCTTCGGCAGATCGCCGCGCAGGCCGAGCACGTTCTCGATCCCCTTCTTGCGCAGGAGCCCGACCGTGTGCTCGATCTCCGCCTGACTCGACCCGACGCACGTCAAGTGCGCCATCGAAGTGAGCGAGAGCTCCTTCTGCACGCGCGCGACGACGTCGAGCGTGCGCTCGCGCGTCGAGCCGCCGGCGCCGTACGTCACCGAGATGAAGTCGGGCGCCATCGCCTTCTTCAAGCTCGCGACCGTGCGCATCAACTGATGCGCGCCTTCGTCGGTCTTCGGGGGGAAGAACTCGAAGCTGAATACCGGCCGGCCGCGGCCGAACTTGTTTCCGATTCTCATGGGTGCTCCAAGATCTCCTCGAACTTGGCCCGGTATTCGTCCGGAATCGGACGGCTCTTGAGCGGTTTCAGGTCGACGCACACGGTGGTCATGCGCGCGTCGACGGCGATCTCGTCGTCGACGGTGTAGACGTAGTGGAGCTTCAGCGAGCTGGTGCCGATCGAGAGACACGTCACGCGCACCACCGGGCGATCCCCGAAGTGCAGCGGCCGTTTGAAGTCGACCTCGGAATGCACCAGCGGGAACCCGATCTGGCGCTCGAGCAACAGGTGGTCGTAGCGGACGCCGACGTGCTCGTGCCAGAGCTCCTCGAACGCCTCGTGGATGTAGTCGTAGATCTTCGGGAAGTACGCGATCCCGGCGGGATCGACGTGACCGAAGCGCACGCGAAGCTGCGTGACGAACGCCTTCACGCGTCGAGGTCGGGCCATGTCTCTCGAATCGACTCGACGAGGACGTCGGCGAGCGTGTCGACGATTTGCTCGCCTTCCGCGGCGCTCGCGGCGGCGGGATCGCCGCAGTACGCGTCGGTCGCGCCGGCGTCGAGGAAGCTGTCGACGCCGCTCTGCATCTTCGCGAGCAGATCGATGCGCACGGGCGCGAGCTCGCGACGCGCCGCGTCCTTCACCGACGCCGGATCGGCGGCGAGCACGATACTCGACTCGTACCGCCCGGCGTGGCAATCGCCGCTCTTGAACTCGTCGCCGAGACGCTCGGCGAAGCGCCGGCGCGTGACGTCGGGGAAGAGCACCCGCGCCTTGACCTCCGCGACGACCGCGTGATCGCCGGCGACTCCGCGCAGCACCTTGACGTGCGCGGGTTCGAGGTGCGCGTTCGAGAAGACGATGCGCCGCACGCCATTCTGCTCGAGCGCGCTGACGATGTCCTCGAGCAACGCCCACAACGTCCCCGGCCGCAACGTGACGCGCCCCGCGAAGCCGTCGGTGTACATCGTCAGTCCGTAGTGGAGCGGCGGCGCGAGCACGCAACGGACGCCGCGCGCTTCGAGCTTCTCCGCCGCGCGCTTCGTCTGCGCGAGCGCGATCGTGACGTCGGTGTCGAGCGGCAAGTGCGGACCGTGCGGCTCGGTGCAGCCGACGGGCAGGAAGACGACGGTGCGCGCGTCGAGCGCGGCCTTGGCTTCGAGCCAGGTGAGCTTCGCGAGTTCGAGCATCGGGGCGGAGAGCTTAGCAGCCGGCCGCGACGGGCGGAGCGGTTCGGGCGCAGCGCGCGCCGCGCTGCCTCGGGGTTCCACCGCTCGGAGCGAGAGAGCGAGTCGATTCGAAGCATCCACGGTCGGACTTCGCGTCCGCCGGGCACGGCGTCGCTCGAAGGCGAGCGCCCTCGCGCGCGACCGCCCGCCCGATCCCGCGACACTCGCTCAACGCGCACCGAGCAACGCGACGCACCACGCCCCGGCGATCGCCGCGAGCGCGAGCCCGCCGAGCAGCGCCTGCACCCGCGAGCTCTCCTGCACGCCGCGCGGCCCCGCTCCGAGGCACCACCCGACAACGCAGCCCGTGACGAACCCCGCGGCGTGCCCGAGCACGTCGATCCGCGCGACCTCGCGCGCCATCCAATCGGGCGATTCCTGGGGATCGCTGATGCCGAGGTAGCCGAGCAGCACGAGGCCGGCGAGCACCGGCGCCCAGCGCTTCCACGCGACGCCGCGATACACGCGCCGCAACCGCCATTGATGCGCGACCTGCACCCCGAGCGCCGCGAACACGCCGGTCGACGCGCCGATGCTCGCGAAGTCGCCGCGCACCAGCGCTTCGAGCGCGAACCCGAGCGAGCCCGCGAGCACGATCGCCGCCCACCCGAGCCCCGCGCCGAGCGTCTGCGTCACCACCCACGCGAAGAAGCTGCCGAACACGAGGTTGCCGAGCAGGTGCGATAGCCCCGAGTGCAACGTCAACGCGGTGATCGCTCTCCACCACTCGCCGTCGCGCATCGCCGGGCCGTCGGCGGCGCCGAGCCGGTACCAATCGAAGCCGAACGCCCCGCGCGACGACGCGACGTGCATCACGACGAGCACCGCGACGAACACGCCGACCGAGGTGACCCAATCGCTCTTGCGGAAGACCTCTTCGTAGCGCGGCGGCCAACCGCGATTCTCCTGGTCGTAGCGCTGCACCTCGTCGCGGGCGCGCGCGAAGTCGTCTTCGAGCACCAGGATCGCCCACGTCGACGGCCCTTCTTGGCGGACCGCGTACTCGATCGACATCGCTTTGAGCACGAGCGCGAGCTCGTGGATCTTGCTCTGCGAGCTCGCGCGCAACAGCACGACCTCGCCGGAACCGTGCTGGATGTCGTTCATGTGCCGGGGACGAAAGCGAGCGCGCTCTCTAGATCGATTCGAAGCCTTTCCAAGCGCTCCGCAACCCGTTTCGAGCCTATCGCGCGCCGACCCAACACGCATGCGACGCGACTGGATACTCTTTCCGCCCATGTCCGCCTCCGACTACGACGCCCAGAAGGACGTCGCCCGCGCCAATCGCGACTTCTACCGCTCGTTCGAGCGCCTCGACCTCGCCGCGATGCGCGCCGTGTGGCTCGACGACGAGCGCATCCAGTGCATCCACCCCGGCGCGGAAGCGCTGATCGGCCCCGCGCGCGTGCACGCCGCGTGGGAGACGATCTTTCGGAGCACGACGTGGATCCGGTTCGAGCTCGCGGATGTCGCGGTGCAGGTCTTCGGCGAGCTCGCGTGGGTGACCGTGCTCGAGCGCATCCACTCGAAGGCCGACGACCAGTCGCCGGAGACGCTGGTCGCCGAAGCGCTCGCGACCAATCTGTTCGCGCGCAAGGACGGAGCGTGGAAGCTGCTGCTCCACCACGCCTCGCCGCTCGCCCGCCGGATCCTGCGCGAGCCGTAGTCGCTGCGTCGCGCGGGAGCGGAGCGCTTCTTCCGCTCGCTCGGCACCCGCCGAGACGAACGCGCGCGCCGGGGAACTTGGCGCAGCTCGCGAGCCGGCGAGTCGGGTCGGCGCCTCGCGAACCGGCGCCGCGCAAATGTTCCCCGCGCGAACGCAGGTCGCCTCGGCGGAACGGAGAGACGCGCGCGCCGGCATGGATTCCCGGCCTGACCATCGCTTGGTCACACTCCGGACCGACGCGCGCTCGACGGAAGCTAGACCGCTCGCGCGACCACGCGCAGTCGGAATTTCTTCGTAGTTCGCGCCCGCCGCGCGCGCAGTGCGTTGCGCGAGCTACTCCGCGGCGACGAAGCGCGCTCGCGCCACCCGGCTCCCGAGGCCCGCGCGATCGAAGACGACGACACGCAGCTCGTGCGTGCCGGCACCGAGCGCACGGGGGATCCGCAGGGTGACGCGCAACGGCGCCGCGCCGGCACCCGAGGCGTTCGCCAAGACCGCGTCGCGCGCGAGCGCGTGGGTCGCGAGCTCGTCGATCGGCACGCCGTCGAGCTCGGCCTCGCTGGCAGCGATGCCGCGCGGAGCGACGGTCTCGAGCTCGACCTCGATCGTCGTCGCGTCCGAGGCGATCGTGCGGATCGGTTCGCCGACGACCCGCACGGTCGGAGCGAGCCCGAGTTCCGCCGGGCGCACCGTGACGCCGGCCGCCGCGGCGCGCACGAGCTTGGGATCGAGCAGCTCGCTCGCGCACGACGCGAACGGATACGTCTCGTCGCCGCGCACGACGACCACCCACCGCAACGCGTCTTCCGTGCCCGCGCAGTGCAGTGACTCCGTCTGCACGATCCAACCGTCCTTCTCGAACGGGATGTACGTGTACCGCGCGTCGAGCCGCTCCCCGAACACGCGCAACGCGTGCTCGATCGTCCCGACCACCCACCGGTCATCGCGCGTGCCGTCGACGAAGTCGAGCCCGCGCCCCGCGACCTTCAAGAGCGGTGCACCCGTCAGCGCGTCGAGCACGGGCTGATCGCCCGCGACCATGCCGTGGACGTAGAGCCGCTTCCCCGAGGCGCTCGGCCGCGCGTACATCGTACCCGCGTTGCCGCCGCTGGTGTCGTAGAGCATCGTCTCGACGCCGCTCTCGAGATCGAGCCGCCGCGCCGTACCGTAGTCGCCGGTCGTGAAGACGAGCGACTTGCCGTCGGCCTCGAACTCGATCGCGCGGACGTCCAGAACCTCGTCGGTGAAGGCATCCATCGTGGAGTGGCGTCGCACGATCGCGCCATCCTCGATGCGCCAGACGAGGATCCCGAGTTCGGTCGCGCCGCACGCGAGCAGGCTGCCGTCGACGCTGATCGCGAGCGACAGGACTCGACCCGTGGTCTCGAACCTCTGCGGCAAGCGCTCGCCGGTCTCGAGGTCGAACAGCGCGACCGACCCATCGGCCTGCATCGCCGCGACCCGGCGGGTCGCGTCGTGGATCACTTGCACGGTATTCCAGCCGGCCGGCCCGAGCTTCGTCAGCTCCGCACCGCTCTCGCCGTCGACGAGCACCGCGTCGCCGCCTGAAGCCCTCACGACGACGCGTCGGCCGTCTGCGCTGGGAATCGCGTCCGTCCAGTACGTGCGGAGCGAGCGCTCGAAGAGCTTCAGCGGCGCGCCACTCTTTCCATCGAGCCAGCCAAACGTCCCGTCTCGCCACGTGACGAGCACGCGCGAACCGTCGGTCACGAACCGACACGTGTCGATCTGCAAGTCGCGCGGCCGGACGTTGGCCAGCGCACGCCCACTCTGGAGCTCCACGATTTGCACCGTGCCATCGGAACAGCCGATCAGCGCGCGTGTGCCGTCCGGCGCCAATGCGGTGCACTCGATGCCACGGGAGCGCGATCCGAGCGTTTGCAGCTTGCGACCACTCTGCGAATCGAAGATCTCGAACTCGTTGTCGGTGGAGATCGCCACTTGGTCGCCGGTGGAATCGAACGTGGCTGCATTGACCCACCGCGTTCCGAGATGCGCGTCCAGCGACCAGATGCGTCGCATGGCGAGCGCGTCGTAGAGCTCGAAACGCTCGTTCCAGGCCCAGATCGCAAGGAACCGCCCATCGGGGCTCGGCTCTTCGCGACGAGACTCCTGCGCGAGCTCCGACTGCAACGCAGCGATCATCGAACCGCTGTCGACGTCCCAAGACGTGAGTCCGCTCCCGCACTCGCTCGTCACGATTCGAGGCCGGGCTGGGTCGGCGATCGCGAGTTGAAACGCCTCCGTGCGCGGAATGAGCGTGCGCAACGGCTGCCCGTCGCGCGCATCGAAGAGGTGCAACTCCCGTCGCGCCGCGTTCATCCACCACCCGAAGCGATCGTTGCCCCCGAAGCCAGCGCTCTCCACCGGCGCTCCAGCGTCGCCGAACTCGAAGACGACGCGACCAGACTCGGTGTCGATCAAGGAACCAAGCGTCGCAGGCCCCGGGACTCGCGCGAAGCGAAGCTCGCGGTCTCCCGTCGCGCTGCGCCATCGGCAAACCCGACCGAGCCCTCCGGGAAAGGCCGCTTCGATGGTCGCCGCCTCGCTCTCCGGGGCACGGCTGCCATCGAACGCGTTCCAGTAGGACTTCGGACCTTGGTGACGAGCGACGACGAACCACGAACCTTGAACCGAGAAGTCCATGCCCAGAATCGGCCGTGCAGCGCCGTGGGCGATGAGCTCGTTCGATCGTGCGTCGCACAGTGTGAAGCCGTCGTATTCGCAGGACACGAACCGCGAGTGATCGGCGGAGAGCCGCGCTTGCCACGCCGGCATCGTCCACTTGAGCAGGGCTCCGACCGGAGACGGATCGGGCTGCGCTCGCATGCGCGCGAGCTGCGTCGCGAAGCGTGGCTCAGGTCGCAGCGGAGCGAGTTTGGGGTCCCACTCGGCGACCGCGACGTCGCGCCATCCGCGATCGACCGCCTGCTCCAGCCACCTGAACCCCTGCTCGACATCGCCGGCGCGCGCAGCAATGCAGGCGAGCGCGTAGGCGCTGTTCGCGTGTTCGGGGAAGCGCGCGAGGTTGGCGGTGAAGAGCTCGCGTGCGCGCTCGAGGTCACCGGCGTCGAGCGCCTCGTACGCGGCGAGCGTGCGCTCCAGGAAACGCGGCGGTACCTCCGGCGAGGCTTGGGGGAGCAACGTGAGCGCGAGCACGCCGACGATCGTCATGCCGGATCTTGCCGCCGCGCCGCGAAACGCAACACGCATCCGCGCGGGTCGCCCGGCTCGCGGTGACGGGCCTCGATCGACCCGACGACCGAGCTCGAAGGGCGATCTCCGAGCTGGCCCGCATCGCTGTGCTTAGGCGGGGCGCGGCTGGTGCGGACGTCAGCGCGGCTGGGTCGCTTGGAGGCACCTTCGCGGGACCGGCCCGCATCACTGTGCAACGAACCTCGCGCGCACGACGCGGCTGCCGAGGCCGGAGCGGTCGAAGAGGATCAGGCAGAGCTCGTTGGGCTCGACTCCGGGCTTTCGCGGCAATCGGAGCGTCGCGCGGGTCGTCCCCGCGCTCGGGCCGCGCACGAGCGCGGTCGTCGCGGGCTCGTCGAGCCGCACGCCGTCGAGCTCCGCCTCGCACGCGGCGATCCCGCGCGGTGCGACGAGCTCTAGCTCGAGCTCGACCGTGTTCGCACTCGCCGCGATCTCTCGGATCGCGGAGCCTACGACGCTCGCCGCGGGCGCGACCCCGAGCTCCGCGGGCCGAGCCGCGACGCCGAGCGCCGCCGCGCGCACACGTTTGGGATCGAGCAGCTCGCTCGCGCACGAGACGAACGGGTACGACTCGACGCCGCGCACGACGACGGACCAGCGCAACGCCTCCGCAGTGCCGGCGCAGTGCAGCGAATCCGCCTTCGCGATCCAACCGTCCTTCTCGAACGGGACGTACGTGTACCGCGCGTCGAGGCGCTCGCCGAAAACGCGCGCCGCATGCTCGACCGCCGCGACCACCCACCGGTCGTCGCGAGTACCGTCGACGAGCTCGACGGACTCCTCGCCGAGATCCATCAGCGGCGAACCGGTCGCCGCGTCGAGAACAGGTGTACTCCGGCCGACCATGCCGTGCACGTACAACCGCTTCGTCGAAGCACTGCTGTGCAACGCGATCGTGCCGCCGTTGCCACCGCGCGTGTCGAGGAGCATGCGGTCTGCCCCACTTGCGATCTCGAGACGCCGCACGGTGCCGTAGCCGCCGGTCGTGTAGACCAGGCTCGTGCCGTCGGCGTCGAACTCGATCGCGCGCACGTCGAGCGACGGATCGAACTCGTCGGGCACCATGTGTCGTCGCAGGAGCTCGCCGTCCGCGATGCGCCAAATGCAGACCCCTCGGTCGAGCGTGCCCGCCGCGAGCAGTGTCCCGTCGGAACTGAAGGCAACCGAGCACACCTGATCTGCAGCGAGGAAGTCCTGCGGTTCGCGCGCACCCGTGTCGAGATCGAAGAGCGCGATCCTGCCGTCCGCTTGCGCCGCGGCGACTCGGTTGGTCGTCGAGTGGATCACTTGCATCCCGCTCCGACCCGCGGGCCCGAGTTCAGCGAGCGGCGCGCCGGTCTCGCCGTCGTGGAGCGTGGCGCAGCCCTCCGCAACGCGCACGATCACGCGACGGCCGTCGGCGCTCGCGAACGCTTGGACCCAGCGGGCGGCGAGTGCGCGCTCGTGGAGCCCAAGCGCGTCGCCGGTCGCGCCGTCGAACCAGCCGAACGTGCCGTCACTCCACGCGACCAACAGTCGCGCGCCATCCGAGCTCCACTCGCACGAGTCGATGCGCCCGGCTCGCGGACGCGTTCGGAGGAGCGTGCGTCCCGTCGCCAGCTCGAGCGTCCGCAGCGAACCGTCCGCGCACGCG
The DNA here is from genome assembly GCA_016220085.1 of Planctomycetota bacterium. Lineage (GTDB taxonomy): Bacteria > Planctomycetota > UBA1135 > UBA1135 > JACRIN01. Next base: position 19,715 of record JACRIN010000010.1, read on the forward strand.
AACACCGCGCGAGTTCCGTCCGGGTGCAACGCGAACGCCCGAATGTCGAGCGACGGCGCACGGCGCAGTCGGAACTCGCGACCACTCCGCGCATCGAGGCTCGAACCCGCGCTGCCCCGAGTGCCGTCGACTCGCGAACCGTCGCTCGAGTACCACGGGAACTCCGTCGATTCGGTCCAGACCAAACGCCGTTGGCTCGGCTGCGCCGCAGGTCGACGCGCCATGAGCGAGAGAAGCTCGGCGAAGCGCTGTTCGCCGGCAAGACTTGCGAGGTCGTCGTCCTGGCCCGCGAAGAGCGCGTCCGCGAAACCGAGCTCGACGGCGCGAGCGAGTTCGTCGAGCGCCGCATCCGCCTGACCCTCGCGCGCAGCGATGCAGGCCAGGGCGTAGGCGCTGTTCGCGTGTTCGGGGAAGCGCGCGAGGTTGGCGGTGAAGAGCTCGCGCGCGCGCTCGAGTTCGCCCGTGTCGAGCGCCTCATACGCGGCGAGCGTGCGCTCCAGGAAGCGCGTAGGGATGTCGTGGTCGGCCGGAACGCGTTGGGCGGCCGAGACGTCTCGAGTCAGGGCGAGGACGGCGAGGGCGAGCAAGCTCTGGGGACTCATGCGCACACCTTGCCACGACCGGTCGGAACGCAACGTGGGAGCACGCTGCCCGACCGGCGAGCCCGCCACAAGCTCGGCGGCGCGCGAAAGGACCCTACGGAGACCGTGACGCCGCGCGAGCCACTCGCGAATCGTGTCGCGCACACGATGCGCGCGTCCGAGCTCGCCGATCCCATCCGGCCCATCTGCCGCCACGCCGGGCTGATCCAGAAGATCGCCTACGCCTACCGCCGGAACGCGGCGGATCGCGAGGTCGTCGTGCAGGAAGTCGCGGTCAAACTCTGGCGCGCGCACCACCGCTTCGACGGGCGCTGCAAGGAGCCGACGTGGGACTACCGCATCCCGCTCAACGTCGCGATCTCGTTCCATCGCCGCGAGCATCGGCATCGCGAGCGGCGGCTCGACGCCGACGTCCACGCGCTGGCGATCGCCGCTGCGTCCGAGAGCGAGCCGCCGGAAGACGTGCGCTTGGTCCTGCACTGCATCGACAACTTGGGCTCGCTCGACAAGGCGCTCGTGCTGCTCTACCTCGACGGGAACGACCACGCGTCGATCGCGGACGTGCTCGGGATCAGCGTGTCCAACGTGGGCACGAAGCTCGGACGCATCAGCGACAGACTGCGCGCCGCGTTCGAACGACGCGGGCAGTCGGACCGCATGGAGGGCTCGCATGGAACTCGATGAGCTGAAGGCCGCGTGGGCCGCGCACGGCGCGATGTTGGAGCGGAGTCTCGCGATCGACGGCCTGGTCGTGCTGGCGTTCGGCCTCGTCTGGTCGAAGAAATGCGTCGAGCGCCCCGAGCACAGCCCGTTCGCGCGCCGCGTCATCGACTCGCTTTCCGGCCGCGGCCTGCGCACTGCGTCCGAGCACCTCGCCGAGCTCGCGAAATTCGAACGCGACGAGTCGCCGACGTCGTAGCTCCAGTTCCGCAGTTCGTTCGGAGGTGAGGAGTCCGCCTCGAGCTCCGCCGAGCTCGCGCCGCGACGTGGAGCGCGCGAGTACACCGGGCGAACTCGGCGGAGTCCACGCGGGCTCCCCATCTGTCCTGCACCCCCAGACTCACTCGCTTGGGCCGAACCAACCGCCCGATCCGCGATAGGTCTCCACCTGCAACTCGTACCGCTCTCCGCCGGGGCCGACGAAGTAGGCAACCACTGAATCGTCCCACGGCCCGTCGTCCTCGACTGTCGAGAAGTCTCGGACGGTGTACGACGGGATGGTGGGTCGCTCCAGTCGTAGAGTCCCGGCCTCGAGCGCGCGCTTGATCAGTTGAATGATCGCGGTGAACTGAGCCGGGGACTCGATCCTGACTTTTTCCTCAGGCAATTCGATCCCGTCTACTTCGGCGTCGCCATCCATACGGGATTCATCTCCTCCATGAACAGTCGAGAGTACGGAACGAAGCACGCAGCCCGACTCGACTCCGCCGATTTCGCCGCCGAACGGGAGCACGCGCGTACACCGGGCGAACTCGGCGGATTCGACGCGGGCTCCGTACCGCTAACCGGCGAGCTCCGCCTTCAGCTCCTTGCGCGAGACCTTGCCGCGGTCGTTCTTCGGCAGGCTCGCGCGCCACTCGAACCAGCGCGGGTACTTGTAGGGCGCGAGCTTGGTCTTCACGAACGCCTTGAGCTCGGCCGCGAGCGCGTCGCTCCCTGTCACACCCTCCTTCAGGACGACGAACGCGAACGGCTTGACCAAGCGCTCCTCATCCTCGCGACCGACCACGCACACCTCCGCGATCGCCGGATGCGCGAGCAGCGCGTTCTCGATCTCCAGCGGCGACACGAAGATGCCCGAGACCTTGAGCAGGTCGTCGTCACGACCCTCGTAGTAGAAGTAGCCCTCGGCGTCGCGCTTGAAGATGTCGGCGCTGGTGCACCACTCGCCTTGAAACGTCTCGCGCGACTTCGCTTTGTCGGCCCAATAGCACAACGCGGTCGAACCGCCGCGCACTCGCAAGCGCCCGGGCTCGCCGTCGGCCACCTCGCGACCTTCCGCGTCGACGATCCGCGCTTCGTAGCCGGGCACGATCTTTCCGAGCGAGCCGAGCTTCACGTCGCCCGGCCGATTCGAGATGTAGATGTGGAACATCTCCGCCGAACCGATGCCGTCGAGGATCTCGACGCCGGTGCGCGTCTTCCATTCCTGATAGAGCTGCGCGGGCAACGCCTCGCCGGCCGAGAGACACACGCGCAGGCTCGACAGATCCGCGTCCGCCACGCGCGGCGAGCGCAGCATGTTGTTGATCATCGTCGGCACGCTCGTCAGGAACGTCGGTCGATGCGCGGCGATCTGATCGAAGAGCTCGTCGGCGGTCGCGCGGCCGGCGAAGAGCACCACGCTCGCGCCGACGCGGAACGGGAACATCAGGTTGGTGCCGGTCGCGTAGCCGAAGAAGAGCTTCGGCACCGACAGGCACACGTCGCTCTCGCGATAGCCGGCGACGCGCAGCGCGTACGTCTCCGTGTTGAACGCGAAGTCCGAATGCGCGTGCACGCAGCCCTTCGGCTTGCCGGTCGAGCCCGACGTGAAGAGCCAACCCGCGAGGTCGTCGGGGCCGGTCGGCTCGAGCTCGGCGAGCGTCGAACGCTCGTCCTCCGCGTTCACCGCGTCTTCGTAGGGCGTGAAGCCGCCCGCGTCCGGCCCGACGACGAGCACCGTCTCGCACAAGCGCGACTCGCGCGCGGCGGAGCCGAGTTCGGGGAGCACGTCGCTCGCGGTCACGACGATGCGCGCCTTGGTGTAGGCGAGGTAGTAAGCGAAGTCCTCGCGCTTCAGGAGCGGATTGACCATCGCGAACACGCCGCCCGCGCGCAGCACGGCGAACCACGTCTCCGCGAACTCGAAGCCGTCGGGCAGCACGATCAATACGCGCTCTTCGGGCCGCAGGTTCGCCCGGCGCAGCGCGGCGGCGAGCTTCTTCACGCGCGTCGCGAGCTCGGCGTACGTGCGCCGCTCGCGCCCGACGATCAGCGCGGCCTTCGACCCGCGGCCTTCGGCGAGGTTGCGGTCGAGGAAGTACTCGCAGAGATTGAAGCGCGCGGGGAACGCCGGCAGCGGGGCGTCGAGGGTCGGAGCGGGGACGGTCGACATGCGGCGAATGTACGGTGTCGGCGGGATTTCGCCACGCGTCACCTGCTCGCTCTGCGCCCGAGGACGGCAAGCCCGAGGCGTCCGCGCGCCGTCCGCGTCAGTCGAGCGCCAACACTTCGCGCCACGCCTGCTCCTGGCGCGGCAGCGAGCGGCCGGTGATCGCACGCAGGGCTTCCCACGCCGCGTCGCGGCGAGCGTCGACCTTCGACGACAGCGCGGACAGCAGCGCCGGCGCCGCCGCCTGCGAACGCAGCGTGCCCGCGACGCGGCACGCGGCGAGCGCGACGGCTTCGCGCGGATCGTCGACGAGCTCGCCCGCCGTGCGCGCGAGCTGATGGCGCAGGTACGGGTGTTCGGCGAGCTCGCTCAACGCCGCGATGACCGCGTCGGGATCCGCGGAGTCGACCATCGGCAACAGGAGGCCGAGGCGGGTCTCCGCCCAATGCCACTCGCGCTCCCACCACGCGTTCCAGCTCGCGCGCTCGGCGCCGAGCTCGAGCCGCGAGATGCGCTCGAGTCCGACGCGGGCCGCGGTCCGAACCAGCTCGTCGGGGTCGGCGAGCGCGGCGATCAGCAGCTCGATCGACTCCGGATCGGCGAAGCCACCGAGCGCGGCGAGCGCATCGGCTCGGGCGATCGGCTCGGACTCGCGCGCGTAGCGGCGCAACTTCGCGGCGCCGATCGGGTCGAGCCCGAGCTGGCATTGCCGCGCAATCGAACCGAGCGCGCGCAAGAGCCCGCCGTCGTGCAGCGGACTGCGTCCGAGCAACGCGAGCACGGTGCCGAGCGAACCCGGATCGTCGCTCTTCGCCATCGCGCGCGCGACGAACGTCAACGCGGGGCCTTGGATGCGCTCGGCGCGCAGACGCACGTTCGCGCGATTGCCCGGAACGGCGTCGATCAAGCGCTCGAACGAGCGCGCGGCGGCCGCTTGGTAGCGTTCGTTCGCCGCGCTCGCGGGCGGTACCGCCTCGGCGAGCTCGATCCAGAGTTCGAGCGCGCGCGGATGCCGCGACGAACCGAGCGCGCGCAACCCGACGAGCTCCTGACCGCGAACCCGACCGGCGGCGAGCGCGTCCTCGACCGCCGCCATCACGCCCTCGGGCGGCAGACGATCGATCACCGAGTAGAGGAGCTCGGCGAGCTCGTGCGGACCGATCTCCAGCGGCACGGCGCCCCGCTCCTTCGTCGGCGGCTTCGCTTCGCCGAGCAGCACCGCGAGCGCCGCGTGCGCCAGCGGCGAGCCGAACTCCGCGAGCTCCGCGACGACCGCGGCGGTCGAGCGCGGCTTGCTCCCGCCGAGCGAACCGACACGCACCCAGATCTCGCGCGTCAGCACCGCGCGATCGGTCGGCACCGAACGCGTGCGGTCGGGGCGCGCCTGCGGGCGGTCGCCGATCCTCGGCTTGCCCGGCAGCGCGAAGATGCCGAACGACACGCCGAGCGCGAGCAGCACGAGCCACCCCGCGACGCGGGCGCGCGCGCGACGGTCTTCGGTCAGGGACGTGCTCTTGACTTCGTGCATCGAGGGGCGCGCCACGGGCGCGCGCGACGACGACGAGCGCGCGCGACGAACGCGACGCGCTCGTTCCGCGAGGAACGCACGTCACGCCGCGTCGAGCGCGAGTCCGCCGATGGCGATCGCCCGATAGGAAGCGACTTCATCGGCCGCCGCGCGCGGCGAACTCGATGACGCGACGGTCGTTTCCGGCTCGCGCCGGCTACTCGGCGACGACGCGCTCGAGCGCGGCGCGGAACTCGGCGACCGAGGGGTACCGCTCGCGACGATCCGCGACCAGGCCGCCCGCGATCGCGCCCTCCAACCCGGAAGGAAGTTCCAGGTCGGGCGCGCGCTTCTGCATCGACGGCGCGTGGCGGTCGAGCTTCGCCTGGAAGATCTCGAGGTAGCTCTTCCCCGGCCACGGCAAGACGCCGGTGATCAGCTCGAAGAGCACGGCCGCGACGTTGTAGACATCCGATTGGACGTCCGGCGACTCGCCGCCGAATTGCTCGACCGGCGCGTAGAACGGCGTGCCGATCAGCGCGGTGCGCTCGCCGAGGTGCTTCGCGTTCCAGAGGCCCGGCGTGATGCCGCCGTCGACGAGCTCGACGCCGAGCTTCTTCGCTTTGCTGTCGACGTAGACCGTCGACGGCTTGATGTCGCCGTGCACGAGGCCGACGTGGTGGATCGCGGCAAGCCCGTCGAGCAGGGCGACGCCGACCTTCAGCGCTCGGCCGATCTCCATGCGCTTCTTCTCTTCGGTGAAGCGCTTCAGCGCGTCGCCGTGCGGCACTTCGCTGACCCACGCGATGCCGGCGGACGGCAGCGCGATGATTTCGCGGACCTTGGCGACGTGCGCGGACTTGACGCGCATCCATGCCTGACAGGAGACGCGAAATTCCTCGGCCTGCGCCGTGCTCTCGAACGTCGACGGCGAGAACACCGTCAGGCAGACGAGCTCGCCGCTCTTCTGGTCCTCGGCGAGGAACGCGGGCGCGAGTCCGTTGTGGCGGTGCACCTTGTCGATGCGGAACCGCTCGGCGAAGACGCGACCGGGGGCGAGATCGAAGAGGGAGAACGATTCGGTAGCCATGCGAAGGAGCGCGTCGCGCGGGGGGGCGTCGACGACTTGGGACCGCATCGTAGCGGAGCGACGGCCCCCGCGCGAACCGACGCTCCGGTCTTCGCTCTTTACAGGCCGCCCGGCGCGCGGCTGAAGTAGCAGGGCGTGGCGCCCGTCGATCCCGACCTGACCGTAGTGCTCGCGACCACGCTGCGGGTCGCGGGCGCGGCGGTCTTGCTCGCGGCGCTGCCCGCGATCGCGCTCGGTTTCGTGCTCGCGCGCGCGAGCTTCGTCGGCAAGAGCGTGGTCGAGACACTGGTCGCCGTGCCGCTCGTCCTTCCGCCGACCGCGATCGGCTACTTGCTCTTGCGCGCGTTCGCGCACGACGGACCGCTCGGACCGCGCGTGCTCGGCGTCGATCTCGACGTGCTCTTCACGCGGCGCGGCGCGGTGCTCGCGTCGGCGGTGGTCGCGTTCCCGTTGATCGCGCGCGCGGCGCGCGGCGCGTTCGAGGGCGTCGAGCCGCGGCTCGAACTCGTCGCGCGGACGCACGGCCTCTCGCGCGGCGCGACGTTCGCGACCGTCACGCTTCCGCTCGCGCGGCGCGGACTGCTCGCGGCGCTCGCGCTCGGCTTCGGACGAGCGCTCGGCGAATTCGGCGCGACCGTGATCGTCGCCGGAAACGTGCGCGGCGAGACGCAGACGCTCGCGCTCGCGATCTTCGAGGACATCCAGCTCGGCTCGAACGAGCACGCGCTCGGGCTCGTCGGCGTCACGCTCGCGATCGCGTTCGCGCTGATGTGGAGCGTCGAGTGGCTCTCGCGGCCGCGCAAGGCGAGGGCGAGCCGATGACGCGCTTCGAGATCCGGCTGGAGCTCGCGCTCGCCGACTTCGTGCTCTCGGTCGAGCTCGCGACCGACGCGCGCATGCTCGGCGTGTTCGGCGCGTCGGGCTCGGGCAAGACCAGTGTGCTCGAAGCGCTCGCGGGTTGGCGCAAGGACGCGCGGGGGCGAGCGGTGATCGATGGGCGGGTGCTGTTCGACGAGCGCGGCGCGCTCGCGATCGAAGCGCGCGGCATCGGGTACGTGCCGCAGGATCTGTTGCTCGTGCCCGGCCGCAGCGTGCGGCGTCAGATCCTGTTCGGACCGCGCGCCGACGCGAGTTCGTTCGAGCGCGTCGTCGCGATCCTGGAGCTCGGCGCGCTGGTCGAGCGCGACGCCGACACGCTTTCGGGCGGCGAACGGCAACGCGTGGCGCTCGCGCGGGCGCTGTGCTCGCGGCCGGAGCTCTTGCTCTTCGACGAACCGCTCGGCGCGCTCGATCTGCCGCTGCGCCGACGGATCCTCCCCTACCTGGTCAGGGCGCGCGACGCGTTCCAGGTGCCCGCGATCTTCGTGTCGCACGATCCGTTGGAGGTCGCGGCGCTCTGCGACCGGACCGCGGTGCTCGAACGCGGCCGCGTGGTCGCGCTCGGGGCCACGCAGCGCGTCCTGCGCGAGCGCGCGAGCGACCTCGAGATGCTCGAGAACGTCGTCGCGGCGACCGTCGAGGCGCTCGAAGGCTCGATCGCGCTCGCACGGCTCGCCGGCGGCTCGGTGGTGCGCGTGCCGAGCTCGGGGCTGGCGGTCGGTCAAGCGATCTTGTTCGCGCTCGCCGCCGAGGACGTGCTGGTGACGACGCTCGAGCCGCACGCGATCTCCGCGCGCAATCGTCTGCCCGCTCGCATCACCGCGGTGCACCGCGACGGAGGGTTTTGTTGGCTCGAAGCCGAGCTCGACGCACGCGCGCCGACCGCGATCACGGTCGCGCTGACACCGGCCGCGATCGACGAGCTCGAACTCGCGATCGACAAACGCGTGCACCTGGTCTTCAAGACCAGCGCATGCCGCGTGCTCGGCTGACGAATGAGGCGGAGCATCGCCTCCATCTGCTCCTACGCGCGCAACCCTCCAGTGAGCCGCGCAGACGTTCACCACCGTCCCACGCCCGTGGCCCTACATCGCTTCGTGTCCGCAAGACGCTCCAGTCATTCGTTCAACAGACTCGCATGCCGCCGACGAATCCGGGACTCGGCCCGCGCATCGACAGCTCAGTCGGCGAGACGTGTCGCGCTTGTACACGGACTGAATCGCAACCACCGCGCGGCCCCAGGAAGCTCCGCGTTAGGCATTGCTCCGCCCAACGTAGACCTCTTTGCCAGTTCGCAAATCGCGGTAAACGTCGAGCCCTTGCTCATGTCGCACGAAGTCCATGAATTCGGGAACCCAGCCAGTGCCAACGAAAAGGTACTGCGATGACAAAGAGTTCTCGAACGTCCAGCCAGCCGGGGTAAACAGCCGCTCAGTGGACCCGACAAGCCGGCATGCCGCAATCTGTTTTCGGGGGTCGCCATCCAAGTCTATGCGTCCGAACTCGGCCCAACTGCACGGCATGCTAAACCCGCGTCGCTGGTCAACTACGGCGATTTCTTGTGCCTGGCCATCTGCAATGAAGGCAAGCCCATTCCGCTCTAGGCTGGACACGAAGCTCTCGACGTCAGCGGGACTCATGAACCCCAGGCTGGTGATCTCGTTGTCGGAACAGAGGGTCGAGTTGGGCGCCGCATCTCGAAAGGCAGCCCAACCGCCCGGATAGGTCCGTTGGACCGCGCGGACCTTCACGATCACGGAGATGGCCTCAATCAGAACCGCCACATGCTCTCCGTTAGCTTCGAGCCACCGGCCGAGTTCTGGCGGATTCGAGCTCGACGCCATCGCTTCGTGCCTTTGAGAGCAGCCGATGGAGTCGCGGAGTCCTTGCATCCGTCCAAGGACGGGCAGCGCTCGCAGGTCCTGAATGACTCATACTCTGACCCGTGTACAGTGGGGACTTGCGTGGGGGGGAGCTCTGGCGACTGAAGATGATGGCGGCACTGAAACCGAGGGCCAGCGGTAGGCTTCGTGAGAGTCCTTGAGTGCGGTCGACCGTCAGTAGGCCTTCTTGCCGCCGACGAAGTCCTGCCACTTCTTCGTGCGGCGCAGCTCCGCGAGCGAGTCGGCGAAGGACGCGAGCTCCTGTTGCTCGGTGTAGAAGTGCGGGCTGACGCGCAGGCCGGCCTCGGGGCGATGGTCGACCAGGATGCCGCGCGCTTCGAGCGCCGCGACGAACGCGGGGCCGTGCTCGTCGGGCGCGAGCGCGACCGTCAGCGTCCCCGCGCGTTGGCTCACGTTCGTCGGGCTGGTGACGCGGAAGCCGCGGCTCCCGAGCTCGCCGCGCAGCCACTCGGTCAGCATCGTCGAGTGCGCGCGAATCGCGTCGACACCGACGTCGAGGATGATCTCGTAGCCGGCGCTCGCCGCGTAGAGCGACGGCACCGCGGGCGAGCCGTGCAACAGCCGCCGCGCGTCATTCGCATACCGTTGCGCACCGAGCTCGAACGCGAACGGCGCCGCGTGCGCGGCCCAGCCGGTGATCTTGGGCTCGAGCTTCGCCTGCAAGCTCGGCTTGACGTACAGGTAGCCCGCGCCCGGTCCGCCGCAGAGCCACTTCACCGAACCGCCGCACACCATGTCGACATCGAGCGCCTGCACGTCGATCGGCACGCAACCGAGCGATTGATACGTGTCGAGCAGCACGAGCGCTCCGACCTCCTTCGCGCGCTTGCAGATCGCCGCCGCGTCCTGCATGAACGACGTGCGGAAGAAGACGTGACTGATCGGAACGATCAACGTCTCCTCGTCGATCGCCGCGAGCATGTCCTCGGTCGGCACGCCGATGCCGTCGGGGCTCTTGACGACGTGAATCCTCGCGCCGAGCTTCTTGAAGCCCTCCCACACGTACATGTTGGTCGGGAAGTTGTGCTCGGTGTAGACGACCTTGTTGCGCTTGCCCGAGAAGTCGAGCGCGCTCGCGACCAGCCCCTGGATCACCGACACGTTCTGGTGCATCGCCACCGTGTTCGGCGGCGCGTTCAGGATCCGCCCGAGCAGGTTGCCGACCGTGATCGGCGCGTCCCACCAACCTTCGGCCCACGCGCGCACGCCGCGGGTCGCCCATTGATCGGTGAAGAGCTTCAGCTTCTCGTGCACCGTGTCCGGCATCGCGCCGAGCGAGTGCGTCACCAGGTAATTCGTCGACGCGAGGATCGGGAAGCGCTTGCGCCAGCGCGCGGGATCGTGCACGGCGCTGGTCGCGCGCCCGGCGGCGGTCGGTTGGGTCATCGGGGTTCCTGTGGGCGGAAGGCGACGGAGTGTAGCGCTCCGACGAGCGTCGTGAGCCGGGGCGACGGCACTCCGCGCTCGCGATCGCCGACCGCACGCCTACGGGCGCGCGACGCCGCTCGGATTCACGCGTCGCCGGCGTTCAGCGCGTGCTGATCCGCTTCTCCGACGGGAACTCGATCCCAATCGCGCTCGCGTCGGGCCACGCGAGGTGACAGCGCTGGCGGAAGGGCTCGAGCTCGGCGAGGAACGAGCGCGCGATCGTCTCGACGTGCGTCTTGCGCAAGCCGAGTTCGACCGCCCGCGTGTCGCCCTTGCTGCCGGGACGGCCCATCGCGACCATGCTGATCGCGAGCCAGCGGCTGAACATCTGCTGCGCGTGCGGCCGATTGCTCGCGTCGGCGCAGAACGCGACGAACGCGGAGTTCTCGGGTTCGGCGCGCTCGGGGATCGACTCCAGGCGCGAGAGGCAGACCGCTTCGAGCTCGCGGCACGCGCCGCCGCGGTACGCCGCGAGCGCGGTGCGCGACGTGATCTCGCAGAGGAAGAGGCACAGGTCGAGCTCGAGGCGCGAGGTCGGGTACGGGATGCGCTCCATGCGATCGCGCACCGCCGAGATCACGTCGCGCGAGCCGAGCGCCGCGTAGAGTCGCTCGATCTCGCGGAAGAGCACCAACGCGGTCTCGAGATCGCGCACGAGCCGCAGCTTCTCGTCGAGCTCGTGCACGTACTTCTGGCCGTGCCCGCGGATGTTCGCGAACATCAGTTCGCGGTACGCGAGGCCCTCGACGATCCTGACCAGCAGGCCGCGGCTCTCCTCGTCGAGGCGCTCGACCGTGTTCGGCAACATCGCGTTCATGCCTTGCCGCCCTTCGCGCCGCTCGGCGCCGCGTTCGGGTCGAGCCCGGTCAGCTTGTCGGAAGGGATCACCAGGCGCTCGACCGGCTTGCCGCCGACGAAGTGGCTCTCGATGATCTCGTCGACGTCCGCGGGCGTGACGTGGCCGTACCAGACGGCGTCGGGGTAGACGACGACGACGCAGCCGAAAGCACATTGATCGAGGCAGCCCGCCTTGTTCGGACGCACGACGCGCTTGAAGCCGCGGGCGTGGAGCTTCTCCTTGAACGCCTCCGCCACCGCGTCGCCGCCGGTCGCCTTGCAGCAGCCGCGCGGATCGTCCGCCGCGCGCTGGTTGGTGCAGACGAAGACATGCCGTTGGAATTTCGCCATCCGACTAGTCTAGCGAGCCGTCCACGGAACGGGCGGCGCGCGCGGGTGCGGCTGCGCGCGTTCGCATACCAGGCCGAACCCGAGCCCGGCGTCGAGGCCAGGCTCGATCCTCGGCGCGAGCGCGGGCTCGGCGAAAGCGTGCGGCGGACGAACGCTTCGCCTCGCCGCGGCCCGCGCGCGTCGCGCGTCGCAGCGCGTGGCGCATCATCGGGGCAACGGGAGGCGCCGCGAGCGGGCCGCGGCTCGCTAGACTCCGCGCTCCCGACGTTCCAGTCCACGTCCCCCACCCGGAGCTCTTCCCCATGGCCGACAAGAACTACGACAAACCCGCCGTCGTCCGCCTGCTCAACAAGATCCTCGAGATGGAGCTCGCGGGCGTCGTCCGCTACACGCACTACTCGTTGATGGTGTACGGCTACAGCCGCATTCCGATCGTGTCGTGGCTGCGCGCGCAAGCCGACGAGTCGATGGGTCACGCGACCACGGCGGGCGAGCTCGTGACCCATCTCGGCGAGCATCCCTCGCTCTCGATCGGCCCGTTGCTCGAGACGCACAACCACGACATCGGCGCGATCCTGCGCGAGGCGATGGCGCACGAGCGCGCGACGCTCGAGGCGTATCACGAGTTGCTCGCGGCCACCGAAGGCCGCTCGATCATGCTCGAGGAGTACGCTCGCGAGATGATCTACGCCGAGGAGATGCACCTCGGCGAGGTCGACAAGATGCTGCGCAACCCCGGCCAGATCGGCGCGTTCGAGGAACAGAAGAGCGCGAAGCCGAAGGGCAAGCGCTGAGCACCGACCGCGACGTGATGGGAGGGGCTCCGTTTCAGGTGCGAAGCCCCTCACCAGTCGCCGAGGCGGGGATGACCCCACGCGCCGCGGCTACGGACAGATCATCGCTTCGATCGCGTCGCTCAGAGAGTCGCCGTACGACGCGAACGGGTCGCGCCCCCACATCTGCAGCCACACGGTCGCGCCTGCGACCAGCGCAGGATCGGCGCCCGACGCGATGTACGCGTTGAAGTCCTCGCTGTAGAGCCCGGTGCACGTGCCGGCGGTGCCGCCGGAGTTCGTCGGTGCGTGGCGCTTGACCGGCGGCTTCAGGCACAGGTAGCCGCCGTGGAACGGCACGCCTTGCCCGCCCTTCGTGCTGTGGAAGAAGAGCCCGACGCGTTTGCCCTCGGCCTGGCTTGCCGAGAGCGTGCATCCGCCGATCGCGCTCGCGCTCGGCGGGCCGCTCATGCCGATCGCCGGCACGCAGCCGTGCGACGACACCTTCGCCGTGCAGTACACGGCCGGCAGCGGGCAATCGAACTCGGTGCCTTCGAGCGTGTACGGGAAGTCCTGCGGTTGCATCGACAGGAAGTCGATCACCGGCGACCAGCCCGCGGGCGACATGTACTGCAGCGCGTTGTCGGTCGGCGCGTGCGGCACCGTCGGGTTCGAGAACGGACCCGACAGGATCGCCGCGCCGGTCAACGACACGTCGACCCAGTACGTGCCTCCGTCGAGCAGCGGCGCGCCGCTGAGGTCGGCCTCGACGTCGATGATCGCGCGCGTGTTGTCGAGCAGTACGAGCGGGTCGACGCGGAAGGCGTTGGACCAAGCGCTCGTGACGTAGACCGAGCCCGTCCAGATCGGCAGACCGCCCGCGAGCGGACTGCTGTCCCACAGCGCGACGTCGATGCCGGTGATCGTGCTCGTGGTGCTCGGGTTGAGCTCGTAGGCGAGCCAATGGAGCTCGCTGAGTCGCCAGTGCTTGCTGGTCGGGACCGTGAAATCGTCGGCGATGCGCTGGCCGAGCGCGGCGTCGGTGTCGTAGCCGAAGTTCGCGAAGCCGAGCTCGCGCGCGCTCGTGTCCGCGCCCTTGAAGCCGTCGCCGAGGCCGGTGACGTAGGGCCCGTTGACGAAGACGAACGGACCACCGAGCGAACGGTCGGGTGCGCCGATCGCGGACTGCGCATCGGCGAAGCGGAACGGGATGCTCGCCGCGAGGGTCACCGCCGCGGCGAGGACCAGCGAGCGAGGGGTCATGCGGTCGCGCCGCGACGGCGCGAACGCGGGGCTCGTGAACGACATGGAGAGCCTCCTTCGAAGAGCGAAACGGCGGGCGACGCGCGCGCGATCGTTCGCGCCCACGCGCGTCCGAGGCGCACTCCTAGTCACGCTTCGCGCGCGGCGTGAGTCGACGAGCTCGAATTCGCGTGCGCGCTCCCGAGCGTGGGCGCGGTGCGCGGGCGTGCGCGGCCCGCGAACTCGCGCGCTGCGGTCGTTCGCGCGGCGAGTGCGCAGCGCGCTCTACGCATGCCGCGCCTACGAGCCGCAGATGAACTCCCGCACTCGGCGGGCAGCGACGCGAAGGGGTAGGCTGGCGTTCGATGACCGACGCGGCCGCGAGCTTCGAGGTGCGCTTGCCGAGCTGGCTCGAAGCCGGTCCGCGCGACGCGGCACGCCGATTCCCGACCCAGGAAGCGCGCATGGCGTTCGTGCTCGAGCTCGCCGAGCGCAACGTCGACGAAGCGACCGGCGGTCCCTTCGCCGCGGCGGTATTCGCGCGCGGCAGCGGCGAACTCGTCTCGGTCGGCGTCAACTTGGTCGTCGCGTCGGGTCTGGCGCTCGCGCACGCCGAGGTCGTCGCGCTCTCGCTCGCCGAACGCGCTCTCGGCTCGTTCGATCTCTCCGAGGCCGACGTCGAGCTCGTCACCAGCGCCGAGCCGTGCTGGATGTGCCTCGGCGCGCTGCACTGGGCGGGCGTGCGCTCGATCGTGTGCGGCGCACGCGATGCCGATGTGCGAGCGATCGGTTTCGACGAAGGCCACAAGCCCGAGGATTGGGCCGGCGAATTCGCGCGCAAGGGCGTCGCGGTGCGCTGCGACGTCGGCCGCGCCGAAGCGATTCGGGTGCTCGCGCGCTACCGCGCCGCCGGCGGCCCGATCTACAACGCGGCCAAGTGACCGCGCGGGATCACGGGCACACGTGGAAGACCAGCGCGTCGCTCAATTGCCGATCGCCCGGCGGAGGGAAATCGGTGTCGATGCCCCACCACTGCGCATACACCGCGGTGCCCGGCTCGCGGAGCTCCGGTCTCGGTCCCGCGCCGAGCATTCCGGCCGCGAACGCGTTGAAGTCGATCGAGAACGAGCCCTCGCACGGCAGCACGCCGCCGGAGTTCGAGTACAGCGTGCGGTGGATCGGGGCGAGCAGGCACAGGACGCCGCCGGCGAACGGAATCTGCGCGGCACCCGAGAGGCTGTAGAGCAGAGCGCCGGGCTGCTGCTCGACGGCGCCGTCGCAGGTGATCGTGAAGCCCGACGTCGCGCTCGCGCTCGGCGTCCCGGACGAGGCGATCGTCGGGTAGCAGCCGTCGACGCTGACCTTGCCTTCGCAGTAGGTCCGTTGATGGCACGCGCCGCGGCTCCGTAGCAGTGCCGCACCCGCGTCGCTCTGAATCGCGACGAGCAGATCGAGACCTCCGTCGACGTCGAAATCGCCCACCGTGAGCTCGTTCGCGCCGAGCGGCGTCTGGAAATACCGGGCGCTCGGGATCCCGCCGATGCCGTCGCCGAACGCGACGGCGACCAGTCCGCGCGTCGTGTCGAGAGCGGCCACGTCGTTGCGTGTATCGAAATCGAAGTCCCCTGACTCGAGTTCGTCGATCGACGTGGAGAGCTCGACTCGCTTGCTCCACACGTGGGAGCCGAAGGCCGTCGCGACGTGAATCGACACGTAGCGTGAGTCGGTGACGGCGGCGACGTCGAGCGCATCGTCCGCGTCGAAGTGCGCGAGCGCGAGATCACCGGGATCGTTGAGCGGCCAGGACTCCTTCGACGTGAACCCGCCTTTGCCGTCGCCGAGCAGCAGGCGGACCTCTGCCTGCGTCGTCAACGAGACGACGAGGTCGAGCAAGCCGTCGCCGTCCCAGTAGTCGAGTCCCGCGCCGCCCTGCGGGCCACCGACGACGATCTGGGTCGCGGGCGCGAATCCTCCCGCCCCGTCGCCGAGCAACAGATCGAGCGCCCCAGCCGTCGCTGCGGCGACGATCAGGTCGGGCCGGCCATCGCCGTTCGTGTCTCCGACGAGTAGCTCGCACGGATCGGCGTTCACGGTGCTCGTGCTCGTCGTCGAGAAGTTGCCCGTACCGTCGCCGAGCAGGACGGACGCCACGCCCGGCCCGGCGCACGCGATGTCGAGGGCTCCGTCGCCGTCGAAATCGGCGGCGGCGAGCAGTCGCGGCGCGAAGCCGACCGGGAAGGTACGCGTCGGCGCGAACTTCGGACCCGTCGAACTCGGCGCGAAGCGCACATCTCCGGTCGCGGCATGTGCGCTCACGAGGTCCGGTCGCAGGTCCCCATCGAAGTCGGCCGCGATCGTCGCTGCGGCGGGCGCACCGAGTCGTTGAAGGATCGTCGTTTCGAGCGAGCCGCGGTCGTCGCGGACGAGCGAGCAGACGGCCGGGGCCTCGGAGCTCGTCGTGAGCAGATCCACCCGGCCATCCGAGTTCCAGTCGCCCGCGTGAATGGCGTTCGGCGACATGCCGGCGCGAAGCACCGCCTTCGCAACGAAGCTTCCGTGGCCGTCGCCGCGCAGGACGTCGACGGTGCGCCCGAGGGTGCAGCCGACGACGAGATCGAGCGCTCCGTCGGAGTCCTCGTCGACGATCTCGATCGCGCGCGGAGTGGAGTCGACAGACAGCGTGGTCCACGCAGCGAAACCACCCGCGCCGTCGCCGCGGAGCAGACTGACGTCGTCGGAGCCCTCGTTGGCGAGCGCGAGATCGAGCGCGCCATCCCCATCGAGATCGGCTGCCGCGATCGCATACGGGTGGTGGCCGACCGGATAAGTGCTCGCGGCGGTGAATGCCCCGAGGCCGATCCCGAGAAACACGCTCGCTGCGTCGCCGTCCCAGTCCACGACGACGAGATCGAGATCGCCGTCGCCGTCGAAATCGGCGATCGCGACGTCCTTGGTTGTCGTGCCGAGCGAAACCAGCTTGGGCGGCTTGTTCAGACCAGGGATCGAGAGTCGAATGGAGAGCCCCGGAGTGCCGACGGCGATGATGTCGAGCTTGCCGTCGCCGTCCAGATCAGCGAGGTGCAGTTTCGCTTCGGCGGAAAGTCCCGTGGGGAGTGTGATCGCCGCCGAGAAACCGCCGTGACCGTCGCCATAGCGAAGGAAGATGTCGCCGTAGCTCAGGGCCAAGAAGTCCAGATGGGCATCGAGATTCATGTTCCCGAGCGCGCAGTCGACCGCGGCCCACGGCATGGGCACTTGTGTCTTCGACGTGAACCCGCCGACCGCGTCCCCGAAGAACACCATGAGGGCCATCGAGGTGTAACTGGCGGTGACGAGGTCGAGACGACCGTCGTGGTCGACATCACCCATCGCCGATCCGCTCGACGCGATCGGACTCGGGTTTGCACCGATGGTCAGGAGCTCGCCGCGATAGAGCGGTTCGCCTTGGGCGGACAGGTCCTGCGCACTCGCCGAGAACGCCACCACGACGCCGAAGAGGACGGAACTACGCATGGTCATTCGCCGACGCATCGAGTCGGCACCTCCCGATCACTCTAATCGCGCCGGCGGGCGGATCCGGTTCGATCCAATGTGCGTAGCGCGAAGTCCGTAGCGCTCAGTCGACCAGCTCGCGCGCGAGGATCAGCTTCTGGATCTCGCTCGTGCCCTCGTAGATGCGCAGCGCGCGTGTGTCGCGGAAGAGGCGTTCGACGACGCTGCCTTTCTTCACGCCGAGGCCGCCGAAGTGCTGCACGGCGCGGTCGCAGATCCACGAAGCGGTCTCCGTCGCGACGAGCTTCGCCCGCGCGACTTCCTTGACCGCGCGCTCGCCGCGATCGACCGCGTCGGCGGCTTCGGCGACGAGCAATTCGGCGCCGCGCAGCCGCGCGTCCATCTCCGCGAGGTCGAAACGCAGGCCCTGGTTCGCCGCGAGCGGCTTCGAGAACTGCTTGCGCGCCTTCAAGCGAGCGATCGACTCGTCGAGCGCGCGCCGCGCGAAGCCGTTCGCCGCCGCCGCGACCGACGTGCGGAAACGGGCGAGCGTCGCGAGCGCGACCTCGAGGCCCTCACCGACCGCGCCGAGCCGCTCGGCATCGTCGATCTCGACGCCGTCGAAGTGCAATTCGCCGATCGGGTGCGGCCCGATCACTTCGAAGCGGGTCGCGGTGAGCCCGCGCGCGTTCGCCGGCACGTGGAACATCGTCAACGAGCCCTTGCCGCCGTCTCGATCGGCGCCGGGCTCGCCCGAAGTGCGCGCGAGCACGGTGTAGAAGCTCGCGATGCCGGCATTCGAAATGAACGTCTTCGCGCCGTTCAGCCGCCACGCCCCCGCGCGCTTCTCCGCGCGCAGCGCCACTCCGCCGAGATCGGATCCGGCCTCGGGCTCGGTCAGCGCGAACGCCGCGATCCGTTCGCCCGCCGCGACACGCGGAAGGATCTCGGCGCGCAACGCGTCGGAGCCGGCGCGCGCGATCGGATACGAGCCGAGCCCTTGCATCACGAACATCACGTCGAGCATGCCGGAGCGGTACGCGAGCTCCGCGCGCGCCGCGCAGAGCGCTCGGACACTGACGTCTCGATCGCTCGCGAGCCCGTTGCTCTTCGCCCCGCCGAATGCGTGCGGCACCGTCCAGCGCAGCAGATCGACCTCGGCGAGGATCGCGAGCGCCTTCCTTGCCGCCGCGGTCTCGTCGAGGCCCTCGAGCATCGGCTCTCCCGCCGCGCCGACGCGACGACAGAGCGCCGAGAGCTCCGAGAGCCCCGAGGGTGTCGGGCCGCTCACCGCGCGCTCCGCTTGCGGAACTCGGGCGGCCGCTTCGCCATCGCCGCGTCGAAGCCTTCCTTGTAGTCGGGATGCTTCATGCACTCCGCTTGGATCCAGCCCTCGGCTTGCATCGCGGCGGGCAACGTCATCGCGTATTCGGCGTTCAGCATCCGCTTGGTCACCGCCATGCCCATCGTCGGACCATCGGCGAGCTTCTGCGCCCACTTCTGCGCCTCGCCGATCAGCCCTTCGAGCGGCACGACCTTGTTGAAGAGCCCGATCGCGTGCGCGCGCTTGGCGTCGATGAACTCGCCGAGCATCAAGAGCTCGCTCGCGTGCCCGAGCCCGACGATGCGCGGCAGGAGCCACGCCGCACCCATGTCCGCGCCGCACAGGCCGACCTTGGTGAAGAGGAACGCGATCTTCGCCTCGTCGCAGGCCAGCCGCACGTCCGCCGCCGCCGCCATCACCGCGCCCGCGCCGCAGGTCGTGCCGTTGAGCGCGGCGACGATCGGCTTCTCCAGCGTGCGCATGTTCTCGATCAAGTCGCAGGTCATGCGCGTGAACGCGAGCACCTCGGCGTCGTTCATCGCGAACATGCGCCCGATGATGTCCTTGACGTCGCCGCCGGAACAAAAGGCGCGTCCGGTGCCGGTCAAGATCACCGAACGGACGCTCGCGCGCGTGCGCAGCGCCGCGAACGTGTCGCGCAGCTCGGCGTAGGAATCGAAGGTGAGCGCGTTGAGCCGATCGGGCCGGTCGAGCCGGATCGTCGCGACGCCTTCGGATTCGGAGTAGCGGAAATGTTTCGGATTCATGGCAGGCTCCTGCGCCGTTCCTTTTCCTTCGCGGCCTTCAAGCGCTCGCGAGCGCGCGCGACGAGCTCGCTCTTCGACTGCATCGGCGCTTTCCGCGCTTCCACGCTCGCCTTGCGCTCTTTCTCGCGCGCAGCTTGCAAACGCTTCTGCGCGCGGGCGATCAGCTCGGCGTTGACCGGCTCCGCACACGTCGGCCGCGCGGAGTGCAGGGTTTCGACGCGGTTGCGCGCGCGCGCGAGCACCTCCGGCGGCGGCGCCGACGGCAGCGACGGTCGCTTCGAAGCGACCTTGGTGCCCGGGACGACGGCTTCGGGTGCGAGCTCGCCGTCGGCGACGCCGTCCTCGAGGTCCGTGCGCTCGATCTGCGCGAGCAGCTCGTCCTTGGTGATCAGGCCCTTGGCGATCATCAGCTCCGACAAGGCACGCGTCACCAGGGCGACGCGCCCGAGATCGCGCTGGGCTTCGCTCAACCGCCGACCGCGCGCGCGTCCGACGAGGCTGATGCGCTGCAGTTGCGAATCGATGCGTTGGAGATCGATCCCCGACCACCCGTGATGCTCGAAGCTCATCCGCGTGCTCCTTTCAAGCGATCGCCGCGACGCCCTGGATCTCGACCAGCGCGCCTTCCTCGAGCAGCGCTGCGACTTGGACCAACGCCATCGCCGGGTAGTGTCGGCCGACGATCCGTTTCCAGATCGCGCCGAGGTCCTTGGTGGCGGCGATGTACTGCTGCTTGTCGACGACGAAGATCGTCAGCGTCGCGAGGTGCGCGGGCTCGCCACCGGCCGCGCGCAGCGCAGCGACGACGTTCGAGAGCGCTTGCTCGAATTGCCGCGCAAAGTCGCCGGCGCCGACGAGCTGTTCGTTCGCGTCCCACGCGACCTGGCCGGCGAGGAAGACGAGCTTGGCGCCCGGCGGCGCGACCACGGCGTTGGAGTAGCCCTTGGGCGTCTTCCAACCCGACGGATTGAAGGTCTGGAGCGACATGCCGCGAAGTCTAGGTCCGGGCGGTACAGCGGTCGATTCGCTTTGCGCTCGGTCGACCGACTTCCGCGCGGAAAGGTGTCACCGGCAGGGTGGTCGACGGTCTTGGTGGTAGAGCCCGCGGGTCTCCCGCGGGAGAGGAACATGGACCAGAAGGCCCGACAGAACGTCGCCGCGGCAAAGCTCCTGCTGGACGCCGCGTTGGTGGATTCCTCGATGAGCCGCCTCTACTACGCGCTGTTCCAAGCGTGTGTCCACGTCTTCATCCGCCGCGGGCTGCATCCCGCGGATCTCGGACCCTACACGGACTGGAAACACTCGACGGCCAAGAATCACGTCTACCGCGCGCGGGGACGACACGCCGACACGGCGATGTTCGTCGAGGCGTACAGCCTGCGGCTCCAAGCGGACTATCGTCCGCAGTTGGTTCGCACGAGAGACGTTGCCAAATTGCTGCCGCGCGTGGAGGATTTCGTGGAAGAGGTGTGTGCATGAACCAAGCAAAGCTCGACGCGTTCCTGGCAACCGTGCAGGTCCGTTGGCCGCAGTATCGAGTCGTCGTCCTGCCGTTCACGGCCGACGAGGATCCGGCGATTCGGCACTTCGTGCACTTGCTGGACGTGCCGGACGACGCGTACCGAGCTGTCAGCGATCGCGCGTGGGAGTTGGCGTTCGACGTGTTCGGCGACGAAGAGCTTCCGTTCGTGATGACGACGATCGATCCCGATGCGTCCGCGACGTACTTCCCCGTCACGACCGCCGAAGCCGGCTGATCAGCGCCGTTCGAGCACCCGACTCGTCGCGCCGTCGAGCTCGACCAGCCAGCCGTTGCGCCCCTCGCCCATCAGCTCGACCACCGTAGCGGCCACTTCGTCGACGGTGACCAGCTTGCCGCCCGGATTCTGCTCGGCGAGCACCGCGCGCGCGTCGTCCGCGCTGCGACCTGTCTTCTCGACGATGCGCTGAACCGAAGCCGCGGTCATCGGCGAATCGACGTAGTGCGGACACACGCACGCGATCGAGACGCCGGAGCCCGCGAGCTCGTCCGCCGCCGCGCGCGAGTAGCCGACGAGCGCGTGCTTCGACGCACAGTAGGCGCTGACGTACTTGTAGCCGCGCAAGCCCGCCGACGACGCGACGTTGACGATGCGACCGAACTTCTGGCGGCGCATCTCGGGCAGGAACGCTTCGATCAGCCGCCGCGGACCGTGGAAGTTGACGCGCAGGTGTTTCTCGACGAGGTCCTCGCCGACGTGGACGAGCGGCGCCGAGATCGCGATGCCCGCGTTGTTGACGAGTCCGTCGAGCGTCAGGTCGCGATCCTTCATCCGATCGATCGCGTGCGTGATCGACGAAACGTCGCCGACGTCGAGCTCGAGCCCTTCCGCCCGCCCGCCGGTCGCCGCGATCTCGCGCGCGAGCACATCGCACTCCGCCTTCGAGCGCGCGGCGGCGAACACGAACCAGCCCTCGCGCGCGAGCACCCGCGCGATCGCCGCGCCGATGCCGCGGCTCGCGCCGGTGACGAGCACGCTCTTCGGTTGGATCATCGAGCAAGAGTTTGCCGTCGCGCGCCGCGCGGGGCGAGCCTCGCCCTTGCATACTGGCCGGCCCACGGAGGTTCCGATGCTCGTCGCGCTCTTCGCCCTGTCCCTGCTCCAGGCCCCGGTCCCGCCCGCGCCCGAAATCGAACTCGTCGAGTCGGTGCCGCTCGAAACGACGCTCGACCACGCCTCGATCCGCGACGCCGACGTCGTGTGGCGCGAGATGATCGACGGCGCGACGCAGTCGCTCTCGTTCGCCCAGTTCTACGTCTGCGACAAGCCGGGCAGCAAGCTCTCGCCCGTGCTCGCCGCGGTCGAACGCGCGGCGGCGCGCGGGGTGCGCGTGCGCTTCCTCGCCGACGCGAAGTTCTGGGCGAAGTACCCGGAGACGCTCGAAGCGCTCGCGAAGCACGCGCACGTCGAGGTGCGCAAGCTCGACTTCGCCGACGGCGCCGGCGGCGTGCTGCACGCGAAATACTTCGTCGTCGACGGCACGAGCGCGTACCTCGGCAGCCAGAATTTCGATTGGCGCTCGCTGGAGCACATCCAAGAGCTCGGCGTGCGGATCGCCGCGCCCGAGATCGCGCGCGTGTTCGCGACCAGCTTCGAGCAGGATTGGCAAGCGGCGGGGAAACAGCTCGGCGTCAAGTCGCTCGACGCGCCGGCGAAGCTCGCCGCGGACGCGCTGAGCGCGTTCCCGCTGGAGCTCGACGCGACCGGAGGCACGGTGCGCGTGACGCCGCTGGTCAGCCCGAAGGAGCACGCGCTCGACGCCGCGCTGTGGGACCTGCCGCGGATCGTCGCGCTGATCGACGGCGCGCGGAAGTCGGTGCGCGTGCAACTCCTGACGTACAAGCCGGCGATGCGCAACGCGCCACCGTGGGACGAGCTCGACGGAGCGCTGCGTCGCGCCGCCGCGCGCGGAGTCGACGTCGAGCTGTTGGTCGCCGACTGGGGCAAGCGCAAGGGCACGATCGAGGCGCTGCAGGAGCTCGAACCTCTCGAACACTTCGCCGTGAAGCTCGTCACGATCCCGCAGTGCTCGACCGGCTACGTCCCGTTCGCGCGCGTCGTCCACGCGAAGTACTGCGTGGTCGACGGCGAGCGCGCGTGGCTCGGCACGAGCAACTGGGAGCGCGACTACTTCTACGAAAGTCGCAACGTCGGCGTTTTGCTCGAAGGCGCGGCGCTGGGCGGCGCGCTCGACGGTTTCTTCGCCGACTTGTGGAAGAGCTCGTACGCCTCTGCGATCGACCCGCACGCGACGTACGAGGTGCCGCGCTTCGGCGAGTGAGCGCGCTCGATCCGCGGCGAGCTCGGTAGCGGACGCGCTCGGAGAGCGTGAACAGATCGCGCCCTCGCGCCACGTGAGCCGGTGTCTCGATGTTCGAGACCGCGAGCGAACGCCAAACGAAGGGCTCGGTGAACGGTGGGATCGATTTCGTCACACACTCTCAGTCCTTGCCGAGCTTGGTGAGCGCGAGCTCCTCGTTCTCGCGGATCAGCCCCACGCCCGCCGCGTAGAACTTGCGCTCCTTCCACTTGCCGGCGACATCTCCTTCGCGGATCACGACGACGCCGCGGTACGCGCCGACGGGCACGTTCAACGTCGCGTCGATCGCCGCGACTTCGTCGAACTCCTCCGCGTCGGGCGGCGAGTTCTCGGACTTGAAGCGCAATCCGACCGTCGGATGCGCGGGCATGATCAAGCACGGCTCGACCGCGTTGCGTCCGACGAGCCACGCGCCGCCGTGGCCGACGACCCGGCCGTCCTCGTAGTCGTCGACTTCCTCGCCGAAGTACCAGACGTTGCCTTCGGGATCCTGCGCGAAGTAGTTGTAGGAGATCTCGGCGAGCTCGCCGTCCTCGTACTCCTTCTCCGCGAGGATCAAGCACTCGACGTCGCCCGCGCGACGCGTCTCGTCGAGCACTTCGCGGACGACGAGCTCGTCGTCGGAGCGCAGCTCGGCGTAGCGCACGCTCGAGAGCGGCAGGAACGGATGGGTGATCGACGCGGAGAAGCGCGTGCCGTCGGAGAGCGGCGTCGGCGTCGGCCAAGCGGCGGCCTCCGCGTCGGACGGCTGCGTTCCTTCGGTCACGCACGCACTTGCAAGACCCAGCGCGGCGAGCGCGCACGCGATCCAACGACTAGCCATCTCTTCCCTCTCCTCGTTCGAGCGGCACGTTCGGGTGCCGCGGCGTTCCGGACTCGTCAGCGCGTCGTGAAGTAGTGCTCGACGATCGTGCGATTGCCTTCAGCGCCGACGGTGACCACCTCGACGTGCGTGTTCATCCCCGACTTCAAGAAGCCCTTGGGCACGTCGAAGGACTGCGCGCCGGCGGGCAGCGTGACCTTCATCGTGTCGCTCTCCTCTTGCTCGAGCGAGATCTCGTACGCGACCGCGCTCGCATCCGAGCTCCAACGCAGCTCGAAGCCGTCGGCGGAAACGCCGACCGCGCCGTCGGGCGGATACTCGATCGTCGCAGCCGACGGCAGCGCGTAGGAAAGCGTCGCGGAGCCGAGCAACGCTTCACCGTCCGCGCTGGTGCCACGCAGCGTGTACAGCCCCTCGGGATGCTCGTGCCGGAGCTCGTCGGGCGTCATCTCGCGCGACTCGACGACGAACCCGGAGAGCGCGAGCGCCGCGCCTTGGCCGCCTTTCATGCGCAGCATCGGCACGCCGCGCGGATCGCGGACCTCGAGCCCGATCACGCTCGCCTCCGACTCCGCCTCGACGCAGAGCGCGATCTCGCCGAGCGTCGCGTTGTACTCGAGCGACACGCGCTCTTCCTTGAACACCGCCGTCCGCTCGAGGGGCGTCGCCTGCACGCCGACCAAACCGAGCGCGAGCACCGAGCCGCCGATCCAGAGCTTGCCCATGATCGAACCTCCTGCCGTCGTATCCACCGCCCGCGTCGCGACGAGCGACAGCGGCGGGCCTGCGGACCCGCTTCGAGGCTACTGCGCGAACGCCGGAGCGGATTATCGCACGGTTACGCCGCCGCGGCGGCGCTCGGAGCGCCCGCGCAGCCGGCGCGTGAGACGCGGCGGGAAGAGGAGCGCAGCGCTCGCGCGCGCGGAGTCGTCCCGGCCGGCGTCTCGTTGACACTCGCCGACTTGCGGGCGTACGGTCGCACTCGGGCGGGAACGGAGGCAGCACATGCAAGTGATCTGGTTCTTGATCATCGGTGGCCTGGCGGGCTGGCTCGCCGGCATCGTCACCAAGGGCAAGGGCTTCGGCGTGCTCGGCAACGTGATCATCGGCGTCATCGGCGCGGTCCTCGGAGGCTTCCTCTTCCGCGTCGTCGGCCTCAGCGCCGCGCCGAACTCGCTCGGCGAGCTCTTGATGGCGTTCGCGGGCGCGATCGTGCTGCTCTACCTGCTGAGCTTCGTCAAGAAGCCGGGTTGATGCAGCGAGTTCGGTCGGGGCCGCGTCTCGACGTCCATTGCGCGCGGCAGCGGCCCGCGTAGGCTCTCGCCATGGCCGCGCTCGAGAGTTGGCACGAGGAGAAGCAGTCGGCGTTCCTCTACCGCGTCCTCGCCGAGGCGGAGAGCGGCAATGCGCGCGCGCGGATGTTCGCGCAGCTCGCCGACAACGCCGAGAAGCAGGCCGGGATGTGGGCGGAGCGTCTGAAGTCCGCCGGATCGCCTCCGCCGAGCTCGTTCCAGCCGGAGACGCGCGCGCGGATCGCCGCGCGGCTGATCCGAATCTTCGGCGGGCGCTCGATGCGGCCGATGCTCGCCGCGCTCAAGGTGCGCGGGCTCTCGCTCTACTCGGTGCCGTCGTTGAGCTCCGGCCACGCGATGCCGACGACGCTCTCGCCCGAACGTCGCCATCGCGCGGCGTCGAGCGGCGGCTCGCTGCGGGCCGCGGTCTTCGGGATGAACGACGGACTGGTTTCGAACACGAGCTTGATCCTCGGCGTCGCCGGCGCCGCCGCCGCGCCGAACGCGATCCTGATCGCGGGGCTCGCGGGTCTCTTGGCCGGCGCGTTTTCGATGGCGGCGGGCGAATACGTGTCGGTGCTCTCTCAGCGCGAACTCTTCGAGTACCAGATCGCGCTCGAGAAGGCCGAGCTCGACGAGTATCCCGAGGAGGAGGCCGAGGAACTCGCGCTCGTCTACCGCGCGCGCGGCCTCGACGACGCCGACGCGAAGAAGCTCGCCTCGCGCGTGATGAGCGATCCGAAGAGCGCGCTCGACGCGTTGGCGCGCGAGGAGCTCGGGCTCGACCCCGACGACCTCGGTTCGCCGTGGGGAGCCGCCGGGTCGTCGTTCGCGGCGTTCGCGGTCGGCGCGCTGGTCCCGCTCGCGCCGTTCCTCTTCCTGACCGGCGACCAAGCGGTGCTCGCGGCGGCGATCGTCGCCTCGATCGCGCTGTTCGGCGTCGGCGCGGCGCTCTCGCTCTTCACCAACCGCGGCGCGTGGTTCAGCGGCCTGCGGATGCTCGCGATCGGCGCGCTGGCGGGAGGCGCGACGTGGAGCGTCGGCAAGCTCTTCGGCGTCGCGCTCGGCTGACGAGCGTCGCACCGCTGCTTCCCGCTTCGTCGGAGCGCGAGGCTCGGGACGCAGCGGTGCGACACGGAGCGTCACCCGAAGATCAGCACCCACCCTATCGCGAGCAACGTCGCGTCGACGAGCGCGTGGCTCACCCATCCGGGCCAGACCGACCGATAGCGCGCGTACGTCCACGACCAGAACGCGCCGGCGACGAACACGCCGACGGAAGCGACCAGCGCGAAGCTCCAGCCGAACTGCGCGTTCAAGAGCAACGTGTGGTGCGCCGTGAACGCCGCCGCGGACGCAACGACCGCGCTCGTCGGCCGCACGAGCCGCGCGAACTGCGTGTACACGAACCAGCGCCACGCGTACTCCTCGATCAACGAGTTGCCGAGGATCGTGTAGATCGCGATCGCGAGGTAGCTCGCGTGTTCGCCGATGCCGTTGGCGTCCGCGAGCCGTCGCAGCTCGGCGCCGTCGATCCACACTTCGCCGACGAAGTGCCAGAACGCGAGCACGGCGAGCGAGAGCACCACGCCGCTCGCGATGCCGAAACCAAGACCGCCGTGGCGCGCGGGTGAGAGGCTCGGCTTGCCGCGCTCGACGAACACGAGCCAACAGAGCGGCGCGACGACGAACAGCACCTTCGTCGCGAGCCACACTCCCGCACCGACCGGCCCGGGCGCGACGTACATCGACGCGACCACGCCGATCGACGGCAACGGCACGACGCAGAGCAACGCGGCGAGCGAACGACGACGCTCCATGGTGCGCGCGAGCGTAGCGCCCCGCGCCGCCGAGCTCCCTCGACTCGTTCCGATCGACGCGCTGCTCGCCGCGAAGCGATCCACGGCTCGCGCGAGACGCGCCGACCTCGTGGCTGCGGGTCGCGCCGACGCCTAAGATCGCCCCGCGGTCCCCACCGCGCGCCCGATGCCTCCGTCGAACGTCCCCGCGAAGCCGCGTCGTCGCCTGATCGCACGTCTCGCGCTCGCCACGCTGGGCGCGCTCGGCCTGCTCGAGCTCGGCGCGCGCCTCTGGAGCTCGCAGACGTCCGGTCCGAGCACCAATCCGCGCTACGTCGAGCACGACGACGTCCTCGGCTGGCGCTATCGCCCCGGCGCCGAGCTGCGGCACGCGACCGACGAGTTCGACGTCGAGATCACGATCGACGAGCACGGTTTCCGTCGCCAAGCGTCGCTCCCCGCGCGCGCGCCCGACGTGCTCGTCTTCGGCGACTCGTTCGCGTTCGGCTGGGGCGTCGAGGCGAGCGAGACGTGGGCGGCGCGGCTCGAGAGCGCGCTCGACCTCACCGTCTGGAACCTCGCGGTTTCCGGTTTCAGCGTCGATCAGGAGCTGCTCCTTTGGCGCGGGCGAGCCCGCCTCCTCCCGCTCGACGTGCCGTGCGCGCCGAAGCTCGTGCTCGTGCTCTCGTGCGGCAACGACCTGCCCGAAGCGATGGGCGACCGCAGCTACGGCAAGGCGAAGCCTCGGTTCGAGCTCGCGGGTGACGAGCTCGTGCTCACCAACGTGCCGGTGCCGGAGTCGTGGCTCGAGCGCAACTCGCAGGCGTGGCGTTCGCTCGCGAAGCGCTGGTACGCGCGCGGCGAGCCCGAGCCCACGCACGCGACCGTCGAGCGCGGCCGCGACCTGGTCGCGACGATCCTCGCGACGTTCGATCGCGAGTGCGCGACGGTCGGCGCGAAGCTCGTCGTGATCACGACCGAGGACCGTTGGCTCGGCGAGCGCCTCGACGCTCGCGGCGTGACGCATTTCGACCTCGAGGCCGAGCTCGCGGCCGCCGCCTCGCGCGGCGAGCGCGTCGCGTTCCCGAAGGACGGCCATTGGACGCCGCGCGGGCACGAGTTCGTCGCCGAAATCGTCGCGCGGCGCCTGCGCGGGCTCGCGCTGCTCGCTCGCTGACCGCCGAACCGTTCCGAGAGCGCCGACCGCGCGAAGAATGATCGCGCGCAGCGAGCGCAACGGGTCCGCGCGCTTTCGCGCCGCGTTCGCTAGTTTGTCCCGGCCCCTTCCGCGGAGCGGGCGAGCGTCGCGCGGCGAGTCCGGCGGCGACCGACCGCCGGCGCAAGCGCCCGACACCGCCTCCTCCACCTCCGATGACGCTCACCTCGATCCTGTACACCCTCGGAAGCGCGCCGATGTTCGCTGCGCGGCCGTTCCTCGCGGCGTTCGTGACCGCGCTGCTCGCACGTTTCGGCGCGCACCTCCCGTGGCTCGGCGAGCGCGAGGTCATCCAGGTCCTGTCGCGCGCGCCCGACTGGTTCACCAGCAACACGGCGCTCGGCGTGCTCGGCGCGCTCGCGGTGGTCGAGATCGCGTCGGCGAAGTCCGCGGAGCTCAAGGCGTTCATGGCCGACTTCGACGCGTTGATGAAGAGCCTCGTCGCGCTGGTGGTCAGCCTCGCCGTGCTCGATCCGGAGACCGAGAAGGTCGTCACGACGATCGACAAGCTCGGGATGTTCTCGTGGAGCTTCTCCGCGCTCGCCGCCGGCACCGTGTTCGGCATGACGATGCTGCGCAACCAGATCGTCGCGTTGATCGACGAGCTCGACGGCGACGACGACATCGGGCTGCAGACGTTGATCAACTGGATCGAGAACATCTGGACGGTGATGGGCATCTTCGTGCTCGTCCTGTTGCCGATCCTGGCGGTCGTCCTCTCCGCGCTGACCGCGCTCGGGCTGTACGTCGCTCGCAAGCGCGCCGAGCGCAAGGAGGAGGCGAGCAAGACGCCGTGCACGAACTGCGGCACGCGGATCCTCCAGCACGCGACGCGCTGCCACTCGTGCGGCACCGCGGTCGCCGCGCCGCGCAAGGTCGGCGTGTTCGGCCAACCGAAGAGCGACCCGACGCCCGACGTCGCGCTCCATCGCTTCGAGCTCGTCGCGCGCAAGCGGTGCCCCGACTGCGCGACGCGCTTGCCGAAACGCCAAGTGCGCCAGACCTGCGACACGTGCGGCCGGATCACGTTCCTGTCGGCCGGCGAGTTCCAGTCGTACCTCGCGGCGCTCGACCAGCGCCTGCCGCGCACGCTCGGCATCTGCTTCCTGCTGAGCGCCGTGCCGCTGCTCGGCGTCGTGCCCGGCGTCATCTACTACCGTCTGACGATGATCACCGGCGTGCGCGGCTACATCCCGCCGCTGCGCGGCTGCACGACGAAGTGGATCGTGCGTTTCGTCAACTGGGGCGTGATCGCGCTCCAACCGGTTCCGCTGCTCGGCGCGACGATCGTGCCGCTGATGTGCTGGACGAACTTCGTGATCTACAAGCGCTCGCTGTCGGGCCGCGCGACGACCGAGTTCGCCGCCGCCGCGCCGAAGGAACTGCCGGCCTGACGCTCAACGCAGATCGAGCGTGAGCTCGACGTCCGTCGTCCCGTCGAGCACGAGCCTTCGAGTCACTCGCGATTCGACCTGCAGCATCACCCCTGCGCGAACGTCGTACTCACCCACACCCAGCCCCGGAAGCACGGGCTCGGCTTCGCCCCT
Organism: Planctomycetota bacterium; assembly: GCA_016220085.1. Lineage (GTDB taxonomy): Bacteria > Planctomycetota > UBA1135 > UBA1135 > JACRIN01. Next base: position 49,543 of record JACRIN010000010.1, read on the forward strand.
CGAGTTCAACCAACGGGTCGAGCGAGGCTCGCCCGTCGCGTGCGCGGTGATCGAAATCGACGGTGCCGCCTCGCAGTCGTTCACCAGCACCTTGACGCGTACCGACGAGCCACGGGCGAAGGTCGCGGGCTCCAGGGACGTCGAACCGGACCCGATCTCGACGTTCGTGAGGATCAAAGGTGCGAAGTCCTCGATGGGGTCGATCCAGAGTGTCCAAGTTCCAGCTTCGAGCCCCCGGAAGCGCGCGACGCCATCGACGACCGGTGCGCGGATCCATGCCACGGGTTCGTCGTTGACCGACCCGCGGTAGACCGCGATTCGGACGAACGGACCGCGGTCCGACTCGCACCCGGCGAGTTGGGGCACCGGCAACCGGACGTCGTCGCCCGCTTCGAGTTCCAGGACGACATCGCGCTGTCCCCCTCGGACGTCGATCGCGTCGGTCGCCGACTTCAACCACGGATGCCACGCGCGCAAGGTCACGGTCCGATCGTGGGGCGTGCGGAACGCGAAAGCCCCATCGTTCGACAGCTCGTATCCGTCCGGCGACAGGTACGCCGGCAACCACTCCTCGCTGCGCGGCGCCGGATCGATGCCCTCGACGAGCACACGTGCGAAAGCGAGTTCCGCGACGGATGGCCCGACCACCCGACCGCGTACCCAGTCGTTTGCCGCGAGGTCGAGCTCGACCTCGCAGGATCGCGCTTCCTCCGTGAGCACGACTGCCGCCGAGCGAAGTCCGGTTTCGCGATCATGAACTCGATAGCCCCCGGTCACGAGCCCGTCGAAGACGTACACGCCGCCAGGTCCGTTCGCCCCGTAGAGCTCCGGATGCGGCGTCGTCGGATTGGGCCAACGACCCGCGCCCGCATCCCAGGCCTCCAGCGCGATCGCCGCTGTCTCCCCCGGCCGCGTGACGATCCGGTCTGTCAGGGAGCACGCGCGCTCGAGCTCGAACTCGATCGTCGACTGCGCAGCGCCTGCGCCGGTCGTGAACGGTGCCGTGGCGCGCACGAATCCTGGAGCGGAGAGCATCACGCGAGGTGAGTTTCCCAATGTCTCCGGTGCCGCAAGCGCGACGAATTCGCCGAGTTCCGGGAACTCTTCGAGCACGCGCGATCCTTGGCCCGCGGAAAACGTGTACTCGGCGGGCAGGCGCGCTTCGCCGTCGATCCGAGTGCGAACGCGAACGTGCATCTCGCGCGCCAGCCGAACCTCCAGGCTCGCATCGCCGTGCTCGAGGTCGACGGTTCCCGCCGAGCGCATCGAGTCCGTGCCGCCCGGCGCGACGACTTGCACCCTGACTTGCTCTCCGAAGAGATCCGAGCAAGTCGCAAGGCCCGACGCGTCCGTCATCGTCCACGGAGCCAGGGCCTGGTTTCCCGGACTGCGCGGTTGCACCGCGGCATTCGCGACCGGCTCGCCGTCTGCGTCGAGCACGCGCACCGAGAGCGTGCGCGCCCGTCGGAAGACTGCCGGCTCACCGCGATCGGCGGCCTCCTCGACGCTCAAGCGAGCCGCCGCTCCTTCGTTGGTTCGCGCGATGAAGGACGAGCGCCCGTCGACGCGCCCGACGATGATCTCTCCGCCGCGAACCACACCGCTCACCGGCCCCGGTGCGCTCTGGCTGCGCGTGCCGGGTTCGAACTGCAACCGCACCCGTTCACCTTCCGCCGGCGCGGCGACTTCGCCGTCGGCGATCGGCCAAGCGACCGTGCGACCGCCGAGCGGCGACAGCGCGATGCGTAGCTCGTCGGTGATCGACTCGAGGCGCGCATCGCCTTGCTCGTCGTTCGGGAACGGCCGATAGCCGTCGCAACGGACACGGAGGAATCCAACACTCCCCGTCGGCCAGGCAAGTCGCGCGCGGCCGGAAGCGTCGGTGACCCGCGTGAGCTCCGCACGCCGCAGTTGCGAGTCGCGCATTCGATAGTCGAGCGCGAGCGCACGCCGAGCGGAGCTCTGCGTCGGTTCAGTGCCTTCGATCGTGGCGCCGGCGAGCGGTGCCCCAGTCGACTCGTCCTCGACGACGAGCTCGACCTCGCGCTGCGGTACCAGCGCGAGCGTCAGACGGGGTTCGTCGGGCAAGTGTGCGGCTCGTTGCAGCCACGCGCTCCCTCGCCGAGCCTCGATACGCACGAGACCAGCGGGAATCGCGGGCAGTCGGAAGACGCCCGCTTCGTTCGTGATTCCGCGCGCGATGCCCGGGTAGTCGGGATCGAGATGCGCGACGACTTCTGCGCCCGCGGCGGGAATTCCGCCTTCGAGCACGCTGACGTCGAGCGCGGTCGCCGGGAGCAATGGGATGGGCGCAACGACCACTTCCGACTCGACTGGGATCGGCGGAGCGTTTCCCGGCCACCCCTGCGGCTCTCGACCTGGGATCCAAGTCGCGCGCGCGCCGGCACGATCGTCGCCGAGGCGCGCCCAAAACGTCGCGCGCGCGCCGCTGGTCGGACGAATCGCAAGCGCGAACTCGAAGCTGCCGTCATCCCCCGAAATCGTCGCACGAGGGGCTTCGTCGCCGAGCGTGAGTTCGACCGTCGCGCCCGCGGCCGGCCGACGACGCTCGTCGACCACGCGACCGCGCACGACGACTTCCGGGCGCGCGGCGGCGACCGATCGCGATGCGGAATCGTCGCCAGCGGCTGGATGGTTCGCCTCGACGGCCGACGCGCTCGCAACGACGGGCGGTGACTGCGTCGAGGTTTCCGGAGCTAGGCTTGTGGAGCTGTGCGCGGAGCCTGCGAGCGCGCCGGGCGACGCCGTCGGCCGCGCGAACCACCACCCGCCGCCCGCGACCAACAGGAGCAGCGCGGCCACGAGCCCGACCTTCGCCTGCGTCTTCATCAGCAAGCCTCCTGCGACCGTGGCGCCTTTGGCGAGTGGGACGACGCACGCGAGCCAGTTCTCGCGGCCGCCCGCGCGACGGTCGAGCTTCTCGCGCAGACGATCGAGCGCTCGCGCGAGGCGCGTGTGCACCGTCGCGACCGGCACGCCGAGGCGCTCGGCGATCTCCGCCGGCGCGAGCTCGTCGAAGTAGCGGAGCAGCACGACCGTCCGATACGGCTCGTAGAGCTCGCGCACCGTGCGCACGACGAGTTCCGCGCCGTCGAGACGTTCGGCGGAGTGCTCGTCGAGCTCCTCCGGGCGCGCGACGCGCTGCTCGCGCGCACCGCGGCTCGTCTCCTCGCGCCAACGGTCGCGGCGCAGATTGCGCATCACCGTGCGCAGCCACGCGCGCGTCGTCGAGCCCTCGCGCGGCGCGCGCTCGAGTGCGACGAGCCACGTCTCCTGCACCAGGTCGTCCGCGGCGGCCGCGTCGCGGACCAGCGACCTCGCGAGCGCCGCGAGCCAGCCCTGGCGGCGCATCAGGCTCTCGAGCTCGATCGGGCGTTCGCGATCCATCGGCGTCATCGTGGCAGCCCGCTTGCACGGAGCGGAAGCCCGCGGCTCTTCGCCGATCTCGGATTTCGCGGCGCGGCCGTCCGAAAACACCGCGAGGCGACCCGCAGGCCGCCTCGCGGAGGTCACGACCGCTCGCGCGCGGTCACTGGATCACGAACTCGATCGCGTCCGAGAGGCCGGTGTTGTTCGGCGGCGAGAAGCCCGGGTCGCGGAACCAGTACTGCGCGTCGACCAGTTGGCCGGCGACCAGGTTCGGGTCGGTGCCGCCCGCGATGTAGGTGTTGAAGTCGATCGAGAGCGAGCCCGAGCAGTCGTTCGGCGGCGGATTGCCGCCGGAGTTCTGCACCGACGTGCGCTTGATCGGCACCTTGACGCAGAGCGTGCCGCCCTGGAATGGCACGGCTTGCGCGCCGTTGGTGCTGTAGAAGAGCAGGCCGTTCTTGTTGTTGATCACGTTCGAGGCGCTGATCGTGAAGCCCGAGCCCGCGCTCGCGCTCGGCACGCCCGCGCCGGCGATCGCCGGCACGCAGCCGATGCCCGCGGTCTTCGCGGTGCAATACGTCGTGAACGTGTTCGAGAGCGACACGAGCTGGAACCCGTTGACCGTGCCGTTGGAGTTGTTGAGGCCCTCGACCGTGACGTCGATCTGGCCGTTGGTCACCGTGACGTGGTGTACCGCGTGCGTGACGCCGGCCACGTACGCGCCGCCGGACCACAGCCCGCCGACGTCCTGTGCTCCGTCGGGCGAACCCACGACGTCGACGCGCGTCTTGTTGCCGTTGTTCTCCGGCGCCCAGGCGTACGTGTAGAGCACGTAGTCGCCGTTCGAGAGCCCCGCGAACGTCCACGACCAAGGCCCGCCGATCACCGGCACGTCTTGAATGTCGACCATGAAGTTGTAGTCGTCGCCGGACAGCGTGCTCGGGAAGTGGTTGTACGACGACGATTGGTTGCTCGCGGTCGTCGCCGAGCTCGGCGAGCCATCGAGGTTCACCAGCGAGGTGCTGTACGGGAACTTCGAGGAGTTCCACACACCGCTCTGGCCGGCGGCGGCGACGTACGAGTTCACGGGCACCGGGAAGATGATCAGGTTGTCGCCGACGTCGATGTTGAAGCTCTGCGCGGACGAGAGCGGCGCGAGAGCCGCGCACGCGAGCGCAAAACGGGTGAGACTGTGCATTGGGGGGGATCTCAGGGAAGGAGCGTGAAGGTCGTACCGTTGGTGAGGCTGGTGTTGTTCGGAGCGACGAACCCGGGGTCGCGGCTCCAGTACTGCGCCCAGACGTTCGAGCCGGCGCTCAGGCTCGGATCGCCGCCCGCCGCGAGGTAGGCGTTGAAGTCGAACACGAACGTGCCGGTGCAATCGTTGCCGGTCGCGGAGCCGCCGGAGTTCTGGACGGGCGTGCGCACGATCGGCGGCTTCGCGCAGAGGTGACCTCCTTGGAACGCGGAGCCGTGCGCGGAAACCGACGAGTAGAAGAGCAGGCCGGGCTTCTTGTTGAGCACCTTCTGGGCGCTGAGCACGAAACCGGAGCCCGCGCTCGCGCTCGCGAAGCCGTCGGCGTCCATGAACGGCGTGCAGCCGAGCGCGTTGACCTTCGACGTGCAGTAGAACGTCGCGTTGGTGTCCTTCGCGAGCAGGATGTCGAGCGTCTGCGCGCTCGTGGAAGTCGCGACGATCGGCGTCTGTTGGCTCGCGTAGCCCGGCGCGGTGAACTTGACCTGCGTCGTGCCGGCGGGGAGCCACGCGTGGTAGCGACCGAACGCCGCTTCCGACGAGTTGGTCTCGCCGTTCGAGAACGTCGCGCCCGGATACGTGATCGCCGCGGCGATCGGCGCGCCGCTGACGACGTCGAGCACGTGACCGCGCAACGTGATCGGACGGTTCACGAAGTAGAGCGTGCCGCCCCACGCGTCGGCGACCTCGTTTGCGAGCGCGCTCGCGTACGACGGCTGGAATTGCACGCCGACTTCGGTGAGGAAGCCCGCGGTGCCGTGGTACGCGAGGGGGTCGTGCCATTGCTCGCCCTGCGCGCTCGGCGGACGCTCGGCGCCGCCGTAACCGGTCGCGAGCGAGATCTGGATCGCTTCGAGCTGCATCATCCCGCCCCACGGATGGCCCCAACACAGGTAGCCCCAGAGCGTCTCGCTGCCGTAGGAGTGGTAGTCGAGGACCTTCGCGAAGCGCTCGCGGTTCTGGAGCGCCTTGACGGTCTGCGCTTCGGCTTCCGACGCCGGGCTCGGGCCTTTGTACGTCTCGTCGGGGATGAAGGTGCTGCCGGCGCAGGCGGAGCTCCACCCGAACGTGTAATTGCGATTGAGGTCGACGCCGGTGCCTCCGGCGAAGACGTGACGGTTCTTGCGCCAGAGGTTGTCGACGTTGAAGACGTGCTCGTAGCCGTCCGGATTGGCGTTCGGGAGCACCCAGATCTCGTAGTTGTCGACCGCGGCGGTGACCTGCGGGTTCGAACCGTAGAGAGTCGTCAGCTTGGTGATCGTGTCGAGGCCGATGACTTGGACGGCGAGCTCGCGACAGTGCGAGCCGCAGAGCACGAGCATCGTCGGCTCGTCCTCGTCGCTCGCGACGTTGTCGGAGATCTTGCACGCGTACATGTGGCGGCCCTGGACCGTCGCGGGCACGCCGAGCGTCGCGGTCAGGTCGACGAGCTGGCAGATCGCCGGGAACGCGTTCGCCGACGCGGTCATCGACGCGAGGATCTGCGTGCCGTTCGGGTAGCCCGAGGGCACGGCGTCCCCGGTGGATTGGGGGGACTGGGCTGCCTGCTCGGCCTGAATGTCCTTGTAGGGCCGGCCGACCTCGAGCACGCGCGGCGCGAAGCCCTCCCGCTCCAGCATCACCAGGCTCGCGTCGCTGACGATGAGCTCGATCGAACCCGACTTGACCGAGCCTTCGAGCACGTCATAGCCCTGCTCGGTGAAGCGCTCGGCGAGCGCGGCGGCATCCGGCGATTCGATCCCGACGCGTTTCAACGTCTGGCCGAACGACAACGGAGCGAGAGCGACCAACGCACACCACGACGCGAATCCGAGTTTCATGAACCTTCCTCGACTGGAGAGCTGCGACGCGAGAACCGAGCGTGCGGTCGATTCTGCCCGCTGCGGTCGGAACCCGCCAGCCATCGAGCCGCTTCGAGACGCGAGGTCGAGGCTCGACGGAGCGGCGCTTCCCGACCTCCGGCGTGCGGCGCGAACCGGAAAGGAGTGCGCGGAGTTCCGCGGTTGCACCGCTGCGGCCCGCGACGGCGCGACAGAGCGCGGGCGAGCGTCGGCCGTCGACGGAGGCGGTCGACGGAGGCGATTGGCGAGCGCGTTCGACGGGCGCGTGTGACGAAAGCAGTCGACGGGAGAGGTCGAAAGAGCCGATCGACGGAGGCAACGGAGGCGGTAGACGAGAGCGTTCGACGACCGCCGCTGTCGGCAGAGACAACGCGAGCGACCCCGAGCTCCACGAGCTCGCGCTCGAGCCTCGCCACCGTCCGCGGGCTCCCGTCAACACGTTCGAACTCGCGCGCGCCGGCCGATAGCCTGCTGGAGCTCGCGTGTTCCACTGCCCCAACTGCCGACTCCCGCTCGCGCGGCACCGAGCCGCGACCGGCGTCTTCTGGTCGTGCCTCGGCTGCGACGGCCGCGTCGCGACCGTCGACTTCCTGCGCAACAGCGCCGACCACGAGGCGGTCAACGAGCTCTGGCACGCGGTGCGCGAGCCGCTGTTGGAGTCGCTGCGCATCTGTCCGTCGTGCGAGCGCGCGATGGGCATCGCGATCGCCACGCTGCGCGGGTGGACGGTGCCGGTCGACGCGTGCGTCACCTGCCAATGCGCTTGGTTCGATCGCGGCGAGATCGAACGGCTCGGCAAGCGCGCGCCCGGGCCGGCGCGTGGACTCTCGCCGCGCGCGAGCGAGGCGGTCGCGCGCCTCGAGGTCGCCGGCGCCTGCGCCGACGCGCACGACGATCCCGATGCGCCGGTCGAGCCGTGGCAGAGCGTGCTCGCGAACTTCGGGTTCCCGGTCCTGATCGATCGCTCGACATCCGTCGGACGGCCGTGGCTCGCGCTCGCGTTCGTCGCGACGGCGTGGGTCGTCGGCGTCGTCGAGCTCACGACATCGGAGGGACTCGCCGCACGCTGCGGGTTCCCGAACGCCGACTCGTTCGCTGCTTGGTGCGGCTCGTTCGTCGCGTCCGCTTGGGTCCCGACGGGAGCGTGGCAGTTGGTGCTCGAGCTTTACATCCTCGCGGTCTTCGGCGGCGAGGTCGAGCTCGCGCTCGGCCGCGCGCGCTTCGCCGGGTTCGCGCTGCTCGCGATCGCCGCCGGTCACGCGGGCTTCCTGGTGTTCGATCCGCCGCCGGACGTGCTCCACGTCGGGGCGGCGCCGCTCGCGACCGCGTGCGTCGTGTTCTTCGTGCTGTGTTTCCCGCACGCGCGAGTGCACGCGGCCGCGCCGGGCGCGCTCGGCGGCCGCGTGTGGATGCCGGCGGTGTCGCTTCCGGCGGCGCTCTGGCTCGCGCTCTGGCTCGTCGTCACGCTGGTCCCGGCGATGACGTCGAGCTCGCGCCCTGGCGCGGCGGCCGCGGTCGCGGGAGGCGCGCTCGGGGCCGCCGTCGGACTTCTCGTCCGGCGGCTCGGGCGGCCGCGCGATTCGGCGCCGTGGTTGTCGATCGGTCCGCGCTGACCGCGCGTTATCGTGGGCCGCGCGTGAACCGCAACGACGACGAAACGCACGCGCCGCACGGCGCCTCCGAAGAACGCGCACCGCGCCGCGACGAGGAATCGCGCGGGCTTCGCCGCCCCGAGGAATCGCGCGCGCTGCGGCGCGCGTGGCCGATCGAGCCGACGCGCTGGCCGACGCGCGAAGAAGCGAGCGCGAGCCGACTCTTTTCGCCGCTCCGAGTCGGCGAGCTCGAGCTGCGCACCCGCACCTGGGTGCCCGCGATGGTGCCGTGGCGCGCGAGCGACGACGGCTTCGTCACGCCGGACGTGCTCTCGTGGTACCGCCGCTTCGCCGACGGCGAGCCCGGCGCGCTCGTGCTCGAAGCGACCGGCATCCGCGACGTGCCGAGCGGTCCGTTGCTGCGCATCGGCCACGCGCGGTTCGTGCCGGGGCTCCGCGAGCTCGTCGCCGCCGTCCGCGAACGCTCGCACGGCCGCACCAAGCTCTTCGTGCAACTGATCGACTTCCTCGCGATCAAACGCCGGCCGGAGAAGGAGAAGTTCCTGCGGCGTTTTCTCGTGCTGCGCGACGAGCACCGCGAGCGACTGCGCGCCCTCGACGCGCGCGCCGAGCACGCGAACGACGACGAGCTGCGCGAGCTCCTGGTCCGACTCCCCCACCCGACGCTGCTCGCGTTGCTCTCCGCGCGCGAGCGCGAGGATCTCGAGCACGGCTTCCGCGAGCGCGTCACCGACGTGCACCTCGCGCACGTCGCCGAGCTGCCGCGCGTGCTCCCCGCGCTCTTCGCCGACGCCGCGCTGCGCGCGCGCGAAGCGGGCTTCGACGGCGTCGAGCTCCACTTCGCGCACGCCTCCACGCTCGCCTCGTTCCTGTCGCGGACCAACACGCGCGCCGACGGCTACGGGAACTCGCGCGAGGGCCGCGCGCGACTGCCGCTCGAGGTCTTCCGCGCCGTGCGCGAGCGCGTCGGCCGCGAATTCGTCGTCGGTTGCCGCTACCTCGGCGACGAAGCGATCGCGGGCGGCTCGCCCATCGAGGACGCGTGCGCGTTCGGCGTCGAGTTCGCGCGCGCGGGCTTCGACTTCCTCTCGATCTCGAAGGGCGGCAAGTTCGACGACGCCGCGCAACCGAAGGTCGGCGAAGCGGCCTACCCGTACACCGGTCCGAGCGGCCACGAGTGCATGCCGACGGTGCGCATCGACCCTCCCGGCGTCGCGGACGCGCGCGGCCCGTTCGGACGCAACCTGCCGCTCGCGCGCGCGATCCGAGCGAGCGTGCGCGCCGCGGGCTTCGCGACGCCGATCGTCGGCTCCGGCGGGATCGCGACGTTCGAGCTCGCCGAGCGAGCGCTCGCCGACGGCGATTGCGATCTGGTCGCCGCCGCGCGACAGTCGCTCGCCGATCCCGATTGGTGGAAGAAGCTCGAACTCGGCCGCGGCGAGGAAGTGCGGCGCTGCAAGTACACCAACTACTGCGAGGCGCTCGACCAGCGCCACCAGCAGGTCACCTGCCAGCTCTGGGATCGCGACCTCTCGACGCCCGACGCCGAAAAACGAACGAGCGGCGAGGATCCTCGCCGCTCGTCGGACGGCAGGCGTCGACTCGACGCGCCGCCGTGGTCGCCGGACTGATCACTCGGCCTTGGTGATCGTCACCTTCTGCGTGAACTTGCCTTCCTGCGTCGAGGAGATGTGCATCGTGCCGCCTTCGCGGCCTTCGCGATCCTCGTCGGTTTCGATCCTCACCGTGCCCTCGAGCTCGAGCCCGATCGGGCGCTTGTCGGCGAGCGAGTAGAAGAGCTTCCCTTCGAGCTTCACCTCGAACTTGGGCCCGACCGACGGGAACACGAGCTCCGGCGCGAACACGTCGCCGCCGCGGCGGCCGCCGCGCGGCATCTCGGGGAGCTCGCCGTCGGCTTCGATCTCGAGCTCGATCACCGCGCACTGCGCGCCGTCGTGCTCTTCGTCGCCGCTGTACGTCGCCTTGCCCGTCCAGTCGGCCAGGTCGAACACGCGTCCGCTGCTGCCGCCGCGACCGCGGCCGCCGCGTCGACCGCCGGGACCGCCACCGGACTCCTCGGTCTGCTCGGGCGGCGGGAAGAGCGCGGGCGTGACGTCGGCGAGCAACGCGCGGCGCACCGCGGCCTTGTCGAGGTCCCACTTCGCGCCCGCTTCCTTCTCGCCGTCCGGCAGCAGCGCGTCGAGCGCGAGCGTGAGCTGGTGATGCTGGAGCGCGACCTCCTGCGCGGGCGTGTCGCCTTCCTTGACCTTCACTTCGACCTCGCCGTCCTTGCCGGCGGTGAGCTCGAGCGTGACGCCCGCGAGCGGCGATTCGGCCGACGACTCACGCTCGTTCTCGCCGAAGCGCATCACGCTCTTGTTCACGAGATCCTCGAACGTGCGCTCGACCTTCTTCGCGTGCCCGTCCTCGACGCCGACCCACTTGTCGACGTGGACGAGCTTGCGGCTGGTCTCGCTGCCGCCGCCTCCGCCGAAGCCGCCGCCCTCGACGGGTTCGCCGTCGACGGTCATTTCGAAACTGGTCGTCTCGATCGAGAACTCGCTCTCGACGCTGACGCGAACGGACTGCTCGGCGGTGTACGTGGTCGAGAGCTGGGTGCCGCCGACGGCGAGCAACGCGAACGCGAACGGAATCTTGCGCAACATGGTCTGGGTCCTCCTCTTTGGGGTCCGGGCCGAGAGCTAACCCTAATCGAGCGCTTCGGTGTCGGTCGAATCCGCGAATCGAGGGCCGTGCGGCCGCCTGGCGGGCGGCGCGCGGCCCACGTACGCTCCACGCCGCGTGCGCGTCCATGGCATCGAGCTCGGAGGGATCTCGATCGGCGGGATCGAGACGTTCCTCGACCTGCCGGAGTGGAAGCTCGGGATCGACCTCGGCCGCGTCCACGAAGCCGCGGTGCAACGACCGACGCTGCTCTTCACGCACGCGCACGTCGACCACATGGGCGCGGTGGTGTCGCACGCGGCGCTGCGCCATCTGCGCCGCGCGCCCGCGCCGACGTACGTGATCCCGCGCGAGAACGAGGCGGCGTTCGCGGCGCTGTTCGCGGCGTGGCGGGAGCTCGATCGATCCGAGCTCGCGCACCGCGTCGTGCCGCTCGCGCCCGGAGAGGAGTTCGAGCTCCCGTGCCGCCTGCTCGCGCGCCCGTTCCGCTCGCCGCATCGCGTCGCGACGCAGGGGTACGCGCTGTGGAGCAAGAAGCGCAAGCTGCGGCCCGAGTTCGCGGAGCTCCCGCAAACGGAGCTCGATCGGCGGATGCGCGGCGAGGCGCGTGAGATGACCGAGCTCGTCGAGACGCCGGAGTTCGCGTTCAGCGGCGACACGTTGATCGAGCTCGTCGAGCGCGAGGAGGTCGTGCGCCGCGCGCGCGTGCTGGTGCTCGAGTGCACCTTCCTCGACGAGCGCGTGCCGGTCGACGAGTGTCGCTCGAAGGGCCACACGCACCTCGACGAAATCATCGAACGCGCGGAGCTCTTCCAGAACGAAGCGTTGGTGCTCTCACACTTCTCCGCGCGCTACAAACGCGACGAGGTGCTCGCGCTGCTCGACCGCAAGCTGCCGCCGGGCCTCAAGGCGCGGGTGACGCCGTTCCTCGAGCACTGGCGGTGACGCGGCGCATCCTCGGGGGTTGACGCGGAGCTGGGGGGGGGGGTTACGGTCGGGCTCAGAGGTAGCCATCGCGGCGACCTCGGACTCGATTCCCCGAGAACCCACAGAGGCGAACATGACTCGCAATCCTCGTTGGCTCACGATCGCGGCGATCCTTCTGGTCACGGTTGCCGTGCCCGGCGAGTCGCGCTCCCCGCTCTCGTCGATCGTGCTCGAGTGTGGAGGAGATTCCGTCCACAACCCGAGCTGGCCCGCAATGGACACCGTGCACATAGCGTTTCAGGGTTGCTTCGCGACCATGGCGGACGCCCGGACCTTTGCGAACACCATGCTGGTGAACCAGACAACCGGTGTCTACTCCTGCCCCGGCTGCGAGATCGGAGTCGGATGCTCGAAAAGCGCGACGGAGTTGAGTTTCGGGAACACATGCACGGTGACGCAAGTCATCGGCGGGCACTGTGGCGAGGGCACGAAGCTGTTCGACGTCGATTGCACGCTGTCGTTCCGCTGGGCGGTATCCTGTTCCGCATGCAACTGACCGATCGGTTCGCCGAGGACTGAGCCGTACGCGAAATGTCGAACCGTGAACGCGTCCTTGCCGGCGCCATCGTCGCCGCAATCGGTGCCGTGCTGGGATTCGTGCTGCTCCGAGATGCGGCGAACCCATCCGCGACCGGCATGGTGCGGACGGAGCACGTGGACACGCCCCGAACGCTGAATCTGAAGGACGCCGAGCCGGAGGTGCCGGAGAACCGGCGCCGCGTCGCGGTCGAAAAGTCCGAGGCGGAGAACTCGGCGATCCTCGCACCTCGACTTGTCGAATCGGGCATCGACGTACGCTGGGATTCTCCACCGTCTTCGAGCAGAGGTCGATTCGCCATATGGGTGACGAAGTTTCGCGTCGATTCACGTTTCGACTCTGTGCCCGACGGGAGCCTCGAAGTCGTCGCGAGCGACTCGGATGAGGTCGCGCGAGCCCGTCGGCTCGCGCCACGAACGCGATACTCCGTGCTCCCACTCCGCGACGGGCGGCCTGTTTGGGCCCTCGAAGCTCAAGTGACGCTCGAGCCAGGCGAAGTGCGCCTTGTGGAACTCGGGTCAGGCGCTCTGGTTTCCGGGCGAGTCGTCGACGAAGCCGACGTGCCGGTCGGCGACTGCTTGGTCTGGCTCGTGCACGATGACGATCCACGAGTGCGGTACTTCATGACCTGCGATCGGGTCGTCGCCTCGACGGTTTCGGATCCGAATGGCGTCTTTTCGTTTCCGGCGGTCGCGGCAGGGAACTGGTTGGTCGCCCCGGGTTGGCACGACGTCGACAATCCGAATTGCGTCGGAACCTGGCGCGCGCACGCGGACGCCGCGCCGATGCCCGAGCGATTCTCGGTCTCTGGCGATCAACGGACGGTGGAAGTACTCGTGCGGTCCGCGCGCGGGCTCGCCATCTCGGGAATCGCGCTGAACGAGCGCGGCGAGCCTTGCGCGGGCTGCAAGATCCTCGCGACCGACACTCTCACCGGCGCCTACCTCCAAGTCGAGGCCGACCCGAACGGCAAGTTCGAAGCCAAACCGCTCCTGCGGGGCAAGTACCGCCTGGAACTCGGACGAACTCGAACGGGAGTGCCCGGGGAGTTCTCGACGGCGGAAGCGTGGACTCCTGCGACCGATATCGGTCTCGCTCTATCACGTGGACTTTCCATGAGCGTCGATTGCAGGTCGCAGGTTGGTGGGTCCGAAGCCGTCCATTCCGCGACACTCACGCGTTGGAATCCGGTGAACGGGAGCATGGAGCTCGAGGCGGCGGCGTCAGGCCCCGCACGACTCGAGTTCAACGGACTGCAGGCCGGGGAATACACCGTTGCCGCGAGCATGAGCAGCACGCTGATTGGAATCGTCTCGGGGGTACGCGTCGTGGACGGCGCGCCTCCGCCGATCGTCGAGGTCGATCTCGTCGCCGGTCGCGAATCGGCCCTTCTCGTCCGATCGCGGCGCGAGTGGGTATTGCTGCGCGTCTCTCAGCGCGGGGCGGTGCTACTCAGTGAGGTGGTGCGGCCAGGCGTGACCCAATTCGTCGTCGCGTTGCCCGAGAGCGCATTCGTGGAAGTCTGCTCACCGAACGAACGCGACCTGATCTGGTCCAGTGAGAACCGTACGCTCGGTGATCGCGCCGCGCCGACCGTGATCGAGCTCGCGGAGTGAGCACGAGCGATCTCGCAGCGTGACCGAGCAGGCCCTTCGAGACGCGACAGAGCGCGCGTCGTTACGCTTCGACCCGAGCCCCCAGCCGCCGCGTTCGGCGCGCAGCGCTTCCAGAGTGCTCTCGCACTTCTCCGCGCGCTACAAACGCGACGAGGTGCTCGCGCTGCTCGACCGCAAGCTGCCGCCGAGCCTCGAGGCGCGCGTGACGCCGTTCCTCGAGCACTGGCGGTGACGCTCGCGCCGAGCGCGGGACGCGCTGGGCGAATCGGTGCGGGAGCTCGATGTTGGAGGCGGCTCCCCGCACGGAATCCGGCGCCGGGCAGGAGCGGACTCCGTTGGCGAGCGCGAGCGTCGCGCGATTCCGGACGGGGCTCGTCCGCGGCCCGGGGTCGTCGCGGCGCTCGACCGCGTCCGAGAGGGCTGCCCGCGCGCGCCTCCGACGCTCGGTACGGGATCCGGCGTATCGCGGCGCGGCGGGCGCACCCTAATCGTGGGGTTCGAACGCTCTCGGGCCGAAAGCCCGCCAACAGGAAGGGACGTGTCCTGTGTCTCCCACGAACCAGGTTCGAATCGCCATCGCGTGCGCGGGGCTGCTCGCCGCCGCCGCGTCCAGCGCCGCCGCGCAGACCACGACGCGCATCAGCGTCAGCTCCGCCGGCGTGCAAGGCAACGCCGACTCGTCGCCGCCCACGTTGTCGGCCGACGGCCATTGGGCCGTGTTCGACAGCCTCGCCGACGATCTCGTGCCCGGCGACACCAACGGTTGCTCGGACCTCTTCGTCCGCGATCTGTGGGCGGGCACGACCGAGCGCGTCAGCCTCGCGCCCAACGGCGATCAGAGCAACGGCGGCTGCGGCACCGAGACCATTTCGTCCGACGGTCGCTTCGTCGTTTTCGCCAGCACGGCGAGCAACTTGGTGGTCGGCGACAACAACGGTCTCCAGGACGTCTTCGTGCTCGATCGCGCCACCGGTGCGATCGACCGCGTCAGCGTCAGCACCGCGGGGGCGGAGGCGGATTCGGATTGCCACGTCAACGGTTGCATGCCCGTGATCTCGATCGACGGGCGTTTCGTGGTCTTCGACAGCCACGCGACGAACCTCGTGCTCGGCGACAGCAACGGGAGTTGGGACTCGTACCTCCACGACCGAGTGACCGGAACGACGGACTTCGTCGACCGCAATCCTGCCGGCGAACAAGCCAATGCACATGCGAGCAACGCGAGCATCACGCCCGAAGGACGCTACGCGGTGTTCATGAGCCAGGCGACGAACCTCGTGAGCCACGACGTCAACGGTCTGCAGGACGTCTTCGTGCGCGATCTCTCGACCGGGGTGGTCGAGCTCGTCAGCGTCTCCAGCACCGGCGAGCAAGGCAACGGCATCTCGTTCCAGGGCATGCTGACGCCGGACGGCCGCTTCGTGTGCTTCGGCAGCGCTGCGTCCAATCTGGTATCGGGTGACGTCAACGGCGAAGCGGATGTCTTCGTGCACGACCGGCTGACCGGCGTCACCGAGATCGTCAGCGTCGCGTCCGACGGCACGCAGGGCGACGGACGCTCGGGCGAGGCGGTGATCTCGCCCGACGGTCGCTTCGTCGCGTTCGACAGCATCGCCTCGACCTTGGTTCCGTCGGACACCAACTCGACCGACGACGTCTTCCTCCACGACCGACTCACCCGCGGCACGGTGCGCGTCAGCGTCGGCGTTGGCGGCGTACAAGCGCTGGGCCCGTCCGAGCACCCGACGATGACGTCCGAGGGTCGACGCATCGGCTTCAGGAGCGGTGCGAAGAACCTGGTGCCCGGCGACACGAACCACGCGACCGACACGTTCGTCGTCGATCGCGGCGCCGCGCTGATCGCGAGCTACTGCGTCGCCGCGACGACCTCGGCGGGATGTCAGCCCGCGATCGGATCGAGCGGAGAACCTTCGATGTCGGGCTCGGCGCCGTTCGAGCTCCGCGCGGCGCCGGTGATCAACCGCAAGTTCGGTCTGCTGTTCTACGGCTTCGCCCCGAGCGCCCCGCCGTTCCACGCGGGGCCGGCGTGCATCGCACCGCCGCTGGAGCGCACGCGCTCGGCGTACTCCGGAGGGAATCCTCCGCCCGACGATTGCTCGGGAGCGTTGCAGCTCGACTTCAACCCGATCCTCCGCTCGGGCGTGGACCCCAACCTCGTCGCGGGCCGAGAGGTGTTCTGCCAGTTCTGGTTCCGCGACCGCGCGAGCGCGAGCGGCGCTGGGATGTCCGACGCCCTGACGTTCCTCATCCAGCCGTGAGGTGAGCGCGCGTCTCGACGCCCGTTGCGCACGCGACGCGAATACGCCGCACCGTCACGGAACGCGCGGCGCGACGCGTGTCGCGCCGCCCCGCCTGGGGAGGGGCCGAACGCCCCGCGCTCAGCGCGCGGAGCTCTTCGAACGCGTCGATTTCGACGCCTTGGCCTTCGCGGGCTTGGACTTCGGCGTCGGCAGCGCCGTCGGCACTTCGAGCTTCGCCTTCGGCTGGAGCTCGATGTCGAACACCACCGTCCGCTTGTCCTCGCGCCATCCGCAGATCGCCGCGAACGCGCGGACGAGCCTCTTCGGCTTCAAGTGCTCGTCCTTGACCGCGGCGTGGAAGAAATCGGAGAGCGACAAGATCCCTTCGACGCGTCCGTCGGGATCGACGACCGGCAGGCGCCGCACTTGGTGCGTGCGCATCAGCTCGAGCGCGTCCTCGACGTCGTCGGACTTGCGCACCGTCAGCACGTTGCGACCCATCGCGTCGGCGACGCAGACGTTCTTCAGGCTCTCGCCGCGGAAGTACGCGGCGACCGCGACGTCGCGATCGGTCAGGATGCCGACGAGCTTCTCCTCGCCGTCGACGACCGGCACCACGCCACAATCCTTGTCCCAGAAGACCTGCACCGCTTCGTTGAGGGTCTGGTCCGCGCGGCACGTCTGAACCTGACGCTTCATCATCGCTTCGACTTTCATGGCTTCCTCCTGCAACGCGTTTCGGGGTCGATGCTCGCCGAAACGCTCGTGTGCGTCGTTCGGGCGAAGAGGGTAGCAGCCTCCGTTCGCGGTCGTATCCGACTTCAGCGCCTTGCCCGCACGAGGGCGCGCATTCCGCTCACGAGCAGGAAGAGCGCCAGCAACACCAGTGCAGCCGCCGCGACACCGTTGGCGAGCGCGACGTCGAAACCGGCGCTCGCCCGCAGATTCGTCCACGCGAGCGTCCCGAGCGCCCACAGCGTGATCACCAGCACGAACGCCATCGGCACGAGCGTGAACCACGCGCTCTTCCCGTTCTTGCGCAACCAGACACTGACGACGATCAGCGTCAGCGCGGCGAGCAGCTGGTTCGACGCGCCGAAGAGCGTCCAGAACTTGACGTACGAATTCTCGCCACCGTAGCAGACGAAGAATACCGGCGGACCGATCGTGATCAGCGTGCCGGCGAGCGCGCCGAGCTTGCCGCTCCACCCGAAGATCTCCTGCACGAGGTAGCGTCCCAACCGCGTCGCGACGTCGAGCGTGTCGAACACGAACGTCGAGAACGCCATCGCGCCGAACGTGATCGCGAACGGCAGGTTCTCCTTGCCGATCACGAGCGTCAGGAACTCGCCGAGCCCGCGACCGTAGATCACGCCGGGCTTCAGCCCTTTCAGCTCGTCGGTCGTGAAGATCATCACGGTGACGAGCGCGATCAGCGCGACGAAGCCCTCGGCGAGCATCGCGCCGTAGCCGACGAAGTGCGCGTGGCTCTCGCGCTCGACTTGCTTCGATGTCGTGCCGGAGCAGACGAGCCCGTGGAAGCCCGAGCACGCGCCGCACGCGATCGTGACGAAGAGGAATGGGAAGAGCTGGCCGCCCGCGAGGCCGGTATCCCAGCTCTTGAACGCCGGCTGTTGGATCTCGTAGCCGCCGAAGAGCACGCCGACGCCGCCGATCGCGAGCGCGCTGTACAGCACGAAGCCGCCGAGGTAGCCGCGAGGTTGCAACAACGCCCAGACGGGTACGACCGACGCAACGCAGCAGTACGAGAGGATCGCGAGGGCCCACGTCCGGTGATCGAACAGCAACCAGTGCGACGCATGCGTCCCGAACCACGCGAGCGCGAACGTCGCGGGGACGAAGATCACGGTCACCAGCCAGAGCGGCGGCGCGAGGAGGCGCTGCACGACGCCCATCACCGTCGCGAGCGCGAGGTAGAAGACGCTCGCCGCCGCGACCGCACCTCCGGGATTGAACGCGACGCCCGAGCCCTCCAGTTCCTCCGTGCCGCGCACGAAGCTGCCCGCGGTGATGTCGGTGAACGCGACGATCACGTACACGAGCGCGAGCCAGATGAAAACCACCATCGCGCGCCCCGCCGGGCTGCCGAGCCGCTCGCGAGCGATCTCCGCGACCGACACCGCGCCGTGGCGCAGCGAAGCGACCAGCGACGAGAAATCGTGCACCGCGCCGATCAGAACGACTCCGACCGCGATCCAGAGCAAGCACGGCAACCAGCCGAACGTCTGGCAGGCGATGATCGGCCCCGCGATCGGCCCGGCGGCGGCGATCGCCGAGAAGTGCTGCGCGAACAGGTAGAAGGGCCTGGTCGGGACGAAGTCGACGCCGTCCGCCTTGGTGTGCGCCGGAGTCGTGCGTCCGTCGTCGAGGCCGAACTGGCGCGCCACCCACCCGCCGTAGACGCGGTAGGCGAGCACCAAGAGCGCCAGGAAGGCGAGCGCGAGGACCGTCAGGTTCACGCGCGCCATCCTAGGGACGCCCACGCGGCTTGCAGAGGGCCGAGCGAGACCTGCGCGACGCTGTCTTTGCATAGCAAAGGGCTTGACGGATCCGGCGCGCCGGGGAGACTGGAGCCCATGACTCCCCGCCCCCTCCCGACCCCGTCCGTGCGCTCGGCCGGCATCGACCAGCGCGCTCGTACCCATCTCAACGTCGTCGAGTCGACGCTTCGCCGCGCGACGCGCTTCCGCGAGGTGCCGGCGTGGGGCGGCGTCGTCATGGGGCTCGTCGGCTTCGCCGGCGCCGGCGCGGCGACCTGGTCGGAGTCGCGCAGTCAATGGCTCGCGACCTGGCTGGTCGCGGCGGCGATCGCGGCGCTGATCGGCGCGGCGGAGATCAGCGAGCGCATGGCGCAGCGCGGCGCGGCCTCGCGAGCCCAGTTCGGTCGCTTCGCCGCGGCGCTCGCGCCGAGCTTCGTCGCGACCGGCATCCTGACGTTCGCGCTGGCGAACGCGGGGCTCTTCGGTTGGCTGCCGAGCGTCTGGTTGCTCGGCTACGGCACGGCGCTGATCGGCGCGGGGCTGGTTTCGCTGCCCGAGGTGCTCTGGATGGGCGTGACGTTCGACCTGCTCGGCCTCGCGGCGCTGCTGACGCCGGCGTCGTTCGGGAACTTCTGGCTCGCCGCGGGCTTCGGCGCGCTGCACGTGATCTTCGGGACATGGATCGCGGGAGGACGCCGTGGGTGAACGGAAGGCCGAGAAGTCGCGCGAGCGTTCGAAGCTCCAACACGTGCCGGGCCTCTCCGCGGACGAGACCGATGCGGACAAGCTGCTGCACGAGCGCATGCGCCTCGCGATCGCGGGTGCGCTCGCGGTCAACGACTCACTCTCGTTCGTCGAGCTGAAGGAGCTCGTCGGCGCGACCGACGGCAACCTCTCGGTGCACTCGCGCAAGCTCGAGAACGCCGGACTGGTCGCCTGCACGAAGGGTTTCGACGGCCGCGTACCGCGCACCGAGTTCCGCCTGACGGCGGCGGGCCGTCGAGCGCTCGAGAGGCACCTCGAGCACATGGAGCGCCTGATCCGCGCCGTCCGCAAGCGCTGACCGGCGGACGCGGTTCCGTTCGTCGCCGGACGAGTCGAGCTCGGTCGCTCGCCGCTCGGTCGTTGCGAGGAAGCGCTTTCCGCACCCGTTCCTCCACGCGCGGGTGGCCTCGGCCGTCGTCCGCGGGGCATACTTGTGCGCCGCTCGCGCGGGCACGCCGCTCCCCTCCCGACCGAAACCACAAGACCGCGTGGACAAGCTCACCGGCGACGAAATCGTCCGGCTGTTCCTGGCGATCGCGACGATCCTCGTCGCGGCGCGGGTGCTTGGGGAGGTCGCGCGGCGCCTGTCGCAGCCCGTGGTGCTCGGCGAGATCCTCGCGGGCATCCTGCTCGGGCCGACGGTGTTCGGCACGATCCTGCCGGGGGGCAAGGAGTTCCTGTTCCCGAACCACGGCTCGATCGCGCTGGCGCAGGACGCGTTCCGGACGCTCTCGATCGCGCTCTTCCTGCTGGTCGCCGGCATGGAGGTCGAGCTCTCCACGATGTGGAAGCAGGGCCGCGCCGCACTCTCGGTCGGTCTGATGGGGATCGCGCTGCCGTTCGTGCTCGGATTCGGAGCGGCGCGCGTCGCGCCGGACCTGCTCGGCGCCACCGCGGGCGTCAGCCCCGAGACGTTCGCCCTCTTCTTCGCCACGGCGCTCTCGATCTCGGCGTTGCCGGTGATCGCGAAGACGCTGATGGATCTGCACATCTACAAGAGCGATTTCGGCATGACCGTGATCGCCGCCGCGGTCTTCAACGACCTCGTCGGGTGGCTGGTCTTCGCGGTGATCCTCGGTCAGATCGAGTACGGCACGTCGAGCGCGAGCCACATGCCGATCGGACTGACTCTCGCCGTGACCGCGGGCTTCGCGGTGCTGATGCTGACCGCGGTGCGTTGGTTGATCCACCGGACGCTGCCGTGGATCCTCGCGCACGCGAGCTTCCCGACCGGCGTGATCGGCTTCGCGCTCGCGCTGGCGCTCGCCGGCGCGGCGTTCACCGAGTTCATCGGCATCCACGCGATCTTCGGGAGCTTCCTGGTCGGCGTCGCGCTCGGCGATTCTGCCCACCTGCGCGAGCGCACGCGCACGACGATCACCGAGTTCGTCTCGTCGATCTTCGCGCCGCTCTTTTTCGGCTCGATCGGGCTGTCGGTGAACTTCATCACCAACTTCGATCCCGCGCTGTGCGGCTTCGTGCTCCTGATCGCTTGCCTGGGCAAGGTCGTCGGATGCGGGCTCGGCGCGCGCTGGGCGAAGATGAGCTGGCGCGAATCGTGGGCCGTCGGATTCGGCATGAACGCGCGCGGAGCGATGGAGATCATCCTCGGGTTGCTCGCGCTGCAGTACGGCTTGATCCAGGAGCCGATGTTCGTCGCGCTCGTCGTGATGTCGCTCGTGACGTCGATGGCGAGTGGCCCGGTGATCGAACGCCTGCTCCGGCGCACGCGCCCGCGCCGAATCGAGCACTTCATCCACAGTCGGACGTTCCTCCCCCGCATGCGCGCGATCGATCGCAAGAGCGCGATCGACGAGCTGTGTCAGACGCTCGCTCGCGCCTCGGGTCTCGACTACGCGCGCATCTCGACCGCGGTGTGGGAACGTGAGCAGGTGACGTCGACCGGCATCGGCGACGGACTCGCGGTGCCGCACGCGCGCATCGACGGCTTGACGCAGCCGTACGTGGCGATGGGCCTCTCGTCGACCGGCGTCGACTTCGACTCGCTCGACGGCAAGCCGGCTCAGCTCGTCTTCGTGATCCTGACGCCGCCGAACGACAACGGCGTGCAGCTCGAGATCCTCGCGGACATCGGCCGCACGTTCGTGCAGCCGAACGTCCGCGATCGCGCGCTGAAGCTGAAGAGCTTCACCGAGCTGCTGGCGCTCTTGCGCACCGAGCCCGTCGCTGCGTGATCAATTGTCCTTGGGCGGCTTGGGCGTGAGCTTGTCCGCGACGATCGAGAGGATCACCGCGATCGCCAGCAGCCCGCCGACGACGCCGAGCGAGACGCCGATCGAGACCTTCCACCAGGACGCGAGCAGCATCTTCGCGCCGACGAAGATCAGGATCGCGGAGAGACCGTAGTTCAGGAAGCGCAGGTACTTGATGAGCTCGCTGACCGCGAAGAAGAGCGAGCGCAGACCGAGGATCGCCAGGATGTTCGACGTGTAGAGCACCGCGGTGTTCGTCGTGATCCCCAATGCGGCCGGCACGGAATCGACGGCGAAGAGCACGTCGCTCGACTCGATCACGAGCAGACAGATGAAGAGCGGCGTCGCGAACCGCTGCCCGTCGTGCCGCACGAAGAACGCCTTGCCCTCGTAGTCGGGCGTCGTCCGCAGGTGCTTGCGCGCGAACCGGAGCAGCCAGTTGTGCTGCGGATCGACTTGCTCGTCGCTCTTGAAGCAGAGCTTGACGCCCGTGAGCACCAAGAAGCCGCCGAGTACCCAAGTCGTCCAGTGGAAGCGTTGGACGAGCTCGACGCCCGCGACGATGAAGATGCCGCGCATGACGAGCGCGCCTACGATGCCCCACAAGAGCACGCGCCGTTGCGACTCCGCCGGCACGGCGAGCGCGCTGAAGATCACCAGGAAGACGAACATGTTGTCGACCGAGAGCGCGTACTCGGTCAGGTAACACGTCAGGAACTCCTGCGCCGGAACCGCGCCCTCCGTGAACCAGAGGAACAGGTTGAACAGCACCGCGATGCCGATCCACGCGAGCGTCCAACGGATGGCTTCCTTGAACGAGATCGCGTGCGGCTTCGCCTGCAGGACGCGCAGGTCGAGCACCATCATCGTCCCGGTCACGGCGGCGAAGACGACCCAGAAGAGCCAGTGATCCATGCGCGATCGAGGTTAGCTGATCAGGAACAAGCGCACGTTGTTCGGCAATCGTTTCGTCAAGCCGTTGACGACGTGTCCGCGCAGCAGGTGATAGATCGCGCTGCGGCTCGAGACGCCGACCATCACCGCGCTGACACCGAGCGCGTCGGCGGCGCGCACGATGCCCTCGACCGCGTTGTACGACACGGTGCAGACCGGGATCAGATTGAAGCCCTCGCGCTCCGCGACTTTCGTCGCCTGGTTGAGCGCCTCGGCGGCCTCACGGTCGATCTGCGGCTTGTCGGAGCCGACGAAGAGTCCGGTGCGCTCCTCGACGAACAGCGCGTACAAGTTGACGCCGCCGCGGCCGCGTTCGCGCGCGATCGCTTCGGAGAGCAACTGCGGATTGTGCGAGCGCAGGGCGACCAGCGTGCCCGACGGATAGAGCGGCGCGATCGCCTCCGCCTGGCTGAGCGAGAGCAGCTCGACCTTTTCGGAGAGCTCGAGCCCCTCGGCGTGATCCTCGATGCTGCTCTCCGCCCGCCGGCGCATGAAGGGCAGCTGATACATCCAGTCGGTGAACCACTTCTGGTGCGTCCCGATCGCGAGCAGCATGCCCGCGCCGACCGTGAACACGCCGAAGATGGTCGCGTCCTTCTTGTGGAACAGATTGACCGTCCACGCGACGTACACGAGGAGGGTCGTGAACAGCCCGAGCCAGAACACCCAACCGCGTTGGCCCTCGCGCCACCTCACCATGTCGAGCCCCGCGGACGAGAGCACGAACGCGCCGAGCAATCCGAACGCGTAGAGGTCGCCGAGGAGCTTCATCTCGCCGAGAGTCATCACGATGACGACCATCGGCATGACGGTCGCGATCAGGATCGCGATGTGCGGCGTGCGGAACCGACGGCTGCGCACCAGGATCCCCGAGGGCATGAAGTGCCGCTCGGAAAGGGCCATGAACACGTGGTAGCAGCCGATGATCGCCGTGTTCGCCGCGAAGAGCAGCAACGCGGAGGCGCTGACGACCACCGCGATCTTGATCGGGGCGCCGCCGCCGACGAAGGCGAGCTCGGACAGGAAGCGCTCGGACTCGTGGAGCTTGACGTCCGCGGAGAGCAACGAGATCGCGAACAGCGTCAGGATCGGCACCGTCGCGAAGATCGTCGCGACGACGAGCACCATGCCGCGCGCCGCGGTCTTCTTGATCGGCAACCGCATCGCGGGAGAGAGCTGACTGATGCTCTCGAGCCCCGAGAACGCGAGCCACGCCCCGCCGAACCCGATCAAGAACGTCGACAGGTCGATGTCCTTCGCGAGCATCGCGGTGTGCTTGACCGCTGCCCACTGTTCGGGCGTCGCCGACACGAAGACGATGACGATGACGACGAGGTCGACCACGAGCGCCAAGAGCGCCATGAACAACGAGAGCGTCGCGCTCTCGCGGATGCCGATGATGTTGACGACCGCGAGCACGCCCAGCGTGAGCACCGCGAACCAGACGACGTGCTCCGAAAGGACCGGAAAGACGCTGCCGAGGTACTGCAGCCCCGATACGGTCGAGATCGCGGCGGTCAGGAAGTAGTCGACGCAGATCAGCAGGCCGCCGAACGCGCCCCACGTCGGCGAGAACGCCTGGCTCGCGATCGTGACGACCCCTCCGCCGTCGGGGTTGCGCCAGCAGATCTCCGTGTACTTGCTCGCGAGCAAGACGAAGCCGAGCAGCGCGGTCGCGACGAAGAACGGGGCGAGGTCGCGAACCGACGGCTCGGCGTAGAGAATCCCCGGCACGTAGTAGATCGACGTGCCGATGTCCGCGAAAACGACCGCCCAGACGAGCAGCGGCGAAAGCTGACGGAGGTGGCTGTCGTTGCCCGGCGCGGGGGCGGCGACCGGTGCGCTCGGAAGCGCGTGTGGCGGGTTGGGGGACATTCCGCGAAGCGCAGAGGTGTATCGCCCGCGAGCACGCGCTGCCAGGGGCGGAGGCAAGAAGCGACCTCGGCGGGGTCGCGAGGGGCGTTCGCGGCGCCGACGAACTCCGCGGCGGACCGCCCTCGACCGCGGCCGCGCCGCAGGCGAGCCCGCTAGGATCTGCCGCCATGCCGAGCCTCGCCCTCTGGATCGTCGCGCTCACCGCGTTCCCGACCTCCGACCCGAAGGACGCCGTCGCCGCGGCGGTCGTCGAGGCGCATCCGCGCTACGCCGAACTCGCTCGGCGGCTCTGGAAGACGCCGGAGCTCGGCTTCCTCGAAACGCAGAGCAGCGGACTGCTCGCGGACGAGCTCGAACGCTCAGGCTTCCGCGTCGAGCGCGGCGTCGCCGGCATGCCGACGGCGTTCGTCGCGAGCCTCGGTTCCGGCGAGCCGGTGATCGGACTGCTCGCGGAGTTCGACGCGCTGCCCGGCATGTCGCAGGCGGCCGTGCCGCGCCGGCAGACGATCGAGGGCCAGCGCGCGGGCCAAGCGTGCGGCCACCACCTCTTCGGGCCCGGCGTCGTCGCCGCGGCGACCGCGACCGCCGACTGGCTGCGGACTTCGCGCACCGGCGGCACGCTGCGCGTCTTCGGCACGCCGGCCGAGGAAGGCGGCGGCGGCAAGTGCTACATGGTTCGCGCCGGGCTCTTCGCGGACGTCGACGCGGTGCTGACGTGGCACCCGCGCGACCGCAACGACCCGAGCGAGCCTCACTCGCTCGCCGTGATCGCCGCGGACTTCACGTTCCGCGGGCTCGCCGCGCACGCCGCGGCGGCGCCGGAGCGCGGTCGTTCGGCGCTCGACGGCGTCGAAGCGTTCGACCACATGGTCAACCTGATGCGCGAGCACGTCCCACAGGAGACGCGCATCCACTACGTGATCGAGAACGGCGGCGACGCGCCGAACATCGTCCCGGCGACGGCGGTGGTCAGCTACTACGTTCGCCATCCGGACATGGCGGTGCTCGACGGCATCTTCGAGCGCGTCTGCAAGGCCGCGGAGGGCGCCGCGCTCGGCACGGGCACGACCGTCGAGCGCGAGATCGTCAGCGCGTACTACCCGATCCTCGGCAACGCGGTGCTGACGCGCGCGCAAGCCGCGAACATGCGGCGCGTCGGCGGCGTGCGCTACGACGCGACCGAGCGCGCGTTCGCGGAGGAGCTCCGGAAGTCGTTGACCGATGTCGTGCTGCCGCTCGGCTCCGAGGCGACGATCGCCGAGCCCGATCCCGACGCGGGCGTCGGCTCGACCGATGTCGGCGACGTGTCGTGGGCCGCGCCGACGACGCAGTTCTTCGCGGCGACGTGGGTGCCCGGCACGCCGGCGCACTCGTGGCAGGCGGTCGCGGCCGGCGGGACGACGATCGGCGAGAAGGGGATGCTGGTCGCGTCGCAGACGCTCGCGCTGACCTTGGTCGACCTCTTCACCGATCCGAAGCTCGTCGCCGAAGCCCGCGCCGAGTTCGACGCGCGCCGCAAGGGCCGCGTGTGGACGTCGCGGATCGGCGACCGCTCGCCGCCGCTCGACTACCGCAAGTAGCCGGCCCCGGACGGGCTCGTCAGCGCCGCGGGACGATTCTCCTGGAGAGTCGCGAAGGCCGAGGCGCCGCGTTCGCGTGCATTCCGGCGGTGAAGCACAAGTTCGCCGCCCACCACGGACTACGCCGTGCGCGTCGGGTCGCGGGCGCCGCGGGCTTCCCGCAGTACGGGTCGCGCGATCCCGCCGAGCCCTTCACCACCAGCCTGAGCAACGCGGTCCAGTTCCAGATCGAGCCCTGAAGGAACGCGCCGGTCGGGCGGACAGCTCTCGAGCGCCCGGCCCGCCGATCTGCGCGGACCGTCAAGCACGGGCGAAACGCCGGCGCGCTTGCCGCGGAATCGGGCCGGCGCGACCGTCGTCGCTCGCGATCGACGGTCGGCGCCAGCGGCCCAACCGATTGCGCAATAACGTGTTGTGACGCCAGCCGCCGCTCAGCCAGTCGAGCCGCCCGAGCGCCTGCCCAACTCGGGCGGACAGGGTAGCCTTCGTCGCAACACACCTCCCTCGGAAGTCCGTGAGTGCAGCGGCGCGTCCCACGCGTCCGGAAACGCGAGCGGAAGGTCCTGCGTCTGTCCGGAGCCCCACCCATGCACGTTCGACTGCTCACCCACTTGATCCTGCCCCTCGTCGCGACGCCGTCGTTCGCCCAATGGACCAACCAGCAAGACGCTCGCATCGCGCCAACGCCCAACGATCTGCTCACGAACGACGAGTTCGGGCGAGCCTGCGCGCTCGACGGCTCGACTCTCGTGCTCGGCGCGCACGCCCACGATCCCGCAGGCGCCGGCAGCCTCGAGGGTGCGGTGTACGTCTTCGACCGCAGCCTCGGCGTCTGGTCGCAAAGCGCGAAGCTCGTGTCGTCGACCGGCGACGCCAACGGCCACTTCGGTTGGTCGGTGGCCTTGGAGAGCGACCGACTCGCGATCGGTGCGTCCCAAGAGGACCAAGGAACGAACTTCACGTGCGGCGCGCTCTACGTGTTCGAACGCAGCGCGGGTGTGTGGACCGAGCAAGCTCGTTTGCTCGCGTCCGACCGCGCGACGCTCGACAAGCTCGGGGGCTCCATCGATCTCTCCGACGACACGCTGGTCGCTGGCGCCGCGAACGAGAGTAGCGCAGGTACGTTCAACAACGGCGCGGCGTACGTGTTCGTCAAGAACGGGGCGAACTGGACCGAGCAAGCGAAACTGCTCGCGCCGGCGCAAGCCTCGAGCGACTTCTTCGGCGCCGCGGTCGTCGTCGATGGCGACCGCATCGTCGTCGGCGCTCCTTCGCGCGACCCGGCGGGACTCTCCAACGCCGGAGCCGCGTTCGTGTACCAACGCATCGCCACCGTGTGGACTCACGTCGCGACGCTGACTCCGTCCGACGCCGCGGCGAGCGATGCGTTTGGCTCGTCGCTCGCGCTCGACGGCGACACTTTGATCGTCGGAGCACCGTTGAAGCTCCAGTCGGGCACGGCGAACGGCGCGGCGTACGTGTTCAAGTGGAACGGCACGAGCTGGGCCGAAGAAGCGAAGCTCGTCGACATCGGTACCTCGCTCGGCGATCAGTTCGGCACCGCGGTCGACCTCGACGGCGACCACGCCGTGGTCGGTCTGCCGCTCAGCAACGTCGCAGGCGCGGGCACCGGCGGCGTGCAGTTCTTCGAACGCGTCGGTAGCGCGTGGACGGGGCAAGTCGAGATGGTCGGCGATGCGTGCGAGGCCTTCGACAACCTCGGCGCGGCGGTCGCGATCTCCGGCGTGTTCGTCGCGTCGGGCGCTCCGCGCGCGGAATCGTTGCCGACCGGCAACGTCACCGGCGAAGCGTATGTCTTCGAGATCGTGCCGCCGCCCACGGTGCTTTCGTACTGCACGGCGAAGACGAACAGTCAAGGCTGCTCGCCGACCATGGCGTGGACCGGGTTCCCGAGCGCATCGAATCCGAATCCGTTCGACCTCACGTGCGCTCAGGTACTGAACCTGAAGTGGGGTCTGCTCTTCTACGGCATGGCGCCGGCGTCGTTCCCGTTCCAAGGCGGGACGTTGTGCGTCGCGCCACCGATCGAACGGACGACGGTGCAGAACTCTTTCGGCAGCGGGAGCGGGCAGAACTGCACCGGCACGTACACCTACGACATGAACGCGCGCATCCAGAGCGGGCTCGATCCGAACCTGGTCGCGGGCGCTGCGGGCTTCGCGCAGTACTGGTCGCGCGATCCCGCCGATCCGTTCACCACCAGCCTGAGCAACGCGGTCGAGTTCCACATCGAGCCGTAGACGTCGAGTCGGTCGACGCGCGGCGCCGCGGGAGAAAGCCGGGCGCCACGTATCCGCAGGCTCCGGCGCCGCCGTCGAGCCGAAGAGTCGTGCGACCGGTGTCCGGGGCTCGGCCCGGTCGGGTCCCCGCTACGTCTTCGCCGACATGTTCGCGAGCGCGTTGTCGCTTCACGTCGGCCTGGGCAACGGCTCGTTCGGACTCGCGCCCGAGTTCGCGACCGGTGCGGCGCCGCTCGGGCTCGCGACGGACGATCTCGATCTCGACGGCAAGCTCGACGTCGTCACCGCGAACTCGCAAGCGAACACGGTCAGCGTGTTGCGCGGCGATGGCCAAGGCGGACTGTCGACCGCGGCGACGCTCGCGGCCGGCACGGATCCACAGAACGTCGCGATCGGACGGCTCGACGGCGACGCTTTGCCCGAGCTCGTGGCGACCAACGCCGGCTCGGCGACGCCTTTCGTCTACCGCAACCTCGGCGGCGGCGCGTTCGCGGCCGGCGCGAGCCGAGCGACCGGCTTGCAGCCCCAGGGCGCCGTGATCGTCGACTACGACGGCGACGGCTTCCGCGACGTCGTCGCGAACCAGGGCTCGAAGCCGCGGTGTCGTGCAACTCCTCGCCGTTCGTCAGCGTGCTGCACGGCGGGTTCTTAGGCGGGTTGAAGCAGCGCTCGAACTACGGAGCCGGCGATCACCCGAGCGGCCCCTCGGTCGGAGACTTCGACGGCGACGGCAAGCTCGATGTCGCGGTCGCCAACACCGCGTCGAACAGCGTTACGTTGTTCCTGCGCTGACCGCGCGGCGCCGTACGCACATTGCTCTCGCGCGCTACGTCGCCGGTCGCGACGCGGCGCGGACTTCGACGGGGTAGCGTCGCAGCCGAAACTGCGCGCTCTCCATGCGATTCGCCTCCGCGCTCCTGCGACCGCTGCGCACGAAGGTCGGACTCGGCGTCGTCCTCGGGCTCGCGCTCGCCGCGAGCGGCTGGAAGGCGAACGACGCGACGTCGAGCGACGAGTTCTGCGCGAGCTGCCACGTCCACCCGGCGGCGGACGAAGGTTGGAAGCGCTCGCCGCACCACGACACCGCGAGCGGCGTGCACGTGCACTGCGTGCAGTGCCACCTTCCGCCGGCCGGGCTCGCGTATCTCTCCGAAAAGGTCCGCCTGGGCGTCCGCGACGCCTGGACGACGTGGTTCGGCGACCCGGAGTCGATCGACTGGAACGAGCGCGGCGGTCTCGACCACGCGGCGACGTTCACGCCGAAGTCGGCGTGCGTCGCCTGCCACGCGAATCTCTTCCCGCTCTCGCTCTCCGAGAAGGGCGACGAAGCGCACCTGCACTACTCGCAGCACGAGAACGAGCTCGAGTGCATCTCGTGCCACCTCGGCACCGGCCACAAATCGAAGCAAGAGGTCGCGCGCGAGCTCGCCGCCGCGACCGAAGCGCCCGATGCAGCCGGCGCGGCGACGAGCGACGTGGCGAGCGAGCTCTTCACCACCGCCGCGCGGCCGGAGCGCTTCGAGAGCTTCCGCGAGACGATCCCGGGCACGCGCGTCACGTTCGAGATGCTCGCGATCCCGGCGGGCGAATTCACGCTCGGCACGCCGGAGTCCGAGAGCTTGCGCGACGCCGACGAAGGTCCGCAGCGCCGCGTGCGCGTCTCGCGCTTCTGGATGGGCCGCACCGAGGTTACGTGGGACGAGTACCTCGCGTTCTTCGCCGCGACGAAGTCCGAGAAGCGCGGCGGCGCGAGCAAGGCGCGCGCGGCGGGCGTCGACGCGATCACCGGAGCGACGCCGCCGTACGGCCATCCCGATCAAGGCTGGGGCAAGGGCTCGCGGCCGGCGATCACGATGACGCCGCGGGGCGCGGAGACGTACTGTCGCTGGCTCTCGCAGGTGAGCGGCAAGCGCTATCGCCTGCCGACCGAAGCGGAATGGGAGTACGCGTGCCGCGCGAACACGACCGGCGCGTACTTCGTCGACGGCGACCCGAGCGACTTCAGCGCGCGCGGCTGGTGGAACGCGCTCTTCGGCGCCGACGTCGAGCCGCTCGGCGAGCACGCGATCTTCGCGGCGAACGCGCGCGGCCGCACGCAGCCGCCCGACGCGGTGAAACCCAACGCGTTCGGGCTCGTGCACATGCTCGGCAACGTCGCGGAGCTCTGCTCCGACTTCTACGCGCCGGACGCGTACGCGAGCTACGCGGCGGACGAGCCCGTGCTCGATCCTCGGGGGCCGCGCGGGCCACGCGAACCGAACGAAAGCGCCGAGCGCGTCGTGCGCGGCGGTTCGTTCGAGAGCGACGCCGCCGACGTGCGCTGCGGCGCGCGCGAGCCGACGCGGACCGAAGCGTGGCTCAAGACCGACCCGCAGGTGCCCAAGAGCAAGTGGTGGTACTCCGACTGCAAGCACGTCGGCTTCCGCGTCGTGTGCGAGGTCGACCTCGAGGACTCCCGCTGAAACGCGCTCACGATTCACGCTCTCCAGAAAGGAAAACCGTCATGTCGAACGTCACGAGCTCGATCGATCGCCGCCAACTCGTCCGTGGAGCGGGACTCGGGGCCCTCGGGCTCGGAGTCGTCGCACTGTCCGCCAAGCACGCCGCGGCGGCGCCGAGCTTCGCGCTCGCCCAAGCGCCCGACGGACCGCTGCTCAAGGCCGGCTTGATCGGCTGCGGCGGCCGCGGCAGCGGCGCGGCGTTCGACTTCCTCGCCGCCGGACCGAACCTGACGATCACGGCGCTCGCCGACCTCTTTCCCGATCGCTTGAACGGAACGCGCGAGGAGCTGAAGAGGTCGAAAGCGATCGACGTGCCGGAGTCGCGCTGCTTCGTCGGCTTCGACGCGTACAAGCAGTTGCTCGAAACCGACGTCGACGTCGTGCTGCTCGCGACGCCGCCGCACTTCCGGCCCGAGCACTTCCGCGAAGCGGTGCGAGCCCGCAAGCACGTCTTCTTGGAGAAGCCGGTCGCGGTCGACGCGCCGGGCGCGCGCTCTGTGATGGCGTCGGCGAAGAAGGCGGCGGCCGCCGGTTTGTCGGTCGTCACCGGCACGCAACGGCGGCACCAAGCGGCGTATCGCGCCGCGTACGAGCAAGTGAAGGCCGGCGCGCTCGGCGAGATCGTCTCGGCGAACTGCTACTGGAACCAAGATCAGCTCTGGTTCCGCGAGCGCGAAGCCGGTTGGACGGACATGGAGTGGATGATCCGCGACTGGGTCAATTGGGGTTGGCTCTCGGGCGATCACATCGTCGAGCAGCACGTCCACAACCTCGACGTGATCCATTGGTTCACCGGGAAGCTCCCGAAGTCCGCGGTCGGCTTCGGCGCGCGTCACCGGCGCGTCACCGGCGATCAGTTCGACATGTTCAGCGTCGACTACGTCTACGAAGGCGGGATGCACGTGCACAGCATGTGCCGTCAGATCACCGGCTGCGCGTCGAACGTCTCGGAGCTCGTCGTCGGCACCAAGGGCTGGACCGACTGCAGGAGCAAGATCGTCGACCACGAGGGCAAGACGATCTGGCTACGCGACGCGAAGGACGATCCGTCGCCGTACGCGCAGGAGCACGTCGATCTGGTGACCGCGATCCGCACCAACAAGCCGTTCAACGAAGCGGAGAACACCGCGCTCTCGAGCCTGGTCGCCGTGATGGGTCGCATCTCGGCCTACACCGGCCGCGAGGTGACGTGGGAAGAGGCGCTGGGCTCCGACGAGCGGCTCGGCCCGGCGACGTACGCGCTCGGCCCGGTCGACCTGCCGCGAACCGTGCCGATGCCGGGGGCGTGAACGATCGCTCGAACGGCTGCGCGAACGATTGCGAGGTGAAGTAGCCTCTCACCCATGGCCCCGAATTCCGGTCGTCGCACGCTCGCGGCGGCGATGCTCGTCGTCGCCGCGCTGCTCGCGATCCTGTTCAGCTCGCGGTACGACGCGGACGTCGATTCCGCGGCGCCGTCGGTGTCTGACCGCGCGGAGATCGCGAGCGCCGCGCACGCGGAGCTCCCGACCGCTGCCGGAGAAGTCGACGGCGACCTTCGCCAGCCCGCGTCCGCCCCGAGTTCGCTACCGACGTCGGGGACATCGGGGATGTTGACGATCCGCGTCACGGACGAAGCGGGTCGGCCCCTCGACGGCGCGTGGGTCGAGTTCCGCATGCCGCCGGAGGTGCGTCAGTCGGTGCGCAGGCCGTGCGACGCGAACGGGGAGCTTCGAGTGTCGTTCTCCGACGCCGCACCGGACTTGCGGTATGTCCAAGCCGGCGGCAACGGCTTCGCTTCGGCCCACTTGATCGGCCCGGATCTCGAGGGGTCGAGCGAGGCTCCGCTGTTGGTCGTGCAGCTCCGCCCCGCGGCGTCGGTGCGGATCGAGCTGCGCGACACGGACGCTCGCTTGCTCGCGCGCCACGCCGTCGTGCTCGAGCACTCGGGGCAGCTCGAGGAACCGAGCCTCTTGGGGCATCACGAGGCACCGAGCCTCTTCCACCCGGCGCGACACGCGGACGTCCTCGTCACACGCGTTCTCATCTCGAACGAGCACGGCGTGGTCGACGCCGACGATCTCGCCGCGGGTTGGTGGTCGGTGCATGCGCCCGACTGGCGCGATTGCCGCGGTTCGGAATGGCACGTCGTCGCGCTCGCCGTCGGACAGAACCCGGCGCTCGCCGTCGACGTGCCGAGGAGGCCGACCGCCTCCTATGCCTCGGGTCGCGTCGCGGTCCCGGCCGAGTTCACGGTCGCGGAGGACTCCACGTACCGCGACTTCGGCCTCCGGACGACGACCGGAGGTCACGGCGCGTTCATCCATCACGACGGCGCCTTCTTCGCGCCTGGTAAGGAAGGCTCGGACGTCGAGCTCGTCATCCGCGACGACCTCGGCGACCGGACGAGCGCCCCGTTCGTCCTGCGGATCGGTCGGCACGGCTACGAGCTCCAACCGACGTGGCCGTGAACACGTCGACCGGCCTCCGCTCGCGAGCTCAGAGATCGAGTTCCCGCGCGCCCACGCCGTGCGCGCAGCGCGAGGTCGGGCCCTCGGCGAGGTGCTGCTCGAACGTCCGGCGATAGATCGGCTTGTACTCGTCGTCGGCGTCGCGCTCGACCAGGAAGAAGCGGAACTCCTCGCTGGTCGCGTTCGCGTGGCGCTCGTCGGAGTGCGACGCGTAGCGGAAGAGAAAAATCGCCTCGAGGTAGTACGCGACGCCGTTCCAGAAGCCGACCGTGCCTTCGCGGTAGACGACGTGCGTCGTCTCGTGGAGCACGAGGCTCGCGATCTCCCCCGCTCCTGCGAGCGACCCATCACCGCCGCGGAAGAACGAATGGTCGACCCACGCGTCGTTCACCGGGCTCTGCTCTCCGACGACGAATCCGTACTCGCGCTCCTGCGCGGCGAAGCCGGTGCGCACCACCCAGTCGCCCCACGTCGTCGAGAGCACGCGGATCGGCCACGTCGCGCGCTCGCCGACGAAGCGCATGCCGCCGTCGTCGAGCTCGTAGCGTCCGCTCGGCAGCGTGCGACGGAAGTCGGAGGCGAGGAACGCGTTCGTGAGCTCGACGGCTCCGTTCCAGCGCTCCAGCGCGACCGCGCGCTCGGGATGCGCCGCCGCGTCCGCGCGCAACGCGACGGGCGTGATCTCGAGCGAGCGACAGCCCGCGACGAGACCGACGAGCGCGAGCACGCAAGTCCACCGACCCATGACCGCCGTACGTTACCAACCCGGCGCGGATCGCCGCGACCGATCGCCGGAGCCCGATCGCTCGGGTGCGGATCCGCGCCGATCGCTATCGTGTGCACCGCCGCTCGGAGCCACGGCTCGACGGACGGCGCGTGCTCGAAGGTCCCAAAGGTGTAGGCAATGGCTCGAAGCTCCGGTCGCGTGCTGATCGTCCGTTCGTTCCCGCTGGTCGCGTGCGTCGCGCTCGCGACGTCCTCCGCGAACGCCCAAGCCGCCGAGAAGGCCGCGCCCGTCTTCGTCGACGGCCAGGCGCAAGTCGTCGAGGCGTTCAAGGACAAGAAGGCGTGGCTCCAGTACGACCTGTGGGTCGAGACGAGCTTCGACTCCGACGGCGACGGAGATCCCGATCGCGTCCACGTCGACGTTACGCGGCAAGCGCAGACGGAGAGCGAAGGCCTGAAGGTCCCGGTGATCTACGAGACGAGCCCCTACTTCTCCGGCACCGGCGCGAGCGACAGCGAGTACTTCTGGGATCCGAAGCAAGAGCTCGGCGAGAAGCCGCCGAAGCGCCATCCGATGCCGCCGATCGAATTCGAATCGAAGCGGCCGTTGATGTCGCGCTCGCTGATCGACGCGTGGGTGCCGCGCGGCTTCGCGGTCGTGCACTCGGCGTCGCCGGGCACCGGGCTCTCCGAAGGTTGCCCGACCGTCGGCGGCTCGAACGAAGCGCTCGCTCCGAAAGCGGTGATCGATTGGCTCAACGGTCGCGCGAAGGGCTACACGCTGCCCGACGGCGGCGAAGAGGTGAAAGCCCCGTGGTCGACCGGCAAGGTCGCCATGACCGGCACGTCGTACAACGGCACGTTGCCGCTCGCCGCGGCGACCACCGGAGTCGACGGGTTGATGCTCGTGATCCCGGATGCGCCGAACACGTCGTACTACCACTACTACCGCTCGAACGGGCTCGTTCGCCATCCGGGCGGGTACATGGGCGAGGACGTCGACGTGCTCTACGACTTCATCAACAGCGGCGACCCGAAGCGCCGCGATTGGTGCAACGACCACGTGCGCGACCAGATGATGGCCGAGGGCTTCGATCGGAGGCACGGCGACTACAACGACTTCTGGGCCGGGCGCGACTACTTCAACGCGCTCGCCGGCGTGAAGTGCGCGGTGTTCCTCTCGCACGGGCTCTCCGATTGGAACGTGATGCCGAGCCACAGCATTCGGATCTACGAAGGGCTGAAGGCGCTCGGGCAACGTCCGGCGCTCTACCTGCACCAAGGCGGCCACGGCGGACCGCCGCCGCGCGAGACGATGAATCGTTGGTTCTCGCACTACCTCTACGGCGTCGAGAACGGCGCCGAGCAGGATCCGCGCGTCTGGATCGTGCGCGAAGGCGCGAAGCGCGACGAGCCGACGCCCTACCCCGACTACCCGAACCCGGCGGCGGCGCCGGTGATGCTGTACCTCGGCAAGGGCGGCGAGACCGCGGGCTCGCTCGGCGTCGAGAAGCGCGACAAGCAAGGCAAGGAGGAGCTCGTCGACGACGTCGCGATCACCGGCGCGCTGCTCGCGAAGACCGAGGACTCCGAGAACCGACTGATCTACGCGACGCCGACGCTGACGAAGCCGCTGCATCTCTCGGGCACGCCGCGGATCACGCTACGACTCGCGAGCAACCGACCGGCCGCGAATTTGTCGGTGTGGCTGGTGACGTTCCCGTGGACCGACTCGAAGGACTCCGACGCGAACGTGATCACGCGCGGCTGGGCCGACCCGCAGAATCACGACTCGCTGACAAAGGGCGCACCGCTCGCGCCCGGCAAGTTCTACGACCTGTCGTTCGAGCTCGTCTCCGACGACCAGATCGTGCCCGAGGGCAAGCGCATCGGGCTGATGATCTTCTCGAGCGACCGCGACTTCACGCTGTGGCCGCCGAAGGGCACCAAGCTGACGCTCGACCTCGACGCGACCAGCCTCGAGCTCCCGATCGTCGGCGGCGCCGAGGCATACGGGCAAGCGACCGCGGCCGCGAAATAGTCGCGCAGTCGCCGGCGGAGTCGACCTCGCGGCGGACGGACGCTTCGGAGCAAGCGACCACCGTGACGTGGCTTGCGCATCGGTTCCGCGCACCGCGCCGACGTCTTGGACGGCGCGGAGTCGGCCGAGCCGCCGCGTCGCGCGCCGCGAGGCGGAGCGCTCGTCGATCGGCGGCTCGCCGCGCCGCTGCGCTCTCGTACCCATGCGCACGAGAGCGAAGTCGCGAAGGAGCGCCGGCGCGAGAGTCGAGCGCTGCCGTGACACGTCCCTTTCGCGCGAGCGACAGAACGCTGTTCGCGCGCCGCTATCGTCGACGCCTTGGGAACGGAGGTCGCGCCTTGAACGTGCAACGCAATCGTCGTCTCTGGGCTTGCCTCGCTTCGATGACCCTGATCGGGTGGACTCCCGCGGATGACGCCCAAGTCGGCACCGCCGCGCCCGCGGCGCCCGCGACGAAAGGAGCCTTCTTCGGACTCGCACCACCGAGCGACACGCCGAAGCCCTTCGCGCCGGAGCTGCTCGCCGCGGTCAGTCCGTTCGTCGAGGCGACCGCGTTCTCGCCGGGCGGCAACGCCTTCTTCCTCTCGGTCGGAACCGCCGACTACTCGCAAGCGAAGCTCTACGTCACCGAGTGGGTGGACGGCGCCTGGACACCGTTCGTCGAGCCGAGCTTCACGGCCGGCTTCACGTACTCCCACGAGCCGGTGTTCCTGCCCGGCGGCTCGACGCTGATCTTCACCGGCAAACACACGACGGCCACGACCGACCTCTGGGCCGTGACTCGCACCGAGCGCGGTTGGAGCGAGCCGTCGCGATTGCCCGCTCCGATCAACGGAGACGCCGACGAATTCCGCGGCTGCCCCGCGCTCGACCGGACGTTCTACTTCGGATCGAACCGCAGCGGGATGCTGCAGGTCTACCGCGCGTCCGCCTTCGGCACGCCGACGCCGCGGGTCGAGCTCGTCGGTCCGCCGATCGACGTCGAAGCCTTCGATGGCGATCCGTGCGTGGCGCCCGACGGCCGCTTCCTGCTCTTCTACTCGGGTCGCAGCGGAACGAGCGCGGACTTGTACGTCAGCTTTCGAACCGAGCAAGGCGCGTGGGGCGAGCCGCTCGACCTCGGCCCCGACTTCAACACCGCGGCCGACGAGTACGGGGCTCACCTCTCGTCCGACGGCAAGCACCTGTTCTTCACCCGCCACACGACGCAGGGGAACACGATCCTGTGGGTGCTGACGTCGGCGATCGACGCGCTGAAGCCGAAGGCGAAGGCGTCGAGCGTAGGGCCCGACACGGGCGATCGAGAGCGCGAGAGCGGCACGTAGTCGAACAAACGTCCGCGCGTCGCCGCCCGATCGCTGGCTTCGCGGCGAGCGCCGGGGCGCTTTGCTCGAGACCGAAGGAAGCGGATCGCCGGCGCTGCAGTCCGGATTCGCCGACGCCCGTGCTCGCCCTCGTCCGACGCCTCGCGTCGCGACCGATCAGCGATCGGGTTCGGGCGGAAACCCGGGCGTCG
This sequence comes from Planctomycetota bacterium, assembly GCA_016220085.1. Taxonomy (GTDB): domain Bacteria; phylum Planctomycetota; class UBA1135; order UBA1135; genus JACRIN01. The sequence goes on from JACRIN010000010.1 coordinate 87,112, forward strand.
CGCGCACCTCGAAGCGCTCGCCGTCGACTCGCACGAACAGCGCTTCGACGTCGCTCTGCGTCTCGAGCCAACGCAGCCCCTCGTCGGCGCCCAGCACGAGCAACGCCGTCGCGAGCGCGTCGGCCCGCGCGCACGTCGGCGCGAGCACCGTCACCGAGACCGTTTCGTGCGTCGCGTTCCGGCCGGTGCGAGGGTCGACGACGTGGTGGACGCGCTGCGCTCCGGCCGCGCGCGCGCGGCGGTAGCTGCCCGACGTCGCCAGCGCGCGATCGGAGAGCTCGACGCGGCGCAGGAGCTCGTCGCCGAACTCCGAGCCCTCGCGCGGCACCTCGATCCCGACGAGCCACGGGCTGCCGTCGAGCTTGGTGCCGTGCGCGCGCACCTCGCCGCCGAGCTCGATCAGCCACGCGCGCGCGCCGAGCGCGTCGAGCGTCGCGCCGAGTCGATCGACCGCGTCGCCGGGAGCGATGCCGGAGAGGTCGAGCTCGAGCTCGGGGTCGAGCTTCGCGAGCGAGCCGCGCTCGACGCGCAGCTTGGCGACGCCGACGCGCTCGCGCGCCGCGGCGAGCGCGGCTTCGTCGACCTCGCCCTCGCCGCCTTCGGCCGCGAAGCCGAGTGCGCGCACCAACGGCAGCACGGTCGGGTCGAATGCGCCGCCGGTGAGGTGCGCGAACGAGATCGCGCGCGCGACGAGCTCCGAGAGCTCGCTCGACACGGCGAACGGCGCCGTCGAACGCTGCGCATCGAAGCGGGCGAGCTCGCTGGTCGGGTCCCACGTGCTCGCGCGCGCCGTGACGGCCGCGAGCTCGGCCGCGACCGCGCGCTCGAGCTCCGCCGGTTCGACGTCCGCGCTCGCGACGCATGTCACCGCGTAGCTCGTCCCCATCGACCGGCCGACGAACTCGCGCACGAGGAGCTCGCGCTCGCCGCACGCGCCGAGCACGCAGAGCACACCGGCGCTCGCCGCCGCGCCGAGCTTCGCGAGCGGCCGACGCGCATCTGGCCGGTGCGCAACTAGCGGCTGCACAACTGGCGGGTGCGCAAATGGGCGACTCGCAACTGGCCGACGCACGACGAGCGGGCGCGGCGCGCGCGAGCGAAGGCACTCGACCGCGTGCTCGGCGAACGATCGCTCTGCCGCCAAGACCTTCAACGGAAGAAGACGAGCGTCACGACCACGAAGATCGGGATCAGGATCGCGATCGAGTAGCCCATGTACCCGAAGAAGCTCGGCATGCGCACGCCGTTCTCTTCCGCGATCGACTTCACCATGAAATTCGGGCCGTTGCCGATGTAGGTGTTCGCGCCCATGAAAACGGAACCGCACGAGATCGCGGCGAGCAGGAGCTCGCTCGCTCCGCCCTTCGCGAGCAGGTTGCCGAGGAACGCACCTTCGAGCGGCACGCCTTCGAGCCCCGCCGCGGTCGCCGAGAACGCGAGGTACGTCGGCGCGTTGTCGAGGAAGCTCGAGAGCACACCGCTCGCCCAGAAGAACTGCCATGGCTCGGCGAGCGTGAACGCGTGACCGAAGACTTCGCGTTGGCCTTGGCTCCACGCATTGAGGATCAGCAGCGCGGGCCCCATCGTCACGAAGATGCCCGCGAAGAGCACCGCGACCTCGACGATCGGCCCGAACGTGAAGCGATTCTCGCGCCGCACGCTCGCCTTGGTCGTCGCGAACGACCAACCGGCGAGGCCGAGCATCGCGATCTCCTGCACGCCGAAGTGCCACGGCTTGCCGCCGTTCCAGAGCCCGGAGCCCGACGCGACGATCACGCCGACGATCGCGAGCAGGAAGAGGAGGTTGCTCTTGCCGTCGAGTCCGAATTTCGCGTGGTGCTGCACCGCTTCGAGCTGCGAGCCCTTGCGCTCGAGCTCCTCGCGATTCAGCACGATCTGATCCCACACGTTGAAGACGAAGAGCAGCAGCACGTTGACGAGCAGCCACTCCTTCCAGAGGCGCAGCGTCCACTCGAACGGCACGCCCTTCAGGAAACCGAGGAAGAGTGGCGGATCGCCGAGCGGCGTCAAAAGTCCGCCGCAGTTCGAGACCGTGAAGATGAAGAAGACGACCAGGTGCACCTTGCGCCTGCGCGGCGCGTTCGCGCGCAGGAACGGACGGATCAGCACCATCGACGCGCCGGTCGTGCCGATCAGGTTCGCGAGCACCGCGCCGAGCCCGAGGATCGCGCTGTTGACCAGCGGCGTGCCCGACAGCGAGCCCTTGACGAAGATGCCGCCGGAGACCACGAACAGCGCGACGAGCAGCGCGAGGAAGGAGACGTACTCCTCGCCCTTCTCCAGCAGGTTGTGCCCACCGGCCGCGCCGTGCGCGAAGACCATGTACGCGACGATCGGCAGCGCGCAGACGGCGACGACCTTCGCCTTGTTCGCGTTGTGCTCCCACCAGTGCGCGGCGAAGAGCGGGAAGACCGCGATCGCGAGCAAGAGCAGCGCGAACGGGACGACGGTCCAGAGCGGCAGGGTCGCGCCGAGCGAGCCGTCGCTCGCCATGGACGCGGTCAGCGCGAGGTTCGGGAGGGTGCTCATGGCAGGTGCGCCAGGGAAACGCACGAGTCCGACGGAGGGAAGAGCGGAGCTCGAAATTCTCGGGGCTCCCGAAAGACCGCGACGCGGCCCGCACCGAGGCGCGGACCGCGTCGCGAAGAGCTCCGGCGAGTCTCAGGGCTTCGCCGGCGAGCCCGCGAACATCTCGGTGACCGGAACGATCGTCACGTCCTCGGCGCGGAGCTTCAGCGGGAAACGCTCGATCTCCTTGTCCTCCTCGAGCACCTGCGCGGGCTTCTCGATCGGGCTCTCGACGGTGCCGTAGCGGATCGACGACGGCGCGTCGGACACCAGCGCGGCCTTCAGCTTCTCCGCATCCGGCGCGACCAGCGCGATGTGCAGTCGGTCCGCCTGGATCGACTTCTTGATCGCGGCGTTGACTTCCTCGAGCGTGACCTCGTCCATCATGCGACGGAACTTCGAGAGGTGGCCGTCGACGCCGTAGTAACGATCGTCGACCGCGTAGCCGAGGCGATCCGAGGTCGTCTCGGCGAAGTGCAGCGAGTAGTTCTTCAGGAACTTGCGCGTGTACTCGAACTGCTCGCGCGTCAGGCCGTTCTTCGCGAGCGTGTCGACCTCGCGCAGCGCCGCGCGCAACGCGAAGATCGCTTGCTCGTTCGGCACCGGGCGCACCCAGACTTCGAAGAGCTGCTGGCGGCGGCCGACGCCGGTCGGCGGCATCGAGCGGGAACCGCCGCGCGGGAAGATCTCGATGTAGCTGTAGTCGCCGTAGTTCATGCCGCGCGCTTCGCGGATGACCTGGTAGAGGTGCGAGGCGCTGTTGCGGTGCTCGCCGAGCCACGAGTTCGCGATCCAGAGCGCGTAGTACTCGCGCGTGCCGCGCTCGACGTCGATCGGGACGCCGAAGCTGATCGCCGTCGACGCGCCCGGCTTCTCGACGATCGTCACCGTGCGGCCCTCGATCGCCTTCGGTTGCGGCGCGGGCACGAGCGCGGGCACGCCGGGCCCGAGCTTGGCGAGATCCTTGGTCACGCGCGCGAGCAGCGCCTCGTCGTACGCGCCGCCGAGGCCGATCACGACGTTCTCCGCGGTGTAGTGCTGCTTCCAGAACGCGCGCACGTCCTCGAGCGTGATCGCCTTCAGCGATTCGACGGTGCCGAGCTCGATGTGGCCGTACGGCGTGCCGTCGAAGAGCGCGTTGTAGAGCGCGGCCTTGCCGAGCTCTTCGTCCGACGAGAAGCGCAAGCGCGTCTCGATCGACGAGATCATCGAGTCCTTGATGCGAGTGAAGTCGTCCTCGCGGAAGCCCGGCGCGGTCAGGACGTCGGCGAAGATCGAATAGAACTTCTCGACGTTGTCGCGGTGCACTTCACCGGAGACGACGGTCATCTCCTTGTCGACCGACGCGCCGTAGCCGGCGGCGAGCGGGAAGAGCTCGTTCAAGATCTTGTCGTACGAGAGCTCGCGCGTGCCGCCTTCCGACAGCATGCTGCCGACGAGCTCGGCGAGGCCTTCCTTGCCGACCGGATCGTTCTGGCTGCCGACGCGGAACCAGAGCTTGAACGCGACGTTCGGATCTTGCGCGACCGGCAGCAGCACCGGCGCCTCGGAAAGGTGCGCGGAGCTCTCGATCGGCTGCGCTTCGGCCGAGTGGACCAGCGCGACGGTCGAACGCTCGCGCGTCAACCACTTCTGCGCGGCGCGCTGCACGTCGGCGGGCGTCACTTGGTCGAGCGTCGCGAAACCCTGGTCGAGCGCGTCGAGGTCGCCGGTCAACGCGACGGTCTGCGCGATCGATTCGCAGACGTTCGCGGGCGTCGAGAGGTTCGAGAGGAAGCCGTACTTGGTGCGCGAACGGACCGCGTCGAGATCCGACTGCGTCACGCCGTGCCTCGCGAGCCGGTCGACCGCGCCCCAGAGCTCCTTCTCGATCGCATCGACGTCGGCCGCGTCCTTGACGCGCGCGAAGATCGACCAGAGGCCGGGGTCGCGCTGATACCCGAAGCTCGCGCCGAACATGTCGAGGCGCTGTTCGTCGAGGACGAGCTTCTTGTAGATCGCCGACGTCTCGCCGAACGCGAGGTCGTCGATCAAGGTCGCCGCCATCATCGTGCGATCGTTCTGGAGGAAGCGCTCGCCCTTGAAGTGGATCGTCAGGATCGGATCGGTCTGGCCTTCGAACGGCACGTCGATGCGGCGTTGCGCCTTCTGCTCGGGCTCCGCCGCGATCTTCGGTGCTTGGTAGCCGCGCGCCCAACCCGCGTAGTTCTTGCGGATCTCGCTCTCGATCGTCTTCGGATCGAAGTCGCCGGCGACGACGACCACGCAATTTTCGGGGCGGTAGAAGCGCTGGAAGAACGACTTCGAGTAGTCGTACTGCTTCGGCATCGCGGCGACGTCGGCCTCGAAGCCGATCGTCGTGTGCTTGTAGGTGTGCTTGTCGAACGCGGCGTTCTGCACGGCCTCGAACATCACCTCGAACGGGCTCGTGCGGCCCTTGCGGTACTCGCCGTACACCGCGCCCGCCTCGGTCTTGAAGACGGGTTCTGGGTAGCTGAGGTTCTGGAAGCGATCCGCCTCGACCTCGATCACCTTCGGCAAGTCGTCGCGCGTGACGCTGAGGTAGTACTGCGTCCAGTCGTCGGTGGTCGACGCGTTGAAGTCCGCGCCCATCGCGACGACGACCTTGTCGTAGCTCGGAAACTTCGCCGTGCCGGCGAACATCATGTGCTCGAAGAAGTGCGCGAAGCCGGTGACACCGGGCTCGACTTCGTCACGGCTGCCCGTGCGCACGATCGTCCAGTACGCCGCGAGGCCTTCCGCGGGCATCGGGATCAGGCGCACCTTGAGCCCGTTGTCGAGCTCGAAGCGCTGCACGTCGTACGGGAAGGCGCGCGCGGTCGAGTTCGAGCTCGCGGGCGCCGCGCGGACTTCGGCGGGCTTGGTCGATTGCGCCGGGCTCGACGGCGTCACGCTCGACTCGAAGCTGAAGCGGCACGAGGTGAGGGCGAGCACGCTCGCCAAAGTCGAAAGGACGATCTTCATCGGGGTTCCTCGGATGCGTCGCAGAACGAAAGGGGGCGAACACGATATCCGCGGCGTCCGCGCCCGCCAACGACGGCGAGCATGCGCACGAGGCCTTACGTCGATCGTGCTCCGCCGCGCAGGGCTCGCGGACCCGCGAAAGGTCGGACGAGGCTGCTCGGTGCCGCCAAGTGTCGACTCACAGGTCGCCCGACGGCGCCCGGCGTCCGCGCCGAAGCCGCTCGGTAGGGCCGAACGGGGGCGCCGAAGCCGCTCGGCAACGTCGATTCGTGGCACTACCGGGCACCGCGCAGCTTGGCGCTCGGCGGTTGGCATTCGGCGCGCGGCTCGCGTCGCGCAGCACTCGGCACTCAGCACTCAGCACGCGTCGCTCAGCACTCGACGCGCGGCGCCCGGCAACGAGGGGCCGCGCGTCGGTCGGAAGTCAGCTCGAGCTCGCGCTCACTTGCGCCCGGCCCACGCCGGTTGCTTGGCGAGCAGTTCGCGCGCCGCGCGCTCGGCGTCGGGGCGGTTCATCTTCTGCATCGGGATGAAGTAGCCGTTGATGCAGCCTTCGAGGATCGCGTCGTAGGGCTTGAGCTCGCCGTGCTCGTCGACGCAGTAGTTGCAGAACATCTGGCCGGGCTTGGCGTCGGTCAGCGGCATGCTGCACGACTGACACGTCGAGAGCGCGACTAACGTGTAGAGCGTCAGTCGATATCCGTCGGGATCGGCGATCGTGAAATCGCGCTGGCCGTAGAACTGAGTCTTCGGCGCGCTCGCTTTCACGCCGCGCTTCACGAGCCGCGCGTGGAACGCGTCGACGTCGGGCACCGCGACGTACGCGACCATGCCGATGCCCGCTTTGTGCGCACCGAACTCGCGCGCTTCGTCGAGCTTCTCCGCGCACTCCGGCGAATCCGCGGGCATCCATTTCTTGACGTCGTCGGGGCTCATGTGCTGGCCGAGCATGATCGCTTGGCGGTCGAGGACGAGATTCGCCCACAAGGGACGCTCCTTGTCCGGCCACGCTTCGCGCAGCTCGAAGCCGAGCATTTCACGATAGAACGCGAGGCTCTTCGCCATGTCGCGCACGGTCAGCATCAGGCACAACGGGTACTGCTTGATCTCTTGGCTCATCGGAATCTCCTGTCGCCCAGTCACCGAACGCGGACGAGCCTAGCGCGAAGTCCACGATCCGGGGGCGCGCTCGTACAGGAAGCGCGTAAGGTCCGCGCGAGTTCAGGGTGGGCCGAAGCTGAGCCCGCGCCAAGCCGGGCCCCAATCCCGATTCGCAGCGGCGCCGGCGACCGTGCGCTCGCTCTCGGAGCGTGCGGTCGACTGCAAGAGGTCGTCCGCGGAACTCATCCGACCCGGAGCGGTGCAGCGCCTCGCTCGAGCCCGCGACCCGACGTCCGATAGGCGCGCCGACCGTACGCCCCACCGCAACACACGCACGCCGAGGCGCTCGATCCGCGGAGCGCGCGATCCGCTTCTCCCGGTTTCTTTGAGGACTTCGTGAGTCCGAGGACAATGGCCGGCGCATGGCCGTCGAGAGTTCGAGCAGAGCCGCTTCGGGCGGATTCGATGTGGACTCGCTCGAGCGCTGGTTGAACACCTTTCGCGGACCGTTGATCGGGTTGCTGGCGTCCTGGGGCCGCAACTGGCGCGACGCGGAGGAGTTCGCGGCCGACGCGTTCGCGGAGGCTTGGATCGCGCGCTCGCGCTTCCTCGGAGATCCGCACGACGTCGAAGCTGTCGGCGCGTGGTTGCGCGGCATCGCGTTCCGCTTGCACTCGGCGTCGCAACGAAACGCAGCCGTGCGGCGCGCGGAACCGCTCGACCGCGTCGAGCCCGCGGAGGCCGCGGTCGAAGCGGACGAACGGTCCGACGTGCTCGCCGCGGCGCTCGCGAAGCTGAAGCCGGCGCAACAGACGATCCTCCGCATGCACTACCTCGAGCAGACGAACGTGCGCGAGGTCGCCGCGCTGCTCGGCGTGACGGTCAAGGCGGCCGAAGAGCGCCTCTACCAAGCGCGCAAGGAACTGCGCGAGCTCGCGCAGCGCGAGCTGCGGCGCCGAGGGCACGGAGGGCGGTCATGAGCGAAGAACCGAACGTCGAACTGACGAGCGAGGACGATCTGCGCGCGCTCCTCGCGCCGCATCGTCCCGACCCGCGCGCTTTCGAGACCAAGGTCAAGGCGCGCATCGCCGAGCGCGTGGCGCGTGGCGATACCGAACGGGCCGAGCCCTCGCGGCTCGTGCGTTGGGCCGCGTCGGTGCTGCCGCCGGACGTCGGTTGCGCGCTGCTGGCGAAGAAGGCCGGACTGGCGACGACACTCGTTTTGCCGGCATTGATCCTCGCGTCGAGCTTCGGCGCGTTCGTCGCGAGCAAGCGTTCGATCGAGCGCTCGTCGCGCGATGCCGAACCGCCGACCGCGCCCGAGCCCAAGTGGAACGCGCGCCCGCCGACGCTGAATCGCGACCTCGTGCGAAGCGGGCGCTGGCTGACGTTGCTGCGGTACGGCTCTCTGCTGACGATGATCGCGCCGGCTCTCGTCGGCGGCGCGCACGCGATCGACATCACGGTCGGACTGTTGCTCGGCGCGATGGGCGTGCTGGCGCTGAGCGTGCGCGGCTTGGCGAGCGCCGGCCTGATGCGCCGCGGCACGCTCGCGAGCATGTGTTGCGGGCTGCTGACGACCGTCTTCGTCGCGTGCTTCATCTGGACGCGCGGAATGAACGCCGCGGATCCGACGTCGAGGCTCGGAGCGAGCCTGCGCAGCAGTCTGATGTTGGTCGGTATCGCCGGTTGCGCGCTCGTGATGCTCCGGGAACGCAGCGCGAACAAGGGTCGCATCGCGTTCCTGATCGGCTGGTGCGTGGTCGTGTTCGCGTTGTTCGTGCCGGCGTGGACTCCGGCCCGACCGGCGCAACTCGCGAGCTACCTGAGCTCGTTCGAGGCCGACACCGGCGAGCTGCGTGGCTGGGACGAAGCCGACTATGCAGGCGAAGCCTTGCTCGCGATCGGAGAGCCGCTGCCGAACCTCGAACACATGCGCCGCGCCGTCGAGCACGCGATCGAAGCCGGCGACGAGTGCCATCCGACGGTCTGGACGACGGCGGCGCGGCTCGACCTGGTCGACGCGGCACACTGGAAGACGCTCGCCGAGCGGAAGATGGAAGCGTACGCGCTCGATCAGTTGCTGTCGGGAATCGGTCCATTGCGTAAACCGAGGTACAACGAATACGAGCTGTGGATGCTGCTCGCGACGCGTCCGACGACGCCGGAACAACGTGCCAAGCTCGCTGAGCGAGTCGAAGCGAACTGGCCGCGCGAGCCGGCATACGGAATGCTGCGCCACGCGCAGCAGTGCGTGCGCTGGTGGGCGCTGCTCGACCGACAAGACCGCATCGACGCGCACCGAGCGGACCTGCACGAGCTCTTGGAGCGCCACTGGGTCTCGGGCAAACGGCTCAGCCTCTTCGCGACCATCGGCGGCTTCACGTCCGACCCGACGAAGTTCTACACGTCGTTCGACGACGACACTTGGATCGGGGTCGATCTGCTCGCGCGCGTCGGCATCCCGCCGGGCATCGATCCATGGTTGTTGCGCGGGCATGTGCGCGGCGAAGCCGATCGCGGTCTCGTACCCTGGGCGCCGACCGACCTCTCGATCGACAGCGTCGCGACGCTCTTGCGCCTCGAGCGCGAGATCGGCGTGCCGCGACGCGACGCACTCGAGACTCTGCTCGGCGAGCGCGCGCTGATCGCGACGTGCTTGACGCTGCTTCTGTGCATCGTCGCGATCCGCGCGGGCACGTCGCGGGCGGAGCTCGAGGCTGCGGGGCTCGACGTCGACACGCCACGTTGAGCGTGGAGACCGAAGCGGGCGCCGGGTCGCAGCGTGCGACCGACCGATGCGCCGACGAACCGCGCGAGGTCAGGGTGTGACGACGGTCAGCTCGCGCCAACGGAGCTGCAACGGGACCTTGCGCAGCACCGTCTCGCCTTGGAGGAGCACCAGCGTCGTCGCCTCCTCGGGCACGATCGTCAGAGGGAAGGAGCCGTGGACGCGCTCGAGCACGCGACCGCCGCTCGTCAGGCCGGGCGTCTTGTAGATCATGTTCATGCGCTCGCCCGCGGCGTTCTCGACGGCGTAACGGTCCGCGGCATCGGAGTCGAAGAGCTCCAGTCGAAAACGCAGCTCGCGCCGTGCGACGAGAGTCAGGTTCTCCGGATCCGCGTTTGGCTCGAGCACGACGTCACCCGCGGCGATGCCCTCGCCGCACAGTGAGAGCTGCGCCTCGCGGCCGACGTTACGGAGCTCGAAGCGGCCGTCCGCGTCGGTCTCGGCATTGCGGTGAATCGATTGGCTGAGCCACGCCGACTTGGCAATGACCAGGCCGCAGCGCACGCTCACGCCCTGGAGCGGCTCGCCGAGTGTGGAAAGCACGCGGCCCGCGATGCGCGGCCGCACGAGGTCGGCTGCCGCGCGCAACTCGACGCGCTCGCCGGCGCGCAACAGAGCGCTCACGAGCTCGGCCATCGTCGCCGGATTCCACGCTCGCACGCGGTACTCGCGCTCGAGCAAGCCGCCGAGCTCGAACGAGCCGTCGGGCGCGACGGCGACTCCCGCAGCGTTACGGCCGCAGGCGAGGCCTTCGAGCGTGCTGGTCGACGAGCCGTACGGCGTTCCGTCGGCGAGGTCGACCCTCCAGCCGTTCGCGGGCGCGCCGTCGGCGTCGAGCACGCGCCCTCGGATCGGCGACAGGCTCTCGCGGATCACCAGCGGCGGAGCGAGCGTCTCGGCGCCGCGCACGAGCTCGTTCGCGAGGCTCGGGATCGCCGCGGGACGACGTCCGCGCACGAGCGCGGTCAACTGCGTGGCTTCGTGCGGAGTGCTGGAGACGCGGAACGAGTACGCACCGAGCTCATCGGTCGCTGCGCCGTCTTGGCCGAACCGCACGTCCGCATGCGCGACCGGCGCACCCGACTCGTCGACGACGGTGCCGCGAATCGTTGCGACGGTTTGGGCGGCCTGCAGTGTCGTCTCGATGCGCAAGGCGAGCTGCGAGCTCCCGGCGGCCTCGACGTGACCGTGCCAAAGGCTGCCGTCACCATTGCTGCATTGGACTTTGACCCACTGACCCGCGACGCCGGGCGCGCGCTCGAACACGAAGCGTCCGTCGTCGTCGGTCTTCGTCGTCCAGTAGCCCACGGTGCGACTGTCGCGCACGTGACGGTTCGGGAGCTCCGGCACGTGATGGTTGGTGCTCAGGTCGACCGTTGCGCCCGTCAGCGGAATACCGTGCGCGTCGACCACGACGCCGCCGAGCGAAACCGCGGGCGCGAGCACGAACAACTCGAGCGGATCATCGACGTCCGACGCCTGGGCGACGAGCAGCCACGCGTCACCGCGCGGCACGAGCTTGCCGCGCGCCGCCGTGTGTTCCATCCGGAACGCACCGTCCGCGCCCGACGTCATGCGGGTGCGCTCGAACGGTTCGCCGAGCAACGCTTCGCGCAGACCGAGGAAACCGGGGTGTTGGGCGACGCGTTTCTGCAGCGTCGCGGGAAACGCGCGGAACATGCGGCGTTCCTCCTCGGACACGCTGAAGCCTTGGTTCCCCGTCCACACGGTCCCTTCGCCGTCGACGACGACTTCGCGTTCGTCGACGAACTCGAGCTCGATCCCCGCGAGCGCGCGTCCGGCGACGTCGACGCAGCGACCCTCGAAGGACCCGAGGTCCGGCGCAGGCGGGGCATTCGCGGGCACGACGACCGGCGCGCGCAGCGACGGCTCGCTCGCGACCGCGACGCGCGCTCCCGCGTCGGTGGTGTCGGCGGATGTGGTCCGCAACGCGGCGGAGCTCGCGCTCGTCGGCACCGCGAGCTCGCCGGGCTGGCCGCGATACCACCACACTCCGACGGCAACCATCAGCGCCGCCGCAAGCCCCCACTTCGCCTTCGCGAGGACGAGCCACGCTCCGACGCCGGCCGCGACGGAGCCCGACGCGGCGGGAGTTCTCGTCAACGGCGCGAGCGCCGCGAGCCATGTCGCACGATCGCCGTGGCGACGATCGAGCTTCTCGCGCAGGCTCGCCAGCCCGCGCTGCACGCGTGTGCGCACCGTCGCGACCGGCACGCCGGTGCGCGCGGCGATCTCCGAGACCTCGAGGCCTTGGAAGAAGCGCAGGAGCAGCGTCGAACGGTACGGCTCGTCGAGCTCGACGACGAAGCCCGCGAGCTCGCGCTGCAGGTTCGCCTGCTCGACGAGTTCCGCCGCGCTCGGCAGAGCCTCGTCACGCGCGACGTCCGCCTCGCGCGCGCTCCGTCGCACGCGTTCGCGCGCGAGCTTGCGCGCCGCGTTGCGCACGACCGTGCCGAGCCAGCCGCGCGGGTTCGACGCGTCGCGCGGCGGATGGCGCAGCGCCGCCAACCACGCCTCCTGCTCGACGTCCTCCGCCGACGACGAGTCGGCAACCAGGGTCCGGGCGAGCGCCCGCACCCAGTCGGCATGTTCGAGCAACGCTTCGACGTTCGTGCTGGTGTCCATGGGTTCTGCCGACCGAGTCCCACGCTCGCCGTCGGCGACTCGGGGATCTCGCGAATCCGAACCCGAGCGCGCGCAACGGGGTGGGCCCTGCAGGACTCGAACCTGCGACCAAGCGATTATGAGTCGCCTGCTCTAACCGACTGAGCTAAGGGCCCGCTTGGGTTATAGGTGCCGTGCGCGCAGGTAGATGCGTGCGGCGTCTGCTGCCAGCGGCGGGTGCGCCAACGGGCCGCTGGAATGGACTTGGAATGAAAACCGGAGCATGCCGATGACGACCCGCCGCCGAACCTACACGAAGCAGCCCCACCTCTGGAAGCGGTCGGGCTCAAGCACCTGGTACATCGTCTGGCAGGAAGGTCCGACGACGAAGAAGCTCTCGACGGGGACCGACAAGCGTGTGGTGGCCGAGGAGACGCTGCGCCGTTTTCACGAGGAGCGGAACGCCGCGTGGGGGCAATCCACGCCGATCACCTTTCACGAGGGGGTTCGCGAATGGCTCGCCGATCGCGAACGCCCGAGGCACGGGCTGGCCCAGCCCACCCTGTCGCACTACAGAACCTGGGCGAGGCAGTTCCTGGAGTACTTCCCAGCGAGCCTCCGCGCCGACGCAGTCAGCCCGGCGATGGTCCGGCGCTACCTCGACGCCCGCGAGGATCGTGGACTGGGGAACAGCTCGCTCAAGAAGGACCTGGTCGGCCTCTCGATGGTGTTTCGCTTCCTCGAACGCGAGGGTCGCCTGCGCGGCAACCCGTGCACGGCGGTCCGGGTGCGAGCGACGCCGAAACGCCATCCCGCCATGACCGCAGAGGAGTTCGCCAGTCTCCGTGACGCCATGACTCGGAATCTGACCGGAACAAGGACTTCTGCTCTCCGACGCAGCGCCCAAGAACTGCTCGATATGGCTGACGTGCTCTGGCATTCCGGACTTCGTTCCATCGAAGCCACGCGGCTCGCGTGGACGGACATCGATGTCGAGCGCTCGCTGTGGACGATCCGGTCACCCGCGAACAAGGGTGGGCACGCAACGATCCCGATCCATCCAGAGCTGCTCCCCCTGCTGACCAGGCGAAAACTGCTCGGCATGGAGGGACCGTTCCGAAACCACCACTGGCTCTCCATCACTTGGCGGCGCTTTAAGAAGACGAACCCGTCCTTCCAGGGCTGGAGCTGGCATCGCATGCGACACTCTTTCGTGACGCGGCTCCGCCGCGTCGGCGCGGATGCCGTCGCGATGCAGCTCGCACGGCACAAGACACCCGCGATGAGTGACCACTACACGCACCTGACCCTCGCCGACTTGCGTGCCGGAATGGCTCGCCTCTCCGGGCAGACGGTCGAAAGCCAACGAGCGCAGGCCGAAAGCTAGCAGCGCGGGGCCGAGTGGACGATCGAGGCCGCGGCGCCCGGCGAGTAGCATCAGCTGGCGGCGCGGCGCCCCGCTGAACGGGTTCCGATCCCTGCATTGCCCGACACGTCACCTTGCGCCGCCAGCCAGCGAAGAAGCTCGGCTCGTGCCACTCGGCGGCCTCGATTCCCACGTGTTCCAGGAGCCTGCACGAGCCGAAGCTCGCCCCCTTGGACTGAACGCAGGATTGATCGCTCGGAGACTCCGCATGCAACGGCAACTTCGGCGATCGTCAGCAGCAGACGTTCCGAAGGAGGCAGCGCGTCTCCACTCATGCCGGCCGCTCCGCGTCGACCTCGGACGTCCGAATGGCCGGACGTTGATGCAAGTGTTTCTCAACCAGCCTTTCAAGATCCGTGAGGCGATAGCGAACGGTCCGACGCCGACGCAATCCGACCGGCAGGACCACGCAGGCCACCACGCCCTGCCGCACCCATCGGCGCAGTGTGGAAGGCGAGACCCGCAACCATAGAGCGGCTTCGCTTCCGCAGAGGAGCTTCGGAAGGCAAGCGTCAGATTCGACTGTTCCCATGGACGTGTTCCGTGAGCTGCCGCCGAGCGGATAGCCCCATGCTGTCCGGCCCTTTGGGTGTGCGCCATCCGCGCGGGATTCACCGACGCTAACCCACTGGACTTTCTAGCGCGTGTTCCGGTCCGACGGGGATTCTCCCACCGAGCGGGGCGCTTCGGGGAGGCGAATCGAAACCCGTCACCCCCCGAGCACGCCGATCGGATCCAACCGTTCGCGGCCCCTCGGAGCCGACGGTAGCAGGTGCCGTTCGAACGCCGGCGAGACGTCAGAGGCGAGTTGGGGGGCAGTTCTCACCGAGCCCGAGCGCGGCAGGACATCTGGCGCAACCTCAGCGGCCACACCAGGTTGCTTCGCCCGAGAGACGGAGCCCTCACGCGCAAGCTGGGCTCCGGCGGAAGGGCGACCCCTAGACCTCCGCTTGTGTCGCGCTTGCTCGGGTACCCATGCAAGCGTGCGACGACGCAAGACAGCATTCGCTGCGCGAGTTCCTCGATCGTGCTACCATCCCGACTATGACCTTCGCTCGAAACTTCCTAACGGGAATGCTGATAGCGGCTTGCTCAAGTTGCGTCGACACACGCCTGTCCGAGAACGGACGGGTTGGGGCCGCGCGGCTCGACGACGCAACGATGGCATCAATCGCGGCGCACATGACGTCACGCGACCTCGCCGCTATTCCCTACCCGTGGATCGGACTTGAGGGTCGGCTGTTGGAACAAGACAAACAACTACAGCTCATTGGGTACGGTTCACTATTGAGTGCTAAGTCGGCCGCCCGAACATTCAGCGTCGCAACCGTGGAACAGAGCTATCCGGTTGTAGCGGCAGGGCTATACCGTGTCTTCCAGTACGTGATGCACCGCACGAGTCCAGAACAGGCGGGCGTCGACAACGGCACCGCCCTAAACGTGCGATGGACAGGGAAAGCCGACGATTTAATCAACGGCCGAGTGTTTTCAGTTCCCGTCGCTGCAATCGATGCGCTGCGACGGAGGGAGGTGGGATACGATCTCATCCCGGTACCGTTCGTGCCGTGGAGCCACCCGAACGCGGAACCGGCCTTCGCGTACGTGCTCTCGTGCACGCGGCCTGAGTTTGAGGGTCGACAACTTTTGTCAGACACTTCCCTTCCCAACTCAGAGTACTACGCAATGTGCCGAGCAGCCGCCGAGTCGGTTTCGGACGAGTTTCTTTCGTTCTATCTCTCCACAACTCACGTGGCTGGGGGGCTCGCCGCTAAGGCCTGGGAAGTCGGTCGTTAGATATGGCTCGACTCTCGCGGCCTCGAGTGACGATGCTAGTCGTCTTGGTGCTCTGCGTAGTCAACGTTGTGCTTTGGCGCAACCGAGAGGCCAGAGCTAGTCCACCGGCAATATCGGCCAAACCGACCCTGCATGTTGCGATCTGGGAAGACTATGTTGCTCCAAGACTGATCGAGACATTTCAGAAGAACTTCCGCTGTACTGTGAAGCTGTCCATATTTGAAGAGTCAGACCAGCTTCTGCAGTGGATTCGCGACGAAGGCCGGACATTCGATGTAATTGTCCCGAGTACGTACATCGTCCCCGAGCTGGTCAAATTGCGTGCGATTGAGCAGCTCAACCACGCGTGGATTCCCAACATTCGATACCTCGACAGCACGTTCATGAGTTCAATGAAGCTCGATGACCTTCTGGGCATCGACCTTGTCGACTACGGCGTACCTTTTGTCTTTGC
The DNA here is from genome assembly GCA_016220085.1 of Planctomycetota bacterium. Lineage (GTDB taxonomy): Bacteria > Planctomycetota > UBA1135 > UBA1135 > JACRIN01. The sequence goes on from JACRIN010000010.1 coordinate 102,877, forward strand.
GCAAACTGGGATTGCATACCGCAAGAGTGCGGTTGAGGCTCGAGTAGGGCCAGACCACCGGCCCACGTGGGCGTGGTTCGATCTGCCGACGCTCGCAGGACGCCGCTCCATCCTTGGGGAAAGACGAGAAGCCTTTGCCGCCGCGCTGCTTGCAGAGGGCCTCGGTGTCAACGAAGCGGATGACGTCGCAATCTCCAAGGCCACCAAGCGCCTGCGCACGTGGCACGACGGATCAACCTTGATGAGCAAGGACTACGCTGCCGCACTTGGGGCCGGGACGATCGACCTCGCTCACGCCTACCCCGGCGACGTACTGCACATGTCGGGTCCCGGTGCAGATGTCGTCTTCGCAATCCCTAGGGAAGGCGGGTCCATCTCTATCGAGTGCCTCTGCGTCGGCGCACAAACACAGCATAGTGAACTTGCACACCAGCTACTTAACTACCTGCTTGCCCCGGACGTCGCGGCGACAAACATGGAATGGACTGCCATTCGCGCGCCGAACCCGGAAGCGTTCCGCCTCTATGAAGCGCGCCTTGGGAACGGCTCGCTGCCGCTGACATTTTCGACACCGGTTGCGGACTTCGTCCTCCGGCCGCTCACCGACCAAGACGATGCAAAACTCCTTCACGCGTGGGAACAGCTTGAACTAGAGTGACGCACGGATGAAAGCCGAACTTGCCGAACCGCGAGGCGTACGTATTTGGCCCATCCTCGCCCTCCTGACCGCCATCTCGGCGGTAGTTGTGGCGCTGGCACGCAGCGCCGATCCCGTTTCCGAATCCGAAAGGGCCATCCTCTTTATCGGCCGCAACCTCGAGAGTAATGCCGAGCGGATTATTGTCGCCACGCTTCATGACCTCATCTCCCGCGCCAATCAGGACCAACCCCGCCTGAACCTAACCCTGGAGGTGACTCCCGCGGCGTCACCGACTCTGGCCATGGTATATGCGGCAACGCGCCAGCGTGACGACATTGTGGCCATCGTCGATAACTCCTGGGGCAGCGAAATGGAGACCGCCAGAGATGAGATCATCACTACTCCGCAGCCAATTGTCTTCTTGAATGGAGACCGGAACAAGCATAACTACGGCGACAATCGAATTTACCTCGGAAGCGGCGACGGCATACCGGACGCACTCGCAACAATTGTGCTTGACACAAGCGGCTATCAGACGCCACTTATTGTGGACAGTGACTCAGGCGCTCCTGCCCCTCAACAGACGGTGACACCGCCGAGCTCGCCTGGTGATGCCCCAAGCCACCAGTTTGTAACCGTAGTCGCAGAAGATCGTTACCAGGCCAGCGATGAGCTACTCTGGTCGCTGCGCAAGCGCGGGTTCCGTCAGATTGAATATGGCGAAACAGCCACGCACCAAGATGGCACGTTCGTGGTAGTGAAACTCGACTGGCAGACTGCCTACGAGATACCAGACCGGGCGGCGCTGCAGCGCGTACGCGCCGAACTATCTCGAATTTACCCTTCCCCAAGAGACCAGAATCGAAAGCTAATCGTACTTCAATCACATGCGCCATGGGGTAGCCAGCTGCTTCAATGGCTGGACACGTCCTTCGAGTATGCCACGTTCATTGCCTATCAGAGCGTCTTGTCGAGCGACCGCGCAGTCGCCTTTCGCCCAGATTCTACCAACGAGCTGCTGTTGCTCGGACAAAGCTCCACAGCCGTCGCTGAGAACCTTGTGACCCTGCGAGATAGAATGCGCTTAGTCGACAATGAGTTGTTTCGGCCAGAAAACGGCGACCTCTTCTACATGCGTCGCGCTGTGGTAGCTGCCGACCTACTCCTGGCTTCAGTCGAACGCTCCCGGGTTGCGTCGACCGACAATTCGGAGCTGCTTGCTCGGCGCATGAGCAGCGAGTTTGGCGAGTTTCGCGCACGCGCACTGGCAACCAGAATCGGTGTCGTACATATTGACGCTAACGGCGTTGAGTACGGCAATAATCACATAGTATTTCGCCGCGGCGAGTGGGCGGCGTCGTACCCACGACAGCTCAGTCCAAGCGGTAGATTGATTCCGAACCTGCAAATTCGGTTCTCAGATGTGCGCATTTCGAGCGTGGACATTCGACGTGACGCCTTCTTCGCGGATTTTACGGTTTCTCTCCGCGGCGACGCACAACTAATCAAATCGCTTCACACGCGCCGCGGGAGCCAGGTCGATTCCGTCGCTGACACATCGATGGAAGTCGACGATCCGCTGGCGCGCGTCTTTGCCATCGGGGATGTGGCTGACGAGTCGAGTTTTTCGCAGCGACTTGTCTCGACTCGCGAACTCGGCCGACTCGCCGAGTACGACTATGCGGTTTCTGGGCTGTTCCGCACGGAGCGAGTTGCTGGATTTTGGTTCCCCTTCGACGAGCATCGGGTTGCGGTTCGCCTCAAGCTGCAAGTTCCTGATGATTCGATTGTCCTGAGCGCTGACCGCGCCGATGCTGAGAATTTCACGGCCTTCTCGACAAGATCAATCAATGGTTGGCGTGTAACGTCGGCCGCTATGGCAATCGATAGCAGTGTGCCCGACCGGTCGCGTATACCACACGATTCAACTTACACAGGAGAGCGACAGTTCGGCATACTCTCGCTTGTTGTTCAGGTGCAGCGGCAGCCGTGGGGTGCGCTAATGCTGGTGTTCCTGCCGCTCGCGCTAATACTGCTCGCGTCTAGCGCAATTCTGTTTATTCGAGTCCATCGCACCGGCTCAGGCACTCCGGAATTCTGGCAGGAGGCCATTGATCAGCTAAATGCCCCGGAGACACTCAAGACCCAAAGCGAACTGTCGCTGGGCTGTGTGCTTGCTGCGATTACGTACCTCATCTCGTACTCCACGGTTATTCCTCGGATGGAGGAGCCGATGTACACAGATGTACTCACAGGAGCGGTCCTGACGCTAGTCGTTTTGAACTTTGTTTTTGTTGTGTCGGTTGCTTTGCGCCAAGACAACTGGTTATTCCGTTACTTCAGCATGTCCCGCTATCGGGCGATGGCCGCGGCACTGACGCTCTTGTTGATCGGGCTATGGCCCGCCTTTGGATTGGCGTGATTCACATTTCGCATTAACTGGGCGACGCCAGGGGTAAGTGCCCCTGCGCTCTCAGCACGCCATCGATTCCGTCGTTTCTCATCTGCGATTGCGCCAACCGCGATAGCGTTAATCACGACGCATTGAGTCATGTCCTTCTCGCGATTGGTTTCGGGCTGAGGTCGTAGCTAACCGTCCGCCGTACGCGTGCGGCCGGTCTTCCCCGACGCGTTACGCTTGGGCTCGCGCACGACCAGTCCGGCTTCGCCGTGCGCGCGCCGCGCCTTGCGCCACTTGCACAAGGTCGCCGTGCTCACCCACTTGCGCGCGCAGAACTGGTCGAACGTCTCGTTGCCCTGCTCGAACTCGTCGAGCAGCGCGATCCTCTCCGGCACGCCGTAGCGCCGAGAGCTGTCCCCGCCGCGCAATCCGCTGCGGCGCACAGCCGCCTCGCTCCTGTCTTCCTTCCATGTCCATCTCCTGCCCCCTTCGGGGCTCTCGGAGACGGCCGCTAGTCCTCTCGAAGGACTACCTCAAAGCGGAAGGGGATTTCCTGCGCCGCACAACGACCCCGCTTCGGCTACCGTCGCTTGTCGATCTTGCTGCGCCACGATGGCGTCGACGCGAATCACAAGCGCGTCTGGCGCGTCTACCGCGACGCGGGGCTGTCGGTGCGCAAGACGCGACGTAAACGCATTGCCTGGGCTTCCCGGCCCGAACGGAGCGCGGCGACGAAGCTGAACGAGCGCTGGTCGATGGACTTCATGAACGGCAGTCTCGCCGACGGACGGAGCCTGCCCGTGCTGAACATCGTCGACGACTTCTCGCGCCGCGCGTTGACGATGGAGGTCGACCTGTCGCTGCCTGCGCAGCGCGTGATTCGCGCGCTCGAGCAGGCCGGTGAGCTGTACGGGCTGCCCAGTTCGATCGTGGTCGACAACGGGCCCGAGTTCACGAGCAAGGTCCTCGACGCGTGGTGCCACGAGGGCGAGATCGAGCCCTTCTTCATCCGTCCCGGCAAGCCGATCGAGAACGCGTACGCGGAGAGCTTCAACGGCCGCGTGCGCGAAGAGTGCCTCAACCAACACGCCTTCGAGTCGGTCGCGCACGCGCGGTCGGTGATCGAAGGCTGGCGCGAGGACTACAACACGGTCCGGCCGCACAGCTCGCTTGACGGGCTCGCAACGGAAAAGCACCTACAGCAGTAGGCCTCGACGATCCCTACCCCTGTCCCCCAACCTGCAAGAATCCGAAGTGTGAGCTTTCGACCGGACCGACTTCGGGGGGCACCTCAAAACGGGCTGCGTAATATCCCGCATCATCCCTACGACAAGCGGCGAGGACCACCGGACGCCGGTGGTCCTCGCTCTCGTGGGGTTAGCGGGGTCTCAGACGAATTCGAAAAGGCTGACCATCGGTCCGCCGAAACACGACCCAGGCACGCCAACTGCGGATGGAAACGCTCGCCGCAAGTACCCATCCTTTCTTGGCTTGCGCGCGTGCACGCCACAAACTCGGTTTCATTGCGCAGGATCCCAGCTAGGTGGTCCACCGATCGCGCGGCTTCCAGGTCCCGATGACAGGGGCCGCGCGATCGGAGGATTGCCCGGCGCGCTGTAAACGCCAGGCGGGCCTTCGGGGGTCGCCAGGAGAACGCTGGCGGCCCCCTCTTGCTTCTGGTCGAGCCGTCGAGCTACCCGAGCTCGGAAGTTTGGTTTCGCGTATCCGTCCGGCCGACCGCAATCCGGCTGACTGCGTTCGAAATCGCCGTCCCGGATGCCAAGCACGCACGTTGGGTCAGGAGCGCGACGAAGGCACGGTTCGATCCGTCGGCATGGACGAGCGAGCCCAGCAGAACGCACCCGGCCGAACCTATGGGCGTCCCGCCGACCATCGTCCTCAAGCCCCTTCGTGTACGTTCCCCCGCCGCCTTGCGGTCTACCCCGGGGCAGATCGGCAGCCGCTCCACGATCCGGTGTTCGGAACGCGCCTTCAACCTGGGTTCCCTGTTCTGCTCGCCGTCAGCACCGGATCCTGCGACCGCGCGAGACCGCCGTACACGGTGCCACTGGAATCGGACTCATCGCTGGGCACTCAGGGAGATGTGCCAGTCGTTGCGACCGACGATGCGCTGCGCGATCAGCAGCCGCCCAAACCTGCTGAAGTCATCGCGCTCCTCGAACAGCCCGAGCTCGGGCCTCCCGCAACTCTCGACCTCTTCCCTAAGCTGCACGTACAAGGTCATCGATTGGGCCGTCGCCCCCCATGACCTCACCGCCTCGTGGTCCTACTCTCATCTTCGAACGGACGCCTGCCTCTACGAAGTGGGGCCGGCGGACAAGATCCGCCAGCCCCGAGGGAGAGAGTTGCACCGAGCTTCCCGGGCCGATCCCGGCTCGCAATCGAGGTCGACCGCCTCGATGCAACCGGCCTGAGCATAGCTCGACGCGATCGCGTTGCGAGCGCGCCGGACTGTTACTTCGCGACAGGTCGAGTGCGTCCCTAGGCCTCAGCCGCCCGGATCAAGACGCGCCGAGCCGACGCGCGATCCGTTCACGTTCGGCGGGATCAGGCACAATGTCGACGAGTCGCAGCTGGCTGCCAGGATCGGCGTTGTTCACGAATTCCCACACCCACGCGTCGCAGGTCACCCGCGTTCCTCCGAGCGCCGCGGTTCTGAGGCGGCGACCGCCGCGGAGCCCCGGCAGCGCCCAACGCCACAGCGTGGCACGGTTGAGGCACTTGCCGGGTCTGCCGCTCGGCAGCCGCTCCGCGTACTCGGCCAATGGCCGCAGTCGTTGGCAGCGAGGGTTGAGCGGTTCCATGCCCCTACTCCCGCTCCGGCTCGCGCGGTTTCTCCGCGCGCTCCTCGCGCACGGGCTCCGGGCTCGGCATGCGCTCCTCAAGGGCGGATCGCGGTGCCTCATCGGGGCCGACGTCAACGCGTTCGTTCGAGACCTCGCTCGGCGTCGGTACTCCATACATGCCGTACTGCGGCGGCTGGGCGACGTTGGACTCCGCGTAGAGCGCGCCGCGCAACTCACTCAGCCCCTGGCGGAACATCGCCGAGGCGTGTCCCGCACCCAACTTCGGTTCGGTCTTCTCGTCTGCCATGTTGCTTCTCCTGGTCTTCGGGTTCGAGGTCAGTCACGCCGCATCCGACGCCACTGGTCGGAAATGCGGCGCTGGTCGTGGAAGGCATCGTTCATGTCGAGGGCGCGCGCGCGGTCCACACGCTGGCTCGCTCGCACCGACACCATCAGGCCGATGGCGGCGATGACGAGGTAACTGCCCAGCGGGCGGCTCCACGCGATCAGCGCGAAACCGAGCAGCGCGACGAGCACGGGCTCGACCGCGCCCTTCACGTGCAGCTCACTCGAGCGGCGAAAGAGCCGCATGAGCGAGGGCGTGCCGTTGTAGTAGCTGTGCTCCTCGGGCGCGCCGCGCGCGCGTCGCAGGCTGGCCTTCGCGCGAATGACGCAGCACGCGAAGAAGAACACCCCCGCGTACACGAACATCGGCCGCGGGTCTTCTCGCTCGAAGAATACCGGGAAGAAGAAGATGAGCACGAGGCCCACCAGCGACTGCAGCTGCAAGTAGCGCGCGCCGAACGTCGACGGGTTGTGGAGGAAGACTTCCAGCGTGCACGCGAGCGATCGTGCGACGAGCAAGATCCAGTTGAGCGCGCCGCGGCCATCGGACGGCGGCGCGGGCTGTTGCGAAGCCATCATCGCTTCCTCCGTTTCTGGCGCCGCGCCTGCTCGAAGGACGTGACCAGCCAGTTGCGGCCGGTCGCTGCGAAGGCCTTGCCGTTTCGAACCACGACGGCGTCAACGAGCCAGTCGTTGGCCGGCCCGCCCGTGCGCAGCTTCAAGAACTCGCTCGGCTGCAGGTCCCACTCAAAACTCTCGCTGAAACCAGCGCTCGTGTTCTTCGTGTGACCGAGCCAGTCGATGCCGAAGGCAGCGGCCGAAGAGTCGTCGTTCGAAGAGCTCGTGTTGCCGTTGGCGAACTGCTGCAGCGTGCGCCCGACAATGCTCGCAGCCCACTCGTTGGTCACGGGGTCAGAGTTGGCGTGCAGGATCTTGGTGTTGAGGTTGGCGAAGAGACTGGCCGCTTCGACACGGCCCTTCTCGCTGCCGCCGAGCGCGGCGTAGACGTTGGACACGTTCTGGGTGAGCAGCACCGTCGCGACGCGCGACGAGCGGCACGTCGTCTGGAACTGCATGTCGTACGACGTGATGAAGTTCTGCGCTTCGTCGGCCCACAGGAAGACGGGCCGAGGATTCTCGACGACGTTGCGGCGCTCGATCGTGCGCTGGAACGCGTACTTCCAAAGCACCTGCGCGAACACGCCGACCTCTCCGAACTGCTTCACGGGAAAGTCGATCAGGATGATCTTCCCCTGCTCGGTCGCTTCGGGCGTGAGGTTCGTGTCGGAGCAAAAGTGCTGGCGGAGGATTCCACGGTTGAGCACGTCGACCATCGAAGTGCACGTCGACACCACCACCGAGCGCGTCTTCTCGGAGAGGTTGGGGAACTCGACGCAAAAGTAGTCGGCCACGATCTCGAAGTCAGAACGCTGCACCGGGTTTTTGTACGCGCGGTCCGCGGCCGCCAAGCATTGGTAGCAGTACGACTTCGCCTTCCACTCTTCGCTGCGCAGCTGGTCGAGCGAGGTCGGCGCCGAGATCACGAGCCGGTAGAGCTCGGGAACACCGATGCGTCCCGTCGCGATCGACAGCAGATCGATCGCGTTGCGCATCAACTGCCTGTTCGCGCGCCTCCAATAGCCCTCGTCGTCGCGGCCACCGCC
>JACRIN010000084.1 GCA_016220085.1 Planctomycetota bacterium
ATAAGCCGGGACATCTTCTGGAACCTGGGGAAGATCCTCCTTGCCCTCTGCCTCCTCTGGTTCTACTTCTGGTGGGCCGACTTCCTCACCTTCTGGTATGGCCGCCTCCCCAACGAGGAGAACATCCTCCAACTTCTCATGTTCGGTCCCTACCGCACTGCCTTCATCCTCTCCTTCATCCTCAACTTCCTGTTCGAGTCGCCCGGCGTCGGGACGTTCGTGGACCCGGTGACGGGCATCCGCTTCCGCAGCACGCCGCCGTCGGTTCGGAACGCGCGGGCTCAGCTCAGCGGCTGAGGTTGCGGTTGGATCTCGACCTGCGGCAGCGGTGCGCCGTTGGTCATGCCCGGGCCGGGCGTCGTCGGATCGACGGTGTCCTTCTCGCGGGCGAGGTACGTGTAGTTCTGCAGGCCGGCTTCGTAGCAGCGTTGCAGGCGCGCGGACTCCTCGAAAGTCATGCGGCCTTCTTCGAGCGAGCGCTCGATGTGCCGACGCAGACGGGTGAGGACGTCCTGCTCGAAGTACTCGACGTAGGAGAGCACTTCCTCGGTGCGGTCGCCGCGCACGACGTGCGTCAGCCGCGGACGGCCTTGCTCGTCGACGTCGACGTGCACGATGTTCGGGTCGCCGAACAGGTTGTGCATGTCGCCGAGGATCTCCTGGTACGCGCCGACGAGGAAGAACCCGACGTAGTAGGGCTCGTTCGCGCGCAGCGGATGGAGCTCGAGCGTGCGCTTGACGTCGCGCAGGTCGATGAAGCGGTCGACCTTGCCGTCGGAGTCGCACGTGATGTCCGCGAGCACCGCGTGGCGTGTCGGTTGCTCGTTCAAGCGGTGCAGCGGCAGCACCGGGAAGAGCTGGTGGATCGCCCACGCGTCCGGCAGCGACTGGAACACCGAGAAGTTGAGGAAGTACGTGTCCGCCATGTCGCGTTCGAGGTTCGCGAGGTCGTCGGGCACGTACGGCTGCTCGCGCGCGATGCGCAGGATCTTCTGGCAAGTCCGCCAGAAGAACTCCTCGACGCGAGCGCGCTCTCGCAGCGTGATCTGGCCGACGTTGAAGAGCACCATCGCCTCGTCGCGCAGCTGAAGCGCGTCGTGGTAGCTCTCCTGGAAGTTCTTGGCGCTGACGCCCTCGCAGACCGCTTGGGCGTTCTTCAGGATCTCCTTGTCGTCCTCTTCTTCGTTCAGCGGGATCGGGTTGGCGGACGTCGCGTTGTCGCTGACGCCGAGGACCTCGGCGACGAGCACGGCGTGGTGCGCGGTCAGCGCGCGGCCGGATTCGGTGACGATCGCGGGCTCGGGGATGTCGGCCTCGCGGCACGCTTCGGAGATGTGGTAGACGACGTCGCGCGCGTATTCGGCGAGCGAGTAGTTCATCGACGACTCGAAGTTCGTCGACGAGCCGTCGTAGTCGATGCCGAGACCGCCGCCGACGTCGAGGAACTTGATGCGGCAACCCATCTCGGTCAGGTCGATCAGCGTCCGCGTCGCTTCGCGCAGCGCGTTCTTGATCGCGCGGATGTCGGTCACCTGGCTGCCGACGTGGAAGTGGAGGAGCTCGAGGCACGACAGCTTGTTCTGGCGATCGAGCGTCTCGACGACGTCGACGATCTGACGCGTGGTCAGGCCGAACTTCGACCGGTCGCCTCCCGACTCGCTCCAACGGCCGGAGCCGCGGCCGCCGAGCTTGGTGCGCACGCCGATCGTTGGGCGGATGCCCAGGCGGTCGGAGACCTTGAGGATCGTCGCGAGCTCGCTGTACTTCTCGACGACGATGATCGGGTAGATCCCGAGCTTCGAGGAGAGCAGCGCGGTCTCGATGTACTCCTCGTCCTTGTAGCCGTTGCAGAGGAGCAGCGAGCCGCCGTCCGCTTGCAGCGCGACCGCGGCGAGCAGCTCGGGCTTCGAGCCGACCTCGAGGCCGGTGCCGTGTTTGCGGCCTTCCTCGAGCAGCGACTCGACGACGTGTCGCTGTTGGTTGACCTTGATCGGATAGACCCCGCGGTAGGGGCCTTGGTAGTTGAACTCCGCGCGGGCCGCGTTGAACGCGTTGTTGAGCTCGCGCACGCGCGAGCGCAGGATCCCGTCGAAGCGCAGCAAGAGCGGCGTCTCGATGCCGCGGCGCTGGATCTGACCGATCAGCTTGTGGAGATCGATCCCGATCGGGCCGTTCTGCTGGCTGTCGACGACTGCTTCGACGCTGCCTTCGGAGTTGATGCGGAAGTAGCCGCAGCTCCACTTCGCAACGTTGTAGAGGCCTTCGCCATCCAAGTGTGTCCAGGGCGCCATCGTCGTCTCGGGTTCTCCTTTCGAGGCCGGTAGTATAGGCAGGCCGCGAGCGCGCGACGTACCTCGCTCGTCCACCTTTCTTCGGCAAGCCCAACTTCGATGAGCCCGACCAACTTCCTCGAGCGCGTTCGAGTGCGCGACGCCGTGCCGCGCTTGGCCGGAGTCGTCGCGCGCACGCCGCTCACCGCTTTCGAGAGCGAGGACGAGCGCGTCGAAATGCGTCTGAAGCTCGAGAACTTGCAGGAAACGGGCGCTTTCAAGGCGCGCGGCGCGTGGAACCAGATCGCGCAGCTCTCGCCCTCCGAGCGGGCCGCCGGGGTGGTGACGACGAGCTCCGGCAACCACGGCAAGGCGCTCGCGTGGGCCGCGGCGCGCGCCGGCGTGCACGCGACGATCGTGATGCCTGGAGACGCCTACCCGAACAAGATCCAGGCATGCCGCGACTTCGGCGCGGAGGTAGTGCTCGCGCCGAGCCGCAACGCGTGCGACGAGCTCTGCGCCGAACGCGTGCGCGCCGGAGCGACGCTGGTGCACCCGTACGACGCGGAACGCACCGCCCAGGGCGCCGGCACGGTCGGTCTCGAGATCGCGGAGGACTGGCCGGAGGTCGACGTCGTCGTCACGCCGGTCGGCGGCGGGGGCCTGGTGTCCGGCGTCGCGCTCGCGATCCGCCAAGCGCTCGGCGGTCGGCCGGCGATCGTCGGCGTCGAGCCCGAGGGCTCCGCGACGCTCGCGGCGGGCGTCGCGCGCGGCGAGCCCGTCCAGCTCCCGAACACGAGCAAGGTGCAGGGTCTCTGTCCGCCGTATTCGGGCGCGTTCAACATCGCGGTCGCGAAGGAGACCGGGCTCGAGCTGCTCGCGCTCTCCGACGCGGAGATCCTCGCCGCCCAGGCGATCCTCGTCCGCGTCGGCGGTTGGGTGGTCGAGCCCGCGGGCGCCGCCGCATTCGCCGCGGTGCGCGAGCAGCGGCTCCCCGCGCGCCTCTACGTCGGCCGCGACGCGCGCAAGAAGCTGCGCGTCGCCTGCGTCGTTTCCGGCGGCAATCCCGACCCCGCGCAGCTCGCGGCGGTGCAGCGCGGCACCTGAGCGCGGACCTCGCGCCGAGAAACGCCCGTCGAGAGTCCGATCCCCGCATGCTCGCGATCTTCCCCGCCGTCCAACCGCCGCGCCGTCGTCAGCTCGCGTGGCTCCTGCTCGTCGGCGCGCTGTGGCTCGCGGTCGGCGCGCTCGCGTGGGCTGTCGCGTTCGCGCGGGTGCTCGGCGACGGCGATCACGAGCTCGCGAGCCGCGGCAACACGCTTCTGTGGTGCGCGTCGATGTGCTCGGTCGGCCTGGTGCTCGCGACGGCCGCGGGCCTCGGCGGTCGACGGCTGTGGAAGCCCGTCCCGGAGTCGCAGGGTCCTGCATTCGCGTGGGTCGCTCTCACCGCGCTCGCGGAGCTCGTCACGATCGCGTTCGCGTTCTGGGCGCTGCTGATGGCTGCGCTGATCAACGAGGGTTGAGCGCGAGCCTGGGGCGAGTCGACGGCGGCGAGAGCGCACGAGCTCGTCGCGCGCCGGTGCGGCTCGGTCGCAGGGGGGCTTCTCCCGCGGCATGGCGACCCTTCCGCCGTGTGTCCGGCACGACGAGCACCGACTCGGAGCGCATCGGCATCGTGAGCATCGGCGACCGAGCTGCGACCGTATGATGCGCGCGACGCTCCCCGATGCTCCGGAACCTCAGTTTCAGGCCGCTGACGGCCGTGTTGCTCGCCGTGGCGGGCTTCGCATGGTTGGTCTCGCTCGCGCGGCTCGCGGCGGCGGCGCCGGCGTCGTCCGCTCCATCCGCTGACGTCGCGCCGCCCTCGACGGGCCTCGCGGGAGCTGGCCTGCCCGATGGCCTGCTCGGCTACGGCTTCTTCGTGCTCGCGAGCTTCGGCGGCGCGCTCGCGGTCTGGTGGAGCCACCGGCGCGCGGCGCAACGCGGCGAAAGCGATCCCGGGGTCGACGATCCGAGCGGCGTCTACATCGGCGCGGCGCTGTTCGGCGGCGCGTCGCTCGCCGGAGCGCTCTTGATGACCTTCAACCGCGAGTTCATGGAGCGCTACTTCGATTGAGCGAGCCCGAGCCCGAAACCTGGTGGGTGTTGCGGCCCTTCCCGCGCGGCGTGCGGATCGCGCTGTGGGTCGGTGGCAGCGTGCTCGGCGCGAGCTACCTCGCGTTCTCGTTCGTGCCGGTGACGCGCCGGTTGGTCACCGAAGGCGCGAGCGAGCTCCCGGCGCGCGACTTCGCCGTGTACCTGCTCGGTCTCGCGATCGTCGCCTTCTTCGCGTTGATCGCGGCGGGCGTGTGGGTGTTCCAGAAGATCCAAGGCGAGTTCCAGAAGCTCCGCGAGGAGGATCGGCAAGCATGAAGCGGATCGTCCTCGTCCGACCGACCGGACCGCGCAACGTCGGCGGCGTGATGCGCGCGGTCGCGAACTTCGGGCTCGCGGAGCTCTGGGTGGTCAAGCCCGATCGGCCGTCGATGTTGATCCACCCGGACTTCGAGCAGATGTCGCACGGCGTCGAGAACGTCCGCGAGCGCATCCGAGTCGTCGATTCACTCGACGAAGCGCTCGCGGAGTGCACACTGACGATCGGCTTCACCGCACGGCCGCGCGGCGAGCGTTGGCGCGCCGACTGGCGCAACTTCGTCGATGAGGTCTACCCGGCGGCGAACGCGTCGGAGGAACGGCTAGGACTCGTGTTCGGCAGCGAATGGAACGGGCTGACCGACGACGAGCTCGATCGTTGTCAACACGCGGTCCGACTGCCGACCGCCGACGAGCACACGTCGCTCAACCTCGCGGTCGCGGCGAGCATCGTGCTCTACACCCTCTACGAAGGCCGCGGTTCGAGGCGACACGAAGGCGGGGCGCGGATGCTCTCGTTCGCCGAGCGCGAGTTCTTGAAGCAGCACCTGATCGCCGTGTTGGCGCGGAAAGTCGCGCGCGGCGAGGCGGCGGCGCGCGATGTCGAAGCGTCGATCGAACGCGTGTTCTCGCGGGCGCCGCTGGAGAGCCGCGACGCGCGAGCGTGGCACAAGCTGATGCGCGCGCTCGGCAGCGAACTCGCGCCCTCCGACTTCGATCTGCGCCCGAACGCGAAGGGCGAGCGCCGGGACGCTGCGCTGGAGCGCAACCGCAAGAAGCGCGACGCATCGGAATGACGAGCGCGTGGCCACCGCACGGCGGAGCGCCTAGGATTGCGGCCTATGGTTCGCCTCAACCGCATCTACACGAAGTCCGGCGACGACGGCACGACCTCGCTCGGCGACGGGACCCGCACCTCGAAGCACCACCTGCGGATCCAGACGTACGGCACCGTCGACGAGACGTCGTCGGTGATCGGGCTCGCGCTCGTCCACGGCGTCCTGGAACCGCTCGCCGCGCGGTTGCGGACGATTCAGAACGATCTCTTCGACGTCGGCGCGGACCTTTGCGTGCCGGGCGCGGCGGGGGAGAAGCTCAGGCTCACCGCGGAGTACACGGCGCGGCTCGAGCGTTGGATCGACGAGATCAATGGGAAGCTGACGCCTCTCGAATCGTTCGTCCTGCCCGGCGGTCGGCCCGCGGCGGCGTGGCTGCACCTCGCGCGCACGGTATGCCGGCGCGCCGAGCGGCTGGTCACCGAGCTCTCCGCGCTCGACGCCGAGCACGACCGCGTCAATCCCGAGGTGCTGCGCTACTTGAACCGGCTCTCGGACCTGCTGTTCGTCTTCGCGCGCGCCGCCAACGACGGCGGAGCCCTCGACGTGCTGTGGAAGCCGGGCGCGGGGCGGAGCGCGACGTGAGCACGATCGCGCGACGCGTCGTCGTCCGCGGCGTCGTGCAGGGTGTGGGGTTCCGCTACCACACGCTCGATCGCGCGCGCAGCTTCGGTCTGGTCGGCTGGGTCCGCAACTCGCCCGACGGCACCGTCGAAGCGTGGGTGCAAGGCGACGAAGCGCGCGTCGCCGAGATGCTCGACTGGTTGCGCCACGGTCCGCGCGCGTCGCGCGTCGAGCGCATCGACATCGACGACGCGGTGCCGGACGAGCTCTCGACCTTCGAGATCCGTCGCGGGCACTTCTCGGCGCACTGAACGCCGAGCCCACGCGGGCTCACGTCTTCGAATCCGGGTCGGGTTCCGCGCGCGACGCGAGTTCGCGCCGCTTCTCCGCGGTCCAGCGCTCCAAGGACTGTGCGAGCGCCTCCGGATCCACCGGCTTGGAGATGTAGTCGTCCATGCCGGACTTCAGGCACACCTCGCGATCGCCTTGCATCGCGTTCGCCGTCATCGCGATGACCGGCATGTGGCCGCCGCGTTGGCTCTCCTGCTCGCGCAAGCGCCACGTCGCCTCGAAACCGTCGAGTTCCGGCATCTGGCAGTCCATCAGCACGACGTGGAACTCGCCGCGCTCGAGCGCCTCGAGCGCCTCGCGGCCGTTGTTCGCGACCTCGCAGCGGTAGCCGAGCTTCTTCAAGAGCCTGACCGCGACCTTCTGGTTCACGATGGTGTCTTCGGCGACCAACACGCGGATGCGATCGCGCTCGGTCATCAAGTCGAGCTTCTCGCGCGTCAAGAGCCCGGTCTTCGCCAGGACTTCGTGCGGCCTGCCGGTGCCCATCAGCACGGCGATGCAGTCGAAGAGCTGCGATTGCTTGACCGGCTTCGCGAGGCATGCCGAGAAGCCCGCGCTCTTCAGCTTCGACGCTTCGGCGACGCCCCAGATCGACGACAGGAGCACCAACGGCACTCCGCCGACGTCGGGATCCGCGGTGATCTCGCGCGCGACCATCTCGCCGTCCATGTCGGGCATCTGGTAGTCGAGCAGCACGAGGTCGAACGGCCGGCGCTCGTGCTTGCCGTTCTTCAGCACGTCGAGCGCCTTCGGGCCGTAGTCGACCTCTTCGCTGGTCGCGCCCCACGCGGCGAGCTGCTCGCGCAGGATGCGTCGATTGGTCGCATTGTCGTCGACGATCAGCACGCGCAGTCGGCCGAAGCGACGCGGGAGCGGCGCCTCGATCGCGTGCACGTTGCGTTGCTTGGTCAACGACAGCGTGAACTCGAACTGCGAGCCCTTGCCGACTTCGCTCTCCGCGATCAGCCGACCGTGCATGAGCTCGACGAGCTGGCGCGAAATCGCGAGCCCGAGCCCGGTGCCGCCGTACTTGCGCGTGGTCGACGAATCGACTTGCGAGAACGACTGGAACAGCCTGTGCATGCGATCGGCTGGGATGCCGATGCCGGTGTCCTTGACGACGAAGCGCACGTTCGCGACATCGGGTGTCTGCGACTCGAGCGAGACTTCGAGCAGCACCTCGCCGCGCTCCGTGAACTTGACCGCGTTCGACAGCAGGTTGAGCACGATCTGACGCAGCCGTCCGGGGTCGCCCTTCAGCAGCGCAGGCACGTTCGCGTGCACGATGCACGCCATCTCCAGGTGCTTTTCGGAGACGCGGTGCGCGAGCAGGTCGACCGAGTCCTCGACCATCGCGCGGAGATCGAAGTCGACGCACTCGATCTCGAGCTTGCCGGCCTCGATCTTCGAGAAGTCGAGGATGTCGTTGATGATCGTCAGCAAGCCTTCCGCCGAGTTCATCACGGTCTCCGCGAGCTCGCGTTGCTCGTGATTCAGACCGGAGTCGAGCAGGAGCCCGGTCATCCCGATCACGCCGTTCATCGGCGTGCGGATCTCGTGGCTCATGTTCGCGAGGAACTGCGACTTCGCGACCGCGGCTTGCTTCGCGGCCTCCATCGACACCAGCAACTGGCTGTTGAGCTCGCGTAGCTCGGCGGTGCGCCTGTCGACTTCCTCCTCGAGGTGTCCGCGGTGGAGCTCGAGCTCGCGATCGCGGGCCTGGATCTGCCCGAGCATGCCGTTGAACGCCGTGACGACCTCGCCGACCTCGTCGTCGTCGTGTTTCACAGCGCGCGTCGAGTAGTCACCGTCGAGCGTGATGCGCTTGGCTGTGTCCGCGAGTTCGAGCAGCGGACGCGAGATCACGTTCTGCAGTCGATTCGCGAGCAAGTACGTGACGAGCAGCGCAATCGAGAGCACGACCACGAGGATCATCCCGTAGCTCGCGAGCCGGTCGGAGAGCCCGCCGAGGTCCGACTCGAGGTAGACGGTGCCGATGCGCTTGCCGTCGACGATCACCTCGTGGAAGAGTCGCAGCGAGTTCGAGCCGAACGCGTACCCCGTCGGCGCGGCGGCCTCCGGCAGCGTCGCGTCGAACAAGGGGTCGCCGCGCATCCAGTCGGTGAACTGCTCGCCCTCCGCGTTGAAGATGCGCGCGGCTTGGAGCTGCGGCTTGGCTTCCAAGCGTTCCAACACGTCGTTCGGGAAGTCGCGGTCGTCGAAATCGAGCGCGGATCGCACGTTGACGCCGACCATGTCGGCCGTGACGTCGAGATCCCGCACCAGCGCCGATTTCGCCTGCGTGTAGTCGTACGCGGCGAGCATCGCCGTAGCGAGGATGAGGCCGACCGCACCGGTCAGCATCATCATCCGCGTCAGCTTCGTGCGGATCGAGTCGGTGCGTCGAGCGACGCTCACCTATCGGTCTCCGTGATCGTCCGCTTGGCGAGCTTCAAGAGCTGGGAGCTGAGTTCGAGCTGAGCGGCCTTCGTCGCGCCGACGTTGATCGTGAACGCGAGCTTCTTCGACTCGAGGTAGAACGAGATCGCCCCGCCGTACTCCTCGAACGCGGGGCCTTCGCCGACCAGCAGCACCGGTTTCTTCGCGAGCGCCTTCAACGCGTCGGTGAGGACGTCCTTCTCGGTCCACGAGAGGTAGAGGATGTGGCACTTCGAAGCGGCCTCGACGGAATCGAAGCGTTGCACCGAGATCGGATGCGTGCCGTGCAGCTTGTCTCGCAGCATCTCGTCGAGCACCTTGCCGAACGGATCGCGACCGAGCACTCCGACGATCAAAGGCGCCTTCTCGTCCGGCAGCGCTTCCTTCGGCCAGCGCACGTAGTTCGCGAACTTGTAGAGGCACGCCGCCTTCAGCGCCCATTCGGTCGGGCCCTTGTCCTGCGCGCTCGCGACCGCGGAGTCCTTCGAGTCCTTGCTCGCGCCGAACAGCGTCGGCGGCAGCCACACGAGCGCGAGCAACGCGCAAGACGTCGCGATCAGCGCTTGCACACGACCGACGCCGCGCGAGCGTGAGCTCGTCGACGTGGATCGGCGCATCGCCGTGGCGATGTCCGGTTGGGGCGCGTCGTGGGGCATGGGCGTCGCGGGGCTCGGGGGCCTCCACCGAGGGGAGGTTCGAACCGAATCGGCTATCGGGGCCTCCCGGGTGAACAGGAGCGCACACCAAACTCCCAGGGGTGACCGGCTCTCCCATCGGTGGGTTGCCCGTGGGCGACCGAACTTCCTTCCGGCCGGGCGCCGACCGCGAAAAGCTGCAGGGCGGCGCCCCGCCCCAGGAGGGGGGCACCGCCCTGCTCGACTCGATCCGCCTGAGTCCTAGGCGCCGATCGTGAACTCCAGCGCGTCCGACAGGCTGGTGTTGTTGGGCGGGCTGAAGCCCGGGTCACGCGCCCACCACTGGGCCCAGACCTTGGCGCCTTGGACCAGGTTCGGATCCGTGCCGCCGGCGATGTGGGTGTTGAAGTCGAGCGAGTAGACACCCGAGCAGTCGTTCGGCGGCGGGTTGCCGGCCGAGTTCTGCACGTTGGTGCGCTTGATCGGCGGCTTGGTGCAGAGGTGGCCACCTTGGAAGGCGAGGCCGTTCGGTCCGACCGTGCTGTAGAAGAGCAGGCCGTTCTTGTTGTTGATCACGTTGGTGACGGTGACGCTGAAACCCGAGCCCGCGCTCGCGCTCGGCGTGCCGGTGTAACCGATCGTCGGCGTGCAGCTGACCGAGTTCACCTTCGACGTGCAGTAGACCGTGATGCCGGAGCCGCCGCCGCAGGTTTGCAGTTGGCCCGGGAACGTGTTGCCTTGGAGCAGCGTGGTCTCGCACACGTCGCCGCAGACGTTGTCCTCGAGCGCGTCGGGGCCAAAGAACGTCCACTCGGTCGGGATGAACGTCGCCGAAGCGGCGGTCGCGCAACGGAACGCGTGGCTGTCGGTGTATTCCCACGCCGTGCCGATGCCGTCGACACCGATGACGCCGTAGACGTCGACGATCGCACCCGTGCCGAGGCCGTCGGCGACCTGCAGCGCGACGCAATCGTTGCCGTTGATGCCGGCGAAGCCGGTGACGAAGTCGGGCGCGGCGCCGTAGACCGTCTGGTAGTTCGTCGTCGTCGTCGCTTCGTACGAGACGATGTAGAAGCCGAGGGGCGCGAGCGTGCCGGTCAGCGGGTAGAAACCGCTCTTGACCAGGCCGCCGTTGTTGTAGTTGACGATCTCGTACCCGGCGAGGTTGATCGAGGCGGAGGAGCTCGGGTTGTAGATCTCGACCCACTTCGGCAGACCGCCGGTGAGGGTTCCATCGACGATCTCGGTGATCATCGGGTCTTGGGCCTGAGCGGCGGTGGCCGTCAGAGCGACGGCGACGGCGCCCAGAAGTTTGCTGGCGTTCCGGAGCATGAAGCGAATTCCTTTTGAGGGGCGAAGACGTGGCTCGGGGAGCGGCCACGTGGGGTGGAATCGACGTCCCGGGATGGGCGCGGAACCGTCCTGTCGGATCCGCTCGGAGCGTCGCGAGCGGAGGATGATAACGGCAACGTCGTGAAGCCGCCGTGAAGGCGTCGTGAGTTCGGCGAGGTCATTCGACGCGCGCCGCCGACGCGGGCGTTGCCGGCGCCTGGAGCTCGACCTCAAGCCATTGCCGTCCAGGAGCTTAGATCGTCGCCGTCGCTCACGGCAGGCGGCCGCCTCCGCGGCACGTGCGCGCCTTCTCGCCGCGCCATTCGACCTCGAACGTACCCGCGCCGCGCACCAGCCAGCGCACCTGGATCTTGCCCTCGCCGCGGATGCCGCGCTCCGACAGCAAGCGCGCGGGCTCGCGCTCGGCGAGTTCGATGCGCTCCGGCCGCCAGCGGTCGGTGCGGAAACCGCCGGCGACGACCTCTAGCTTCTCGCCGCGGATCGAGAACACGTCCGGCGCGCCGAGCTTCACCTGCCGCGCGCGCTCGGTGCGCGTCGGGATCAGGTGCTCGTTCGCGAACGTCGCGTCGACCGCGAGGAGTCCGTCGCCGAGCGGCGCGACTTCGAGCTTCTCGAGGACGACCTTCGGCATCTCCGCGGCGTGCTTCAAGCAGAAGAGCGCGTTGCGGTGCGCCTCCTCTTCGATCATGAAGGACGGCGGGACGCGGCCCCAGTCCTTCTTGAAGCCGCCGACCAGCACCTCGCCGAAGAACGGGTGCTGTACCGGGTGCCAATCGACGAACGCGTCGCCGCTCATCAGCAGGTCGTTGAAGAGGAAGCGCTGCTTCTGGAACGACGCGCGATCGAAGTTGTCCCCGCGCGTTTCGGTCGGGAAGAGTCGATCGCTCGACCACATCTCGTTCGTGAACGAGATCACGCCGAGCCCTTCGTAGCCCCACGTCGCGAACCCGCCCCACACGGTGTACAGGTCCTTCCAGATCACCATGTACTTGTAGAAGGGGAGCATCTTCTCGCCGTCGCGGCCGAGCGCGTCGAAGACGCGCACGTCCTCGTTCGGATACTCGCCGAAGTCCTTCGCGCCAGGACCGCGCAGGATCATCCCGCCGTTGTTGTGGAACGACTGCAGCGCGGCGACGTTCGGGTGCTCGATCAAGAAGCGCGCGATCGCGCGGGTCTCCGGCCAGAAGAGCGGGTACGGACCCGCGCCGTTCTGCACGAAGTCCGGCGCCCACATCGACGGCCACGCGCGGTTCATGTCGTAGCCGCCGGCGTCGTCCTCGTTCGTGCGGCCGTCGCCGTCGTTGTCGAAGCCCTCCTCGCCGACCGACACCCAATCGCCCTTGACGCCGAATTCGTTCGGCGCGACCGGCTCGAAGATGCGCGGATCGTCGGGATTGCGGCGGTGCGTGCCGTCGCCGGGGAGGTGCTTCCACATCTGCCCGATGTGGCCGTCGCCGTCGAGATCGTCGGCGCCGTCCTCGTCCGCGACGCCGTCCTGGTCGTCGTCGATCGGGCGGCGGCCGCTGCGCGAAGAGCTCGAGTCGTGCGCGTCGCGGAACCAGCTCGCGCGGCCGTCGGGGTTGACCATCGGCAGGAAGTAGAACGTCGAGCCGTCGACGAGCTCGGTGACGCGCTCGTTCGCGCCGTAGTTCTCGAGCAGGTACCACGCGGTGTACACGACGGCCTCGGAGCCCTGCACCTCGTTGCCGTGCACGTTGCCGTCGATCCACATCGCCGGCTTCTCGGTGTCCTTGCCGGTCGCCGGTTGGTTCAGCGTGTAGACGCGCATTTCGCGATTCTCGACCGAGTGACCGATCACGCGGTGCGAGACGAGCGTCGGATGCGCAGCTTCGAGCCGGTCCATCAGCCCGTGGATCCCTTCGTAGTCGTAGAAGCGGTTCCACGGGATCTCGACCTTCGGCGCCTTGCCGGCGGCGGTGCCCGCGAAGCCCGACGGCGGCTGTTCTTGCGCCGCGAGAGCGGCGAGCACGAGAGCGACTGCGATCACGGTGCGACCTCCACGTTGCGACGAGCGAGTCCGGCGTTGTCGGTGTCCACTTCGAGGGCGAGCGCACGCGGCTCGCGCGTTCGCACCAACCAGCGCAGTTCACGTCGTCCTCCGGAGCCCGCGAGTTCGCGGACGAGCTCCCTGCGCGAGCCCGCGAGCAACGTGTCGCCGTCACCGAGCTCCAACGTCGCGCGCGCAGGACGCATCGCGTCATTGCGGCGCGCCGAAGCGCTCGACAACGGCAGGAACGCCGGATTCTCGAGCGCGGCGCGCACTTCCCACACGTTCGAGCCGAGGTCCTTCGCGGTGAGCTCCGCGATCGCGACGCGCGGCAACGCGGCGCCGAGCGAGAGCACGAAGTCGCCATGCTTGCGCGCGAGCTCCGCGCGCTCCTTCGGCGGAGGCTCGACGCGCGCGTAGGGCGCGAAGCCTCCGATCTCGACCTCGCCGAGCTCCGGGTGCGCGAACTTGCGCCACGCGACGAAGCGCGAGCTCTCGCCGGTCGCGTCGATCCACTTCAAGCGCTTGGCGTCGTCGCTGGGCTCGCGCGACGGCTCGTCCTGCTTCGCGTCGGGCTTGCGCGCGGTCGCGCCTTTCGCGTCGCCCGGTTCCCCGGCGCCCTGTTCGTCAGACTTCTCGCCACGTTGGTCGCCGCGCGTTTCGCCCGGCTTCTCGCCGGACTTCTCGCCGGGTCCGTCGGCGCCGTGCCCGCCGTCCTTGCCCGCGCTTTCGGCCTTCGGCGGCTCGAGCGGCAGATCCCACGGATTCGCCGCGAGCACCCAGAGCCCGCGGTGGTGGTACGCCCAGCCCTGGAAGCTGCCCGCGTCGCCGCGCGTGCCCTTCGCCTTGTTCCCGGTGGCATCGCCGTAGCGCTTGCCGAGCTCGGCGAGCAAGTTCGCATCGCCCTCGATCCAACCGGTCGGCAAACCATCGCCGCCCTTCGCGCGCTTCGGCCCCTCGACGAGGTCGTCGTAGCCGCCGAGCGTCATCACGAGCGCGAGATCGCGGTGCTCGAGCACGAAGTCGCACAACGCGCGCGCGCCCGGCTCGTCGGTCGCGAAGAGCCCCGCGTGCGGATCGTGCTCCTTCCAACCGAACGGAAAGTTCGCGTTGAGCCAAGCATCCGCCGGCGCGTCCTCGGCGACGCGCTCGTCGTGATCGAGGTCGCGACCCTCGACGTACACCTTGTACTTCCCTCGCTCGCCCTTCTCGCGATCCGCCTTCACCAGCGCGCGCGGATCACTCGGATCCTCGATCCACTCGCCTTCGGGGTCGAGCTCGCGCATCGACGTCACCAGCCCGTCGCCGTCGACGTCCGACGGCGGGTCCTCGGCCGCGCGACCGTCGCGGTCGTCGTCGACGCCGTGGCCGGACGCGAGCACCTCGACCAGCGGCTTGGCGAAGCGCGCCTCCGCCGCGTCGACGTCGAGCCGCGGCACGACGTAGAGCGTCGTGTTCGCGAGGAAACCCTTCGCCGCGTCGTCGCTCGCGCTCGCCGCGCGCTCCGCGATCGCGAGCGCGATCGAGCTCGAGAAGAGCTCGGGCCCCTCGAGGTTCGCGACGACGAGCATTGCGGGCTTCGCGCGCTCCGCGGGCGCCTCGCCGACGCGCAGACACCAGAGGTCGCGGTTCGCGCGCGAGCGCCCGATCGGCGCGAGCGAGCAACGCTCCGGATGCGCCGCCGCGATCGCTCGCAGTCGAGCGGTGAGCGTGGCGTAGTCGAGCAGCTCGACGGTCGCTTGCGCCGCCGGCGCGGGCTCTTGGGCCGCGAGCGGCGGGGACTCTTGCGCCACGAGCGGCGCGCACAGCGCGGCGATCGCGAAGGACAACGTCAGCGTTCGCATGGTGGGAGCCTTCCGGAGGGGGCGCGCGAGGTTAGCGCGCTCCACTCGCGCGCGCCCGAACGGGCACCGAAGACTTACCGCCCAGGCGAGCGTCAGATCCGCCAGAAACCGGTCTGCGCGATCGACGGCCGATCCTCGCCCGCGACGAAGGCCTCGATCTCGTCTTTGCGTCTCCACGCGTCCGCTTCGCCGACTTGGATCAGCGCGCGCATGTAGTCGGGCTGGAACAGCACCATCGACAGCGAATCCGGGCTCTTCGCCTCGCGCGTGCCCATGCCGCGCATCAGGAATCGGAACATGCCGGGGAGCGCGGGCTCGTGTTGCGACGCGAGCTTGCCGATGTCCTGCGACGGACGCAGCAGCATCAGTCCCGCCGGCCTCAGGCCCTGGCGCCGCTCGATCGGCACGTCGCGCAGGTAGTCGTTGAGACGCTGCATGTTCATCGCGTCCTGGTCGAGCATGTCGAGGAACACCGACGACAGCAGCACGCCGACCACGGTCGCGGGCGGCGGATAGTCCTCGTCGCGCGGCGCGTCCGGCTCCCGCGAGGCACGCACGAAGCGCGTCGAGATCGCGATCAAGCGCTCGGCGCCGAGATGCAGCGCCGGAGAGAGCGGCGCGGTCAGCCGGATGCCGCCGTCGCCGTGCCAGCCATCGGCCAGCTCGATCGCCGGGAAGAAGATCGGCAGCGCGCTGGAGGCCATCACGTGGTCGACGGTGATCGGCGCGGCCGCGCTGCGTCGGTTGGAACGATTCCACGGCTGGAAGCCGCTCGATTGGACCCACGTGACCGATTGGTTGGTCGAGTAGCGGGTCGTCGTGATCGCGAGCGAGCGCAGGCGGCCGCTCTCGATCTTCGCGGCGATGCCGGGCAGCGAGCCGTCGTTCGTGCCGAGCACCGAGCAGAGGTATTCGCGCAACGGCGACGTGTCGACCATGCCGTGGGTGGTCCTCCCAACCTTCGCGCCGCCGGACACCAGTCGCACGCCCCAACGCAGTGCGTGGCTCGAGAGCGAGAGCGAGCCAGCGCGAAACACGCGCTCGACCGTCAGGTTCTCCCACGCCGTCGCGAGCTCCTGCACCGCGGTCCCGAACGGGCCCGAGTGGTTCGCGAGGAACACGGCGCTGATCGCGCCCGCGGAGACGCCGGTCAGGATCGGCGTCTCGAGATGGGGGAACATGCTCCCGAGCGCGCGCAGGAATCCGACCTGGTACGCCGCGCGCGCACCGCCACCGCCGAGCACGAGCGCGAGATCGCCGGGACCAGGCTTCGCTTGCACGCGCTCACTCTAGGCAAGCGAAACGCCGAAGACCAAACGCGAGCCCTCCGACGGAGTGCGTGCGTCGCGCGCGTTCGGCGCCGAGCCATCGCGCGCGCGTCGCCGATTCGACCCTCGCGCGGTCCGCGGCGTGCGGATCGTTTCGCGCGAACGCCGGGTTGGCGGCATCCGGTGCGCTCGGCGCCTTACGCGCCCGGAGCTTCCTCGCATCACGCGACCGGCCGAGCGCGAACCGCGGCGCGCGGACGGCTCACTTCGCGTCGCGGAGCTTCGAGACGCGCGCCTGCATCAGCTTGAAGCGGCGGCGGGCTTCCGGCGAATGCTCGACCAGCCATTCGGCGTTGCGGAACGCGGTCGGCGAGCTCTCCTTGCGGAAGCGCTCGAGGTACGGCTTGACCTTCGCGAAGAGGATCAGACCCTCGGCAGTGCTCTCGGCGAGCATGTCGGCGTGCACCGCGCCGTGGCGCGCGAAGCCGTAGGCCATCTCGAAGTAGCTCGAGACCTGACGCCACGCCGCGTTGAGGTCGTGCGTCGGCTGCGTGATCGCGAGGAACTCGTCCCAGCTCTTCGGCAGCCACTGCATGATCGCGTTGCGCGACTGGCGCATCACCGCTTCGCGGCGCAGGTCGTACAGCTCGAGGATCAGGGACGCGTCGTGGTGAGTCGGCTTCTTCTTGCTCATGGCTTGGCTCGGACCTGCAGAGACATGTGGCGGTCGGTGTCGATCACCACGTCCGCGGTGAGACCGGCCTCTCGCGCCAGCCGACGGAGCTCGTCCGGCTCGAACGCGGCGCAAAGACTAGCGCGGAACAGCCCGCGTTGATACTCGTCCGCGCCGGCGGCGTGCAGCCGGACGAGCTCGTCCGCGCGCGCGTCGTCGGCCGGTCTGTAAAGATCGCGGATCAAGAGCACGCCGCCGGGTCGCAAGACGCGCCATGCTTCCGTCAAGAACGGCCGCGGATCGGGGATGTGGTGCAGGATCGTGTTCGAGTAAACGCAGTCGAACTCGCCGTCCGCGAAACCGAGCCCTTTCGCGTCGGCGAGCCGGAACTCGATCCGATCGGCGAAGCGCGAGGCGAGCCGATGACGCTCGGCGTGCCGCAGCATCTGCTTCGACAGATCGACGCCGACGACGCGCGCGGTCGCGAGCTTCTCGCAGACGAGCAGCGGGATCTGCCCCGGCCCGGTGCCGATGTCGAGCATCCGTCCGCGCGCTCCGAGCTCGATCAACCGCGCCACGAAGTTGGCGTTCGGCTCGGAGTGGTCCATCGAGTCGTAGCCGTCGGCCTCCTCGGCCGTGTCCATCACTTCGGGTTCGAGCACGCGCTTCATGGCGCGCACCTTAGCGTCGCTGCGCGACGCGGCGCTACCCGCGACGCCCGACTGCCGGACGCAAACCGAGCGCGCGGGCTCAGCGGATGCGCTTCAGCGGGAACTCGACCTCGACGGTCCGTTCGCGCACGGCTTCGACGGTCGCGGTCGACGGCTCGTACTCCTCGTCCTCGTCGCCGGACCAGCACTCGAGTCGGAGCTCGTACGTGCCGGGTTCGTCGAAGCCGAGCTCGACGTCGAGCTCGTGGTGGAACGTGGCGCGTTGGTGACGCGGCTGGCCGCGCTCGACGGCGCCGACGTAGACCGGGTCGGGCCACGGCACGCGCTTTCCGTCCTGCACGACGAAGCAGCGCACGCGGACGTACGGCGCGTACGCGATCTCGACCGTGTTGGCGCCGGGCTTCACTCGCGCGGGCTCGAAGCGGAGCGTTTGCTCGGCGTCGGCGAAGCAGAGCACGATCTCTCCGGCCGCCGCGCGGAAGCAGTAGCCGTCGCGTTCGCGGTCGAACGGCGCGCTCTCCGGCGCGATCCCGCTCGGTTCCGACGGCGGCATGCCGTACCAACTGACGTGCTCGTCGCGCACGGGCTCGCCGGTGCGTGGGTCGACCAGCTTGACGCACACGTCGGCCGGAGGCGCGATCACCAACGCGAAGTTCGACGCGTTCAGCGGGTCGTAGTCGAACACCAAGCTGGCGAGGAACGGCCGCAGGAACGCCATGTAGCGTCCGCGCTCGCGCAGGCCGGCGTCCCAGCGCCACACGTTCGGATCGAGCGCGCTGACCGTCGGTCGGGCGACCCACTCGTACGAGTCGGTGAGTCTCGCGAGCTGGAACGTGAACTCGACGCCGTTCCACTCCGGCGCGAGCGTGATCGTCCCGAAGAGCGGCATTTCTCCGGCAGCGGGCTCGCGCGGCGTGAGATCGATCGCGAGCTCGGTCGCCTCGCCGGCCGCGACGCGCGCGTCGAGTTCGGCGACGAGCTCGTTCGCGCGCTGCGCGTAACGCTCCACGAGCACGCGATAGTCGCCGGGCGCGAGGCTCTCGAAGATCCAAGGCTCGGGCTGCGTCGGCGCCCACTGCGAGAGCTGGCTGGTCTCGCCGCCGTGGGACAGTCGCACGCTCAGTCCCTCGCGCGACGTGCCTTCGGCGACGTCGACGATCAACACGCCGGCGGGTTCGAGCTCGATCGTGCGCTCCCCGCCGAGCGCGAGGTCGACGTCGATCCGTTTCCACGCGTAGCCCGGCGCGCGGGCCCACCACCGTTCGTGCCCGAGCCACTGTTCGGGCACGATCCCGCCGGAGGAGAACTGCGGCAACTCCAGCGGCGACGTGCCTCGGACGGAAAGCGCGGCGTTCGGCACGGAAGGCAGGACCGAATCCTCGCTCGCGACGAGCTCGACGCCCGCGGTGAACTCGCGTCCGGTGCCGGGCGCGACGACGTGCACCACCGTCGGACGGAGCACGCGCGCTTCGAGGTGGAGCGCGCCGCGCGGCGGTTGCTCGGCGACGACGCGCTCGCAGCGGGCGGGCACTCCGTCGAGTTCCATCTTCCCGACCGTGTAGTCGTCGAAGCCCGCCGGCACGTCGAGGAACCATGCGCCGTCGCGTACGGTCGCATTGGTCGGGTCGAAGCCCTCGCCGTGGTTGATGAACAGGTGGAACCAGCCTTCGCGTGGTGCGCGCGGCGCGCCTCGGGGACCGTCGACGAGCTCGACCGTGCCGTGGAGTCGGACCGAGCCCGGTGCGGGCGGCGGCAACGACGCGAGCAGCGTCTCGAGCGACGTCGCAGCCGGTGCAGCGACCGGCGCGTCGACTGTTGCCGCGTCCGGCTCAGCGACCGACGCCGGCGCGCCGCGCCGCGAACTGCACGCGGCGGCAACGAAGGCGAGCACGAGCGAGCCGAGGACGAGCGAGCGAGGCATGAGGCGTATGTTCCTCCTTGACGTTAGCGCGCGAAGCGCAACACGCGCTCTGCTTTTCGCGCGCCTCAATCCATCGCCGCGAGCACCTGATCCAGATAGCTCGCCGGGAACACGCCGCCGGCTTCGAGCACGCCGCGTTGGTCGGCGAGCGTCGTCGCGATGTCCTGTGGCGTCATCGGCAAGCGCGCCGCCGAGCCCGGGTTCGCTCGCACGTTGGCGGCGCGGGTCGCTTCGAGCAACTTGGCGAGCTCCGGCGTCGCGCGGCCGGAGACGAACGCTTGCGCCACGCCCGCCAACAGCAGATGCGGATGCGCGGACCCGTCCGGCAGCCGGAACTCGATCGTCGGCGCGGAGACCTCGCGGCCGTCGCTCGCCCGCGCGGTGATCGGGATGCGAATCAGCGCATGGCGGTCGAACTCGCCCCAGCCGACGGCGGTCGGAGCTTCCTTGCCCTGCAGCAGCCGGATGAACGAGCCTTCGACGCGGTTGCCGAACGCCATCAGCGCGGCGCCGTGTCGCACGAGCCCGGCGATCAGCCATTGGCCGGTCTCGGACATCCGACCGTTCGCGTCGCGGCGGCCGAGGTGGAGCCCGTCTTGCGTCGGCGAGAAGTGGAAGTGCAGGCCGGAGCCCGCGTGACCCTTGCGCATGATCGGATCGAAGCTGCAGCGCATGCCGTCGCGGTGCGCGAGGTTGCGCAGGACCCACTGCGTCAACACCACGTGATCGGCGGCGTCGGGAAGCGGCGCGAGCGACATCTCGATCTCGTGTTGCTCCCAGATCGTGTCCTCGGCGTCCGACGACGGGATGTAGCCGACTTCGCTGTGGCCGTACTTGATCGGCACGCCGAGCTCGGCGAGCAGCGTGAGCGCCTGACGCCGCAAGCGCTCGCCGAACACGAACGGCGACGACGCGTGGTAGCCGCGGTCGTCCGCGCCGTACGCGTCGACCTCGCTCGCGTGCTTGCCGAGGAAGTACTCGACCTCGCCGAGCGCGTGGAGTTCGATGCCGAGCTCCTGCTTCACGCGTGCGAACGCCGCGCGCACGATCGTGTCGGGCGAGACGCCGAGCGGCGCGCCGTCGCGGCCCGCGTGGCTGCACAAGAGCACCAACGTCGGCTCCGCGGAGAACGGATCGAGGAACGCCGACGCGACGCGCGGACGCAGCAGGATGTCGGATGCTCCCGCGCGGATGCCGGTGCCGGCGAAGATCGAAGAACCGTCGGCGCGCTCGCCGCCCTCGATCACGTCGCGCAGGTGCGCGACCGAACGCGGCACGAAATCGAGCGTCTTGAGCCAACCGTCGCTGCCGACGTGCATCAGGCTGACGACGCGGATGCCCTCTTGGCGTACGAAGGCGACCAGATCGTCGGCGGACCAAGCGTGCGCAGGCTTGCCGAACAGACGTTCGAGCTTGCGGGCCGGAAGCGTCGCGGGGACGACGACACCTAGCGCGGCGGGGCCGCGCGAACTCTGCGTGGTCATGGTTCCCGGATGTTCGTCCGGCGCCGCGCGGCGCGCGATGCGCCCACGCGCCCGGTTCGGGGGTGCGAAAGTCGGTAGACCGAGCGCCGGCCGAGCCGCGCGCCGAGTTGGCCGCGTGCTGGGTCGGCCGCGCGGCACGTCAGGCACGCGCCACGTCGACCGCGCGGCACGTCAGCCGTGCGGCAGGTCACTCACACGCCACGTCAGCCGCGAGGCGGCGTGCCGAGCTCGGCCTCGCGCGCTTGCAGCTTCGATTCGAGCGCCCGGATCATCGGACGGATCTCGGTCAACGCCGCGAGCGTCGTCGCGACCTGGCCGTCGTGCTTGCGGCGTTCCGCGCGCAAGAGCTCGAGCTGCTCGTTCGCCGAGCGCCAGGCTTGCTCGAGCTTGCGAACCTCCTGTTGCGACGTCGTGAGCGACTCCGCGGTCTGATCGCGATCGGCGCGCAGCATGCGCAGCTCCTCGCCGAGCTGACGGTTCTTCGCGTCGCGTTCGCCGAGCGCCGCGTCGCGCAGCGCGAGCTGGGCGCGCGCGGTCTCGAGGTCGGCCGTCAGCGACTCCGTTTCGTGGCGCGAGCCCTCGAGCGCGTGGCTCTTCGCCTGCAGCGCTGCCTGGAGCTCGGTGACCTTCGCGAGGCCGTCGCGCTCCGACGCGGCGCGGGCGACGCGGGTCTCCTCGAGCCACTGCTCGAGGCGCGCGACCTGCTGCGCGGCGCGTTCGCGTTCGTCGGCGCTCTGCGTGGCGAGCGCGTCGAGCTCGCGACGACGCTCCGCGAGCTCGTTTTCGAGCGCACGGATGCGTTCGGAGAGCGAAGTCGCTTCGCTTCCGAGCCGTTCGAGCTCGCCGAGCCGGCGCTCGGACTCCGCCTGCGACGCGCGGCGAGCCTCTTCGGTCGCGCGGCACGTCTCGCCGAGCGCGCGGTGGCCGTCCTCCAACGTGCGGTGAGCGCGTTCGAGCACGCCGAGAGCTTCCCGAAGCGCGCCGAGCTCGCGTTCGCGCTCCGCGACCTCGCGGCGCAGCGGCTCGAGCTCCTCGACGCGCGCCATCAGCTCGACGACGCGCGTGCTCTTCTGCCAGACCTCGGCGAGTTGGTCGACGCGACGACGCTCGTAGTCACGCTCGAGGTCCCACATCGCCGGGTCCTCGCTGCGGACGGTCGGAGCGCGACGCGGCGAGAGCGCGGCTTCGGCGGAGTCGGAGGAAACGGACGAGTTCGGTGCTTGATCCATGAGCGGGGGCGTTGCGGGTTCGTGGGAGTGCCGGCGGGCGTCGGGACGGGTGATCGGGCGGCGGCTCAGGCGGTCGGGTCGTCGGCGGCTTGGGGAGCGCACGGCGCGTCGCGCGTTTCGTTCGATTCGACGAGCTCGCGTTGCTCGCCGCCGGTGGCCATCAACGGCGCGACCGTGTTGACGCCGTCGACCGGCGCCGGCGAGCACGGCAACGCCGCGGCCGGCTCGGTCGGCGCGACGCCGGGCACGACGTCCGTAACGGCGCCGGGCACGATGTCCGTCACGACGTCCGTCACGATGCCGGGCGCGGGCGCGAGCTCGGAGCTCGTGAGCGCGGCTTCCCACGCATCGCGCGCGCCTTCGGGCGATTCGCGGCCGAGCTCGGCGAGCGCGAGCAGGTCGCCCGCGAGCGATTCGTGCCGCGTGCGCAGGCCGTGCTCGATGCGTTGGCCGAGCGCGGCGATGTCGGCTCGCAGTCGCTCGGCGGTCTCGTGCGCGCTGCTCGCCGAGGCGTTCAGGTGCGACTGCAGCGCGTCGATCCGCGCGCGCAGATCGTCGCCGACCGCGGGCGCGAGACGCTCGAGCTCGGCCGAGAACTCGCGGTGCGCGCGCTCGGTCAGCGCTTCGAAGGACTACAGGCCCCCGCGCAGCGCGAGGTCGCCGTGCATGCGATCGGCGGCGAGTCGGCCGGTCAGCTCGCTGAGCACCGCAGCTTGCGTGCCGTCGATGCGGCCGAGGCCTTGGTCGACGCGCTCGCCGAGCTCCTCCAGCCGCGCACGCAGTCGATTCGCGCCTTCCTCGGCGGCTTGCACCGCTTGCTGCACGCCGCCGTGCAGGACGGCGACGCGTGCTTCGAGCGCGGTGTCGAGCGCTGTTTCGAGCGCAGGCGCGAGCTGGGCGAGCCCGGCGGAGAACTCGCGGCTCGTTCGGTGGCTCGCTTCGGTGCACGCGTTGAAACCGCGCTCGAGCTCGGCCTCGGCGTACGCGCGGTCGATCTCCATGCGTTGCACCAGGTTCGCGAGCGACGTGGTCTGCGCGCCGTCGAGCCGCTCGACCCCTTGGTCGACCCGCGTGCGCAGCGCTTCGAGACCCGCGTGCAGCTCGCGCAACGCTTCGCTCGCGCCGCGCGCCGCCTCGCGCACCTCGTCGTGCAGCGCGCTCGCTTCGTCGCGCAGCCGCGCTTCGAGGCTCGGCGCGAGGCGTTCGACGCTCGCGGCGAGCTCGCGCTGCACGCGCTCGGTCGTCGCGCCGAGTTCCGCCAGCGACTCGCGAAGCTGCGTCTGCTCCGCGCGGCGTTCGGCGGTCAGGCGCTCGTCGAGTTGGCTGAACGCCGCATTCTGGCGCTCGTCGAGCCGTGCGAGCTCCTCGGAGACGTTGCGACCGAGCTCCGCGAGCTCCGACTGCAGTTCCTTGCGCGCGGAGACGTTGGCGCGGGCCTCGGCCTCGCGCGCGGCGCGCAGGGCGCCCGCCTCCTCGGCGAGTCGCGCTTCGATGCACGGCGCGACGCTTGCGATCGCGGCGCCGAGCTCGCGGTGCACGCGCTCCGCGTTCTCTCCGAGGGCGTTGAGCCCTTCGCGCAGCAGCGATTGCTCGTGCTCGTGATCCGTGATCACGCGCTCGCCGAGCTCACCGAGTCGCTCCGTGAACTCCTCGGTGAGCCGCGCGTCGAGCCGGGCGAATTCGCTTTCGACCTTGCCGCGGAGCTCCGCGAGGCCGCGTTCGAACGCTTCGGTTTGGCGCACGGACTCCGCGCGAACGCTCTCGACGAGCTCGCGCGCGCTGCGCTCTTGTTCGCTCGCGACTCGCGCAAGCTGTTCTCCGAATCCGCGTTCGAGTGTGCCGAGTCGTTCACCGACGCCGCGTTCGAGCGCGCCGAGCTGCGCGTCGATCGCGCGGCCTTGAGCGACGAAGCGACCGTCGACGTGCTCGCGGACGAGCTCCAAGCCCGCCGCGGCGTCGCGCGCCACGCGTTCGCGGGCTTCCGTCGCCGCCGCGAGGCCGTTGCCGATCGCGACCCGTTGGCTCGCGAGCTCGTGCTCGACGTCGTTCAGGCTCTCGAGCGCACTGGCGACGCGCGTGCTCTGATCCTCGGCGGACGCAGCGAGCGCGTCGAGCACGCCCTGCAAGCGCGTATGATGCGCGGCCAAACGCGACTCGGAGCGCTCGCCGAGCTCGTCGACGCTCGCGCGCAGCTCGCGTTGGTCGCGCGCGACGCTCTCGAACGCGCCGCCGAGCTCCTGAGCGAGCGCGCGAACGCGTTCGGTCAACGCGACGTCGACGCGCTTTGCGAGCTGATCCTGGCTCGCGGCGAGGTGGAAGATCGACGTCTGGATCTCCGGGTTCGCGGCGAGGCGCGTCAGCTCCTCCAACCGCGAGTGGATCGCGACGAGCTCGCCTTGCAGCCCCGCGGTCGAGCCCGCGACCGTGCCGACGCCGCGCCGTAGCTCCTGCCCGTCGCGCGCGAGGTCGTCGATGCGCGCGGTCTCGGCACGGACGTGCGCGACCGCGTGATGGACCGACAACAACGTCCGGCGCACGCGCCCGAGGCCGAACAGCAGGCTGCCGCCGAGCGCGAGCGCGCCGCCGAGCGAGTATGGATTGCCGAAGTGCGCGAGGAACTCCGCGTTCGCTCCCGGCACGTTGGCGCCGACGATCAGCGCGACGCCCGTGCATGCGCACAGGACGCCGGTCCAGTCGAGCACGCGAGCGAGCGCGTCGGGCTTCGCCGGCACGAATGCGACGACGCGGCCGTGAGGCGCGGGCTCCGATACGCGGTGCGGCGCGGGCGGAGCGCTCGCCATCCGCAGCTCCTTCGCGGCGGCCGAGGGCGTCGGCGATTCGACGACGTCGGTGCTTGCCTGGCCCTGGGCGGTCCCATTCGACGGGGCGGCGGCGGGCGAGGTGGCGCTGGGCTTTGCGGCTTCGTCTTGGAGCGGCATCGGATGGCTCGGGATCGCTGGAAGGAGCGATCGGCTGCGGTGTGTGTGGACGAGTGGTGGAGCGACGGACGCGCGCGGTGCGACCAGGGTCCGACTGGGTCGCTCTTCGAAAGTCCGCGCGCCGGGGCTTGAGGCGTTCGCGCGTTCGCGCGGTCGCGACGACCCGCCGGCATCGGCGGCACCTGGACAACGGCGGCGCCGGCGCGCCGGCGCGGCGCGGCTTCAAAGGCTCGTCCTCGCCGTGTTCCCGGTGCGCGCCCCGCCGAACGCCACCCTGGTAGGTCGAGGGCGCGGGCGTTAGACCGTCGGCATGGTCCAGGTCGTACCACCGCCGCCCGAGGGGCTCGAGGACACCGCGCGGCTGCTCGCAAGCTTCGCCACCGCGCTCTTCATCGGCGCGCTGATCGGCATCGACCGCGAGCGCAAGCAGCGCGACTCCCGCGAGGAGGCGATCGGCGGGCTGCGGACGTTCATCGTGCTCGCGTTGCTCGGCGCGATGGCCGCATGGCTCGCGCGCACGCTCGAGCAGCCGTGGCTCTTCGCGTCGGTCGGCGGCATGGTCGCCGCGCTCGTCGTCGCCGGCTACGTGATGCACGTGCGCGCGACGCCGGATTCGCCGGGGATCACGACCGAAGTCGCCGCGCTCGCGACGTACGTGCTCGGCGGCATGGCGCTCTACGGGCGCGCGGAGCTCGCCGTCGCGCTCGCGATCGCGATCACCGCGGCGCTCGCATGGAAGGAGCCGCTGCACGGGCTGGTCGGGCGAATCGAGACGACCGAGCTCTACGCTGGGCTCCAGCTCTTGATCGCGACCTTCATCGTGCTGCCGATCCTGCCCGATCGGACGCTCGATCCGTGGAACGCGCTCAATCCGTACGAGGTCTGGGTGCTCGCGATCCTGATCTCGGCGCTCTCGCTGTCGGGTTACGTCGCGTCGCGCTGGCTCGGACCGCGGCGTGGCACGTTGCTCACAGGGCTGTTCGGCGGGCTCGTGTCGTCGACCGCGGTGACGCTCGCGTTCTCGCGTCGCAGTCGCGAGGAGCCCGACGCGTCGCTCGGCGCGCTCGCGACCGGACTCGCGATTGCGTGGACGGTGATGTTCGCGCGGATCGTCGTCGAGACCGCGCTCGTCCACCGGCCGCTGGTCGCGCGCGTCGCCGTCGGCATGCTCGCGATGGGGCTCGCGGCGGGTGTGTGCGCGACGGTGAGCTTTCGCGTGCACGCGCGCGAGCCGGCGGGCGGGCACGCCGAGACTTTGAGCCTCGCGAACCCGTTCCGGCTGACCGCGGCGATCCGCTTCGCCGCGCTGTTCGCCGCGGTGCTCGTCGTCGTCGCGATCGTGCGCGAGAACCTGCCGCCGAGCGGCGTGTACCTCGCCGCCGCGATCGCGGGCCTGACCGACGTCGACG
Source organism: Planctomycetota bacterium (assembly GCA_016220085.1). Lineage (GTDB taxonomy): Bacteria > Planctomycetota > UBA1135 > UBA1135 > JACRIN01. The sequence goes on from JACRIN010000084.1 coordinate 26,307, forward strand.
CGATCACGCTTTCGCTCTCGCGGCAGGCGCGCGAAGGGCTCGATCCGGATCTCGCCGTGCGCGCGATCACGCTCGCCGCGCTCACGAACACGCTCGTCAAGCTCGGGCTCGTCGTGTTCCTCGGCAGCGCGGCGCTGCGGCGGCGGGTTTCGTGGATCGCGCTCGCGACGCTCGCCGCCGGCGCGGTCGCCGTGTGGTTCCAGTAGCCCGCGTCGGACCGCGCGCGGCCGTGGCGGCGTCGATCGATCGCTCCTATACTTCCGCCCCCTCGCGACGGGCTCGACGCTCGCCGCGCGGAACACGATGCTGCTCGAACGATTGCGCGAGAACGGAGTGGTCGGCGCCGGCGGCGCCGGTTTCCCGGCGTACAAGAAGCTCGAGCGCGCCGTCGACACCGTGATCATGAACGCGGCCGAGTGCGAGCCCTTGCTCCACAAGGACAAGGAGCTGCTGCGCCGGTTCATGGCGCCGATCCTCGACGGCATGCAGCTCGCGATGCGTCAAGTCGGCGCGCTCCGCGGCATCGTCGGGATCAAGAACAAGTACAAGGACCTGATCCACGAGCTCGAGCTCGCCTGCGCGCCGCGCGGCCTCGAAGTGCACGCGCTCGGCGACTTCTATCCCGCGGGCGACGAGTTCATCACCGTCTACGAGACGACGAAGCGCGTCATCCCGCCTGGTGGCTTGCCCGGCGACGTCGGGTGCCTCGTGACCAACGTCGAGACGCTCCTCAACGTCGCGCTCGATCGGCCGGTGACGCACAAGTACTTGACGATCGCGGGCGACGTGAAGGAGCCCGTCACCGTCTGCGCGCCGGTCGGCGCGAGCTTCGGCGACGTGCTGCGCGCGGCGGGCGTCGCGCCGGAGAGCGTCGCGCACGTGCTCGTCGGCGGCGTGATGATGGGCAAGCTCTCGCGCGGCATGGACGAAGTCGTCACGCGCACGACCGGCGGACTCCTGTGCTTCCCCGCGGAGCACATCCTGCCGCGCCGCTATCTCGCCGACGCGCCCGCGCGCGACAAGATCGGCAAGTCGGCGTGCGATCAATGCTCGTTCTGCACCGAGATGTGCCCGCGTTACTTGATCGGGCATCCGGTCGAGCCGCACATCGCGATGCGGGGGCTCGGCTTCAACATGGTCGGCGAGTCGCTGATCCTCGGCAGCCAGTTCTGCTGCGAGTGCAACCTCTGCTCGCTCTACGCGTGTCCGGAAGACCTCTTCCCGAAGGACGCGTGCGCGGACAACAAGGTGACGATGCGCGCGAAGAAGCTGCAGCATCCGGACACCGGCAAGAAGGACGTGCGGCCGCACAGCATGCAGGAGTACCGGCACGTGCCGTTGTCGAGCTTGATCAAGAAGCTCGGGCTCTCCGCGTATCGCAACGTCGGCCCGTTGGTCGACATCGCGTGGGACCTCGACGAGGTCCGCATCCCGCTCAAGCAGCACGTCGGCGCCCCCGCGGTCGCGTGCGTGCAGGTCGGTCAGCGCGTCGAGGTCGGTCAGCCGATCGGCCGCGCGCCCGAGGGACTCGGCGTCGCCGTGCACGCGTCGATGCGCGGTTTCGTCGCGAGCGTCGGCGAGAGCATCGTGATCCGTCGGAACGACTGAAGGCCCAACGGCAAGCGCCCGTGCGACGCGACGAGCCCCGGAAGGCGATGAACAACGCGATGAACGACGCCACGAACAGCGCGACGTACAGCGCGATGAGATCGGAGATGCGATGAAACGGATGGAAGCACTCGGAATGCTCGAGCTCTCGTCGATCGCGGTCGCCTACCGCGTCGAGGACGCGATGCTCAAGGCGTCCGAGGTCGACTTGCTCGTCGCGCGCACGATCTGCTCGGGCAAGTACATCGTGATGGTCGGCGGCCAGGTCGCCGCGGTCGAAGCGAGCGTGCGCGCGGGCCGCGACATCTCGCAGGAAGCGCTGATCGACGAGCTGATCATCCCGAACATCGACCAGCGCGTCTTCCCGGCGATCACTGGCGGCGTTTCGCTCGAGGAGAGCGACAAGGACGCGCTCGGCGTGCTCGAGGCCTTCTCGGTGACCGCGATCATCGAGGGCGCCGACGCGGCGGTGAAGGCGGCCTCCGTCAAGCTCTTCCGCATCCACGTCGCGATGGCGATCGGCGGCAAGGGCTTCCTGATGCTGACCGGCGCGGTCGGCGACGTCGAAGCCGCGATCGAAGCGGGGGCGAGGAAGATCGCCGAGCGCGGGCTCCTGGTCGCGAAGGTCGTGATCCCACGTCCCGACGACCGCATCTACCGCGACATCATCTGAATCGCGAGCGCGTCCGAGCGTGCGCTCGGCCGCGACGTTCGCCGACTTGCCGCGATCGACGCCCGACGCGAACGAGGCAGGTCGCCGCCGCGAGGCCGCATTCGCGTCGTCGCGCTCCTCTTCGCCGCCGGTTCGGTGCTACCGTCTCTTCCGGTCGGTCCCCGATCGTCGCTCGCAGGCCCCGATTCGCTTCGCGGGCTCGCGTTGCGCGGCGACGGGCAGTGCCGCCGTTTCGTCCCCTCGATCCCAACGGAGAACCTCGATGTCCAAAGGGCAACAACACGTCAAGCAAGTCAAGAAGCCCAAACTCTCCATCAAGGAGAAGCAGGACAAGAAGAAGGCCAAGAACGCCGCCAAGGGCGTTTGACCGTTCGAGCGACGCGATCGATCGCGTTTCGCGACCCGGCGGGCCGTCCTGCTGGGTCGCTTCGTTCGAGGCAGTCCTCGCCCGCGGTTTCGCGCGATGCCGCGCGCTCGCCACGCCGAGCGAGCGAATCGAAGTGCGTGCTAGCCTGGAGCGCACGCAGCCCATGCTCCCGCGCCTCCGCATTCTCGTGACCCGGTCCGCGACCTGGCTCGCGTCCTGCCTCCTGCTCGTCGGCGCGCCTGCCGCGGCGCAAGAAGTCCCGCGCGCTCCCGCGAAGCCCAATGTGCTGCTGATCGTCGCCGACGATCTCGGATGGGGCGACGTCGGAGGCTACGGCGGCGAGCGCTGCAAGATCCCGACGCCGAACCTCGATCGGCTCGCGAGTCAGGGACTGCGCTTCACGGATGCGCACGCCGCCGCGGCGATCTGCGCGCCGTCGCGCTATGCGCTGCTGACCGGTCGCTACGCGTGGCGCACGCGGTTGCGCGCGGGCAACGTCGAGTCGTGGGGCAAGCCGTTGATCGCGGCCGATCGGCTGACGCTCGCCGAGCTCGCGCGCCGGCAGGGCTATCGAACCGCGTGCATCGGGAAATGGCACCTCGGTTGGGATTGGCGCATCCCGGCGGGGAAAGAGCCCTTCTTCCGCGGCCGCGGTGGCGCGCAGGACGAAGCGCGGCTCGCCGTCTGGCGCGAGGTCTTCGGTCGCGCGATCGGCGGCGGTCCGACGACGCGCGGCTTCGACGAGTACTTCGGCGTCGACATCCCGAACCATCCGCCGTTCTGCTTCCTCGAGAACGATCGCACCGTCGGCGTGCCGACCGTGCCTCTGCCCGACTCGCAGCTCGGCGAAAACCTCGCGAGCGTCGGTGGTCCCGCGATCGACGGGTGGAAGCTCGAAGGCGTGCTGCCCGCGCTCGGCGATCGAGCGACGCGCTTCCTCGCGGCGAGCAAGGGGCGGAAGGAGCCCTTCTTCCTCTATCTCGCGTCGACCGCGCCGCACACGCCGTACGCGGTCAACGAGCCGTGGCGCGGGAAGAGCGGGCTCGGCGCGTACGCCGACCTCGTGATGGAAACCGACGCGTGGGTCGGGCGAGTGCTCGCCGCGCTCGACGAAGCGGGGCTCGCCGATTCCACGCTCGTGATCTTCTCGAGCGACAACGGTTGCGCGCCGGTCGCCGGGATCGACGCGTTGCAAGCGCAGGGACATTTCCCGAGCGGTCCGTGGCGCGGCCGCAAGCAAGACGCCTGGGAGGGCGGCCATCGCGTGCCGCTGATCGTGCGTTGGCCGGGAGTCGTCGCGCCAGGGACGACCTCTGCGCGGCTCGTCGGACTCGTCGACGTGTTCGCGACGTTCGCGTCGATCCTCGGCGCCGAGCTGCCGGCGAGCGTCGCGGAAGACAGCGTCAGTCTGCTGCCGATCCTGCGCGGCGAGGACGTCGCGGTGCGCGAAGCGTTGGTGAGCCAGTCGGGCTCCGGCGTGCTCGCGCTGCGCTCCGGCAAGTGGAAGGCGATCTTCGGCCCGGGATCCGGCGCGCCGGACGGCAGCGGTCCGTCGCTCTTCGACCTCGAGGTCGACCCAAGCGAGACGCGCGACCTCGCCGCCGCGTCGGTCGACGAGGTCCAACGCTTGACCCGCGAGCTCCAGCGCCTGATCGATCTCGGCCGCAGCACTCCGGGCGAGCCCCAGAAGAACGACGTTTCGGTGGAGCTCCGACAAAGCAAGACGCCGAAGGGCAAGTAGCCCCTCGGCGCCGTTCACGGATCGCGAGCGAGCCCTACGGCATGTTGAAGTTCAGCAGGTAGTAGACGACGTGCGGCGCGCCGATGAACGTCGTCGGCGCGGTCGCCGAGAGGTTGGCGCTGCCCATGTCCTCGAACTGACGGCCGAGCTGGACGCCGCTGAACTCGAACGCCGGGAAGCCGCCGATCGTCTCCGCGCCCTCGAACCACTCGGAGCTCTGCACGCCGGAGCATCCGTCGGTGTAGTCGAGGTAGCCGAAGTCGAAGAGCAGCGTCTGCATGCCCGGATACACGTTCGGGTTGGTCCAGCTGCCGAGGCGCTTCTGGTTCAAGTTGCCGATCGGGCTCGGGCTGACCTTGGTGTTGCAGATGCCACCCGCTTGCACGAACGACATGTTGTACTGACCGTTGCCGGCCGAGCTGCATTGGCAGAAGTCGGCGATCGGCGCGAACATGCCTTGCGCGGGCTCCTCGAAGTTGCAGATCATCGGCGCGTTCGACCAGTCGTTGCGGCGCACGGCGCCTTGTTGGATCGGGCCGTTGCTGATCAGCGGGTTGACCGCAGAGACCACGAAGCCCGCGCCCGGCCCGATGAAGTTGAACGAGCGCGTCGGGTGGTAGCCGGTCGCCGGCGCCGGACGCGCGGTGCCCGGGGCGTGGTGGACGCCGTCGCACTCGTGGTCGAGCATCCACGCGACTTGCCACGTGTTGGCGATGCAGTCGTACGCGTAGTCGATGTAGCCGGTGAAGTAGACGCCTTGAGTGATCGGCTGACAGGCCGGACGGTACGTCGGGTTGTTCGGCAGGTTGATCGTCGGGACCATGTCGCCGTTGACGATGAAGCGCCACACCGTCAGGTTCACCGCGCCGGCGACCGACGAAGCTTGCCAGTTGCGCGAGTAAGTCGCGTTGAGGTTGCCGTTCCAGAGCGTCAGGTTCAGACCGCACTGACGCACGCGCACCTTGATGTCGTAGTTCCCGCACAGGAACGCGCCGCCGAACTGCTTCGGCGTCGGCGCGCCGATGCCCGCGCAGAGCGAGAGGTTCGCGATCGGTTTGCACTTGTCGAAGCAGACGAAGCGCACCGTCTGGAGGTTCATCGGCGGAAACGCCGGCAACGTCGGGAACGTCGACACGCAGCACGGGCCGGCGTCGAGCCCGTCGGGCAGACACTGCGCGCGAGCGGGGGAAGCGAGGAACGCTAGAGCCGCGAGCCACAGGCACGCGAGAGCACGGATCGAGGGACGGGGACGCATCGTTATCTCCTGACTTGGGGACGGGAAGACGGTTGGACGACCGCCAAGTGATGCGGGAGCGGGCGGGTGGACAAGTTCTCGCGAATCCACGGGGCGCGGGCCGATCGGCCGGCGTGCGAGTCCGGTCGCGGTCGAGCACCGTGCGATGGAGGCGGCGAAGTCGCCCGCCGGGGGCTATGCATGCTCGCGGGGAGGCGCCACGGCGCCGACTTCGACCCGTCCGTCGGTCCGCGGCCGCTCCGAGAGCGATCGGGCGCGTTCCGACGGCGGATCGACCCACACGCCACCTTCAAGCCGCGTTGCGCGGGTGCCTCGGCGAACGGTTGCCCGCGCTCGGTCGCGGCAGGTCTTGAAACGACGACTCCTTCCGACGCGCGCTGCGTCGGAAGGAGTCGAACTTGCGCTAGGCGAAGCTACGGCAGGTTGAAATTGAGGACGTAATCGACGACATGCGGCGCGCCGATCAAGGGCGCCGGCGAGCTCGGCGATTTGTTGCAGCTCATCACGTCCTCGAACTGGCGCCCGAACGGAACGCCCGTGAAGTCGACCGCGGGGAAGCCACCGATGGTTTCGACGCCCTCGAACCATTCGGAGCTCAACGCGCCGTTGCATCCGTCGAAGTAGTCGAGGTAGCCGAAGTCGAAGAGCAGCGTCTCGACTCCCGGGAAGACGTTCGGGTTGGTCCAGGTGCCGATGCGCTTCTGGTTGAAGTTGCTTAGCGGGCTCGGCGAGACCTGCGAGCCGCACGCAGCGCCGGCGAACAGCGTTCCCATGTTGTACTGACCGGCCGCCGTGGTGGTGCACATGCAGGTGTCGAACATCGGCGACAGGCTGCCTCCGACGAGCGGTTCCTCGAACGTGCAGACCATCGGCGCCGCCGCCCAGTCGTTGTGGCGCACCGCGCCTTGCATCACCGGTCCGTTGCTGATCAGCGGATTGCTCGCCGACACCACGAAGCCCGCGCCCGGCCCGATCAGGGTGTACGAGCGCGTGGGGTGGTAACCGGTCGCGGGCGCCGGACGAGCGGAACCCGGCACGTGGTGCACGCCGTCGCACTCGTGGGTGAGCATCCACGCGACTCGCCACGTGTTGGTGTTGCAGTCGAGCGCGTAGTCGATGTAGCCGCTGAAGTAGACCTGCTGCGTGATCGGTTGGCAGGCGGGCCGGAAGTTCTGGTTGTTCGGCACGTTGCCCGTCGGCGTGAGGTCGCCGTTGACGACGAAACGCCAGACGGTCAGCGCGTTGCCCGCCGAGGTCACTTCCTCCCAGTTGCGCGAGTAGTCGCCGTTGAGCGTGCCGTTCCAGAGCCCGAAGTTCAGCCCACACTGGCGGATGCGGATCGGGATGTCGAACTGGCCGCACAGCAGCGCGCCCTGGAACTGCTTCGGCGTCGGCGGGAAGATCCGCGCGCACATCGACACGTTCGCGGCCGGCGCGCAGTTGTTGAAGCTGACCCAGCGCACGCCGAGGCCCGGCATGTTCGGGAACTGCGGCAAGGTCGGGAACGTGGGGGCACAGCACGGACCTAGATCGAGGCCGTCGGAGACGCAAACCTGCGCCTCGGCGGGCGCGACGAAGAGCGCGGTGGCGCTAAGCCAAACAGCGCATAAAGCGCGGATCGGAGATTGGAGTCGCATGGGTCGGTTCCTCAGGGGGGTGGGCGGTGGTCGGGTACACCGGTCAAGTGACGTCCGGGACCGGCGCGGGACATGCGACTCTACGAATTCGTGCGGATTTCGGGGTCAACCGAATTGGACGGAGCGCCGCGCGAGCGAACCCATCCAGAACCCGGTGACCGGGAAGGCGACTTTCGATTCGTCCGCGGCCGCCCCGAGCGCGACCAGGAGCGGCACGTAGTGCTCGGTGGTCGGCAGCGCGAGCTTCGCGCTCGGCGCCTTGCGCTCGAAGTCGACCAACGCGTCGAGGTCGCGTCGCGCGAGTGAATCGGCGGCCCACGCGTCGAATTCGCTCGCCCACTTCGGCGTCGTCGGCGCGTCGCCCCAGTCGACCTGGCGCAGGTTGTGCGTGAGGAAGCCGCTGCCGACGATCAGCACGCCTTCGTCTCGCAGCGGCGCGAGCGCGCGACCGAGCGCGAGCAGCTCTTCGCCCTCCAGCGACGGCAACGAAACCTGCAGCACCGGCACGTCGGCCCGCGGGTACATCGCGACCAACGGGACGTACGCGCCGTGGTCGAGCCCTCGCTCCGAGCGCGCGACGTTCGCGGCGCCGAGCAACGCGGCGACGCGCTCGGCGAGCTCGGGAGCGCCCGGCGCCTCGTACCTCTGTCGGTAGTACTTCTCGGGGAAGCCGGAGAAGTCGTAGACCAACGGCACCGTGCGCGTCGCGCCGAGCGTCACCGGCCGCGCCTCCCAGTGCGCCGAGACCATCAGGATCGACTTCGGCTTCGGCAGCGCGCGCGCCCACGTCGCGAGCTCGTCGACCCAACTCTGGATGTCGAGCAACGGCGGTGCGCCGTGCGCGAGGAAGATCGTCGGCATGCGCGTCGGGCGCGCGTCGTCGGACGTCGGCTGCTTCGTCGGATCCTCGGCGAGCGAGTTCGACGCGGCGAGAGGACGCGAAGCGGCGAGCACGACGCCCGCGGCGAACGTGCCGAAGCTCTCGCGGCGGGAGATCGGAACGGCGGGCTCGGGCGGCATCGCGGCCAGGTTAGTTCCGGATCGTTTCGCGAGCGAGCCCGCGGTCGCCGCTCGCTGACAGCCAGCCGAAGCCGTCACCCGCTCGGTCGCGCTCGGACGAGCGTGCTCCCCGTCTCGTCCTCGCGCGCTCGGCCTCGCGAGGGCGTTGCTTCCAACGGGCCGCTACGGCACGAAAGTCACCTGCAGCGCGTCGGAGAGATCGAAGCTCGCGCCGTCGCGGAACCACGCTTGGAAGTTCCAGGTGCTGCCCGGCGTGATCAGCGCGCTCGGCGTCGGCGGATCGGTGACGTCCAGCGCGCGGACGAGCTCGCCAGCGATGCCCGCGTTGGTCGGCGGCCCGAGCCGCGCGAGCGTCGCGGTCGCGCCGACGCAGAGCGTGCCGTTGCCGAACGGCAACTGCTTCTGCAGATCGCCGTAGAAGAAGATCCCGTTGACGTGCTTCGGCACCGGCAACGCGTGCAGCACGAGCTCGTTGGCCGCGACGCTGTGCGTGCCCGTCGTCCCGATGTGGGCGCCGTGCGCCCCGCTCGCGCAGTAGCTCGTGCCGACGCTCGGCGCGACGTCGAAGGAGTGGAAGCCCGCGGGCGCGCTGCGCGGCAGCGTCTCGCTGCGGCCGGAGAGGTCCGCGGCGGCGACGAAGTACTCGACGCGCGCGCCCGGCGCTTGACCCGGGAGATCGACGGCGAACGTGTTCGCGGCGCCGGTCGGCGCGAGCGCGAGCGAACTCCACGTCGTCGCGCCGGCGAGGCGCCAGTTGACGCTCGGCGAGCCCGGCGCGAGCCCCGCGCCGCTCTTCGCGTCGACGAACGCTTCGATACGGTGGCCCGAGAGCGCGGGAACGACGACGTCGAGCCTGCGGTGCGTCATCCGCAGCATCTCGCGATCGAACAGCGCGCGCGTGCGGCAATGCAGCGCGTCGTAGTAGTACCACGAGCTCCACGGGAACCCGATCACCTCGTAGCCGGGCAGCGCCGCGGCGAACGTATCGAGCGCTCGCGTGTCCCCCGGGATGTTGAACAGCGGCACGAACACCTTGCGATTCAGGATCAGCGAGTTGCAGTACGCCGCGATCTTCGTCGAGTTGTAGTACGGACAGTCGATGCGCACGATCCGGTAGGGGCGGCCCCAGTGGTTCTTCAGGCTCGCGAGCACGCCGACGTTCGCCTCGATGCGCGCGTGCTCTTCGTGCCCGACCGGAGCACGCTTGACGAGCAGCGTCTCCTCGTCGAGCGGTTTGAACCAGCAGTCGATGTGTTGGATGCCGTTGTTCTCGGTGGCCGCGACGAGCCTGTAGTCGTCGATGCCGAGCTGTTGTTTCGCCAACGCGAGGAACTCCTGTTCCGTCCAGACCTGGAGGTTCTCGCCGACCATCGTGCAGGTCGAGAACGCCGCGTCGAAGCCGTCGACGAGCACGTTGCCTCCGGTCAAGTACGCGGGCAGCGAGACCAACGGCGCGCCGAAGTGCGCCGCGACGTACTGATTGACGACATCGTCGCCCGCGTGGCCACCGGGCGAGTTCACGACGACGTCGCACGTCGGCGCGGTCCACGGATAGCCCTGGAAGATCGGATCGACGATGCTCCAGTTGCCCTGCGCGTCGAAGATCTGGTGCGGACCCCAATCGCGCGGCCAGTGCGTCTGCACGGGCGCGATGACGTAGTCGACGTGCGTCGGATCGATGCCCCAACCCGCGAACGCCGCCGCGGCCGCGCTCTGACCGGCGGCGTCCTTGACGATGACGAAGAGATGATCGTCCTCGGCGAGCTCGACGACCAACGAACTCGGGATGCCGAGCGGCCAGGTGACCATCGTCCCGACCGCCGGCTCCCACTCGGCGATCACGCGCAGCGGTTCCTGCGTACGAGCGCTCGCCGCGAGAGCTCCGGTTGCGAAGAAGATCTGCGTCCAGCGCCAGGCGAACGACACGCGTGCCATCGGAACCTCCGGGGAATCGACGAGTCGGCGGTGCGTCCCGCCGTTGCCTCCATCGTCTCTCGCGACGGAGCGGCCGGCAGCGTCGTCGATGTGCGTACCGACTACGAACGCGAGCTCGCGTCATCGCCCGGCGATCGCTGGACCTCGCTGGTCAGTCGCCGGCTTCGACCGCTTGTCGCGCGCGTTCGAGCCTCGCCGTCCAGTCCGGTTCCAGCGGCTCGACCAACGTGTCCTCGAGCTGTCCCCCGATCCGTTCCAGCACGCCGCGCTCCGCCGACGAGAGGGCCGGTGCCTGGTCGCCTTCGCCGCGGCACAGTCGGTCGAAGAGCACGAGCGCTTGGTCCTTGGTGATCTCGATCGTGACACGCGTCGAGTCCATGTCGCCCTTCACGACCGCGCGGCTCACTCGACGATCGGCGTCACGCGCACCGTGCGGAACTCGATCTCCGCGCCCTCGGATTGCAGGCAGATCTTCCCGGGGAGCTCCGCGCACCAGCGCGCCACGTTCTGCACGACGCCGTTCACTTCGAGCGTCAGGTCGCCTTCGCGCAACGTGATCACGTAGCGGTTCCACTCGCCGATCGGCTCCTCGTTGGTCGGGAACTCCTTCGCCGTGCGGCGGCCGCTCGTGCGCTCCTTCGCGGTCTGCATCGGGAACTCGTCGATGTTCCAGATGTCGCCGGCGTTCAGGTGCTGGAGTTGCGCCTCGATGCTCTTCGGCCACACCTTGTCCGGACCGTGCATGCGCAACAGGACGCCCGAGTTGCCCGGCGGCTTGCCGGGGACGAAACGCCATTCGACCTCGAGCACGTAACTCGTGAAGTCGTCGACCGTCCGGATGTACCCGATCGGGTTGCCCTTGCAGCGCAGGATGCCGTCCTTCACCGACCACACGTCCTCCATGTGCGCGTTCGGCGCGTCGAGGTGGAACGTCCAACCGACGAGGCTCTTGCCGTCGAAGAGTTCGATCGGCGCGCCGAGCTTCGGCGGCGTGCTCGGATCGTGCTGCAGGAACGCCGCGATGTCGGCGAGCGTGCGCGGCGGCAGACCGAGCGCGACGTCGTCGGGCATCAGCGATGTCGCTTGCAGCACCGCGGTCTCGATCTCGTTCTCCGGGATCACTTCGCGCTCGCCGGTGGTGGTCTTGAGCACGACGTTGCCGGTGCCGCTCGCGCCCGCGCGCACGTCGCCGGCCTGCACGAAGCCCGTGTAGACGAAGCCGTCGACGGTCTCGAGCGTCCACGCTTGGTAGCCGAACTCGATCGCCTTGCTCGGCTGCAGGATGTGATCGAAGAGCTCGCGCGGCGAGTACTTGGTGCGGATCGAACTCAGGTCGGGGCCGATCTCGGCGCCGCGACCGCGCACGACGTGGCAGCTCGCGCACTTCGCCTCTTCGCCGAAGAACGCGTCCGCGCCGCGGCGGCGATCGCCGTCGAGCGCGGCGAGAGCGACGAGCTCGTCGAGCGACGCCGTCGTGCGCTTGGGCGCGGCGGTCGAACGGAAACGTCCCGCGGCGAGCGCGCGCACCGCCGGATCGGCGTGGCGCGCGAGCAGCTCGCCGACGTGGAGCCGCACGTCTTCGCCGAGTCGCTCTTGCTCGGCGAAGTGGACCAGCGCGAGCGCGCCTTCCGAAGTCCTCGCGAGCTCGTCCGCGGCCGCGCGAGCCGCCTCCACGCCCGCCGCGAGGTCGACGACGGTCGCTAGAGCCGCGGAGTACGCGCTCCGATCCTCCGGCGCGTCGAGCCACACCTGGAACTCGACGGACGTTTGCGTTCCGGGTTGCTGCGCGCCGCCGTCGTCGGGTCCAAAGCGACCGACCAAGCGCTCGAAGCCGCCGTCCGGCACGCGGAAGACGAGCGTCGACGCCGCGTGCGTGCCGATGCCGTGCTCGAACGTCGCGCCGTCGATCGCCAACGCGCCGCCGTTGCAGTTGCGGTCGACGTTGACGCTGCCCCAGCCGGCTTCGGCGCGGATCCAGGCTTCGCGTTCGAGCGCGAGCCCGCAGCCCGGGCCGACGAGCTTGGGCTCGATCCAATCCGCCCAATCGTAGCCGTTGCCGTTGCCGCCCTCGGTCGCGACGAGGAAGACGTGCGTCGCGCCGCGCACGTCGATGTCGAACGAGCCGAGGCCTTGCGCGACGAGCCCGCTCGACCACGCGAGGCGCGCGCGGCCGAGGTCCGGATCGCCGAGCGAGCGCCCGAGGCCGTACGCGCTCCAGTCGTTCGTGTCGCGAAAGCGAACCCACCACGCGGCTTGCGAGCGCACGTCCTCGGGGCCGGCGAGCGCGAGGTCGAGCATCGCCTCGGCCGCATTGCGATCGGGCACGAACGCGACGCCGTCGAGCGCGCGACGCCGTTCCGCGAGCGGCGCGTTCGACCGCACCACGCCGAGCAACGTCTCCAATGCCGCCGTCGGGTGCAGACGCCACGCGAACGCGAGCTTCTGTTCGGCCCAACGCGAATTGACCGCTGAGCGCGCGACGAGTTCGCCCCAGAGCTCCGCTTCGACGTCGGTCGCCGCGAGGCCGACGGCTTCGAGCTCGAAGCGATCGGCGGGATCCGTGAGCTCGGCGAGCTGAACGACCAGCGTGCGCTTCTCCGCCCACGGCACTTCTCGCAGCGCGACCGCGGCTTCGGCGCGCACCGCGGGCGATGCGTCGTTCACGAGCACGGCGGCGTAGCGAACGAAGTTGCGACGCGCGGCGCGCACCGCGCGGAACGCGGCGATGCGCAGGTTCGGATCGGGATCGAGCAACGCCTGCTCGACGGTCTCGACGCCGTCGTCGAGCCGCGCGAGCAGGAACAGCGCGCGAGCGCGCAAGCGAGCGTTGGGATTCGTCGCGAGCGCCTGCAACGCCGCGTGCGCGCCGGCGCCGCGCGCGGCGAGCTTCTGCCACGCTTGCCACCGCACGCCGACGACCGGGCTGCAGAGTCCCGCGATCTGCTGCTCGAGACTCGCGAGGTCGTTCCGCAGCAAACCGGAGCGCCGCTCGGGCAACGCGACGCGCAAGATGCGCCCGTAGCCGACCTGATCCGCCATCGCGTGGCCGCCGACGCTCGGATCGAACCAATCGGCGACGTACGCGGCGCCGTCGGCTCCGATCGCGACGTCGCTCGGCCGGAAGAGGTGCGCTTCGTCGTCGTGGCCCGCGCCGAAGCGCGCGCGGATCAGGTTGCGTTTTTCGAGCTCGAAGCCCGCGCCGCTGCGCTTCGGCAAGTGCGCGTACACGACATTCGCGCCCGCATCGGCGTCGAGCACCGCGCCGACGAGCTCGGCCCCGAGCATGTCGCCTTCGTTGACGACGACGCCGGTTGGCCCGCCGCCTCCGTTGATGCAGCCCATCGGCACGACGCCGGGATCGTCCTGGTGCCAGTGCGCCGCGGCGATCGACTGGCCGGGCCGCTGATCCGCGGACCAGAAGCGCGAGCCGTCGCTCGAGAAGAAGCCGTGGTTCGCGCCCTCCATGCACCACAGCGTGCGACCGACCGGCGGACCGTCGTCGTTGTCGGACTGGAACATGTTCCCGAACGAGTCGAGCGCGACCTCGTAGTTGTTGCGGAAGTTGTGCGCGCGCACGGCGAGGTGCGTGCCGTCGGGCTCGATCGAGAGCACGAGCCCGCCGGTCCAGACGCGGCCGTCGTCGCTCTTCATCCGCGGCCGATTGTCGACGAGCGTCGGACCGCCGTCGTTGTAGATCGAGCCCGAGCGCAGCGTCCAACCGCTCTTGTCGGTGACGACGTGCGGCCCGGCGTTGCCGGTGTTGAACCAGAGCTTGCCGTCGGGCCCTCCGACGAACGAGTGCAGGCCGTGATCGTGATCGTGGCCGCCGAAGCCGGAGAGCAGGATCTCCTTCGAGTCCGCGACGTCGTCGCCGTCGGTGTCGGTGTAGACGATCGCGTTCGGCGAGCAGGAGACGATCACGCGCTCGCCGAGCACCGCGATCCCGAGCGGCGCGACCAAGTCCGTGTCCTGCACGAACACCTTCGACGAATCGCAGACGCCGTCGTGGTTCGTGTCCTCGAGGATCACGATGCGATCACCCTCGGGAAAGCCGAGCCCGGGATTGCGCCCGTTCCACTTGCGATAGTTGACCGCTTCGGCGACCCAGAGGCGTCCGCGCGCGTCGACGTCGAGCGCGGTCGGGTTGTAGAACTGCGGCGATTCGGCCCAGAGCGTGACGCCGAGCCCCGGCGCAGTTTCGAAGCGGTCGCCGAGGTCGCGCGCGGCGCTGGCGGGGAGCTCGGGTGGCTGCTCGGCGTTCGGCGCGTCAGACGCCCGCTGCGCGTCCGGCGCACGGACGACCTCGGGGACCGATTCGGAGCGACAGGCGAGCGAGAGCAGCGACACGACGACGCCAAGCGACTTCATGTCGCGGAGTCTGACATACCGTGTCGCACCATTCCTTCCGGGCTCTCCCGACGGCGTCCGTGATGCGCGTGGGGGGACCGAGCCCCTTTCGCACCGACTCCGCCGGGCCCCGCGCGACGCGCGTCGAGACCGCCTTCGCGTGCGGCAGGAGCTGGAAGCACCGGTGCGTCACCGCGGGCTTGCCGCAGAACCTGGAAGAAGTGGTGAGCCACGGTATGTCGGAAGAAGTGGTGCGGCACGGTATGTCCGATCCGACGCGCGGCGGATGGATGCGGCTCGGCGACGACGTCGATCCGTGAGCGCGCTCGCGGCGCGTCGAAGCCGCCCACGCGTGTGCCGTGATCGACGTTCACGCCCGCCGCGCCGGAGCCGCGTTCAGCGAGCGCCTGCATTCGCGTGAGGCGGACGGCTCGGCGTTCTGCCGAGGTGCGGCGGTAGGAATGAAGCGCGGATACCGGTGGTTCGGAGCGATCCACGCTTCGCGCGAATCCCTGTTTGTCCCGGTCCTGATTCCACATCCAACTTCCGCCCGCCGAATCTTCGAATCGACGGCACTCGCCGACCGACGGATCGCTCCAAGTCGATGAGAGCGAGACCGGGCGTCGCACACCTTCCCGTGGCGCACCGAATTCGCGACCGCGAGACGCGAGCTCCGTCGGCTCGCGCCGAGGACTCACGGACGTATCCGTTCGTGAGCGAGTTACTCCCAACTCGGGGACGAATCATGCCGTTCGTGCAATGGAAGTCTGCATCGCGTCGAGCACTTCGCGGATTGTCGCGGAGTCAGTGGTCGAAGCTGCTGGTAGCGACCGTGATCGCCTCGGAGGTGACCGCGCAAAGCGTTCCCCAAGCTCCCGGAATCACCCTGCGCACGCCGCCGATCGTCGAATCCGGTGTTCCTTCGTCGGTCGGTATGCGCGACGCGTTCAGTACCGTCGATCTGAGCTCCGCGAACTCCGGGATCTTGCTCGACATCGGCGCGCTGTTCTCGAAGCACATCATCGAATCGCGGGACGGACTCGACATCTCGCAGGACGCAGGCGTTGGCATGGACGCGTTCGTGGATGCGTTCGGCGACCTTGCGCGCTCGGAGATCGTACTCGGCTCGAAGTTCCCGCCGATCGACTCGTGGTCCGCCGTCGTGCTCGAGTGGCGTCAGGCGCAGGAAGTGACGCCCATCGCGATCGCCATGGTCGGCTACGACCGCATCGATCCAGCGGCATACACGGATGGTCGTCTCGTCTTCGACGGCGTGCACTTCCACGAATCCGTCCCGGGCACGCCTTTCGTGGAGCACAAGAGCTTCGTCGCGGCCTCGATTCTCGCGCCGACGCTCGTCGGGCCGACCGCGCAGCTCGTGATCCCATCGAATCTGCTCGTCGGAGGGATTCCCGCGACGGCGTTCTCCAACCTCCAAGTCCAAGTCGCCGGTCAGGCTCCGATCGCGGTGGCGTTCGATCAGCCATTCACCGTGACCAACCTCGTGCCGGACACGAGCGGCGTCGTTCGCATCGAACTCCACTTCGACGCGGCGGGCGGCAGTTACTCGGCGGCGACCGCTGCGAAGTACTCCGCGAAGAAGGAGCCCTCGTACGGCGACAAGGGCTTGATCACCGCCTCGCTGCCGTACCTCGGCGGCTACGGCAAGATGTACGTCCGGCTCTACCCCGCCACGGGTCGGAGCTTGCCAATGCAGAAGCCGATCGTCGTCATTGACGGCATCGACGTGATGAACAACCGGTCGTTCGACGAGATCTGGAACGACTTCGGCGACACGCTGCAGAAGTTGCTCGATCTCGGGTACGACCTCGTCGTTTGCGACTACGAGAACGGCCGGGACTACATCCAGCGCAACGGATTCGCGGTTCGCGAAGTGCTGGCGCGGCTTCCGAGCTGGCAGGCGCCCGGTCACCAGTTCGAGCCCGCGGCGATCCTGGCCGGGAGCATGGGTACGCAGACGGCGAGATACGCGCTCACGACCGCGGAACGGGATTTCGAGGACCATCACATCGGGCTCTTCGTCAGCGTCGATGGTCCGTACACCGGCGCGAACATCCCGATCGGTTTGCAGGGGTTCGTCGAGTTCCTGGCGCCTGAAAAGCAGACGGTCAAGGACTTCCTCACTGGGCTCGACAGTCCGGCGGCGAGTCAGTTGCTGCGGAAGAACCGTTTTTGGGTCGGATGGACCAAGCACGTCTACGAGCCGCGCCAGGAGTTCATCGACTACTTCGCCGAGGCGAACACCCTCGGTCTTCCGAAGCAGTGCCGCAACGTCGCGATCGCGAGCGGAAGCGGCGACGGCACGCGAGTGACGACCGCGGGCGTCGTCGAGTACCTTCGCGCGAAGCTGATCGTCACGGTGCAGTGGTGGTGGTGGACGATCGTGAGCGCCGGCGTCGACATCAAGGTCGATTCGGACCACCAGGGTCAGGTCTTCTATGGATGGATGAAGAAGCCCGGCAGCGACGCGCGTTTGAAGATCTGGTCGCTGGGGGCCGGTGCGGAGAAGCTCGATCTGGCGCCCGGCGGTCTGCGCGACACCCCAAAGACGATCAAGGACGCGTGGAACAGCTCTTTGTTGTTCAGCCTCTTCGTGCCGATGAGCTCGCAGCTCGACACGCACTGCTTCATTCCGACGAGCAGCGCGTTGGGGTTCGTGACGAGCGACCTGAACTACGCGCCGAAGTACGACGCGCAGTTGCGTCAGCACAGTCCATTCGACGCCGTGCATCTCGGTGATCCGAACACCTATCACGTCTCGGAAACGGCCGCCAACATCGAGTTCATCGCCGACGAGCTGGAGCGCTTCTTCGGCGTTCGCGAGGAGCACCTCCTGGGAGATCTGTGCGCCGATCCGACGACCGGCGGCGGCGGCACCGGCACGAGTGGCGTCGGGACGGTCGCCGGAATCGGTAGTGGGTTCACCGCGATGATCGCATCGGCGTCGACTGCCTACGCGGAGCTGGTGAGCGTCAACACCGAACTCGGCCGTGCGATGATTCAACGGCGCAGCGGCTCGAGCTGGCAGCTCGCGTGGACCAACAACTCGACGGGGTTCATCGGCAGTTGGCACATCTCACCCGGCGATCGGTACTACCTCGCGGACCTGACCGGCGACGAATACGAGGAGCTGCTGTGCGTGAGCTCGTCGGTGCCCGCGTCGGCGATGATCCAGAAGTTCGACGGTACCGCGTGGCAGTTCATCTGGCAGACGCTCGACGGCACGCTCGGCGGGACGTGGACCCTGCGTTCGACGGATCGCTTCACGTTCGGTGTGGTCTCATCGACGTTCGTGACGAAGGACCGACTGCTCGCGGTATATCCCTACCAGACGCACTCGACCGCGCGGATCCTGAGTTTCACCGGGGCGAGTTGGATCTCGGAGTGGAGCAATGGCGACAGCGACTGGATCGGCGGTTATCCGATTCAGCTCGGTGATCGCTATTCGCTCGCCGACTTGGACGGCAGTGCGCCCGAGGAGTTGATCAGCGTCAACGCGTGGACGTACCCGGCGGGCTGGGTCGTCGTGCAGCGCTACGACGCCGGCAACCAACTGTGGAACTGGCTCTCGGCGAGTACCGACAAGATCGGGTTCGGCTGGGTGCGTGGTGCTGGTGACCAGCTCGAGTTCGCGGACACCGACGGCGACGGCAGGGCGGAGCTGCACTGCATCAGCGGCGCGCCGTCGCCGTGGGCCGCGGTGCTCGACTACACGCCGGGCACCACCGGTGACTGGACGATGAAGTGGGACAACGGCGGCGATTCGATGCTCGGCCTGTACCAACTGAGTGCGCCGTACAAGGTGTTCACGAGCGATCACCTCCGTCCGATCGACAAGTTCGTGTGGGGCAGGGCCAGCGACAGTCTCGTCGACAGCGTCTTGGTGCTCGCGCCCCACACGCAAGGCCCGGCGCGACTGCTGGGATACCAGTTGTCCCCGGCGCAGTGGCTGTCGCAGTGGGGCGGCACCATCACGATCGGCTTCTGGTCGCTCTACCAGTGACACGTCCACCGCCGACGCAAGCGCGTTGCGGCGGCGGTGGCTTCCCGACGGCGTGGCCTGGAGTGCGCTCGGATGTCGTTCGACGCCGAGCGCGGTCGGGTTGTGGAAGTGCGGCGATTCGGCCCACAGCGTGACGCCGAGCCCCGGCGCAGTTTCGAAGTGGTCGCCGAGGTCCGGCGCCGGCTGCGCCGGAAGCTCGTGCGCGGACGGAGCTTCCGCGGCACCGGATGCGAGTGGCGTAGTGGGGGCGAGCGGTGTGGCCGGTGCGCGCGCGACGGCGGGCTCGGACTCCGAGCGACAAGCGAGCGAGAGCAGCGACACGATGACACCGAGGGACTACATGGCGCGGCGTGTAGCGGCGCGTGTCCCGGCGCGATGGAATCGCACGCGGACGCGCCTCGCTACCTCCCGCAGCTCGCACGAGCTCCGGAGTCGCTCTCTCGCCGTCGGGTTGCGCCTGAAACTCGTGGTCGACGGAGACGGATTCCAAAACGGTCGATGCCGAGCCCAAGCGCGAGGCCCGGTCGGCACGACGACGCTCGAGCGCGATTGCGAGCCGGGTTCGCGCTCAAGCCGTCGCGGCGGTCGCCCACGTGAAGCTGACGAGCACCATACTACCCGACATCCCTCATGAAGACGGCCGCCTTCTGGAAGAGCTGTTCGACGGTCGAATGGGAGAGGTGCAAGTAGCCAAACGCAGGAGTGACCCGAAACGTCGTTGCGTCGAACCGGGAGCCCGCCTCGGTCATGAGTGACACTTCGTCAGCCAAGCTCACGATGATGACGGCCGGACGATCGCGCATGCTCACGCGCGGCGCGTGATGGGCCTCGATGGCGAACGCCAAGTCATCAGGGAAGCCCCAGTCATGCGCGATCATCGCTCCGACTTCCGAATGCGTGAAGCCGAACATCCGTCGTTCTGCCTCGTTGCAGACATTCTCGCTCCGACCGCACTGCATGAGCAGCTCCGCATACACGTCTCGGTACTTGGCGAAGAGAACGATCTTTCCGAGATCGTGCAGCAGGCCGCAGGCGTAGGCGTCATCTGGGGCGACATGTTCGGTCGTCGAGGCAGGCGTATAGCCGAGTGCGATCTCGCGGCAGATCTGGGCTGTGAGGATCGAGTGTCGCCAGACCTTTTCGAGCTCGATCCAGCCACCCGCACGATTGGTGAACTCCGAGAACAGCTCTACCTGCAGAACCAGATTGTAGATGGCGGAGTGACCCAAGAGGACCACGGCCTGGTGGATCGAGGAGATCTTCGCATACTGACCGAAACACGCACTGTTGGCGTTCTTCAACATCCTGGCTGCGATCGACGGATCCAGCGCGATGGCGTCCGCAAGTTCCGTGGCGTCGGAACCGGGGTCGAGGCACCGGTCGCGGATGCGCAGTGCACTGCGAGGTAGCGTCGGTAGCACGAGATTCGACTTGATTAGTTCCCTGGTCTTGGTGGCAATCATGTGGTTTCCTGTCCGCCCGATCGAGAAGTTCTATTCACTCTGTTCGCTCAGATCTCCGGTCCGACTCTCGAGGTCGCACCTGAACCCGGGTTCTCTTGATCCTCGACCAGAGGTCGGACGATCACCGCCTCCGTCGGTCGCCCCTGCATGTCGAGTTCATGGAGCTTGTGCACTTGCTGCTGCGTCAGAAGTGTTCCGCGCGGCAAGAGCACCCCGCCGGTACCGGGCACGCCGATGTCGCGCAGCAAGATGTCCTCAGGCCGAAGCTTGTTGGGCGGAAGCGTGCGAACGTCTCCGACGGTAGGGATGACACACATCTGGATCTCGACGCCCGCGATGCTCAGCGCGAACGAGGCCAGCGGAGTGGTGTTACTCTGCGCGGACGCATCCGAGGCGCGGAGGCGGACCCTGGGGATCCTCGACGCCACGACGGTCGTGGTGTTGCACAATCTGTTCTTGATGGAACCCTGCAAGATGTTGAGGAATTCGCCGAGCGAGTCGAACAGATCGTCGAGGGTCTCCTCGTTCGCCCCCACCATCTCTCTGTAGATCGAT
The DNA here is from genome assembly GCA_016220085.1 of Planctomycetota bacterium. Lineage (GTDB taxonomy): Bacteria > Planctomycetota > UBA1135 > UBA1135 > JACRIN01. Next base: position 46,932 of record JACRIN010000084.1, read on the forward strand.
TGGAGGTGATCGATGTTGGCGTCGATGCGGACGCTGATGCAGAGGCAGGGGGCATCCACGACGATGGCCGACACAGCGCAGACTTCCCAATTGCCGTGATGGCTGGTCGAAGTCACACGGGCGCCCGCAAGGCCAAGTCCCGTGAGCGCGCTGGCGATGACGTCCGAAGTAGCGGCAACGAGCACAGTCGCCATCGGCGACGCGCTCTGGTCCTGTGGCGGAGCGTGGGCAGGCTTCGGATCGTGCTCCGTTACTCGATCCTGTGTTGCGCTTCTGTTCAATATCACGCGTCCCAGGAGATCATGTCGTCGGCACAGAGCTTCCATGGAGATGAGCTCCGCGCAGACGTGTCGGCGAACGGTCAGAGCGCGTTCGGCAACAGGGATTCGCGACAGGATTTCTGCGGGAGAAGCGGAGAACTGCGCGTAGGCGTCCACGCCACAGTCAAACGCACGGATGACCGCTTGCTCTTCAACTGAATTGGAGAGCATCAAGACGTAAGGTCGAGCGCGGGCATCGAACTCGACCAGGAGTTTCTCGACGGCACTTGGCGACGAAACCGTTCCATCTAGGATCAGCAGAGCGGGGCGCATTCCACCCCGCGAAGTGCGGTCAGAAGTCCGTTGAGCGGGTCGTTCACGAGGGTGCACTCGTATCCCTGACGGCGCACCATCCACCCAACGCTGGAAAGCAGGCGCGGGTCGCGCAAGCCGACGACTACTCCGAGCGTTTGATTGGCAGAGATCGGTCGGTCCGTGGCACTCATGGTGGGGTGGCTGCAAGAGGGCCCGCACGAAGGGGCCCCCGTCTTCTCCGAAAAGGGTCAGAGTTGGCTCGGCGGGTGGTGGAAGACGTGCGTTCGTGGATCGGCACCGCCGAGTCCCCCGGGGAGTTTTCGATGCGATGCGCCGAGTCACGCCGGCGGATCCTCGAAGACGCACGGACGCGCCGCAGCATTCGTCTCGCGCGTCTTCGTCACGTGCTTCGTCTCCGCGCTTCGCGCCGTGCGGCGCGAACCGGTGCAGCGCGTCGCCGGTTCGCAGCCGTCGTTGCGTGGCAGATAGATGCGCGCGCGCCATGCAACTGCGCAGTGGGATTCGCACGGTCGGGGCCGTTCCACGGACCGGGCTAGCGCAGGTCAGCCCGACGGACGCGCAACGCGAATCGCGGTGGAGCAGTCGTTTCGCCGCACTGGCCGGCGCGGCAGCCGTCGCGCGTCGAGCGTGCCTCGTCGTCCGGCGGCGGCCTGCCCTCATCCCACTTCGCATGTTGACTCTCATTGCCCAGAACCTGCATCGGCATGTTCCAGAGAGCAGCGACAAGAATCAACCTGCAGCTCCACGCATTGGGACGTGTCGCGCGACTGGGACGCTGCCGTCCCAATATCGCTCCGCGCTGACACGCAGTGGAGCGATGCGGTCCGCACACACGTTTCGTCGCGCCGTCCTGCGAGCCCGACGCGGGTGAATCGCTCGGCCGATGCCCGCGCACGCATCTGCGCGAAAGCGAGAGTCCACTCACTATCGAGTGCGCTCGCCTCGGGAGATCACTTCAGTTTCGCGAGTGATGCCGGCCGCGCTCGATCGAACGCATAGAGCTCGGCGACGGTGATCCGCGCTTCGGCGGCGAGCACCGCGCGCACGATCGGCATCGCCGCGGCTTCGTCGAAGAAGAGCACGTCGAGCTACTCACGCTCGAAGCCGTCGCCCCAGCCGACGACGGTGCCGGCGCGCGCGGCGGTGAGCTTCGCGTCGAGCTCGTCGACGAGCTGCTGGCGGAACGCGTTGAGCGCGAGCCCGGCTTCGACATCGAGCGGCGGATGTTCGATCGTGTGTCGAATGCCGAGGAATGCCGCGCCCGCGCCGAGCGGCGCGAGCTCGTCGACCGTCGACGTGCCGAGATCCAAGTTGTAGTCGGCGATCAGGTCCGGATAGCGCGATGCGCCCGACAACAGGTCGCCGAGCCGCGTGCCGGCGTCGAACTCGCCGCTCGGCGGGCCGAAGTAGTCCGTGCGGAGTTCGGGTGGCGTCGTCGCGTCGAAGTTCTCCTCGTGCAAGAACTCCGCGAGCGTTTCGTAGAGCTCGTCGCCCGCGATCACGCCCTCGGCCTCGGGTTCGGGCGCGATTTCGAGCAGCGTGACGACGTGCGGCGTGCACTTCGACATCGCCGCGCCCATCGCGCTCTCGACGAAGTGCGTCGCGAGCATCGTGCGATCTCCGTCGCGCAGCGCCGGCAACGCGTCGTGCCAGATCGCGAGCGAGAGCTGCGGCTTCTCGCCGTCCCACTCGCAATACGCGCGGAAGTCGCCGAGCCGCAGTGGCAAGTCGCCGAGCTGTCCGAGCGAACGCGCCGCGTCCCAGGGTGGCCGCCACGGCGCGCACTCCCAGCCCGCGATCGTCGGCATCGCCGCCGCGAGCTCGCGGCCGAGCAGTTGGCGCGTGCGCGAGTCGCCGGACACGAGTTCGATGCGCACCGAGCCCTCGACGCTGCCGCGTTCGGCGCCGAACGTCAGGCCGGGCACGAGCGCGTCGAGCCGCTTGCCGAGCTCTTCACCGACCGCTTCGGAGCGCGCGGCGTCGCCGGAGAGCAGCGCGGCGCGATGCTCGTCCGCGTGCTCGGCGAGCCACGCCCAGAACGCCGTCGCGCGCGCGCGGAACGGCTCGGGGCGCTCTTGCGCGACCTGTGCGCTCGAACCGAGCGCGAAACCTGCGATGACGAGCGCCGCGAGGGATCCGATCTTCATCCGACGAGGATAGCGCGCCGCACGATTCACGCATCCAGTGCGCGCGCCAAGTTCTCGCGAGCGCGGGCCTCGAGCCGCGCGTGGAAGCTCTCGGTCGAGTAAATCCGAGGCCGAGCGAGGAACACGGAGAGGATTTCGCGCCACTTGGTGCGGAAGAGGAAGAGCGGCACCCACGCGTACTCCGCGCGGACCTGCGCTTCGTACTCCTCGAAGCGCTCGCGCGGCGCGCCGAGGATCGCGAGGTCGACATCGACGAGCAGCCTGGCATCCGCGCTCACGGGTTCGGCGTCGTGTCGCGTCGCCATGACGAGCTCGTGGACGCGTTCCGCGGCGTCGCGCGCCGCGCCCGCGTCGAGCAGCGCGTCGCGTGCCCAGACCGCGCTGCGCGCTTCGTTGTCGGAGCCGCGCACGTCGTAGATCGCGTCGTGGAACCACAGCGCGAGCTCGACCTCGGCGGGGCGTTCGGCGAGCGCACGGGCCCGTGCGAACTCCGCGAGGCACTCCTCCAAGTGCTGCAGCGTGTGATAGTGCCTCTGCGGCTCTCGATAGCGCGCAACGAGCGTCTCGAGCAAGGCGTCGTCGGCGCGCGCGCCGAGCTCGGCCCAACTCGCTCGCCAAGCCTCGGGCCAACTCGCTCGCCAAGCCTCGGGCCAACTCACTCGCGAAGCCTCAGCCCAACCCGCTCGCGAAACCTCGATCCGACTCGCTCGCGAAGCCCCGGCTCAGCTCGATCGTGAAGCCTCGATCCAATTCGCTTCCGAAGACTCAGTCCAACTCGCACGCGGAGCGTTGGGCCAACTCGCTCGCGAAGCTCAGGCCACCTCACTCGCCAAGCCTTGGGCGCTTCCATGATCGACCGAGGATAGCCGTCGGCCGCGAGCGGTTCGCCGCGCGAGGCCCGACGTTCCGCCGAGCGCCCGGCCGAGCACCACACCGCTCGCTTCCCGGTCGCCCGCGGGCGACGCTCCGCCAGCGGTCGGCGACCGAGTGCACTCGCGGCGTCGCTGGTGGTCGGTGTTCTCGCCGGCGTGCTGCCCGCTCGGCGCGCGGCGCGACTCGACCCGGTCGAAGCGCTGCGCGCGGACAGCGCGAGGGTTGTCGGCCTTCACCGCTCGACGGGTCGAGGGCTCCTCACGTACGCTGGGGGACGAGCATCGGCGCTTCGGAGCCGGCGCCGGGGTGGTCGCTCGACGCCTGGAGAGTCCGAAGCTCGGAGAGTCCCCCGTCGATGAGCAGCAGCGCCTCGTTCCGGATTCGTCTCGCGGTGTCGTGCAGCGCGGTGGCCGCCGTCGCGGTGCTCGGTTTCAGCGCGTCGAGCGAGCCCGCGCGCGCCGTCGGCGTGTCCGGTGAACCCAACGGAGCCGCCGCACTCGGCGAGCCGCGCGAGCGCGTCCGCTACGACCGCGACATCCGTCCGATCCTCTCGGACCGTTGCTTCAAGTGCCACGGCTTCGATCCGAAGTCGCGCAAGGCCGAGCTGAGGCTCGACCAAGTCGACAGCGCGTACGCCGAGCGCGACGGCTCGCGCGCGCTCGTACCCGGCGACCTCGCCGCGAGCGAGCTCTTCGCGCGGATCACCAGCGACGATCCGAAGTTCCAGATGCCGCCGCCCGACAGCGGCAAGCGCATGCTGTCGGAGGAAGACGTCGCGCTCTTCCGCCGCTGGATCGAGGAAGGCGCGGAGTACGAGCCGCACTGGTCGTTCGTCGCGCCGCAGCGCGCGCAGGTGCCCACGACCGCGCGTTCGACTTCCAATCCGATCGACGCCTTCGTCGTCGCGAACCTGGAGAAGCACGGGCTCGCGCCGAGCGCCGCCGCGCCGCGCGACGTGCTCTTGCGCAGGCTCTTCCTCGATCTCACCGGCTTGCCGCCGACGCCGGAGGAGCTCGACAGCTTCCTCGCCGACGCGCGACCGGACGCGTACGAGCGCTGGGTCGACAAGCTGCTCACCGAGCAGCCGTACGTGTCGCGCTACGCGGAGCGCATGGCCGCGCCGTGGCTCGACCAAGCGCGTTACGCGGACACCAGCGGCATCCACATGGACGCCGGCCGCCAGATCTGGCCGTGGCGCGACTGGGTGCTCGCCGCGTATCGCGACGACAAGCCGTTCGACGCGTTCGTCGTCGAGCAGCTCGCCGGCGACCTGCTGCCGGACGCGACGCAGGACCAGAAGATCGCGAGCGGCTTCAATCGCAATCACGTCACCACCGACGAGGGTGGCGCGATCGACGAGGAGTACAAGGTCGAGTACGCGGCCGATCGCGTCAACACGACCGGCTCGGTGTTCCTCGCGCTGACGCTCGGTTGCGCGCGCTGCCACGAGCACAAGTTCGATCCGATCACGCAGGACGAGTACTTCGAGCTCTTCGCGTTCTACAACTCGATCGAGGAGCCCGGACTCTACTCGCAGGTGCCGGACGCGAATCGCGCGCTCGAGCCGTTCCTACGCGTGCCGTCGAGGGAGCAAGAAGCGGAGCTCGCGCGCCTGGTCGACGAGATCGCGGTCGCGATCGCCGAGCTCGACCGTCCGGTGCCCGAGGAAGAGTCGCAGCGCGCCGCGTTCCTCGCCGACCTCGCGGCGACCGCGGGCGTGCGCTGGGCAGCGACCAAGTTCCAGCGCGCGACTTCGGCCGGGGGGGCGACGCTGACGCTCGAGCCCGACGGCTCGGTGCTCGCGTCGGGCACGAACCCGCCGAAGGACGACTTCACGGTGGTGCTCTCGACGCAAGCGACCGAGCTGCGGCTGGTCGCACTCGAAGCCTTGACCGACGAGCGCTTGCCGAACGGCCGCGTCGGTCGCGCGTACAACGGCAACGCGGTGCTGACGGGCTTCGAGGTCGAGGCGGTGTCGCTCGCCGATCGCTCGAAGCGCAAGACGGTGCGCTTCACGTGGGCGCTCGCCGACTTCGAGCAAGCGAACGGCGACTTCAAGGTGCTCAACACGCTCGACGCGTCGGACGCGAGCGGTTGGGCGGTCGATGGCCACAATCGGACCGACGGGCGCGCGGCGTTGTTCCTCGCGGACGAGCCGTTCGGCTTCGCGGGCGGCACCGAGCTCGTGATCGCGCTCCGCCATCAATCGCAGTACTCGGAGCACACGCTCGGCCGCGTGCGCGTCTCGTTCGCGAGCCTCGCCGAGGACGCGCTCGATCGCTTGCCCGCCGCTTCGAGCGGGTGGTACATGACGGGGCCGTTCGAGGCGCCGCGCGAGCAGCTCTTCGACCAGGCGTTCGGGCCGGAAGCCGTCGCGTCGCTCGATCTCGCGCAGCAGTTCGACGGCAAGGGCTGGCGGTTCGTCGAGGCGTTCGTCGACGGACGGGTCAACGGCGAGTTCCCGCAGGGCCAGAACGACGTCTACGTCGCGAAGCGCCTGATCACCCCGAGCGCGCGCAAGCTCGCGATCTCGCTCGGCAGCGACGACGGCGCGCGCGTGTTCGTCGACGGCAAGGAAGCGTTCTCGAACCGCACCGATCGCGGCGCCGCGGCCGACCAGGACGCGTTCGACCTCGACCTCGCGCCCGGCGCGCACACGATCGTCTTCAAGGTGGTCAACACCGGCGGCCAAGGCGGCTTCTACTGGCGGCAAGAGGAGCGCGAGCACGAGCTTCCCGGCGAGCTCGTGTGGGCGCTCGGACCGGAGAGCACGCGCGGCGGTGAACGCGGCGCTCGCTTCGTCCAAGCCTGGCGCGTCGCCGCTTCGCCGTCGTTCCGAGCCGCGCTCGAGCGCGTGCAGGGCCTGACGATGGCGCGCGCCGAGCTCGAAGCCAAAGTGCCGGTCACGATGGTGATGAAGGAAGCCGCGATGCCGCGCGAGACCTTCGTCCTGACCCGCGGCGCGTACGACAAGCCCGACAAGGAGCGCAAGGTCGAGCGCAACGTTCCGCGCGCGCTCGGCGGCCTGCCCGCGGACCTGACGCGCGATCGCCTCGGGCTCGCGCGTTGGTTGGTGTCGAAGGAGAATCCGTTGGTCGCGCGCGTCGCGGTCAACCGCGTGTGGGAGCTCTTCTTCGGGGCCGGCCTCGTGCGTTCCAGCGAGGACTTCGGCGCGCAAGGCGAATGGCCGTCGCATCCCGAGCTGCTCGACTGGCTCGCGGTCGACTTCCGCGATGGCGGGTGGGGCGTCAAATCGCTCGTGCGCCGGATCGTGACCAGCGAAACGTACCGACAGAGCTCGCGCGTCGATCCCGCCGCGCGCGCGAAGGACCCCGACAACCGCTGGCTCGCGTACTACCCGCGTCGACGGATGGGGGCGGAGCAGATCCGCGATCAAGCGCTCTACGTCGCCGGCTTGCTGGTCGAGAAGTTCGGCGGGTCGTCGGTGAAGCCGTATCAGCCCGAAGGCCTCTGGCAAGAGGTCGCGATGATCCAATCGAACACCCGCATCTACGAGCGCGGGATGGGCGACGATCTCTGGCGTCGCAGCCTCTACACGTACTGGAAGCGCGCGTGCCCGCCGCCGTCGTTGATGACGTTCGACGCGCCGACGCGCGAGTTCTGCACGATCCGCCGACCGTCGACGAACACGCCGTTGCAGGCGTTGGTGCTCTGGAACGACGAGCAGTACGTCGAGGCCGCGCGCGTTTTCGCGGAGCGCACGCTGCGCGAAGCCGGCGACGAGCGTGCGAAGCTCACGAGCATGTACCGTCGCGCGACGGCGCGCACGCCGAGCGCGGAAGAGCTCACGTTGCTCACCGACACGCTCGCGGCGTTCCGCGCGCGCTACCAAGCCGCCGCCGACGACGCGAAGAAGCTCGTCGAGCTCGGCGAACGACCGACCGACCCGGAGCTCGACGCCGCGGAGCTCGCCGCGTGGACGATGCTCGCCAGCGCCCTGCTCGACCTCGACGCCGTCCTCTGCCAGAGCTGACGATGAACCCGATCGAAGAACGACAACTCGGAATCACGCGCCGCCGCTTCTTCGCGCGCGCGGCGGGCACGCTCGGCGCGGGCTTGGGCTCGATCGCGCTCTCGTCGCTGCTCGGCGAGTCGGCGTTCGCGAGCTCGCGCTCGAACGCAGCGCCGGCCGCTCGCGCCGCGCGTGGGCCGCACTTCGCGCCGAAGGCGAAGCGCGTGATCTACATGCACATGGAGGGCGCGCCGAGCCAGCTCGACCTCTACGACTACAAGCCCGGCCTGCGCCGGCGTTTCAATCAGGACCTGCCCGACTCGATTCGACAAGGCCAGCGCCTGACCGGCATGACCAGCGGCCAAGCGCGCTTCCCGATCGCGCCGTCGATCTTCAAGTTTTCGCGCTACGCGAATCGCCAGGACGGCGTGTGGCTCTCCGAACTCCTGCCGCACACCGCGAGCGTCGCGCACGAGCTCTGCATCGTGCATTCGATGCACACCGAGGCGATCAATCACGAACCCGGCATCACGTTCTTCCAGACCGGCAATCAACAGCCCGGTCGGCCGTCGTTCGGCGCGTGGGCGAGCTACGGGCTCGGCAGCATGAACGCGAACCTGCCGACGTTCGTCGTCTTGATCACGCAGGGTCTCGGCAACATGCAGGCGCTCTCCGCGCGCTTCTGGGGCTCCGGATTCCTCCCGAGCGAGCACCAGGGCTGCAAGCTGCGCAGCGCGGGCGATCCGGTGCTGTACCTAAAGGATCCCGAGGGCGTGACGCGCGACGATCGGCGACGGATGCTCGATCTCGTCTCGACGCTGAACGAGCGCGAGGCGCAAGCGAGTCTCGATCCCGAGGTGCGCGCGCGCATCGCGCAGCACGAGATGGCGTTCCGCATGCAGATGTCGGTGCCGGAGCTGGTCGACTTCTCCGACGAGGACGAGGAGACGATGGCGCTCTACGGCGAGGATGCGAAGAAGCCCGGCACGTTCGCGGCGAACTGCCTGCTCGCGCGCAGGCTCGCGGAGCGCGGCGTGCGCTTCATCCAGCTCTACATGCGCGGTTGGGACCAACACAACGGCCTGCCGAACGAGATCCGTCTGCAAGCGAAGGCGGTCGACCAGGGCCAGGCCGCGTTGATCAAGGATCTGCGCCGGCGCGGCTTGCTCGACGACACGCTGATCCTCTGGGGCGGCGAGTTCGGGCGCACCGCGTACAGCCAAGGCGTGCTGACCGAGAGCGACTACGGCCGCGATCACCACCCGCGCTGCTTCAGCGTCTGGCTCGCCGGCGGCGGGATCCAGCCGGGCATCACGTACGGCAAGACCGACGACTACAGCTACAACATCGTCGAGAACCCGGTCGACGTTCACGACTTGCACGCGACGATGCTGCGCTGCCTCGGGTTCGATCACCTGCAGCTCACCTTCCCGCACCAAGGTCGCGACTTCAGGTTGACCGACGTCGCGGGCAAGGTGATCGAGCCTCTGCTCGCCTGAGCGCGGCGATGGCGTTCGCCTGGTTCGCGCTCGCGGTGCTCGGCGCGGCGTCGTCGGGCGACGCGCGCGCGCCCGAGTTCGATCGCCCCGATTTCGATCTGGAGGTCCGACCGATCCTCTCGGACCGCTGCTTCCCGTGCCACGGTCCGGACGCGGGCTCGCGCAAGGCGAAGCTCCGGCTCGACGTGCGCGACGAAGCGCTCGCGCCCCGCGCCCCCGGCGCGCATGCGCCGCAAGCCGATGACGCGTCCGCGCGGCGCGCCGGTGGCGCGCGTGCAATCGTTCCGGGCGATCCCGCGGCGAGCGAGCTCGTCGCCCGCATCCACGCGGAGTCGCCCGACGACGTGATGCCGCCGCCGGATTCGGGGCGCAAGCCGCTCAGCGAAGCGGAGAAAGCGACGCTCGAGCGCTGGATCGCGTCGGGCGCGGACTACGCGCCGCACTGGGCGTTCGTGCCGCCGACGCGCGCCATGCCGCCGGCGGTCGCGGACGTCGCGTGGTGTCGCGACGAGCTCGATCGCTGGGTGCTCGCCGAGCTCGAACGCCGCGGCGTCGCGCCGGCGCCGGAAGCCGATCGCGAGACCTGGCTCCGCCGCGTCGCGTTCGACCTGACCGGCCTGCCGCCGAGCCCGGTCGAGGTCGCGACGTTCGTCGCCGATGCGCGGCCGGAGGCGTACGAGCTCGTCGTCGATCGCCTGCTCGCGAGCCCGCGCTACGCCGAGCGCATGGCCGCCGACTGGCTCGACCTCGCGCGCTACGCCGACACGTACGGCTACCAAGCGGATGCCGAGCGCCGCGTGTGGCCGTATCGCGACTGGGTGATCCGCGCGTTCGACCAGGATCTGCCGTACGACCGTTTCGCGACGTGGCAGCTCGCCGGCGATCTCGTCCGCGACGCCGCGCCCGCCGAGACGCCGCGCGACGCCGAGCTCGCGACCGCGTTCAACCGCTTGCACCGTCAGACCAACGAAGGCGGCTCGACCGAAGAGGAGTTCCGCGTCGAGTACGTCGCCGATCGCGTGCACACGTTCGGCACCGCGTTCCTCGGGCTGACGACGGAGTGCGCGCGCTGCCACGACCACAAGTACGACCCGTTGCCGCAGCGCGACTACTACGGGCTCTTCGCGTACTTCGACGACGGCGACGAGAGCGGGCTCTACTCGTACTTCACGAGCGCGACGCCGACGCCGACGTTGCGTTTGACGACACCGGAGCAGGAGACGCGCCTCGCCGAGCTCGCGCGCGAGGTCGCGGGGGCGGAAGCGCGCGTCGCGGGGCTCGCGAGCGAGCGCGAGAGCGACTTTCAGGCCTGGCTCGCGTCCGGCTCGACGTGGATGCCGCCCGGTCCGATCGCGCGCTATCCGCTCGACGCGTACGCGCCGGACGGTTCGCTCGCGAACGCGGTCGATCCAACGAAGCCCGGCGCGACGCTCGAGCGCCCGAAGCTCGTCGAAGGCCGCGTCGGCGGCGCGCTGGAGTTCAGCGGCGACGACAACGCGAGCTTCCCCGGCGTCGCCGAGTTCGAGCACACCGATCCGTTCAGCTTCGCGCTGTGGCTCTGGACGCCGGCTCCGAAGCCGCGCGCGGTCGTCTTGAAGCGCTCGCGCGCGTGGTCCGACGCGGGTTCGCAGGGTTACGAGCTCCTGCTCGACGACTCGCGCCTCACCTGGTCGCTGATCCACTTCTGGCCGGGCAACGCGATCTCGATCCGCACGCGCGAGCGCGTCGAGCCGCAGCGTTGGACGCACGTCGCGGTGACGTACGACGGCTCGGCGCGCGCGAGCGGGCTCGCGATCCACGTCGACGGCGCGCTCGCCGAGGTCGAAGTCGTCCGCGACGGACTCTGGAAGCCGATCACCGGCGGCGAGCCGGGCGCGTTGACGCTCGCGGAGCGCTTTCGCGACGTCGGCTTCGCCGGAGGCCGCGTCGACGAGCTCTGCGTGTTCGACCGATGCCTGACCGCGCTCGAAGTCGCCGCGCTGGCGATGCGGACGCTCGGGAGCGCGCCGCACTCGTCGAGCGCACCGCGCGCGCCGCGCGGGCTCGGCATCGACGCGTTGCGCGAGACGTGGCTCGCGTGCGTCGACGAGCCCGCGCGCGCGGCGAGAGAGGCTCTTCGCGCCGCGCGCAAGCGCCAAGCCGACGAGCTCGCGCGCGTCGAGGAGCTCATGACGATGCGCGACCGGCCGACGCCGCGCACCGCGTTCGTGCTGAAGCGCGGCCGCTACGATCAACCGGACACGACGCAGCCGGTCGAACCGCACGTGCCGACGGCGCTCGGCGGCGTGGACGGGCTCCCGCCGAATCGGCTCGGTCTCGCGCGTTGGCTGGTCGCGCCGTCGAATCCGCTGTTCGGCCGCGTCGCGGTCAATCGGATGTGGGCGCAGTGCTTCGGCGAGGGGCTCGTCGCGACGCGCGAGAACTTCGGGCTGCAGGGCGAGGCTCCGTCGCATCCGGAGCTGCTCGACGCGCTCGCGGTGCGTTTCGCCGAGGACGGATGGAGCACCAAACGCTTCCTGCGGCGGCTGGTGCTCTCCGCGACGTACCGGCAGTCCTCGCGCGCTCGCGCGGAGCTCGCGACGGTCGATCCGGAGAATCGTCTGCTCGCGCGCGGCTCGGTGCGCCGACTGTCGGCCGAAGAGCTGCGCGATCAAGCGTTGTGCGCGTCGGGCTTGCTGGTCGAGCGCGTCGGCGGGCCGTCGGTCAAGCCGTGGCAACCGCCGGGCATCTGGGAGATCGGTTGGGGCGGCACGTACACGCCCGACACCGGCGAGGGACTGCATCGCCGCAGCCTCTACACGTACTGGCGCCGCACCGCGCCGCCGCCGAGCATGCTCCTGTTCGACGCGTCGAAGCGCGAGGTCTGCGTCGCGCGTCGTTCGACGACCAACACGCCGTTGCAGGCGCTGGTGCTGTTCGACGACCCGCAGTTCGTCGAGTGCGCGCGCTCTCTCGCCGCCGTCGCGCTGCGCGAGTCGACCGATTCCGCCGCGCGCGTCGAGCGCGTCTTCCGCGGCCTCGCGACGCGCGCGCCCGAGCCCGCCGAGCGCGCGGCGCTCGCGGAGCTCTTCGAGAGCGAGCTCGCGAGCTTCCGCGCGGACCCCGCGGCCGCGGAGCGTCTGCTCGCGGGCGCGAGCGACGTCGACGGGCTCGCGCGGGACGAGCTCGCGGCGCTGACGCTGGTCGCATCCACCGTGCTCGCGTCCGACGCGAGCCAGACGAGGCGCTGAACGTGTCGCTCGACCCCTCGGCGTTTTCGCGACGACACTTCCTGCGCGGCACCGCGGGCTCGCTCGGCGCGCTCGCGATGGCCGAGCTCGCCTCGGCGGAACTCGCCTCCGCCAAGCGCGCGTCGGCCGAACTCGTACCTGCCGCCGCGCCGCGCCGCGCGAAGGCCCGCCGCGTGATCTACCTCTTCCAATCGGGCGGCCCATCCCAGCTCGAGACGTTCGACTACAAGCCGATCCTGAACGCGCGCAACGGCGAGCCGCTACCCGATTCCGTGCGCCAAGGCCAACGCTTGACCGGCATGAGCGGCAATCAGTCGTTGCTGCCGCTCGCGGGCTCGCTGTTCCGCTTCGCGCAACACGGTTGCTCGCGCCAGTGGGTGAGCGAGCTCTTCCCGCGCACCGCCGGCGTCGTCGACGAGCTCTGTTTCGTCAAGTCGCTGCACACCGAGGCGATCAACCACGATCCGGCGATCACGTTCCTCTGCACCGGTTCCGAGATCGCCGGCCGACCGTCGATGGGCGCGTGGCTCTCGTACGGACTCGGCAGCCCGAATCGCAACCTGCCGGCGTTCGTCGTGCTCGTGACCAAGAAGGCCGCCGATCAGCCGCTCTACGCGCGTCTCTGGGGTTCCGGTTTCCTGCCGAGCGAGCACCAGGGCGTGCAGTTCCTCGCCGGCAAGGAGCCCGTGCTCTATCTCGCCAATCCCGACGGCGTGTCGATGCAGGCGCGCAGGCGTCAGCTCGACGCGCTCGGCGAGCTCGCGAAAACGCAGCACGCTCGCGAAGGCGACGACGACATCCTCGCGCGCCTCGCGCAAGCGGAGATGGCGTTTCGGATGCAGACGAGCGTGCCCGAGGTCACCGATCTCTCCGACGAGCCCGACGACGTCTTCGAGCTCTATGGCGCCGACGCACGGACGCCGGGCACGTACGCGGCGAATTGCCTGCTCGCGCGGCGGCTCGCGGAACGCGGCGTGCGCTTCGTGCAGCTCTTCCATCCCGGTTGGGATCACCACGGCGATCTGCCGGCGAGCATGCGCAACCTCGCGCGCGAGACCGACCAAGCGAGCGCGGCGTTGATCGTCGATCTGAAGCGGCGCGGGCTGCTCGACGACACGTTGGTGGTCTGGGGCGGCGAGTTCGGTCGCACCAACTACTCGCAAGGCAAGCTCACCGCCGACAACTACGGTCGCGACCATCACCCGCGCTGTTTCACCGCGTGGCTCGCCGGCGCCGGCGTGAAGGCGGGCACGAGCTTTGGCGAGACCGACGAGTTCGGCTACAACATCGCGCGCGATCCGGTGCACGTGCACGATTTCCACGCGACCTTGCTGCATCTCCTCGGCGTCGATCACACGGCGCTGACTCACCGCTACCAGGGCCGCGATTTCCGGTTGACCGACGTCGCCGGACGCGTGGTCCACGAACTCCTGAGCTGACGATGGCGCCCACCTTTCCGTCGTTCGTCCAAGTCCTCGGTCGAGCGCACCCGTTGGTGCTGCACCTGCCGATCGGGCTCTTCGTCGGGCTCGCCGTGGTCGAAGTTCTCGCGCTGTTCGGTTGGCTCACCGTTTCGCGCAGGCTGGTCGGCGTGTGGGTGTGGCTCGCCGCGCTGTCCGCGCTCGCGAGCACGGGGAGCGGCTGGCTGCTCGGCCACGAGGACGGCTACGGCGGCGAGACGCTCGAGCGGCACGAGAATCTCGGACTGATCGTCGGTGCGCTCGCGCTGATCGTCGCCGGGCTGCACCAGCTCTCGCACGAGGGCACGCGCACGCTGACCCTGCGCTTCTACCGCGGCTTCGTGTTCGCGACCGCCGCGTTGCTCGTGCCGACCGGACATCTCGGTGCGACGCTGACGCACGGCGACGACTTCCTGCTCGAACCGCTGCGCGAGAAGCCCGCGCCCGCGCCCAAGGACCCGAGCGCGCCGGGTGCGCTTGGCGCGCCCATCGCGTCGACGTACGCGACCGTGATCGCGCCGCTCTTCGAGACTCGCTGCACGTCGTGCCACGGCGAATCGAAGCACAAGGGCAAGCTCGCGCTGCACACCCGCGAGGCGATCGAAGCGGGCGGCGAGTCGGGGCCGGTGTTGAACCGCGCGCAGCCCGCCGAGAGCGAGCTGTTGGTGCGGGTGAGGTTCCCGGTCGAGCACGACGACCACATGCCGCCCGGCGACAAGCCGCAGCCGTCGACGGAAGAGCTCGCCGCGCTGGAAGCGTGGATCCTCGCAGGCGCGCCGTTCGAAGGCGCCGTCGCCGCGCCGTCGGCGGATGTCGCGCAGAGCGAGGACCCGGCCGCGAAGTCGGCCGAGTCCACCGCCGCGAAGTCGGCCGAGCCGGCCGCCGCGAAGTCGGCCGAGCCGGCCGCCGCGAAGTCGGCCGAGCCGGGTGGAAAGTCCGCGAAACCGGCCCCGCCGGAACCGAAACGGCCCGCGGCGGACGCGCTCGCGGCGCTCGACGCCGAGTTCGCGCACGTCGAGACGCAAGAGCTCGACGGGAACTTGCTCTGGATCGACTTCTCCGCGCTCGCGACGCGCACCGACGACGCGCTGGTGACCAAGTTGGTCCGGCCGGTCGGCGAGTTCGTCGGCGAACTCTCGCTCGCGCGCTCGCAGGTCGGAGCGGGGACGTTGGAGCTCGCCGCGGGGCTGCCGAAGCTCCGGCGGCTCGATCTCCGCGGCGCGCCGATCGACGATGCGGCGCTCGCGAAACTCGGCGCGCATCCGACGCTCGCGGAGCTCGTGCTCGCCCAGACCAAGCTGACCGATGCGTCGCTCGACGCGCTGCTCGCGCTGCCGAAGCTCGAGCGCGTGTTCCTGTGGAAGAGCGGCTTGTCGTCCGACGCGATCGCGCGACTGCGCAGCGAGCGCCCGAGTCTCCACGTCGACGCAGGCGACGTGCCCGACTCCGCGCCGGCGGACGCCGAGACCGAGATCAAGCTCACGAGCGACGCGCCGTTGCCCGGCGCGCCGGCGCCCGAGAGCCCCGCCGCGGCGCTCGTGCCGATCAACACGAAGTGCCCGGTGTCCGGCTCGCCGGTCAATCCGAAGTACGCGGTCGTCTACGACGGCAAGGTGATCGGCTTCTGCTGTCCGAACTGCCCGAAAGAGTTTTGGGCGAACCCGGAAGCGTGCCTCGCGAAGCTGGAGTGAGCGCGCGCGTTCCGCGTGGCGCGTCGGTGAGCTCCGTGCGACGACCCGCGCGCGGTCGCAGTGCGCGCGGCATGCGCTTGTGCCCCTGTCCGCGGCTGCGCGCGACGCGCTGACGCAGCGAGAGCAAGATGGCGACGCGCGTGCTTCGTGGGCTCGGGATCGCCGCGGTGATCGTCGCCGCGGTCTTCGCGGTGTTCCGTCCGGCGCTCGACGCCCAACTGCTCAACTGGGACGACATCGACGGCATCGCGAACAACGCGCGCTTCCGCGGGCTCGGCTGGGACGAGCTCCAGTGGATGTTCACGACCAACCTCTCCGGTCCGTACCAGCCGTTGAGCTGGCTCTCGCTCGCGATCGACCACGCGATCTGGGGCCTCGGTCCGGGGCTCGACGCGCCCGAAGCGCGCGGGTTCCACTTGACCAACGTGGTGCTCCACGCGGCGGTCGCGTTGCTCGTGTTCGCGTTGGCGCGCGAGGTCTTCGCGCTGCGCTTTGGCGCGAATCGCGAGCGGCGCGAGCCCTGGCCGACGCTCGCCGCGCTCGGCGCGGCGCTCTTCTTCGCGCTGCATCCGCTGCGCTGCGAGTCAGTCGCGTGGGTGACCGAGCGACGCGACGTGCTCTCCGGTCTCTTCGCGGTCGCGGCGGTGTGGGCGTGGCTGCGCTGGGCTCGGCCGCGGTTCGCCTCGGGCTCGCCAAGCGCGGCGAATGGCCCGGGTGCAACGAGTGGATCGAGCGCTGCGGTTGGCCCGAGCGCTGCGAATCGATCGAGCGCAGCGAATCGATCGGGCACGTCGAATGGACCGAGCACGGCGAGCTCCGCCAAACGCTCCGCAGCGGCGCGCGGCCACGCCGCGGGCGTTGCCGCGCTCGCCGCCGACGGATCCGGCGGAAGCTACTCGGCGAGCGCCTGGGGCGTCGCCGCGTGCGGACTCGCCGTCGCGCTCTTCCATTTCGCCATCGACCGCTCCGCGAGCGATCACCTCGCGTTCGCGGAGCACGGCGAGCTTCTGATCGCCGTCGCGTTCGCTCTGCTCTTCGCCGTCGCGGCGAGCGTCCACCGCCGCGCGGCGCGCGCCGGCTTCGCGGGCTCGCCTGCATGGCTCGCGTTCGCGCTGGTCGCGTTCCTGCTCTCGCTGCTCGCGAAGGCGGCGGCGATGGCGTTGCCCGCGGTCTTGGTCGCGATCGAGCTCTGGCTCGCGCGCGCCGCGTCGCCGAGCGAGCGACCGGAGCGCGGCGGCGCGTGGCGCGCGCTCGGCGCGAGCGTGCTCGAGAAGCTTCCGTTCGTCGCGCTTGGCGTCGCGTTCGCAAGCCTCGCGATGTGGGGGCAACGCGGCGCCGGCCTGATGGTCGCGTGGTCGGATCACGGGCTTTCCGCGCGGCTCGCGCAAGCCGCGTACGGCGCGTGGTTCTATCCGCTCGCGACGCTCGCGCCGTGGGAGCTCTCGCCGATCTACGACCTGCCGCGCGGGCTCTCGCTCGCGGAGCCGCGCCATGCGTTCGCGTTCGCCGGAGCTTGCGCCGTCGCGCTCGTACTCGGGTTTCGACCGCGTCGGCGGGTTCCCGGGCTCGCGTGCGCGGCGCTGTGCTATCTCGTGTCGATCGCGCCGGTGCTCGGGCTCGCGCAGTGCGGACCTCAGCTCGTCGCCGATCGCTACAGCTACCTCGCGTGCCTGCCGTTCGCGTTGCTCTTCGGCGCGGCGTTCGGCGAGCTGCGGCGCGCGTGGTGGTGGTTCGCGTGCGGCGTCGCGTGGCTCGGAGTTCTCGGAGGGCTCGCGGAGCGTCAGACTCGGGTCTGGCACGACTCCGAGAGTTTGTGGACGCACGCGCTCGCGCTCGCGCCCGAGAGTCCGATCGCCAACGCGGGGCTCGCGCACGTGCGCAAGACCGAGGGTTTCGCGGAGCGCGACGAGCCGGTCAAGCGCGCAAAGCTCGAACAGGCGCTCGAGCTCTACTCGCGCGCCGATCCCGGCGACCCGCGCTGGGCCGCGAACCGCGCGGTGATCGAGGTCGAGCTCGCCGCCGCGGCGACGCCGGACGAGCGCGAGTCCCTGCGTTCGCGGGCGGTCGCGAACGCGAGACGGGCGCTGGAGCTCGCTCGCGCCCGCGGCGAAACCGGCGCGGACTACCTGTTGACCGTCGGCGTCGCGCTGCACGAGGCCGGCCACGCCGAGGAAGCGCTCGGCAGTCTGCGCGCGTACGTCGAGGCGTTCCCGGCGAGCTTCCTCGGCTGGGCGAATCTCGGTAACGCGGGTCTCGAGGCGGGTCGCAACGACGAAGCGGTCCGGGCGCTGCGCCGCGCGGTCGAGCTCGATGGGAGCCAGGGCTTCGCGTGGTCGAACCTCGGGCTCGCGCTCGAACGCGTCGGCGACCGCGCCGCGGCCGCCGAGGCGTATCAACGGCTCCTGGAGCTCCGCCCGGGCGATGCGTCGGTCGAGGAGCGATTGAAGCGCGCGCGGGCCGACGCGCGCTGACGGTCGCCTCGCGGGGACGGCGGGCGCAGGCTCGCCGAAGAGGTCGTGCGAACGCGCACTCGACGTGCGCAACACTGTCCATTCCAACACTATCCGATCGGGCTATGGACAAGCGGAGCCCCGCGCGTGAGGCTCTTTCGTCGGCGTCACGTCGCCGAGGCTCCGCAGCGCGAGATGGGCTCGCGTCTTGGGGCGCAGGAAGGTGCGACATGAACGGGAACGCCGGGACGATCGAAACGAGCCACGACGCCGAAGTCGCGGAGTGGAAGGCGCTGGTGATCGAGTACCAGAAGCCCCACCGCGCGCGGGCGATCTGGCAGCTCGTCAACACGTTCGGTGCGTACGCGGCGGTTTGGGCGCTGCTCTACTTCAGTCTCTCGGTGTCGTGGTGGCTGACGATCCCGCTCGCGGTGCTCGCCGGCGGCTTGATGGTGCGGATCTTCATCATCTTCCACGACTGCGGTCACGGCTCGTTCTTCGAGTCGCGCATCGCCAACGACGTGTGGGGCTGGATCTCCGGCGTGCTGACGTTCACGCCGTACTACCACTGGCGTTGGGAGCACGCGATCCACCACGCGTCCGCCGGCAACCTCGACAAGCGCGGCGTCGGCGACGTGTGGACGCTGACGGTCCAGGAATACCTCGAGGCGTCGCGTTGGAAGCGCTTCTCGTACCGCCTCGCGCGCAATCCGGTGGTGTTGTTCCTGATCGCGCCGCTCGTCCTGTTCTTGCTGATGCAGCGCGTACCGTCGCGCACCGCGAGCCGTCGCGAACGTCTCTCCGTGTGGTGGCTCAACGCCGCGATCGTCGCGGTCGCGGTAGGGATGAGCGCGTTGTTCGGTTTCGTGCCGTACGTGCTGATTCAACTGATCGCGATGGCGGTCGCGGGCTCGGCGGGCGTGTGGCTCTTCTACGTCCAACACCAGTTCGAGGACGCGTACTGGGAGCGCGGGGACGATTGGGCGTACACGGCGGCGGCGTTGAAGGGGAGCTCGTTCTACAAGCTCCCGCGCGTCCTGCAGTGGTTCTCGGGGAACATCGGGTTCCACCACATCCACCACCTGAGCCCGCGCATCCCGAACTACAACCTCGAGCGCTGCCACCGCTCGGATCCGCTGTTCCACGACGTCAACTCGGTGACGTTCTTCTCGAGCTTCAGGCTCGCGACGCTGCGGCTCTGGGACGAGTCGGCGAAGAAGCTCGTCGGCTACCGGCGCCTCGCGGAACTGCGCAAGCAGCACGCGCAAGCCAAGCTCGCGCGGCAAGAGATCGGCAAGCGCTGAGGGTGCCGGGAGCGCGCGCGGTGCGAGGACCGCGCAGTCGCGTCCGATTGCCGCATGTTCGCGCTTCCGTGCCGCGCAGTCGCGCTTCCGTGCCGCGCAGTCGCGCCTGGACGCCGCGCAGTCGCTTACTTGGTCCGGCGGGCGAGACGCGGCGAGGTCACCAGCGAGGTGTACGCCGGGCGACGGATGTAGATCTGGTCGCGAGTGGCCGCGTCGCGATCGGCCATGTCCGTCGCGATGGTCTTCTCGAGCTCCAGGGCCGCGTTGATCGCGGCGGCGCGTTGGTCGTGCTCGCTGACGATCGTGCGGACGAATAGCGGCTCGGTGCGGACGATGCCGTCCCAGCGCGCGTGGATCACATGCCAACGGTCGGACGTGATGGCGGGGTTGCGATTCGGAGTGCGCGTTTCTCGGATCATGGCTGCTTGCGTTGCGTTTCGACGGTTGGCGTGGACGTGGCCTCGGGCGGGAGCACGGCGGACTCGACCGGCGCGGCGCCGGGGGGCGCGGCGTCGTTCACGGGCTCGACGGGCTCGGCGTTCGGAAACTCGGCGCGCTCGCGGCGTCGAGCTTCTTTTTCCGCGCGCTTCTCGATCTTCTTCCGCTCGCGTTGGCGTTTTTGGAACGAATCCAAGCGGGTCGCACCAGGCTCACGGCGTCAACGGCGGACCTTCGTGCGGAACCTGGCAAGAAGACTCGCGGCTCTTCGGAATGACCAAGAGCGCTCGATCAGAGTGCTTGCATCCTAGACCACCGAGCTCGCGAGAGCCCGTGCATTCACGCACATATCGCGCCACGGGTCGAGGGGCGCGCGGCAAGCGTGCGAGAAGGGCGATTCGCGTGCGAGCTTGGTCGCGCTCGCGACCGAGCCTCAGTAGCCCCACTTCCAATCGACGACGTTGAGCAGCGGCTCGCCCTTTCCGAAACGGCGTACATTCTCGCGGAAGAGCGCGTTCGCGCGCTCTTCGGTCAATGCCGAACGCGCGGCGACGTGCGGAGTGATCAGCACGTTGGCGAACGTCCAGAGTTCGTGGCCGGCGGGCAACGGCTCGGGATCGGTGACGTCGAGAGCCGCGCCGCCGAGGCGTTTCGACTTCAGCGCTTCGATCAGCGCTTCCGTGTCGACGACCTTGCCTCGCGCGATGTTGACCAGCACCGCGCCGGGCTTGAGCGCCGCGAACGCGCGCGCGTCGAAGAGGTTTTCCGTCTCGGTCGTCAACGGCACGCAGAGCACGACGATGTCGGCTTCGGGAAGGAGCTCGTCGAGCTTGTCCGCGAGCTCGACCCGGTCGACGAACGGCGGAGCATCGGTGCCGCTGCGGCGCGTCGCGAGCACGCGCATCTCGAAGCCCTTCGCGCGCCGCGCGACCTCGGTGCCGATGCCGCCGAGGCCGACGACGAGCAGCGTGCGGCCGGCGAGAGCGAAGGGCTCGCGCTCGCTCGCCGCGCCGTCCCAGCGCGCTTCGGACTGCGCACGCCAAGCGCTCGGAAGGTCGCGCGACAGCGCGAGCACCATCGCGAACACGTGGTCGGCGATCGCCGGGCCGTGCACGCCGCGCAGATTGCAGAAGACGATCTCGGAGCGCGCGCGCAGCTCGGAAAGGCCCGCATAGCGATCGACGCCGGCGCTCTGCGCTTGCACCCACACGAGCTTCTTCGCCTTCGCGAGGAATTCCGGCGATAGGAAGCGAGCGTCGCAACCGTCGGCTTCGGCGGCGTGGGCGAGCGCTTGCTCGCGCGAGAGCTTCGCGAGCACGCGCACATTCGGCGCGAGCCGGTACAGCACGTCTCGTTCGTCCTCGGAGAGCTCTCCGGCGAGGTAGAGCAGCTCCTTCGTGCCGCCTTGCGTGTCGACCGCGACGCGCGAATCGCGCTCGGAACCGATCGCGAGCGCGTCGGTCAGGCTCGGCGTCGAAAGCTCGGGCGCGGGGGCGCGCGCGGAGTCGCGGGTCGAACGACAACCGGCGACCAGGACGAGGGCGAGGATCAGAGCGCGCAGCATGGGGGACCTCCGTCCGCGCATGCTAGAGCCGTCAGGGCGCGAGCACCACGCGCGCCGAGTACGCGAGCTTCGGATCGTTGCGCGCGGCGGAGAGCAGCAGAGTCGCGAGCTCGCGCTTGGGCTTGCCGTGGAAGACCGCGGTGTCGCCGAGATAGACGGTGACGTCCTTCGAGAGATCGACCAGCGTCTCGTCGAGCAAGACCGAGAGCCCGCTCGCGTCCCTGTCGCAGGTCACTCGCACCTCGTTCTTCGCGCGGTCGATCTCGGCGACGACGGTCGCGTGGGCTTTCGGCGTCTCCCAGTAGAGCCAGTAGAACTGACGCTTCCACGCGAGGATCGGCTGCCACACGACCTTGGTCGGTCGCGCGACGCGCTCGAGATCGGCGAGCTTCGCGAGCAGCGCCGCGAATCCGCCCGGCGCGGCGCCGTGTTGTCGATTCGGGACCTCCCAGTACTCGAAATCGAAGCCGCCCCAGCGCTCGCGCGCGTTTTCCAGCAGCTTCGCCGCCGCGCGATTGGCGTCGGGCGGCACGTTGGGATCGTCGTCGCTCTGGTAGATGCGGATCGGCACGTTGCGCAGCGACGGGATCACGCCGTGGTCGATGTCGATCACCTTGCCTGCGCGATCGAACACCGGCGTCGGCGCTCCCGCGGACGGCGCGAGCCCGGCGACGAGGTCCGCGTGGTGCGCGCCGAGCAGCCACGTCCCGTAGCCGCCCATCGAGTGCCCTGAGAAGAACACGCGATCGCGATCGAGCTTCCAAGTCGCGAGCGCGGCCTCGACGAGGTCGAGCACGAACTCTTCCGAGCCCGAGTCGGTCCAGCCTCGTTCGGTCTTCTCGAGCACTTCGGGGTAGATCGCGAGCCACCCGAGCTCCTTCGCCGCGCCGTCCATCGAGCCGTGCGCGGTCCACGCGTCGCCGGAGCCGACACCACCGCCGTGCATGCCGATCATCAGCGCCTTCGGCTTCTTCATTTCGCCGCCGACGATGAAGAAGCCGCGGTCCGCGCCACCTTTCGACTCCGCGGGCCAGAACCACTGCGCGCCGGGTTTCTGTTCGAGCTGGCGGCCGCGCTTCGCGAGATCCTTGAACATCTTCTCGCGCCAACTCTTGACGTCGATCGGCGCGAGCTCCTTCGCGAGCGCGAGCCGCCCGAGCAGCTTCCGTTGCTCGGCGCGCTCGCTCTCCTTGCGGCCGTCGAGCGCCAGGTAGCGCGCGACCGCGTCCTGGGTCTCCTTCGCGCCGAGCGGCTTGACGTCCTGCGCGGGTGCGGCGACGAGCGCGACCAGCGTGAGACCGAGGGCGACGAGCGACGGCATCCGAGGGGAGAGTCTAGCGTGTACGTCGGCCTGCGTCCGAGGGCCCATGCGCGCTCGCACTCGTCCCGATGGCCGATCTCCGTCGCGAGTCGATGATCCCGACATGCGCTTCGCCCGTGTGCTCGCGGCCTTCGCGGCTTGCGCCCTTTCGAGTTGCGTCGTGGTCACGCCGGAGTGGGCGTACGATCCGGAGCTCGTCGTGCGCGGCACCGTCGAGCTCGGAACGCAGCGCATGCGCGACGACGGCTACTGGACTCCGACCGACGAGCCGTTCGCGATCAGCGGGCTCGTCGACGTCCGCGACCGCGAGTCCGGGTTCGGCGGTGAGTTCGGCGCGGGACTCGCGTTCGACGACGCGGACGTCGGAACGACCGGCACCGACGCGGAGCTCAGCATGGGCGAGCTGTTCGGCGGCGCGAGGCAGACGTTCTCGCTGCTCGGCGATCGACTCCATCCCTACGTCGCGTTCGGCGCGGCGGTGGTCACCGTCACCGCGCGTCTGACGCAGGGCGGTTGGGTGTACGACGAGGACGACGACGCGTCGTTCGGCCTCTACGCGCGCGTCGGAGCGTACTGGAACTTCGGCGGCGGCTTCGATCTGGGCGTCGACCTTCGGCGAGTCTTCGCTACCGACGTCGAGCTCGCGGGAGCCGGCGGCGACGTCGACTCGTCGCGGCTCGCCATCGTGTTCGGCTGGTCGATCTGACGCTTGCTCACGCGCTGAGGCGCGCGTCCGCTCCGTGCCGATCGCACTGCGTCTGCTCGAGCGAGTTCGCTCCGGCCGGGAGCGCCGGCGCCGTTCGTGCGTCCAGGTTCTCGACCAGCTTCGCTCGCAGCTTGGCGAGCTCCATCGGCTTCGAGAGGTAGTCGTCCATGCCCGCTTCGAGGCAGATTTGACGATCGCCGCTGAGCGCATGCGCCGTCATCGCGATCACGCGCACCGAGCGACGCGGCTTGGGCAGAGCGCGGATCGCGGCGGTTGCCTGGTACCCGTCCATGCCGGGCATCGAGCAGTCCATGAACACCGCGTCGAAGTCTTCGTCGGCGACGCGTTTCACCGCCTCGGCGCCGTCGGCGACGGTCAGCACCGAGCAGCCGAGCCGCTCGAGCATCCGCGTCGCGATCAAGCGATTGACCGGGTTGTCGTCGACGACGAGCACGCGCGCGGAGAGCGGCGAACTCGGCGCTTGTCGGTACGACGTCTCCGCGAGCGAGCCGTCGCCCGCCGCGGCCGCGGGCAGGCGAGCTTGGAATCGGAAGGTGCTGCCGTGATCGGGCACGCTGTCGACCCCGATCTCGCCGCCCATCAACTGCACCAGACGCTTGCAGATCGCGAGCCCGAGCCCGGTGCCCCCGAAGCGACGCGTCGTGCTGCTGTCGGCTTGCGTGAACGGCTCGAAGATCGAGGCGAGCGCGTGGGGCGGGATACCGATTCCCGAGTCGCGGATGCGGAACTCCAGCAGCTCGGGATCGCCCTGCGCGCGATGCGCCTCGAGCTTCACTTCGCCGCGCTCGGTGAACTTGATCGCGTTGTCGAGCAAGTTGAGCAGCACTTGTCGCAGTCGCACGGGATCGCCGACGACCCAGCGCGGCACGACGGCGTCGATTTCGAGCAGCACGCGCACGGCCTTCGCGTGCGCGGCGTTCGCTTCGAGGTCGATCACCGCGTGCAGGACCTTGTGCAGGTCGAAGCGGATGCGCTCGATTTCGATGCGATTCGACTCGGCTTTCGTGAAGTCGAGTACGTCGTTGATCAACGACAGCAGCCCGCGCGACGAGCGGTGGATCACCTGCACGAGTTCGGACTGGTCCGGTGACAACGATTCCTGCAACAGGAGCTCGGCGGTGCCGAGGATGCCGTTCATCGGCGTGCGCAGCTCATGGCTGATCGTCGCGACGAACCGGCCCTTGGCCTCGCTCGCGCGCTCGGCGGCCACTTTCGCCGCGGAAAGCTCGCGGGTGAGCTGCTCGAGGTCGGTGACGGTCGCCTGGAGCTCCTTGTGCATGCCGAGCATCGCCTGCTTGCTGCGCAGCGCGAAGTTCTCCGCTCGCTCCGCCTGTCGACGAACCTGCTCGGCATCGCGCGTGGCGACGCGCAGCGCCTTCTCGAGCTGCGCGATGCGTGCGTCGAGGCCGGCAGGATCGCGTTCCATGTCCGTCAGTTCCCGACCAGGATCGTGACGCAGGTCTCGTTGTGCAGCACCGGCGGTCCGTTCTGCGCGAGAGGACAGATCTCGCCGAACGCATAGAAGCCCGCGAGGGAGATCGCGCCGAGCTCCGCGCGATCGAAGGAATGTTTGAGGTGAGCGATTTCCTCGGCCGCGCGAGTGCCGAGCACCCACTTGCGCGCCGCGCAACTGAAGAGCAGCGCGACCGATGGGCTTCGCCCCGGATAGCTCTTGATCGCGTTGTCGAGCGATTCGCGCGTGCCGCTGAGCAGACCCTCCGGCACGACGTCGGTCATTCGAACGAGCCAACCCTCGGGCACGTCGCCGGCGAACTGCACGCAGCCGGCTGCTTCGTCGATCGACATCGCGGCGCGCAGGACGTGATGCTCGGGGTTCTGCGGGTCGCTGACCGCGAGCGGGAACTCGCCGAGGCTGCCCGTTGCGCGGTCGCCCCAAAAGCTCTGATAGACCTCGATCGCCGGCCGTCCGTCGATCTCGTAGAGCGCGCCGCCGACCGAGCGCGTCACGCGGTGGGTGACGCCGATCGGGAACCAACCGGACGCGACGCCGTAGCCGACGGAGATCGGCCCGTAGAAGGCGAGCAGCGCGATCGAGTCGCGATGGAGCTCGACCCCGAAGAACTGGCGCGTTGCGTCCGAGATCGTGTGGTCGCCGGCGAGGCCACCGACGATCGGACAGGCCGCGGTGCCGAGGCGCGCGTGCAGCTTCGCGAGCACAGCGGAGACGTTCACCGTCGTCGCGGGGCACAAGACGACGCAGAGCGCCGGCGTGCCTTCGCCGAGGCCGCGCACCGCCGCCTCGACCGCGGCGTCGAGGTCCTTGCTCGGGTCGAGGCCCTGGCTCGCGCGCATTCCGATCTCGTCACCGCCGAAGACCGTCAGACACACGGAGTCCTCGCGGAAGCCGAGTCGCGACGACATCTCGCCGTCGGTGCTCGCGCCGATCAACGCGATGCTCGGCCAGCGCGC
This sequence comes from Planctomycetota bacterium, assembly GCA_016220085.1. Classification (GTDB taxonomy): domain Bacteria; phylum Planctomycetota; class UBA1135; order UBA1135; genus JACRIN01. Next base: position 72,635 of record JACRIN010000084.1, read on the forward strand.
GCGCACCATTTCGAGCAGTTTCGGCGCGTCGTACTCGTTCGTGGCGAAGAGCAACGCGCCCTTCGGCTCGATGCCGGCGAGCACGCGCTCGCACTGCTCGATCGCCTGCTGGATCGCGCAATCGACGTCGACGTCGTCGCTGTGACCTACCGCTGAGATCATGGGAATGTCTTTCGCTGGGGGAATCCGCGTGTATCGGGCCCCGTGTCCGCCCGTCTTGAGGCCGCACGGCGCTTCGGCGCGCGCCCGCCGCCGAGCGCTCGCTGCGCGGCGCGCAAAGCCGTTCGCGGCCCGGCAACGCCCGGCGCGCGCGGAGCACGGCCTGCGCTCGCCTCTAGTCGAGCTACGCGACCGGCCTCCGCTTGGAGCGATCCGTTTCGCTCCTTTCCGTAGCTCGGCCGGAAGCACACGAGGCTGACCGCCCGTTCGAGCAGCCAGCCTCGCGCGACCCGGATCAGAGCTCCGTCAACGGCGTTCGACCGGTCCGTCCATATCAGGGGCAGATGTCGAAGGCGACCGCGTTGCTGGTGCTGGTCGTGAACGCGTCGTCGGGGTCGCGGCTCCAGTACTGGGCGCACACGACCGCACCCGGGACCAGGTTCGCGTCGGTGCCGCCGCGGATCAGCGCGTTGAAATCGTACGAGTACAGCCCCGAGCAATCGTTGACACCGGTGTTGCCGAGCGAGTTCTGCACCGACGTGCGTTGGATCGGCGACTTGACGCAGAGCCAGCCGCCTTGGAACGGGACCTGCATCGGCGCCATGCCGTAGAAGAGCAAGCCGTTCTTGTTGTTGCGGAAGTTCGAGCCGCGGATCCTGAACGGCAGCCCGCTACCGAAGCTCGGCGTGCCCGTGGTGGTGACCAGCGGCGTGCAGCCGAGCGAGTTCACTTTGCCGGTGCAGTACGTGACGATCTCGCCGCACTCGACCGGCTGCGAGAGCGCGGCGAGCGTATGCGCGATGCAATCGGTGCCCGTGTTGGTCTCGAGATGGATCGCTGTGTCGCCGGCGGTCATCCACGCGGAGATCTCGCCTTCGCCCGCGTCGTAGAAGTTGTCGTCCGGGTTGGGGCCGAGCAGTCCGATCCATGCGTCGCCTCCGACCGAAGTCCCCGGCAGCACGCCCGCGACGCCGGTGCCGTCGATCTTGAACGCGTCGGTCGCTCCGGGGCTGCCGCCGAGCGCGTTGACGAAGAAGTGCGCGTCGAGGTAGGCGTACGGCGTCGTCAGCACCAGGTTCGTCGTCACGTCGCCGCTCGGGACCGACGCGGTGTTCGCGTCGAAGCGGAAGAGATCGACCTCGCGATCCGGTCCGGCCGCGAATTCGTAGACGGTCAGGATCGTCAGCCCGCCGCCGAGCGCGTTCGGGTCGCCGCCGTACGTCTTGTCGCAGACGTCGTTGATCAGGTTCGGCCCGCCGAAGTTCAGCAGACCGGTGACGTCCGCCGCGATCAAGTCGACCCAGTCCTTGCCGGAGCACAACGCGGGCGAGAAGTCCTGCTTCCATTCCCCGAAGACGGACACGCCATTGATGTGGATCGTGTCGTCGTCGGGCACGCCGTCGTCGAGGTAGTGCCACGACGCGAAGCTCGCGACCTCGGTCGCGCCCGGCGGCAACGCGGGCATCGCGAGGAACAACGGATCGTTCTGGCCGACGACCGCGGTGCGCGTCGTCCAGGACGCCTGGACGAAGTTGGCGTCCGGACCGCGGTGTGTGAAGACCGGCGTGAACGCGGCCTTCGCCGCCGCGGCACCGTCCGACGCGACGCGCGTGCGCGAGGTCCGGCCGTCGGAAGCGAGCGCGGAACCGGCGAGGGCCCCGCCGGCGAGCAGGAGGACGAGAGAGCGAGTGAACGTGGACATGGCGAGTTCCTTCGAGTGATCAGGGGACGGATGCGGCCGAACGTCGACCTCGTCCCTGCACACGCGAAGCGGCTCGTCCGCCCTTCACTTTCGCCCGAAGAAACCGCTCAGAGCTTGGCGCGCCACTCCGCGGACTTCTCCGGGAACCCGTTGGCCTTGTACGCGTCGGCGATCGTGCGGATCGCCTTGCCCAGGTTCTCGTGGCCCGACGGCAGAAGCTCGACGAGCGTGTGATAGGAGCTCAACAGGATCGGCTCCGATTCCTCCCAGCGCTTCAACCACGCCAAGCAGGCGCCATGATTGAGGCGGAGCAGCCCGACGTTGACGTCGTCGGGCGCGAGCAGCTCGGTCGCGAGCTCGGCGGCGCGGCGCAGGCACGGTTCGGCCTCCTCCTGCCGGCCCGGGACGTTGAGCAGCATCCCGAGATTGTTGATCGCGAGCAGGTGCTCCAGCGTCGGCGTGCCCGGACGCCGATCGTAAGCCTCGACCAACGGACGCAGCCGCTCGATGGCGACGGCGCGGTCTCCGCGATCCATCGAGAGCATCGCGAAGTTGCTCTGGATGGTCAGCGTCTGGTTGTGGCTCGGCCCCCGGAGCTCGCGCGACAGCTCCAGCGCGGTCTCGTACTGCGCCTCGGCTTCGTCGAGCTTGCCGTTGGCGTGGAGCACCGTCGCGTAGTTGAACGTCGCGTTCGCGGTCTGCGAGCTGCGCGCGCCGAACCGCTCGATCGAGCGCCGCCAGACCCGTTCGAGGATCGGCAGGGCTTCCATCTCGCGACCCAGGCCCTGCAGCGCGATTCCCACGAGCGTCTCGGTGGAACTCGCTTCGTCCTCGTCGCCAGTCGCGCGCGCGAGCTCGATGCGCTCCCGTCCGACCTCGAGCAGCTCCGCGTCCGCGCCCTTCTCCTTCAAGTAGGTGCAGAGCTCGTCGAGCACCTCGAAGCGCACCTGCAGGTTCGTCTCGTCCTTGGTCTCGGCGACGACGGCGCGCAATTCCGCCTCGCCTCGCTCCGCCAAACCCACGCGCGTCAGGCACTGCCCGAGCTTGGAGCGACAGATCAGCCAGCGCTGGCGTTCGAGCGGGGTGCCTTCGGTGCGGGGGAAGAGCGCGAGCGCGCGCTCGAGCTCGATCCGCGCGCGTTCGAAGTCCTGCAGTCGGTGGTACATCGCGCCGCGCACGGCCCGGACGGCGAACTCGACGCTCGGATCGGCGATCGCGCCGGGCCCGAACGCCGCAGCGTCGAGCAGGTCGGCGACGCGCACCTCGCGGCCGGTGACGGTGTCCTCGACGCCGCGGAACAGGTTCTCGACGACGGCGAGCACGTGGCTGTTGCGAGCGGCCTCCCGCTGCGCGCACTCGGTCTGGCGGCGGCTCTCGTCGGCGGCGTCGAGCGCCGATTTTTCGCCGGCTCGCGCCTGGCGCATGCCGCTGACGAGGCCGACGATCGCGACCGCGAGCCCGAGCGCGACCGCGAACGTGACCCCGGCGGCCGCGCGATGGCGCCGCAGGTACTTCCTCGCGCGGTACACGAAGCTCGGCGCGTGCGCCGACACCGGCTCATGGTCGCGGAACCGCCGCAGGTCCTCCGCGAACTCCGCGACGCTCTGATAGCGACGCGCCGGGTCCTTCTCGAGCGCGCGCAGGAGGATCCACTCGAGGTCGCCGGCGAGCTCGGGACGCAGTGCGGACGGCCGGCGCGGTTCCTCGGTCCGCACCAGCTCGGCGACGCGCGCGAGCGACGCGCCGCGGAAGTCGAACGGCGCTTCGCCGCAGAGCAGGTGGTAGAGGATCACGCCGAGCGCGTAGACGTCGCAGCGAGCGTCGATCTGGTCGTTGCGACCCGCGAGCTGCTCCGGCGCCATGTACTGGAGCGTGCCGACGAGCTCGCCGGTGTGCGTGCGCAACGACGGCGTCGCCGACGAGCCGTCGACCGCGCGCGCGACGCCGAAATCGATCAGCTTGAGCCGCCCGTCGCGGCCGACGAGCACGTTCGCGGGCTTGAGGTCGCGGTGGATCACTCCGCGCCGGTGACCGTACTGCACCGCGTCGCAGAGCTCGGCGAACGTCGCCAGGCGCGTGTCGCGGTCAGCTCCGTGCTCCGCGGCCCAGCCGATCAGGTCGCGCGCGTCCTCGACGAGCTCCATCGCGAACCACGCGATGTCGCCGTCCGCGCGGGTCTCGCTGCCGACCTCGTAGAGCTGCGCGATCGCCGGGTGATTGAGCGTCGCGAGCACCTGGGCCTCGTACTCGAAGCGCCAGCGCTCCGCGCGCGACCACGAGCGCGACGCGAGGATCTTCAGCGCGACGCGCCGCTCGGGCTGCGCTTGGCGCCCTTCCCACACCGTGCCCATGCCGCCGCTGCCGAGCGGACGCACGAGTTCGAAGCGGCCGAGCCGTTCCCCGTGCGCCGGCGCCGCGCTCGCGCCGTCCGGCGGCGTCCGCGCGCGCTCGAGGAACGCGCCGGCGTCGGAATCGCTGGCGAGCAACGCGCGCACTTCGGTCGCGGTCTCCGGGTCGAGCTTTGCGAGCGCGGCCTCGCGCTCCGCCTCCTGGAGCTCGATCAGCCGCTCGAACGCCTCGCGCACGCCGAGCCAGGTCACGCGGGCGCGCCTCCGCCCAAGCGCCGCGCGAGCCATGCGCGCGCGAGCCGCCAACGGCGCTCGATCGTCGAGAGCGACGTGCCTTCGGCCGCGGCGACCTCTTCGTGAGAGAGCCCGCCGAAGAAGCGGAGCTCGACGAGCCGGGCGAGCTCGAGATCCTCGCGCTCGAGCTCCTCCAACGCGACGTTCAGGTCGAGCAGGTCGGTCTCGCCGGCTTCGAGATAGGCGACGGTTTCGTCGAGCGGGCTCGGCGCCTCGCCGCCGCCGCGCTTCCGGGTGCGCTTCGCGCGCACGTGGTCGACGAGCACCGAGCGCATCGCCTTCGACGCGACCGCGAAGAAGTGGCGCCGATCGGAGAACGCGTCGGCGTCGGCGAGCCGCAACCACGCTTCGTGGACCAGCGCGGTCGGCTGCAGCGTCTCGCCGCGCGCGCCGCGCAGTTGGGAGGCGGCGAGGCGCCGCAGCTCGCCGTAGACGAGCTCGACCAGACGAACGCGGGCGCCCGCATCGCCGTCGGCGATCCGGCGCAGGAGCAGCGTCGCTTCTCCCTGTTCGTGTTCGGTCGTCGAGACTGCCACGGCGTGCCTGCCGTCGGGAGAAGTGTCGCGACGGCTCGCGTTGGGACAGTTGGTGGAGGATTCGCGGTCGATCTCCCGCCCGGTTTGCATTCCCGCGACGCGGACTTGGACGACAGGGACTTGGGCGACACGGACTCGGACGACACGGACTTGGACGACGCGGATTCGGGCGGCGCGGCGCTCGTCCGCTCGAACGCCGCTGCACCGACGGGTCAGCAGCGCAGCCCGAGTTGGCGCGCCAACTCGGCGAGCCCAGGACCCGACGCCGGGAGCGCGGGCAAGAGGTCCGGCGCGAACGGCCGGAGCCACTTCGGCGTGTCGTCGGTCGCCGGATCGCGTCCGTCGACACCCAGCAGGCGGCGCCATTCATGGAGGCGCGCTTCGCCGTACGCGGCGAAGCCGTCGGCGCGCTGCGCGCCCGCGAGCTCGTCCGCGATCAAGTTCGCGAGCTCGTCCACCTCGCGCAAGCCGACGTTCATGCTCTGGATGCCGACCGGGCTCGTCATGTGTCCCGCATCGCCCGCGAGCCACGCGCGACCATGGCCGAAGCTCGTGGCGAGCCGGCGCTCGAAGCGCACGACCAGTCGCCAGTCGATCTCGTCGACCTTCCCGTCGAACCACGGCGCGCGCTCCTCGAGCAGCGAGTAGAGATTTTTCTCCTCGAGTATCGGGTAGCGGCCGGATCCGAGCTCGAAGACGTGGCGCGTCTTCTCGCGTTGGTCGCCCGGATCGTCGTAGCCCGGGAGCTCGAAGCTCCAGCGGCAGCGCCCGTCCGGCAGCGGCCAGACGACGTTCGCGTCGGTCGTTCGCAGCACGAGCCGGAGCTCGTGCTCGAAGTCGAAGTCGGTGCCGAACTCGAAGACGGCGAAGTGCTGCGCGCGGCCGACCTCGGGGAACTCGACTTCGAGACGACGCCGCACGAGCGACGCGTGTCCGTCCGCGCCGATCACGAAGGACGGCTTCCAGTCGTGCGAATCCGCGACGCACCACGACGTGTGCATCACCGCGTAACCGACCTGGTCCTTCTCCAGCTTGTCGATCGTCACGTCGACGTGATCGGGCGCTTGGCGCAGTCTCGCGAGTCGGTGATTCCACTCGACCTCGACGTGGTGCTTCGCGAGCGCGGCGACCAAGAGCTCCTCGAGCACGCTCTGGCGCAAGACGGCGACGAACGGGAATGCGCCGCCGCCGCGCCCCAGGTCGAGCCGCGCCATGCGCTTGGAGCCCGCGTACACGCCGAGGCCGAGCACGCGCTCCGCCTTGTCGAGCACGGGGCTCGCGAGCTCGAGCCGTTCGAGCAAGTCGAGCGCCTGCGGATGCAAGGCCAGCGCGTACGCGTGCGTCGTCGGTCGCCAGGCCTCGTCGACGATCTTGACGCGCACGCCGCGTCGAGCGAGGACGAGCGCCGCCGTCAAACCGACCGGACCCGCGCCGACGACGAGCACTTCGGGCTGCTTCTTTCCGAACATGGTCATTCCCTCCGCCGCTCTGCTCGCGACGCGCGCTGACATGGGGACGGCGATGTCCGGCGGGCCGCCGGGAGCTCGTTGATGTCCGCGATTGTCGCTCGCGAGCCGCGCGCCGTCAGCCGCTCGTTCGTCGCATTCGCGCAGGGCATCGAGCGCACGCCTACGCCGACCTCCGCGCTCGGCGCCGAAGCGTGCGCACTTCGCGGGAGCTCGAAGTGGGTAGTCGGCGGTAGTCCGGCAGAGATTTCGCGTTCGCTCGCGGCGAGCGCGCGGGGCGGGCGCGCGGGCGCGGACGACGCGTCGACGGGTCGCGGACACGGGTTTCGAATCCTGCGAGGCGGTCAAGACCGCGCGTCGGCGCGGCCGATGGCGGCGCGGGGAACAGGGAGCAGTCATCCAACACACGTTCGAAAGCGGGCGTGCGATCGGCGTCCTCGCCGTCGGGGTCTTGGCCTTCGGCGCGTGGCGCCTGCACGTCGCACACGAGTCCGAGCGCGCGCGCGCCGCGCGACCGCGCGTGAGCGCTGCGAGCTACGCGCAGGTCGCGCGCACGATCGCCGCGCTCGGCGGGATGGTCGTGCCGTCGGTCGAGCAGCTCGGCGATCGCGTGACGCGCGAGCCCGACGCGCCGAACCCGCCGTGTTCCGCGCCGATCGCGGATGCGCCGAGTCTCTGGCAAGCGATCGAAGGCGACGCGCCGGTGCTCGCCGGGCTCGTCAACGGCTTCGTCGGCGAGAAGCAGCGCGTGCGCGTCGTCCGCGAAGCGCTCGCCGAACTCGCGCTCGGCAGCCTGGTGCCGATCGAGCTCCCCGGCGGCCGTCGCTACCTCGCGCGCGTCGAGGACCTGATCGCGCACGACAACGGCGATCGCTCCTGGAGCGGCCACCTCGAAGGCTACGGCCGGCTCTTCCCCGTCATCTACACGCAAGGCGATGTCGCCACGTTCGGCACGCTCGCGACTCCGGTCGGGCTCTACGCGCTCGAAGCGATCGGCGAGGACGGCGTTCTCTTCCGCGACGAGCGCGACGCCCTGCAGGACCCGAGTCGCGAGTGCGAGCTCAGCCCGGATTGACGCCATGAAACGACTCCTCGCTTCGCTCGTCCGATTGCCGCGCGCGGGCTTCGTCGGCCTCGCAATCCTGTTCGGCGCGTCGGTCGCGGCCGCGCAAGGCACGCCGTCGAACGCGAACGTCGACGTGCTCGTCGTGTACACACCCGGTGCGGCCGCGCTCTATCCGAGCGGCGTCTCGACGCGCATCAACCACATGCTGAACGTCGCGAACAAGGCGTTCTCCGACAGCGAAGTCGGCATGACGTTGCGCCTCGCCGCGACGCAGCAGATCACCTACGGCGACACGGCGAGCTCGTCGACCGCGCTCACGGTCTTCCAGAAGAACCAGAGCCCGTTCACCGGCGTCGAAGCCGCGCGCACGGCCGCGGGCGCCGATCTCGCGATCCTCCTTCGGCCGTACGTCGGCGACGGGATCGCGGGGATCGCGTACGTCGGCGGCGTCGGCACGCAGGGCAATCTCAGCGGCTACAAGTCGTGGATGTACAGCCACGTGTCGATCAACACGCTCGACTACGTGTTGGCGCACGAGCTCGGCCACAACATGGGGCTCGTGCACTCGCGCAAGCAGAACCCGGCGGGCGGCACCTACTCCTACTCCGCGGGCTACGGCGTGCAGGGCTCGTTCACGACGATCATGGCGTACGCGAGCGCGTTCGGGACCAGCGACGGCACCAAGATCTACCAGTTCTCCAATCCGCGTCACACGGTCGGCGGACAGGTGATCGGAGTGCTCGCGAGCAACGCGACCGCCGGCGCCGACGCGGTGACCAGCCTCAACGCGGTGCGCGACACGATCGCCGGTTTCAACGCGTCGAAGCAGTACGTGACGACGCGTCTCGGCGAGTTCGGCGGCGACGAGCGCAGCGACCTCTTCCGACACGATCCGGACGACGGCGCGACGTACGTATGGGTCACGGGCACTTCCGAAGCGCCGACCGACGGATTCGGCGACGAGCTGCAGGCGACGATCGAGCCGACGAGCACGCCGGTCGCGACCGGCGACTTCGACGGCGACGGCGACACCGATCTGCTGTTGCGTGCGAGCGACGCGACCAACACCGGTTGGCTGCTCGCCGGCGGCACGCCGACGACCGTCGCGTTTCCGACGCTGAGCGGTTCCTACTGGCTTGCAGCCGGCGCGGGCGATTTCGACGGCGACGGCGACGACGACCTCGTCTGGCGCAACCAATGGAACGGAACGAATCAGCTCTGGTGGATGGACGGCGCGAACGCTCCGACCGTGCAGACGCTGAACACCGTCGCCGACCTCAAGTTCGAGATCGACGTGGTCGGCGACTTCGACGGCGACGGCAAGCAGGACTTGTTCTGGCGCAACTACGGAACCGGCAACGATGCCGTGTGGCTGATGAACGGCTCGGGGGTGAAGAGCACCGCGGCGAGCACCAAGCTCGCCGATCTCAACTGGAAAGCGGTCGGCGCGGGCGACTTCGACGGCGACGGCGACGACGACGTGCTGTTCCACAAAGCGACCACCGGCGTCGCCGCGCTCTGGTACATGAACGGAGCGACGGTGACGAGCACCGCGACGGTGCAAGGCACCGTCTCTTCGATTTGGAGCTGCGCCGGCGTCGGCGACTTCGACGCCGATGGTCGACGCGACGACATCGTTTGGAACCGCGCGGCGAACGAGGAAGACGTCGTCTGGACGATGAGCGGCGCGACGCCGACCTCGCAGTTCTCCCTGAAGACCGGCAAGGACTTGATGGAGCAAGTCCAAGCGGTCGCCGACGTCGACGGCGACGGCAAGTGCGACGTCGTGTGGCGCCATCCGGGCTCCGGCGCGAACACCCTGTGGCGCATGGACGGCAGCACGATCGCGGCGCAGTCCGCGACCGATGCGCTCGCGGGCAGCACGCTGCGGATCGCGCTCACCGGCGATTTCGACGGCGACGGCAACCAAGACCTGCTCTGGCGCGACTCCGCGAACGGCCAGATCAAGGTCTGGCGCATGGACGGAGCGACCGTGCTCGGCAAGCACGACGTCGCGACCATCGCCGACGTGAAGAACGAGCTCGTCGGCGTCGGCGATCTGAACGGCGACGGCAAGGACGACGTCGTCTTCCGCCACGCGACCACCGGAGTCAACACCCTCTGGCTGATGAACGGCGGCGCGGTGCAGAGCACGGCGTCGCTGACGAAGCTCGCGGACCTGAACTGGAAGCTCTGCGCGGTCGAGGACGCCAACGCGGACGGCAAGGACGATCTGTTCTGGCGCCACTACGGCAACGGCGGGAACGTCGTGTGGCGCATGAACGGCGCGGCGATCGCGAGCTCGGCGTGGTTGACCGGTTTGGCCGACGTGCAGTGGAAGCTCGTCGCGGTCGCGGACTTCAACGGCGACGCGAAGCCCGATCTCTTGTGGCGCCACGCGGTCAGCGGCAAGAACGCGCTCTGGTTCCTGAACGGCGCGACCGTGGTGAGCACCGGGCTCGCGACGACGCTCGCCGACACCGCATGGTCGGTCGACGGCGCGGGCGATTTCGACGGCGACGGCAAGGCGGACATCCTGTGGCGCCACTCGGGCACGTCGGCGCGCAGCGTGTGGCTGATGAACGGCGTGACGACGACGTCGGCGACGCAGCTCTACTGAGCTCGCGCTCGGCGCGCGGCAAGACGTGCGAGTTACGCGGGCCCCGTCGGAAGCGGTAGGGGAGCCGTAGTCTCGTACTCGCGGCGCGCAGCGCGTGGTGTTCGAGCGCGAGCTCCCCACCACCGCTGCGTGGTCGAGACGCATGTCGCTCGCGCGGCGGATCCGCGTACTCGTCCGCGGCATGCGCGCGAGCTGTCGAAGGTCTGGGAATCCGAGTCGTCTACGCTCTCGCAGGACGACCATGCGCGCGGCGAGCGCAGTAGCTTGGGTTCCACGGCCGCGCGCTCCTCGAGCGACGACTCCGACTGATCGGCCGGACCGAGCGCTCGGCGTGCGTGCCGCGTGAGACGACCAAGGAGCAATGTCATGGTCTCCGGAAACGTGACGGTCAAGAAGCGTCCGAGCCAAGCCAACCTCCGACCGCTGGCGATCCGCCTCGCGATGCCGCCGGCCGAGAGCATCGAGAAGCTCGCGCAACTCGAAGTGCATCTCTTCGACGATCGCAGGCGTCACATCGGCACCGCGCCGTTGCGCGAGCAACGCGCCGAGCTCGACGCGCCGGTCGCGCACACCCGCTACGTCCGCGCGGTGATCGCGCCGCGCGGCATGCCGCCCGACGCGGTGCAGCAGAACACGGCGCTGCCGTCGCTCGCGCTCGAGACGCGCGAGCTCAAGATGCTCGAGTTCCCGGCCGGATGGTGGCAGAACTTCGTGCTCGGCCAACCGATCCTCTACCGCGGCCACGTCGAGAAGGTCGTCGGCACCGGCACGCTGCCGATCTGCGAAGGGACGGTCGAGGTGTACGAGGTCGACGCGTACCACTGGATCTGGAAGCTGCCGGAGTTCGAGCTCCTGCGCGTCCGCGACGAGCTGCTCGCGCGGCTCCGCGGCGAGCTCCTGACGCCGATTCCGCGGCCGACGCCCGGTCCCGGTCCGATCGCACGCGCCGAGCTCGGCACGTCGCTCGTGCGCGCGGCGACCGCGCGCACGACGATCCACGCCACGAACGAGCTGCGCGCGACGGCGAGCCTCGGCAACACCGCGACGCGCACGCTCTCGAACGTCGACCTGTCTCAGCTCGAACGGCTGGAGGGGCTCGAGCTGCGCAATTCGCTCTTCCTCTACCGCGAGGCGCTGCTGCCGTACCTCTGCCTGATGCCATGGCCGTGGTACTCGCTGTCGAAGCTCGGCGAGGTCGCGATCCGCGCCGACGGCACGTTCTTCGGCTTCGCGGGCTGGTGGTTGCCGGGTCAGGATCGACCCGACCTGTACTTCCGCGTGCGTCAGACGATCGAAGGCACGCCGAGGACGATCTACTCACCGCCGGTCGCGTGGTCGACGTGGTGGGACTACGCCGGCCAGGACGTGCCGATCCGCGTCACCGATCCGGAAGCGATCGCGTGCTGCGACCCGCTGGTCGCGCAGGACGATCAGATCGTCTTCCTCGGCCTCGGCTTCGACACGACGACCGACGCACCGACGGCGCAGGGGCTGGTGCAGACCGGCAGCGACCTAGGGCTCTACCGCTACGCGAACGGCAAGCTCGGTCCCTACGCGTCGCGCCTGCACGTCGCGCTCGACGTCGATCTCGCCGGGCTCGACGCCGCGGGGCTGCGCTACTTCAGGCTCAGCTACCGTTCGGGTGTGCAGAACTCGATCGGCGCGGAGAGCGATTGGACTCCACTGGTGACGCCGCTCAACCGTCACTACCGGCAAGTGATCGGCGGCAACGTCAGCTACCCGACTCTTTCGTTGGTGCCGACCGCCGGTAGCGTGCCCGCGCCGCTCGCCGCGGTCGGAGGCGTGTTCCGCTTCCCCGAGCCCGGCCGCGAGTACGTCGTCATCGACGCCGCGGATCGCGCGTTCGGCGTGTGGGACACCGATGCGCTGGTCGACGCTTCGCACACGGAGGCCGACGTCGCGGGGCCGTACACCGTGCGCGTGCAGATCTTCGACCAAGCGGGCAACGACGTCACCGCGAGCACGCCGGTGCTGCGCATCAGCGACCGACAGCTCGACGGCAGCTACACGACGAGCGCGCTCGCCGCGAGCAAGCCGTTCCTCTTCGTGCACGTCGACGGCCGCGCGATGGAGGCGGAAATCCGCGACGTGATCGAGGCCGGTCAGACGACGACCGGCACCGGCTGCGGCTTCCTGGTCGCGAATCCGGATGCCGACGTCGAGGTGTTCGTGAAGGCCTACCACCCCGGCGGGGTCGGCGTCCCGGGCGATCCCGACCGCTTCCTCGACTCGTGGCACTACACGATCCAACGCGGCGCGTCCGCGACGACGATGGTCGACTACAGCGTCTCGAACGCGAACGCGGGCTCGCCGACCAACTACTACGCGTTGCCCGACGCCGGCGTGCCGGCGCAGCGGGTCGACGACTTGCTCGCCGGTGTCGCGGGCGGCCCGAACGTGCAGCGGCGTTGCACGTTCGACGTCGACCTGCGGGTCTACACGCTGACGCGCGACGGCTACTCGGTGCGCACGGATCGCCACCGCTACGACTCGGCGTCGTTCGCGTTGATCGACCGCAGCACCGTCGCTTGAGGGCGGGTCTTCGAGGGCGGCCCGGACGGCGAGTTCGGGCCGCCCGTTCGCAGCGTGCGAGCGGAGCGACGGTTGGCTTCGCCTCAGAACTCTCGGCGCGCGACGGTGACGTCCGGGCGCCGGTCCGTTAGAACGAGGCGATGCGCTCGCACCTGCTCGCCGTCGCCCTTCCGCTCTTCCTCCTCGTTCCCTTCGCCGCGTCCGACACCAAGGCGCCCGCGCCGCTCGCCAAGGTCGCGATCGTCGGCGCGAGCGTCAGCGCGGGGTTCGGCCTCGATCCGAGCGCCGATCCGATGCTCGGCGAGAAGTCGAAGGTGACCCTCGCGCGGATCGTCGACGCGTCGATCCTCGGCGCGCACGCGACACCGGTCGATCAATCCGACCTGATGTTCTTCACCGCGGCGAAAGCCTCCGCGAAGCGCGCGGTGAAGAACGCCGCCGCCGCGAAGCCGTCGATGTTGGTCGCGCTCGATTACGTGTTCTGGCTCGGCTACGGCGACGGCGATCCGAAGCAGCGGCTCGACCGACTCGCCGACGGATTGAAGGCGCTCGAGAGCGTGCGTTGTCCGGTGCTGCTCGGCGACTTCCCCGACTTCAACGGAACGACGGTCGATCCGATGATGCTGCCGCCGAACTCGATCCCGTCGAAGGAGACCGTCGCGAAGCTCAACGCGGCGTGCCGCGCGTGGGCGCAGGGCCGCGACAACGTGATCGTGGTGCCGGTCAGTGAGCTCTTTCGCAAGCTCGCCGCCGGCGAAGCGATCGAAGTCGGCGGCAACGCGCTCGGCGCCGACGCTCGCGCGCGGCTGATGCAACGCGATGGTCTGCACACGACGCTCGAGGGCACGTGCGCGCTGTGGGCGCTCGGCGTCGACACGTGGCTCGCGACCAAGCCTGCGGGCGTCGACGCGCAGTCGCTGTTGCTCGACGTCCCCGCGCTCGCGAAGAAGGCGAGCGCGCCGCCGGCCGAAGCGAGCGCTCCGAAGGACAAGAGAGAGAAGAAGCTCCAGAAGACGCACGCCGGCGGCTGAACGCGTCGCGCGGGATCCGCTCGAGCCCCGGGCGCATCCCAAAGGGCTTGACGGTTCGAGTGAACTCGCCGAACCTGCTCGGCCCGATGCCCGCCGAGCCCCATTCGTCCGCTTCGTCCGCCGGGGCGCCTTCCGGGCCGTCGGCGCGCCGCGGGCTCGGGCGCAAGCTCGCGCTCGCCGTCGTGGCGACCGCGGTCGCGATCGGGCTCGCCGAAGTCGGCTTGCGCGTCGTGCAGCGGCTGCGCGGCCAGCCGTACGACGCGTCGCGCGTCGAGCAACGCCTCGAGGCCTTGCGCGCGTCGCTCTCCGACGGCGTCCCGCGAACCCACGAAGCGGGCCAGGACGCCGCCGCGAAGAAGCCGCGCGCGAAGGCGCCGAACGCGTCGCAGGATCTGCTGCATCCCTACATCGGTTACGACCACTCGCACTTCATCGCGCAGCTCGAGGAGGAGATCGCGTACTTCCGCACCGAGCGCTCGAAGGAGGTCTTCGACGTGTTCGTGTTCGGCGGCTCGGTCGCCGGCGGATTCGCGGTGGTCGCCAACGAATCGTTCCGCAAGCGGCTCGCCGACGATCCGCGCCTCGGCGGACGGCCGGTGCGCGTGTGGGTCGAAGGCCGCGCGGCGCAGAAGGAGCCGCAGCAGACCGCGCTGCTCGCGTACTTGCTCTGCTGCGGCGCCGAGCCGGACGCGGTCATCGCGCTCGACGGCTTCAACGAGGTCGCGGTCGGCCTGCAGAACGTCCGCGCGGAGATCTCGCACCTCTATCCGTACTTGCCGGCGTGGCTCGCGCGCGCGGGCGGCACCGAGCGCAACCGCGAGGTGCTCGAACTCGCGCTCGATCTCCAAGAACGGAAGCGCATCGCGCTCGCGAAGGTCGAGCGCATGCTCGCCTGGCGCGTCGCGCGTTCCGCGCTCTCCGGCGAGTTCGGTCTCGCCTCGATGGAGCGTTCCGCGCGCGCGGTCACCGACGGTTTCTTGGTGCTGCAGGAGCGTCTCGGCGCCGACAACGGCACCGACCAACTCGCGCCGCCGCCGCTCGCGGGCACCGACGAGCAGCACGTCGACCGCTGCGTGCGCACGTGGGTCGCTGGGGCGCGTTCGCTCGCCGGCGCGTGCCGCATCCGCGGCATCACTTTCCTCGAGGTGCTCCAACCGACGCTGCACGACACCGGCTCGAAGCCGCTCGATTCGCGCGAGGTCGAGCGCGGCAACGCGATCGAGGCGTGGACCACCGGCGTGCACCTCGGCTATCCGAAGCTGCGCGCGGCCGGCGCGGAGCTCGCGCGCTCGGGCGTCGCGTTCCTCGACGCGTCGATGGTGTTCCAAGCCGAGGCGCAGCCGCTGTACATCGATGCGTGCCACTTCAACAAGGCGGGTTACGAGCTGCTCGCCGCCGCGCTGGCGCCGGCGTTGCTCGACGCGCGCGAGCGGGATGAGGCCGCGAGCAAATGAACGCCGGCCCCCAACCCGTCGCTGGTCGCAACCGCAAGCGCCTCGCGTGGCTCGGGCTCGTCGTCGTCGCGCTCGCGCTCGTCGAGGTCGGTACACGCGTGCGGCTTGCGGTCGACGGACGCGCGTGGGACTCCGACGGAGGTCGCGCGAGCGCCGTGCAGGCGCTCGCCGAGTCGCGACGGCGCGCGCCCGCCGGCATGGCGACGTCGGCGGGCGCCGCCGATCCAGCGCGCAGCGTGCTGCATCCGTACTTCGCGCGCGACACGCTCGCGCATCGCGAGGCGCTGCGGCGCGCGGTCGAGCTCGACACCGGCGCCGATGCGGCGAGCGGGTTCGACGTCGTCGTGCTCGGCGGCACCGAAGCCGCGCGCTTCGCCGCGAGCGACGCGCAGGCGTTGCTCGAACGACTGCGCGTCGATCCGCGGCTCGCGGGGCGGACACCGCGGCTCTGGAACGAAGCTCGCGGCCAATTCAAGCAACCGCAGCAGGTGTCGGTGCTCGCATACGTGCTCGCTTCGGGCGTCGAGCCCGAGCTCGTGATCTCGCTCGACGGTCCTGGCGATATCGCGCTCTGTCTCGACAACGGCCGCGCGGGTTCGCATCCGGTGTATCCGGCGCGCGAGCTGTGGGCGTTGCGCGTCGGTCGGCCGGTCGACGATCCCGAACGGCTCGCCGCGCTGCTCGCGTGGCGACGCGCCGAGCTCCAAGTCGAGCGCACCGCGCGCCGACAAGCGGGCTTCTTCGCCGTGCACAGCGCGTTCGTCGGCTCGCTCGGGGCGTCGAAGCTCGCGCGCGAGATCGAGCTCTCGCGCGCGGCGCTCGCGAACGTCGACGCGGTCGGCGCGCGGAGCTCCGGGGACTTCGTCGTCACCGGACCGAAGCACCCGGCCGCCGACGACGCGATCCTGCGCACCGCGGCGCGCGCGTGGTTCGAAGGCGCGTTCACCAACGCCGGCATCTGCCGCGAACGCGACACGGCGTACGTCCACGTGTTGCTCGCGACGCCGGATGCGGGTGCGGGCGGCGACACGCCGGTCGGTCGCGGGTTCGGACTGCTGCATTCGGCGCTCGGACGGCTCGCGACGCGCGGTGTCGCCGTCGTCGACGGCGAGCAAGCACGGCGCGACGGGCGCGCGCGCGCCGAGGTGCTCGCCGAGCGTTGTTTCACGGAGCTCGATGCGGTTGCGGCGCGCGCGGCGAAGCGCTGACAGTCGGTGAATGGACCCACGCTTGCCTCCGACGCGCCTGGGCCCGCCCTCCCGCGTCGAAACTCCTCGACTCCTTCGCGAAGTCGTGTCGTCGTTTCGACTTGCTCGCCACCCTCCGCACGTCGTCGGGCCGACGCGTGGATTCGTTCACGAACTTCGAGCGCCGCGGGGTGCGCAGACCCTCGTTCGTAGCGCGGAATCCGACCGTCTGCCCCAAGATGATGGAACGCGCGGCCGCGTCGGTCGCGCAGGAGGTCGTTCGGCCATGTCGTTGCTTCGTTGCTCCGCCCGCGTCGTGCTCGCGTTCGCATCGTCGGCGTTGTGGTGCGCGTGCGGCGGCGGGGGAGGAGGAGGCGTGTCCGACCTCGTCGTGTCCGGCAGCGTGCTGACGCCCGCGGGTCAGGGGCTGCCCGCGCCGATGGCGGGCCTCGCGCCGGTTCCCGACGGCACTCCGGTCGCGTTGGTGCGGTTGGATGCGGCGGGGAACGAGCTCGCGACGCTCGACACCACGCACACGAGCGGCGGCCGGTACTCGTTCGACCTGTCCGCGCTGCACGCCGACTTCGCGAGCGACCTCGCGGTCGTAGCCGGAGGCGCGGGCAGCTTGCGCGCGCTCGTCGTCGAGGCCGCCGTCGACATCGATCCGCTGAGCGAAGCGACGCTGTCGCTCGTGCTCGACGAAGCGGTGGGTCTCGAGCCGTTCACGGTCACGGAGCTGCGGGAGCTGAACGCGGCGGTGCGTTTGTTCGCCACCGTCGAGGGGTGGGTCGCCGGCGTGGACGTCGACGCGACCGTCCAGGCGATTCGGCAAGCGGTGGTTGCCGACGCCGGCATGTCGCAGTTCCTCGGCGAGGCGGCGGATTGGGGCACGACCTTCAGCGGGCCCGGCGACATCGGCGACTACTTCCCGCTCGCCGCCGGCAACGCGTGGAAGTTCGCCGGCGCGCACGAGTTCGACGACGGGGCGATCGAGAGCTACGTGCACACGCAACGCGTCCTCTCCGAGTCGCACGGCGCCGCGACGGTGCTCGAATCGAATCCGCTGGACGAAGGGTCCGCGTACTCCGCTCTCTACTCCGAGCTCGCCTCGGGCATCATGGTCGAGAGCAACGACGACCCGAACGACCCCGTGACCAGCGCCGCGGCGCCGTACGATCGCGTGCGCTTCCCGTTGCGCGTCGGCGAGCAGTTCGAGCAGTTCCGAGTCGACGCGCTCGCCGTCGATGACGTCGATGGCGATGGGAAGACCGACCATGCCGATTTCCGCTCGGTGGCGAGGACGGCAGAGTTCGAGGACGTCGTGGTCACGGCCGGCGCGTTCGCGAATTGCGCGCGGATCGAAACGACGCTGTCGACCGATTTCCAGCTCTCCTCGGGCATTCCCGCGAGCGCCAAACTGGTCGAGTCCGCGTGGTTCGCGCCCCACGTCGGACTCGTCCGTTACGAGGCCGTCCTGCGGCTCGTCGTCGCCGGCGTCAAGGCGGTCGAGCAGTACTCCGAAGAGCTCGTTGCCTACCAAGCCGGCGACGCGGGCTTCGGCATCGTGCCGCCGTTCGACGTCGCGCTCGACCTGTTTGCCGCCGGTTCCGACACCGAGATGCCGGGCCGACCGGCGGTCGCCTTCGACGGCACGAACTACTTGGTGGTCACCGTGCGGGACCATTCAGCGCTTCCACGTTTGGTGGGCGTCCTGGTCGATCGCGCCGGGCGCGTCGTCGACGAGTTCACCATCGCGAATGCGTCGAGCTACATGTTCGGCACTCCCGCGATCGCGTTCGACGGAGCGAACTACCTCGTCGTCTACGGCGCGGACGCGCAAGTGCGCGCGCTACGCGTGAGCCCGAACGGCGTCGTGCTCGACACCGGCGGATTCGCGCTCTCGACCACCGGCAGCTCCAACTTCGGCCCGGCGATCGCTTTCGACGGCACGAGCTACCTCGTGACGTGGGGTCACTACACGCAAGCCCTTGCGTACGACGTCTACGCGGCTCGCGTCACCACGTCCGGGGCGTCGTTCGGCGAGTTCGTCGTTCGCGCGGCGGCGGGCGATCAGGTCGAGCCCGCGGTCGTGTTCGACGGCACCGAGTACTTGGTCGCGTGGCAGGAAGCGAATGGCAGCACGTTCGACCTGCGCGGCGCGCGGATCTCGACGTCGGGCGCGGTGCTCGACCCGACCGGCTTCGCGATCGCGACCAGCACCGGTGGTTGCTACTCGCCGAGCCTGAGCTGCGACGGAGCACGAAACCTGGCCGTCTGGACGACGCCGACCTCGCCGGGTGGCTCCGCGCGCGTCGAAGGCAGATTGCTCGAACTCGACGGCACGCCGCTCGGCGCGAGCTTCGCGATCGCCGCCGCGGATGCGCCGAACGCGGATGCGACGGTCGCGTTCGACGGCACGAATCACCTCGTCGTCTGGGACGTGCGAGGTTTCTCCGCGCCGGCGGGTCTCTTCGCGCGCCGAGTCTCGACGGACGGGGCGCTGCTCGATGGCGCGGCGTCGAGCGCCGGACTGCTCGTCCTCGAGAGCAGTTCGTTCGAGCAAGAGGTCCACCCGAGTCTCGCGCTCGGCGACGGTAACGTGCTCGCCGTGTGGCTCCGCAACATCGAGCTCGGCGGCGAGGAGAAGGACGTGTCGGGCGCGCTGGTCTACCCGTTCTGAGGCGGGTCAGTAGCCGAGCTGGTTCACGAGGTCCGCGTTCGCCGCAGGTTCGCCGGGACTCGGCGATTCGAGCGGCGCGGCGCGCAGCATGCGTTCGGGCAATGGCGGCGTGAGCTCGTCGACGCGCTCGCGACGCTCCGCCGCGAGGGCGCGCGTCCCGCCGGGATCGGTCGCGAGGTCGTAGAGGCGCGCTTCGTCGCCGAGCAAGACGAGCTTCCCCGGCCAACGCACGACCGCGCGCATGTCGCGGCCGGCGAGCGCACCGTCGCGCGCGACGCGGAACGGCGCGGCGCGGAACGGCGCGGCGCCGTGCTGGACTTGCACCGCGCCCGTCGCGTCGAGACGTCGAAAACGTCGAAACGCCGGCGCGCGTGGCGCGAGTGGGCGAGTCGACGCGCCCGGGTGCGTCAGCGCTTCGCGATTGGCGCGAACGCTTCGGCGAGCGCGAGCTTCATGTGCTCCCAGCTCCGCGCGTCCGCCTTCGCGTCGTACGCGACGCCCGGGATGCCGTACTTGTCGGCGTCGCGGTTGGTGAACGAGTGCACCGCGCCCGCGTAGCTCAGGAACTGGTAGTCGAGCTTCGCCGCCTTCATCTCGGCGACGAACGTCGCGAGCTCCTCGGTCGTCACGAACGCGTCGTCGCCGCCGTGGCAGACGGTGATCGTCGCCGTGATGCGCGCGTTGTCGTCCGCGATGCCGAGCGATGAGAGCTTGCTCGCGTGGAACGGCACGACCGCGCGCAATGGAGCGCCGGTGCGCGCGAGCTCGAGCGCGACCGTGCCGCCCATGCAGTAGCCGATCGCGGCGATGCGCGTCGCGTCGACCTGGGGTTGCTTCGCGAGCACGTCGTAGCCCGCCTTCGCGCGACCGCGCAGCAGCTCGACGTTGCCGTAGAGCTCGCCCGACCACGCCTGCGCCTGCTTCGGATCGCCGGTGAGCTTGCCCTTGCCGTAGAGATCGAGCGCGAACGCGACGTAGCCGAGCTCGGCGAGCTTCTTGGCGCGCTCGTGGGCGTACTGGGAATTGCCCCACCATTCGTGACAGACGACGACGCCGGGTTGCGGCGCTTGCGCGGTCGCTTTCGAGGCGTCCCACGCGAGGAAGCCCTCGAGCTCGACGCCCTCGTGTTGGTAGGTGATCGATTGAGTGCGCAATTCGGCGAGCGCCGGCGCGGCGGCGAAAACGAGCGCGGCGAGCGCGAGAGCGGAGCGGAGTGCATGACGCATGGCGATCCTCGTGGGGTTCAGGGCGCGGCAGGGTAACAACGCGGCGATTGAACCTCGTCGTGCCGTCGGCCGGAACCAGCGCCGCGTGCGAGACGTGGGACGGGCGCCCGGCTTGCGGCGCGGCCGCGCTGGGCGCTCGTGTTCGTGCCAGGCGTTTGCGCGCGGACTCGACGCTCGTGGACGGGTGCGTCGCCTGCGCGGGTGAACCGATCGTGCCGGTGAGTCGCTCGCGCAAGAGCGTCTCGTGAACCGGTGCGTCGCGTGAACCGGTGCGTCGCGTGAACCGGTGCGTCGCGTGAACCGGTGCGGCGCGTGAACCGGTGCGGCGCGTGAACAGGTGCGGCGCGTGAACAGGTGCGGCGCGTGCGCGGGCTCAGCGTTTGCGCTCGAGCCACGTGCGTACGCGCGGCAGCAGCACGCGCGCGACGAGCTCCTGACCGCGCACGTCGACGTGCAAGTCGCTGTAGTAGAAGTCCGAGAGTCGCTCGCCAAAATGCTCGCGCAGGTCGAGCACTTCGATGCCGAGCTCGCGGAGCCGGGCCTCGAAGCGCGCGGTCAGCCGCTGGAAATGCTCGAGGTCGTCGTTCGAGAGCCCGAGCTCCTTCCAGATCGCGTTCAGCTCGCTCGCTTCGAGGTCGTCCGGCGGGAACGCGACCGGGATGCAGACGAAAAGGAGCTCGATCGAGCGCTCGCGCGCCACGCGTTGGATCTCGCGGCTGACGCGCACGGCTTCCTCGAAGGCGGGCTCGAGCTCCTCGGGATACGCGCGGAAGTAGAGCAACTGGTTGAGCGCGTTCGCGACGCCGGACGAGCTCGCCTTGCCCGCGCGCGAGATCTGCTCCCAGTACTCGCGCGTCCGCGGCGGCGGCACGGTGCGCGCGTAGAAATGGCGCATCCGCACCATGCCGACGAAGTCGTTGCCCGGATAGAACGCGACGATGCACGCGTCTGGTTTCTCCGGGAGGAAGCGCTGCAGCGCGCCGAGGTAGTTGTAGAAGCTGAATCCGCAGATGCCGGCGTCGAGCACCTCGATCGTCTCGCCCGCGCGCTCGGTTCGCAGCGCGTCCTCGAGTCGCTGACAGAACGTCTCGCGGTTGTTGCACGCGCCGTCGGTCTGCGAATCGCCGGTGACCAACACGAAGAAATCGCGCTCGGGCGAGAGCTCGTGATCGTCGCGCAGCCCGAGCGAGTTCGCGCGCCGCTCGAACTCGCCGTCCGGGTGCTCGGGGAACGTCTGGCGCACCGCGAGACCGGGCTGGTAGCGGTAGTGCATCCACGGATCGAAGACGCACTGGCGACCGTCGGGATAGCCGTAGAGTTGCTTGACGTCGGCCTCGCTGAGCGGCTCGAGCGCGAGCGCGCCGTCTTCGCGCTCCGTCCGAGCCGCGACAGGCTCCGTCGCGCGCCGGCGCAAGAGCTCGTCCGCACTGCGCGCGTTGTCGACGAGCTCGATCTCCGCGACCGGTCGCCCGCGATAGAGCACGAACGCGATCACCGTCGCGACCACGATCGCGAGCAATCCGAGCACACGGGTGGCGGTACGAGGCATCGAGACTCCTGGCGTCAGTCTAGCTGTTCGCGTCGATCCGGTCGGGCCCGGCGAGCTCTCCGAGCTCGTGTGGAGCGGCGCTTCCTCGCGAGCTTCGCCGTGGTGCGGCATCGGCCGTGCGCGGGCGGAGGCGGAATCGGCGGCTATGCTGCGGGGTGTGAGCTCGCGCGCACTTCATCGTCCGGTTTCCTGCGCACGCGGGGCGTCGCTTCTCGCGTGCGTGTACCTGGTGCTCTTCGGCCTCGCGAGCTGCGCGGCGACGACTCCGGAGCCGTTCGCGATCGGACTGATCGCCGACTGTCAGTTCGCCGACGCCGACACCGCGGGGGTGCGCGAGTATCGGCTCGCGCCCGAGAAGCTCGCCGCGTGCGTCGACGACCTGAACGGCCGCGAGCTCGCGTTCGTCGTGCACCTCGGCGATTTCACCGATCGCGATTGGTCGAGCTTCGAGGTTGTCGCGCCGATCTTCGATCGCTTGCGCGCGCCGCATCATCACGTGCTCGGCAACCACGACTTCGCGGTGGCCGACGAGCGCAAGCCGAGCGTGCCCGCGCGGATGGGCATGCCGAGTCCTTGGTGGAGCCTTCGCGAGCGCGGTTGGCGCTTCCTGGTGCTCGACGGCAACGACATCAGCCTCGGCGCGCACCCGAAAGGGAGTCCGCGCGATGTCGCCTCGCGCGCGTGGCGCGCCGCGCACGCGCCGAACGAGCCGGAGTGGGGCGGCGCGGTCGGCGACGAGCAGCTCGCGTGGCTCGATCGGGAGCTCGCGGCGGCGGACGCAGCGCACGAGCGCGCGATCCTCTTCTGTCACTACCCGCTGCGGCCGGCGAGCGGGCACGAGCTCTGGAACGCCGACGCGGTGCTCGCGCTCGTCGCCTCGCATCCGAGCACCGCGGCGTGGATCAACGGCCACAACCACGACGGTGCGTACGCCGAGGAGCGCGGGATCCACTGCGTGACGATTCGCGGGATGCTCGACGGCCGCGAGAACGCGTATGCGGTGCTTCGCGTGTTGCCCGACCGGCTCGAGCTCGTCGGTGCGGGGCGTCAGCCGAGTTCGACGCTGCCGCTCGCCGGGCGCTGAGGACGCTGCCTCTCACCGCTGTGCCAAGCGGGCGGGCGCACGCACCAGCGAAGGAGTTCGCCGACGCTCCAGGGAGGGTCTTCGAAGCCGAGCTTCATCGCCGGCGTCCCGAGCGGCCTGCGGTTGATCCTCGCGCGGATGAAGTTTCGGTAGCAGCTCCAGGATCGCGAGGTGACCCTCGAGCAAGCGCAGTTTCTTCGCCATCGCCCAGGTACGGCGTACGAAGCGCACCGGGCGCGGGACGCCATCGCGCGCCGAGGCTTTGAGCGGAGTCCACCCCGCACAGACCGCACCACCCTGCCGTGGTGGCGGAAACCGCGCGATTTTCGGCGCAGCGGTGAGAGGCAGTGTCTGCGTACTACCCTCCGCCGCTTGGCGTAGCGCGCCTTCGCCCGTGAAGTTCGCGGCCGCACGTTGCCGATGGATGGGTCCGATCACAGCTCCGAGCGAGCATCGCTTCGACGCGCTCGCTCGAAAACCGCGTTCGAGCGCAGCGCGGTGTCACCCCGCAAACGCCCCCCAGCCATGTCCACGAACCAAGAGCCGTCGTCCGTTCAACCGCCCGCACCGTTGCCGCAGCGCATGCAGCGCAAGCAGTACGAGGCGCTGAAGATCCCGCTGCAGGTCGAGCTGTTGAAGCTGCAGAACTGGGTGAAGCAAGAACGACAGAAGGTGATCTTGCTCTTCGAAGGCCGCGACGCCGCGGGCAAGGGCGGGACGATCAAGCGCTTCATGGAGCACCTGAATCCGCGCTCGGCCAAGGTCATCGCTCTCGAGAAGCCGAGCGAGCAAGAGCGCGGGCAGTGGTACTTCCAGCGCTACGTGCAGCACCTGCCGGCAGCCGGCGAGATCGCCCTCTTCGACCGCTCCTGGTACAACCGCGTCGGCGTCGAGACCGTGATGGGGTTCTGCACGCCCAAGGAGCGCCTCGAGTTCCTGCGCCAGGCGCCGATGCTGGAGCGAATGCTCGTGAACAGCGGCATTCGGCTCTTCAAGCTCTGGTTCTCGGTGTCGCGCAAGGAGCAGGTGCGTCGCTTCATCGCGCGCCGAAAGGACCCGCTCAAGCAGTGGAAGCTGAGCCCGATCGACCTCGCCTCGCTCGACAAGTGGGACGCCTACACCGAAGCGAAGGAGGAGATGTTCTTCTACACCGACACCGCCGACGCCCCGTGGACGGTGATCAGGTCCGACGACAAGAAACGGGCGCGGGTCAATTGCCTGCGCCACGTTCTCGCCAGCGTTCCGTACGCAGGCAAGAATGAGCGGGTCGTCGTCGACCCCGATCCGGGAATCATCATCCGCGCCAAGGACCTCATCGAGTCCAAGGCTCCGTCGCGCCGCTCCGGCGAGCCGGTCACGACGGCACGCCAGGATGCGATGCCCGCCGCAAACGGAAAGGTTCGCGACCGTCCGGAACAACGCGTCTGATCACGTCGTTTTGCTGACGTCGGCCGCCTACGCGACCTCTCTTCGCGCCATCGTGGTCGCTCGCCACGGGGGCGTGCGGCCGAGCGACGCGTGCGTGCGCTCGATCGCCCCGACGGTGCCCCAGTCGCTCCATCCGATCCCGGTCGCGCGCAGCACGAATAGGTGCTCCGTGAGGTGGGCGAGGAGCTTGCTCGAGAAATTCCACGCGGGGAGGCCGGCATACGTGTCGGCGAGCGCGGCGGCGTCGCCGAGGGCGGCGGCGAGGCGGCCGACGTCGCGCGGGCGGAGCGCGCGCGCGAGCGCGAGCAACCGTTCGACGCGGCAGACCATGACGAAGCAGTTCCAGAGCGCTCCGG
>JACRIN010000085.1 GCA_016220085.1 Planctomycetota bacterium
CGCGCTTCATCGGCGCCGCGAGCGCGAACGCGGCCGCGACCAGCGCGAGGCTCGCGCACCAGAGCCGCCAGTTCGAGAGTGTGCGCCGGCGCGAGCTCGGCCGCGACGCCACGAGCTCGCGCCACAGCTCGACGGTGCCCGACGGCTCGTCCGGCGCGCGCACGATCCGCGCGAAGAGCCAGAGCGCGAGCGGCGCGAGCGCGAGCCACGCGAAGCGCGGATGCTCGAACTCGATCACCACGCCCTCCGGAGGACCGCGAAAGCGGCGTCCTCGAACGGCGCGGTGCTCGCGGCGACCGCGAACGACGCGCCGACGTTCGCGAGCTCGCCTTGACAACGCTCGAGCCGCGCTTCGAGGGCCGCGAGGTAGCGGGTGCGCGTCGCGGAGTCGACGTCGAGCTCGACGCGCTCGCCGGATTCGGGCTCGAGCCAGCGCACCGCGCCGCGCGGATCGGGCGAGAGTTCGTCGGGCGCGAGGATCCACACCGCTCCGAGCGTGCGCGCAGGTCCGCAGAGGCGCGCGACGCTCGCGGGCTCGAGATCGAGGCCGTCGCCGAGCGCCCAGAGCGCCGACACCCCCGGCACCTGCCGCAACAACGTCGCGAGTCCGTCGCGACCGCGCGCCTCGAGGCTCTCGAGCCACAGGAAGAGCCCCGGCAAGTCCGCGAGCCTCGCGAACTCGAACGGCGACCCGCGGCGCGACGACGCTTCGAGGCGCACGCGCGCGCCCGCGCGCACCCCGACGCACGCCAGCGCGGCGGCGAGCTCGCACGCGCGCTGCCACTTGCTCGGCGCGCCGAGCGACATCGACGCGCTCGCGTCGAGCCACACGACCCAACGACCGCCGACTTCGGGCCGCGTCACGCGCACGAACGGCTGATCCAGACGCGCGAAGAGGCTCCAATCGAGCCGGCGCAGATCCTCGCCCGCGCGGTACGGCCGATAGCCGACGAACTCCGCGCCGTCGCCCGCGCCGCGGCCGACGCGCGCACCCTCTCGACGCTCGCGCGAACTCGCGACGCGCGCGACGAAGAGCTCCAGCCTGCGCGCGAAATCCGACTCGAAGCGCGCGCTCGCGGTGAAGTCGGGACGTCCGAGGCGCAGGGCCATGCTGCGAGGGAATGTACGGTGTCCGACGGGCCCGTACGAGTTCGGACGGCGCGCGCGCCTCGAACCGGCTCGTACCGGCACCGAGGGTCTCGCCGGTTCGATGCGGTTGCCGATCGATACCGGGTTCGTGCGAGGCAGGGTTGCTGCGGAGCCGAGCTCGTTCGATGCAGCGCCCGTTCGATGCCGAGCGCGTGCGTGCCGAGCTCGTTCGAGCCCTCGCTCGTCGATGGCCTCGATCGCCCGAGCCCGTGTCCGTTCGAGGTCCCGCCCTTCCGAAGTCTCCGTCGTCCGACGCCTCGTCCGTCGGACGGATCGGCCGTCCGACTTCGTGCCTACCCAACGTCGAACTCGCCGCGCGCCGGTACGATCCGACGACCAGGAGACGCCGCCGATGCACCAGCGACCGACCGCCGACGGGATCCAACGGACGTCCGAACTGCTCGTCCGCGCGCGGCGCGTGCTCGCGTACGGAGGCCTCGACGGCGTCGCGCAGCGGCCGCTCTATTGCGGCGACGACGACGTGTTCCCGCAGTTCAGCGCGTCCGCGCGCGGCTCTGAGCTCGTCGACACCGCAGGACGCAGTTACGTCGACTGGCTGAATGGCTGGGGCACGGTGCTGCTCGGCTACCGTCACCCCGACGTCGAGCGCGCGATCGTCGAGCAGCTCGTCTGCGGTCCGACGGTCACGTTGATGCACGAGGTCGAGATCGATGTCGCCGAGCGGATCCGCGAGCTCTTCCCCTGCGCCGAGCGCGTCGCGTTCGGCAAGAACGGCTCCGACGCGCTGACGGCGGCGGTGCGGCTCGCGCGCGCGATCACCGGTCGCCGCGAGTTGCTGCAGTACGGCTTCCACGGCTTCCACGACTGGTACATGTGCTCACTGCCCGGCGTGCGGGGTCTGCCCGACGAATTGCGCGCGAACGTGCATCCGTTCCCCTACGCCGACCTCGATGCGCTCGCGCGCGAGCTCGAGAGCCGTTCCGGTCGCGTCGCCGCGATCGTGATGGAGCCCGTCCGCGAGATCCTGCCGCCGCCGGGCTACCTCGCGGGCGTTCGCGACCTCGCGCATGCCCACGGCGCGTTGCTCGTCTTCGACGAAGTCGTCACGGCGCTGCGCGTCGCGCGCGGCGGCGCGCAAGAGCTCTTCGGCGTCACGCCGGACCTCGCGTGTCTCGGCAAGGGGCTCGCCAACGGGATGCCGATCTCCGCGATCGTCGGCAAGCGCGAGCTGATGAGCCACCTGCCCGCGGTCGGCTTCGGCATGACGTTCCGCGGCGAGACGCTGACGCTCGCGGCGGCCCGCGCGGTGCTGCGGTTCGTCACCGAACACGACGTGCCCGCGCACCTCGCGCGCGTCGGTGAGAAGCTGCGCGCCGGTTTCGCCGCGCTGTCGGACGCGAAGGGCGTGCATTGCCGCATGACCGGCCCGGCCGCGCGGATGACGATCGTCTTCCGGGATCCATCGCGGCTCTCGCCCGAGCAGCAGCGCAACCTGCTGGTCGAGGAGTGCCTGAAGCGCGGCGTGTTGACCAACGGCAGCCTGCTCGCGTCGTGGGCGCACGACGACGCCGCGGTCGAACGCACGCTCGCCGCGTTCGACGGCGCGCTCGACGTGCTCGCGGCGGCGCAACGCGCAGGCCGGGTCGAGCTCGCCGCGTGCGCCCGCGGCTTCGTAGAGCACGTCGCGCTGGACGGCGACGCGTTGCTGATCGCGGGCTGGCTCCTGCTCGACGACGGCGCGCCGGATCGCGTGATCGCACGCGCACCGAACGGCGCCGAATCGGCCGCGGAGCTCGTCGCCCGCCCCGATGTCGCGGCGTTCTACCCGTCGATCGAACGCGCGACGAGCTGCGGCTTCGCGCTGCGACTCCCGTCGCGCGAGTTCGCGACCGATCGGCGATTCGAGTTCACGTTGCGCGCGATGCGAGGCGAACGCGCGGCGTTCCGCTGTCGCGTCGTGCGCGCGGCCGAGGCTCTGCAGGACGCGCCGCCGCCCTATTCACTCGCGGACGGCGTCCTATTCCTTTGAACGGCGAGGGCCGCGTTTACGGAGCACCACCAGGTCCTGCAGCCCTTGCGCGCCGCGCGGCAAGTACTCCACGACCACGAATTCGCGGCTCCAGTGCGCGCGAGTCCACGCCTCGGTCTGGAATGTCGCGCGGTAGCGTCCGGTCGGCACGACACCGTCGAGGGCGTGATCGACGATCTCGTCGCAGATGCCGGCCTTCGCGAGCGCGTCGAGCACCTGGCCGAACCCGGCCAAACGTGCCGCGTCCGGGCCTTGCACCGTCGCGATCAAGAACCCGCCTTGCTCGAGGACGCGCGCAAGCTCGGTCAGCCACGCGGTCTGCTGCGCGCGCTCGAAATGCGTGAACACCGAGTACGCGAGCACGAGATCGAACGAGCCCGCCTCGTACGCGAGCGGCGGCTCGAACGGACTGACGTCGAAGCGCGCGCCCCGGTGCTGCTCCCGCGCCCACGCGACCGCGTCGGCGTCGACGTCGCAGCACGTCACGCGCCACGTCGGCTGGACCGAGCGCAAGAAGCCGCTGACGCGCCCGCAGCCCGCGCCCCAGTCGAGCACGCTCGCGATCGCGCTCGGCGCGCGGTGCGGACGCAGCGCGTCGACGAACTCGGTCAGCGTTCGCAATCCGTCGAGGCGGAACGCGACCGGAGCGGCGGAGGCGGCGACGCGCAGCATGCGCTCGGCCGGCGGATCGGCGAAGAGCTCGCGGAAGTCCGCGCGCCACGTGCACGGCATCGACGCGACCGGCTCGTTCGCGCGCAGTGCGATCGCCTCGACACGGCGCCAGGCGCTCGCCGGCGCGTCCTGGAGCGCACCGCGGCCGCGGAAGCCCGAGCGCAAGGCCGCGGGCGCGCCGGGGAAGCACGCGGCTACGTCCGGACGCGCTTCCGTATCCGCCAGCGCGATCCGCCGGCCGTCGACGCGCAGCTCGACCGCGTCGACCGCGCCGTCCAGCGCGACCAGCCAGCCGGCGAACTCGAGCTCGCCGTCGCGGTCCGCGAGCGCCTCGAAGCAACCGCGACCCGGCGCGAGCCGCGAGGGTAGTGGCGCCAGCGCCGGGGACGCCGGGCGCATCGATCGAGCCGCACCGAACAACGAGGCGAGCTCGAAACGCTCGACCAGCGCCTGCTGGAGCTCCACGTACTCGCGCTCACCCTCGACGCACCACAGAGGGTCGAGGAACAGCTCGAAGAGCTCCGCGTCGCCGCGCATGCGACCCGCTTGGACCTCGGCGCGACGCGCCATCCAATGGTTCCACTCGCCGAGCACCTCGTTGACCGCCGCGAGATCGGCGAACGCGAGCGGGTCGAGCTCGATCTTGCGCTTGCGCGAGAGCCAGCGCTTCCACGCGGGCTTCGGCGGCCGGCCTTCGATCGTGAGCTCGCTCGAACCGGCGCCGCGCGCCATCACCCACGTGCGCCGCGCGGCGAGAGCCAGCAGCGCCGGCAACAGCCGGTTGAGCGACGCGTCGTCGTAGTTCTTGACCGCGCAGAGCAAGGCGTTGCGCACCTGCAGGCGCCGCACCGCGGCGGGTGGGAAGCGACGCGAAGTCGAGGAGCGCGCGTGGCGACAGAGCGCGCTCGGCACGTAGTGGACTTCGTGGCCGCGCAGCCACAGCCGCCAACCGAGATCGAGGTCGTCGTAGTACGCGAAGAACTCGGGATCGAGCCCGCCGACGTCGCGCCACGCGCGCGCGTCGATCGCCATCGCGCCGCCGCACGCGAACAGCGTCTTGCGCGGGAACGTCGAGTCGGGGACGGCCTGCGCGCGCTCGCGCTCGCCGGGCGCAAATCCGATCGCGAAGCCCTGAAAGCTCGCGCCGCCGCCGAGGTACTCCGGCGTGCCGTCGGGCAAGAGCATCCGCGCGCCGGTCGCCGCGCATTCCCCGCGCGCGATCGGCGAGACCAGCTCGCGCAGCCACGTGCGCTCGACGACGACGTCGTTGTTCAGGAGCACGTAGACCTCCGCGTCCGCTGCGAACTCGACTCCGGCGGCGACCGCGCGCGTGAAGCCGAGGTTGGTCCCTTTCGCGAGCACGCGGACGCTCGGGTGCCGACGCGCGAGGAAGCGGACGGTGTCGTCGCGCGAGCCGTTGTCGACGACGCAGACCTGGATGCGGTCCGCGGGGTAGTCGCTCGCCGCGAGCGCGGCGAGGCAACGCTCGAGCAACGCACGAGCGTCGACGGTCGCGATCACGACGGCCACGCGCGGCAGGCGCGCGTCGTCGACGGGAGGCCCGGGCTCGACGCGGAGGCTCGCGAGCCGCGCGGAAGGCGTCGGCGCCGCGCTCGGTCGCTCCGCGCGCCGCACGAGCACGCGTCGCACGCGCACGAAGCCGCGGCGATCGGTCTTGCGGCCGGTCTCGATCCGCACGCGTCGCGGGCTCGCGCCGCTCGGCAACGCGAGCTCGATCACCTCGATCCGATCGGAACCCGCCGACAACAACGGTCCGAACTCGCCGATCGACAGGCCGTTGACGCGCACGCTGCCTTCGAGCGGGAGCGACGGCTCGATGCCGAGCAGCTCGAGATGGAGCTCGAGCTCCCACGCGCCCGTCGGCAGCGGACCGACCTCGAACTCGATCGCGGCGGGCGCGCGACCGAGCAGGACCGACTCGGCGCCCTGGGCGGTCACGGTCCCCTCGCCGACGTCGTATTCACGGCCCCAACGGTCGACGACGATCCGCGCGGCGGCGGTGGCGGCGAGCGTGCGGTAGCGGCTCTCCCACGTCCGCGCGTGGAAGTCGAGCTCGGCGCCGCGCGGTCGACCGATGCGCGTCGTCGAACCGGAAGCGGCGGCGCCCCACGCGAGCGAGACCGCGCCGAGCGCGAGCAGGTTCCAGCCCTCCGCGTCGGGCACGATCGCGGGCACCGCGCCGAACGCGGGGTTCGCGCGCAACCACGGATCGAGCTCCAGCGCTTCGAGCACGTGCAACACCTCGACGCCGCCTGCGTCGAGCCCCCGTGCGTCGAGCGCGACGACGCGGACGCGGTGACCGCGCGAGACGAGCTCAACCGCGAGCGCCGACGCGCCCGGACCGCTCGTCGGACCCGCGAGCAGCGCGAGCGAAAGCGCGGGCGAATCGAGCAACGCGGACGCCAGTCGCCGCGGCAGCGATCGCTGGCCTTCGAGCAGACCTTGGAAGTGCGCGCCGCGTTGGGACCGTGCGTGCGCGAACTCCGTGGTGACCTCGGCGTCCGAGAGCCCGAGCTTCTGGAGCTCGTCGAGATCGACCTCGAGCGCGAGCATCATCAGGCGTTGCGCGTCGTCCGTTCCCCGCGCGCTGAGTCGGCCGAAGCACTCCGAATGGAAACGCCCGTCGACCGCGGCGCGCCGGCGCAGGCGCTCCTCGCTCCACTCGTGCGAATGCAGGACACGCGCCTCGGTCTCGTAGCGCACCACGTAGCCCGCGTCGATCAACGCGCGGGCGAGCAGCATGTCCTCGCCGGCTAGCGTGATCGGATACGGATGCCGCTCCCACAACTCGCGTCGCACCGCGGATGCGGTGTCGCAGTACGCGTAGAGCGCGCGCAGCTCGTCCGGCCCCAGCGCGAGCCGCGTGCGACGATCCGGGCGCTCGCGCACGCGCGGGACCTCCGCGTACGTCGGATCGTTGCGTGTCGCGATCCGCGCGAACGGCCGCGCGTCGGGGCGCGGCACGTTGCGGCAATACGCGGCTCCGACGCGCGGGTCGGCGAAGCACGCGCGCAACGAAGCCAGCCATGCGTCGCCGTCGGGGATCGCGTCGTCGGTCAGGAAGACCAAGAGCTCGCCGTGCGAGAGCGCCGCGAGGCGATTGCGCGCATCGCCGTGGTCGAACGTAGAGTCGCGAAGCGTGTGGACGGTCAACGGGACCGGAAAACGCGGCGCCCAGCGCTCGAAGATCGCGAGCGTCTCGTCGGTGCTGCCGCAGTCGAGCGCGTGGAAGTCCCAAGGGAAGTCGACCGCCTGCCGCGCGAGCGCGGCGAGCACTCGGTCGAGCAGTCCGGCCGCTTGGTAGGTCGGCATCAACACCGAGGCGCTCCTCGGGAGCGCGAGCGAAGCGCGGGTCACGTTGAACGAGCTCCGTCCGCGCGCTCGGTCCGACCCGTCGACGCGGCGCGCACGTCGGCGAGCACGCGCGCGGTCCTGGGGCACGGCTCGCCGTCCTCGCCGAGCAGCGCCTCGAGCCGCGCGAGGTCCGCGCCGCCGTCGACGTCGAACACTTCGTCGATCAGCACGGTCGAGAGCCCGAGCTCTCTCGCGCGCTCCAGCGTCTGCGCGAGCGCGCGAGCCGTGCTCCATTCGATGCGGCGGAACACCTCCGGCCGCCGTTCGCGCAACGCGATCAGGTAGTAGCCGCCGTCCGAAGCCGGCCCGAGGACGCAGTCGGCGCGCTCGAGCTCCCGGAAGGCGCGTTCGAGCAACCTGGGCTCGACGTGCGGCGTGTCCATGCCGATCAGGACCGCGCGCGTCGCGCCGCTCGCGAACACCGCGTCGAAGGCGCCCGAGAGGCGCGCGCCGAGATCGCCCTCGCCCTGGGGCACGAGCAGCGCGTCCGGCGCGAGTTCGCGGAAGTACGCCTCGGCCTCGCGCGGCGCGAAACAGACGACGCGCCGGACGCCCGCGACCCGCGCGCACGCGCGCAGCGTGTCGCGCACGAACGCATCCGCGAGCCGCGCGACCGCGTCGGCGTCGAGGCCGCGCTCGCCGACGAGCCTCGTCTTCGCGAAGCCGCGCAAGGGTGCTTTCGCGATCACGATCAGCGCGGACGACTGCGTTTCGACTTGCATGCGAGGTCAGGCGAGACCGAGCCGACGCGCGAGCGTCCAGAGCCAACCGCGCGCTCGGGCGTCGACGCGCGCCGAAAGCGCCGCTCGTTGGTGCTCCAGATTCTCCGCGTGCCGCCGCAAGCCTTCGCGCTCGGCTTCGAGCGTCGCGATGTGACCGACCAGGTGCGGACGCTCGCTCTCGAGGTTCGCGATGTGGCCGAGGAGGTGTGGACGCTCGGCTTCGAGGTTCGCGACGTGCCGGCGCGCGAGCTCGAGCTCCGAGTCGAGCGCTTCGACGTGCGCGAGGATGCCGGTGCTTTCGAGGTGCTCGAGCAACGGACGCTGCTCCGGCGCCGCGGGCTCCTCCGACGGCCGCGCGGCAACCCATTCGACCAACGTCGGCGCGGCGCGGATCATTCCGACGTCCTCGACCGCTGGCGGCGGGTCTTGCACGATCGAGCACGAGCGACAGATCGGGTGCAAGTCGCCGGTGTGCAGCGCGCGGCGCAGGCCACGGAAGAGCGCGTTGTTCCAGATCGCGTCGAAGTCCTCGGTGCGCAGATCGCCCGCGCGCATCTTGACGTTCGCGTGCGGATGGCAGCACGGCATCACCAGGCCTTCGTAGCTGATGAAGAGCTGCTGCGTCGGCAACTTGCAGACGAGCCGCGCGGCGCCGGCGCCCGCGTGCGCGTGCGCCGAGCACGAGGTCGGCGAGCCGCCGGCCTCGGGCTGCGCGCTATCCGCGGATTGCACGGCCTCCGCAAGTTGCACCGCATCCGCGTGCTGCACGGACTCCGCGGACTGCGCGGCGACCGCCTGCTCCGCCGTCGGGGTCTCGACCGCGGGCTCCGCGGCGGCCGCGACCGCCCGCGCGGCGACCGGATACGGCCGCGGCGCGTCGAAGTGCACACCGAGCTCGCGCGCGCGCTGCGCCGCTTGCTCGCGGACTCGGTTGTAGCGCTCCGGCTCGTCGAACAGGCTCTCAGGCCGGCCCGCGTCGGTGGTCGGGATCACGTGCTGCGCGTGCACCTCCTCGGCCTGGAGCGACGCCGCGAGCTCGACGAACGCGACCAGCTCGTCCAGGTTCGACTTCATCAACACGAAGCACAGCGAGAGCCGCGTGCGCTCCGACGGCGGACACGCCAGGCGATGGCGGTTCAGCAGCTCGAGGTTCGCGCGCAGATGCGACCAGCGCGACCCGACGCGGATGCGCTCGTAGGTCTCTCGCGTCGCCGCGTCGATCGAGACCTGCAGGTACGACACGCAGCGCGCGAGCACTCCGGCGAGCCCGGGCTGGTCGATCCGCGTGCCGTTGGTGGTCAGGTCGACCTGTTGCCCGCACTCGAACCCGCGCTCGACGTAGTACCGGAAGTCCGGCGAGAGCGTCGGCTCGCCGCCGAACCCGATGTGCAGCCGCGACGAGTACGGGAAGACCTGGACGCAGAGCTTCTCGAAGACTTCGCGCGAGAGCGACTGCAAGCCGCGCCCCCGCCGCGTGCCCTCCGGCCGGTTGAGCTCGATGCACATGTAGCACTCGAGGTTGCAGCCCGACGCGACCTGAAGAAAGACCGCGAGCGGCCGATGCAACGCGTGCGCTTCGCCGCGCTCGAAAGCGCGTTCGGCGGCGATCTGATTCAGGCGATGGACCGTCGTGAAGCGGCGAGCGGCGCGCGGACCGAGCATGGACGTTCCAGCCTAGCGTCGCTCGAGTTCGCAGGGGCGCTAAGTTCGCGGACGTGACGATCGCACGCTCTGCACCGAACCGAGGGTCCCAGCGGCCGACCGCGCACCCATGCCGACGGAGCTTCTGGCGCGCGATCGAGGAGCTGGGGGTCGTGGCGCCTGGACTGCGAGTCGTTCGCTCACTCGCGGCTGCCGCCGATGACCGCGACTTCGAGCCAAACAGAGCCCATCGGCACGCGTCGCGCGGACCATTCGCATTTCGCCGGAGGAGGCTGCGGATCCTTGAACGAGAGCCACCCGTTCGGCAGCCGGACGCCGCCGATTCCACCTCGACGGCGCGAGCCGCTCGTCAGGTTTGCCGCACCCTCGGCGATCGACCGAACCTCGACATCCAGCTCGCTCGAGTGCCACGAGAACGCGCACGGCACCACGATGCCCGTGGCGCGACGCGAAACACGAGCTGGGCTCCAGCCGTCTGCGTCGAACGGTCCACGTGGTCCGCCGTACCAGTCCAGACTGGTCTGCCACACGAACTCCGACAGCCCGAGTCCGCGCTCGATCACCAGCGCGCGCGCTCGCTGCTCGTTGCGCCACACCCCGAGCCAACCGTCGCCGTCCGGAAGGATGGCGATGACCAAGTCGATCGTCTCGTCCTCCCAGTCGTCGTGCGTCCGCCGCACGAAGGCGCATGCGAGCTCGCGCGGCTCGTCGCGCTCCTGCATGACGCTGAGAGCGATCCGTTGCTGGCGTTTCAACACGAAGCGCAGGCCGACGCAACGCGCGCGCTCCGAGCCATCGCCGTCGGCTCCTCTCATCACGTACAGCGGCGTCGATTCGACGAAGGAGAAGATGCGCTCGCTAGACGGAGGCTGGCGATCGGTGAACTCGTACGGAACGAGATCCGCCGGCGGGCTTGCACGCGTCACGCGCGGAACGGCAGTGGCCGCCGCGCAGCTCGCGACGACGAGTCCGACCACGACAGCGACGAGTCGCCCTCCGCCCGCGGTGACGCCCGCGACTCGGTGGGATCGATCGGACGAACGCCCCGCGGTCGTCGAAAGCACGGTTCCGAGCAGACCGGAAGCCATGCAGGGAATGCTAACGCGGCCGCGGCGGTTCGAGCTGCAGCGGCTCGCCGCCGGCCGCGCACTGGACCGCGCCGTCGCGCCATGCGATCTCGCCGCGGCGGACGACCCACTCGGGGAAGCCCGCGAGCTCCAGGCCCTCGAACGCGCTCCACTTCGAGCGCGATGGCAACTTCGCCGCTTCGACGCGCCGCGTCGCGTGCGGATCGAACAGCACTAGATCGCCGTCGAATCCCGGCGCGAGCAGGCCCTTGCCCGGCAAGTGCAGCGACCGCGCGGCGCCGAGCGTGCAGCGTTCGAGCGCGGTCGCGGCGTCGAGCACGCCGCGGCGGACGAGCTCCCACGTCAACGGCCACAACAAGTCGACCGACGGCATCCCCGACGGCGCCTTGGCGTACGGCCGCAGCTTCTCCTCGAGCGGGTGCGGCGCGTGGTCGGTGCCGAGCGCTTCGAGCGTGCCGTCGACGAGCGCGGCGCGCAGCGCGGCCTGATCGTCGAGCGTCTTGATCGACGGATTGACCTTGAGCAGGTTGCCGAGCCGCCCGGCGTCCTCGCACGACAGGAACAGGTAGTTCGGCCCGGTGCTCGCGCCGACCTTCAGGCCGCGTCGACGCGCGTCGCGCACCAGCTCGACCCCGCCCTTCGACGACAGGTGGAACACGTGCAGCTCGGCGCCGGTCTCCTCGACCAGCCGGATCGATTCGCGGATCGACTCGACCTCCGCGGCGTGCGAGCGCACGAGATGGTGCTCGGCGACCGTCGCGTCCGGGAAGCGGTCTTTGCCTTCGCGCAGCAGCTCCTCCTTCTCGCAGTGCGCGACGATCATCCGGCCCGCGCGCGCGGCGGCGGCGAACAGCGTGCGCAGCGCGTCGTGATCGAGGATGCCGCCGAGCCCGGTCGAGCCGCCGAGGAAGCACTTGAACGCCGGCGTGAGCGGCGCCATCGCAGAGAGCTCGTCGACCGAGTCCGCGACCAAGTTCGCGAGGCACCCGAAGTCGATCCGGGAGCGCGTGCGGACGTGCGCGATGCGCTCCTCGAGCGCTTTGCGCGACGTCGACAGCGGCGGGTTGTTCTGCACCTCGACGACCGCGGTGACGCCGCCGTGCAGCGCGCCGGCGGAGCCATGATCCCAGCCTTCCTTGTGCTCGAGCCCCGGATCGCGGAAGTGCACGTGCACGTCGACGAGCCCCGGGATCACCGTCAGCCCGTCGGCGTCGAGCACGGGCAAGTCGCCGCGCGCCAGATCCGGTCCCACCGCGTCGATGCGGCCGTCGACGATCCGCACGTCGAGCGTGCGCGCGGAAGGAGCGGGCGGGTAGCTCTTCGCGCCGCGCACGAAGAGGCTCGGTCCACGGGAGGCTTGCATCGCGTCGCTCAGGTCTTGCGCACGACGACGAGCGTGATGTCGTCCTCGTGCTTGCCGTCGGAGAAGGAGAGCGCCGCCTCCGCGATCGAGCGCGAGATCGTCTGCGCGTCGTGCGGGTGCGAAGCGAGCTCGCCGAGCAACACGCGCAACCGCTCGACGCCGAACAGGCGATCGCGATCGCCCGGCGCGTGCGACTCGATCAACCCGTCGGTGTACGAGAGCAGCACGTCGCCTCTCTCGAGCACCATCGACTCGTCGACCGAGTACGTGGTCTCGGCGACCCAGCCGAGCGCGGGCCCGTGCTTGTCGATCGAGATCACCTCGCGCGTGCGCGCGCGCCAGACCAGCGGACCGTGGTGGCCGGCGTTCAGGAGCTCGCAACGGCCGTCGTTCGAGAGCACGACCATCAGAAGCGTCAGGAACATCCCCGCTTCGTCGCGCTCGCAGAGATCCTGGTTCAGCATCGTCAGCGCCGAACTCGCGTCCTGGCCGACGCGCAGGTACGAGCGCAGCGACGCCTGGGCGGACGCGGTGATCAACGCCGGGCCGATGCCGTGGCCGGAGACGTCGCCGATCACGACGGCGAGCCGCTGATCGCGCGCCTTGACGAAGTCGAAGAAGTCGCCGGACGTGCGCTCGGCGGGCCGATACCAGCCCGCGAGGTCCCACCCGGTGCGGTCCTTCGGCACCTGCGGCATCAGGCTGTTCTGGACGGCGCTGGCGAGCTCGAGCGATTGCTCGAGGCGCGTCTTCTCGATCGAGTCGAGGTGCAGCCGCTCGTTCTGCAGCGCGATCGAGATGTGTTGCGAGAGCGCGGCGAACAGCGACAGGTCGCGCTCGGTGAACTCGCGCGTCGCGGCGCGCGAATCGATGTACAGCGCGCCGCGTTGCGGCTTGTCGCTCGCCTGGCCCGGGGGCGGCGGCGTCGAGATCGGCACGCACATCACCGCGCGGAGCTTCAAGTCGTAGACCGAACGGCCCAGGTCGAGCGCTTCCGCCTCGGAGTTGACGGTCGCCTTGTGCGGGCGATTCTGCTCGAGGACCTTTTTCACGATGCTCGACGAGAACCGCACGTTCTCGCCGATGTTCTGACCGTCGCGCGAGCGCGCGACGCGGACCTGCGTCGCACCGTCGTCGCCGACGAGGATCAAGAGGCCGCGCTCGGCGGTCGCGAACTCGATCGAGCGGTCGACGATCTCGGTCAGCTTGTTCTCGAGGTCGCGGGACTGCGAGATGCGCGCGATCACCGCGAGCAGGAGCTCGACCGACTTGCGGTCGAGGCTCGAGTCGCCGGTGATGAAATGAGCCGCGGGCTCGGCACCGGCGGCGGCCGCGGGCTTTTGCGCCTCGGGCTCGGGCTTGGACGCTGAATCGCCCTTCTTCCGGTTCCAGAACATGGGGGCGCATCGTACCAGGCCTCGCGCTCCGTTCGAAGGCGAGTTCCGATGCGCCGCGAGCGCGTCCCGGTGCCCCCGAAATCGCTTGCGTCGCCGCAGACGCCGGGGACAATCCGAGCCCCCCACGTCAGGTCCCATCCACCTCGACTCCGGCGACTCCGGCCCACGCAATGCACATCAACGTCGAGCACTTGCAGACTCACGCCATCCTCCACCTGCGCGGCGAGTTCGACACGTACTACGTGAAGGACCTGCAGCAGGAGATCGACGAGCTCGTCAAGAGCGGGGTCACCCGCGTCGTGCTCAGCCTGCGCCACGTCAAGTTCATCAACTCGACCGCGCTCGGCTCGATCATCAAGGCGTCGAAGACCCTCGCGGCGAAGAACGGCAAGCTCGTGATCTCGCGGCCGTCGCCGTTCTGTCGGGAGATCATCGAGAAGGTCGGCCTCGACCGCGTCGTACCGATCTTCGACGACGAGGACTCCGCCGGACGCGCGGTGGTCGAGGCCTCCGCCGCCGCGGGCGCGAAGGCGTCGACGCTCAAGGTCGACGACGAGGGCAGCGTGCTGTTCTCCCCGATCGACGAGAAGCGCATCCAGCACTTCCTGAGCGAAGCGGCGCGCAAGAAGGGCAAGCTGCTCGGCGAGACGATCGGCGGCAAGGGCTGGTCGAGCGTCGGCCGCATGGCGAGCCTCGACGAGCGCGGCCTGCACTTCACGTGGAACGGCGGCGACACCGGCCTCGAACCGTTCGCGATGGGACAACTGCTCGCGATCGGGACCGAGCTCAAGCTGAAGTTCCGCCTGCCGCTCTTCATGCAAGGCTTCTGCGAAGCCATCGGCACGATCAGCGAGATCGAGGAGCGCACCGACGGCGTCAAGGTCGGCTTGAGCTTCTCCAAGATCGACGACAAGGTCCTCGACGCCGTGCGCCAGTACGCGAAGGACCTGAAGTTCCTGCGCGACGAGCTGCGCAAGGCGACCGGCGGCTGAGAGCGCGCTCGCCCGACGCGTTCAGGACGCGAGCGGCAGCGCGTCCGCGGCGTCGCCGCGCGCGCCGCGCAGCGCGTGCACGAACGCGTCGGCGACGCGCGTCCACGACGCGCGCTCGCGCGCGTGCAAGACGCCCGCTTCGCTCCAGCGCGCGCGTGCGTCCGGCGAGTACGCGGCGGACGCGATCGCGTCGGCCCACGCGGCGACCGAGCCGGGCTCGACGCTCGCGCCCGCGGACGACGACTGGATGAGCTCGTCGAGGCGCGGCAGCTTCGAGGCGAGCACCGGAGTTCCGCACGCGAGCGCCTGGAGCACGCCGAGCGCCGGCTTGTCGAAGTCGAGCGTCGGCTCGGCGTAGAGCGTGCTCGCGGAGAAGAGCCCCGGCAGATCGTCGGGCTCCGCGTCGACGAGGAAGTGCACGCGCGCGCCGACGCCGAGGCGCTCGGCGCACGCGCGCGCACGCGCGTGTCCGGAGCCGCGACCGGCGATCGCGAGCGACCAGTCGCCGCGCTGCGCGAGCGTCTTCGCGAACGCGGAGATCAACGGCTCGACGCCCGAGCGCGCATCGAAGTTCGACGCGCACGCGAGCACCCGCCCGACGATGCGGTGACGAGCGACGAGGCTCGACGTCAGCCCGGGCCGGAAGCGCTCCGGGTCGACACCGTGCGGCACGATGCGACAGCGCTCGGGAGCGAAGCCGTCGCGCAACGCGAGCTCGCGCGCGACCGAGTCGAGCGCGACGAGTTCCGCGGTCGTCCGCCGGACGTACGCGCCCCACAGCGAGTGGCCGATGCGCCAGAGCGAGCGCTCGAGCAGGCTTCCGCGCACGAAGAGCCCGGCCTCGACGACCACCAGCGGCACCTGCAGCCGTCGCGCGGCGCGCGCGCCGAGCCACGCCGCCGGCGAAAGCGCGTCGTACGCGATCACGGCGTGCGGCGCGAACTCGATCACGCTGCTCGGCGCGAGGCGCTCGACCGCGGAACTCGGCGAGCTCGGCGTTCGCGTCGACCGCGGCGAACTCGGCGCCGCGTCGTCCGCGAGCGTCGCGCCGAAGGCGCGCAACGTGTGCCCGCGGCGCGCGAGCTCGCGCGCGAGTTCGTGAGCGTGCTCGGCGCCTTTGATGTGCGCCGACAACGGATCCAGCAGTAGAGCGACACGCAGAACGGGCATGAGGGACGGGC
Organism: Planctomycetota bacterium; assembly: GCA_016220085.1. GTDB lineage: Bacteria > Planctomycetota > UBA1135 > UBA1135 > JACRIN01. The sequence goes on from JACRIN010000085.1 coordinate 15,592, forward strand.
GCGCCGACACCCGAAGTCCTTTCCGTGGCGAGTGCCGAACCGTCGCGAACTTCGGTTGTGCGGCAACGCTTTCTTGAGTCGCTCAAGCCGGAGCGCAGGGAGCCGAGAACAGCGCGTCGCAGCTTCTTGGGTCCGCGACTTGGAACCCCGAATGAACCACTCGGCACCTCTTCCTCAACGCTGTCTCCCCGGCACCGAACCGCCCACGCGCGGACTGTTCGTCGACCGCTGGGGCACGCTCCTCGAACTTCCTTCCGCGCCTCCGAAGCGCTTCGCCGACACGACGTTCGTCGCGGGCGCCGTCGATGCGCTGTACAAGGCGCAGTGCGAGGGGTGGTCGGTCTACCTGGTCGGCAACGAGGACCACGTCGCGCACGGCGAAGTCAGCGACCAGGAGTGGCTGCACTTCGAGGGCGAGCTGCTCGGCGCGCTGGCGGCGCAGGGCGTGCGCCCGAAGCGCTTCTACGCCTGCCTCGAGCACCCGGCGGGCAAGGAACCGCACAAGAAGCCCTCGGTCTTCCGCTTGCCGGACACCGGGCTCTTCTATCACGCGCTCCAAGCGGACGGCGTGCAGCTCCACCAGAGCTGGGTGGTCGGCGACTCGTCGCTCGAGATCGCCGCCGGGCAACGCGCGGGCTGCAAGACCGCCGGGCTGCGCAGCGGCCTCGCGCTGCGCGATCGCGAGCTCGCGATCGAGCCCGACATCGTCTTCGACGACCTCGCGAAGATGGTCCAAACGCTCGTGCGCTCGCCGGCCTACGCGCGACCACGCTGAGTCCATACCGGGGGCCCCGACGAACCCCACGCTGCTTCCAAGGCAACTCCATTGCCGTCGGGGCCCCCCACCTCCTCCGGCCGCGGCGCGTCTCCTCTAGGGACGCCAGCGCGCGCCGAAGCGGGTGTCCATGAGCTCGCCGTCGCGCCGGATCGGCACGACGGCGAGTTCGCTCGTCGGCACCGGAGCGAAGCCGCAAAAGAGCAGCGAGAGCAGCAGTTGCTCGGCGCGCGCGCGAGAAAGCTCGCGCGCGTGGGTGTCGAGCGTCGGGCCCGGCGTCCAGGCGGTCGCGGGCGCGCTCTGCGCCGCGGCGAGCACATCGGCGAGGGGCGCCGCGGGCACGAACTCGAAGCCTCCGGAGCCTGCGAGGTCGACGCCCGCGAGCTCGTCGGTCGGCCGTCGGTCGCCCGCAGCCGTGTCGGCGTCGTCGGCGGGCGGCGGCTCGTCGCCGACGGTCTCGGGCGAGCCAGGGGCGTCGGGTGGCGCCGTGGGCGTAGGTTCGAGCGGCGGGAGCTCCGCGAGCTTCGCGGGCGGCGCTGCGACTCCGGGCGGCCCGGCGGCTGGGCCCGGCGCGACCCGCGACGCGCCGAGAGGCGCGGCAGCCGGTGAAGTCGGCGCCGGAGCGATGTTCGCCGGAACGACCTCCGCGGGCGCGATGTCCGCCGGCGCGATGTCCGCCGGCGCGATGTCCGTCGGCGTGACGTCCGTCGGCGTGACGTCCGCACGTGCAACGGTCGCGGCAACCAACGAACTCGGCACGAGGTCCTCTTCCGGACTCCACGGCCACGCGAAGCTCGACCACAGCGCCGCGCGCTCGCGCCGAAGCTCGCGCTCGGCCTCGCGCGGAGCCGCGACCGGGTCGAGCGGCAACAGCACGCTCGCGCCGACCTCGACGAACACGCGGCGCGCGTGCGCCGGATCGGGGCCGGCGCGCTCGAAGCACACCGGGCCGCCGACGACGCGTTCGACGTGGACGCCGCTCGAGCCGCGCGAGTCCAACGCGAGAACGCCCGCGCCGCCGCGCGCGCGCCAACCGCCGTCGAGCTCGAGCGAGAGCTCGCCCTTGCGCACTTCGAGGTGCGCGCCGCTGAGTTCGGTGAGGCGCACGCTCGGCGCGCCGTTCGCGTCGAAGTCGAACTCGCAGCGCGAGGGTCCGTCGAGCTCGAGGCTGCCGCGTCCGTTCCAGCGCAGGCTGGCGGACGCGCGGGCGTCGAGCCGCAGCTCTCCGCGCCCCTCGACGCGCCTCCACGCGCCGAGCGAGTCGACGAACCCGGCCGGACCTTCGCCGACGACCTCCGCTCGGCCGCGCTCGACGCACAGCCAGACCTCCGGCGCGGAGCCGGAGACGGGCTCGCTGAACGCGAGCGACAGAGCGAGGACGACGGAGAACATCGGTTCCGGAGTCCGGATCGGCGCGCGACCCGCCCGATCTGGAAGCCGGGGCCGGAAATCAGTTCCGCTCGGCGAGCTCGCGGCGCAACAACGCCGCGCGCAGGCGGTCGCGTTCGCTCGGCTCGACGAGCTCGACCGTCGCGTCGCGCGAATTCAGCGCCTGCAGGTGCCCGCGCTGGATCTGGATGCGCAGGCGATTGACCAGGGTGCTCGTGCCGGCCGGCCAAAGGCCGAGGTAGACGCCGAGCCGCAGGTTCGAGAGGTGCGCGAGCGCGTTGTCGGTGGTCATGAAGCGCGCGGAACGCAGCATGCCGAGCGAGCGGCTGACCCGATCGGCGAGCGAAGCGCGCTGTTCCTTCATCAGCGACTCGCGCACGCGGCGCTCGAAGCGCACGACCGACGCGACGAGATCGACGAGCTCGGCGGCGAGCTGGTTCTCGTCGCGGCCGAGCGTCACCTGGTTCGAGACCTGGTAGAAGTCGCCGGTCGCCTTCGTGCCTTCGCCGTAGAGCCCGCGCAGCGCGAGCCCGGTGCGCTGCACCGCCATGAAGACCTTCTCGAGCTCGCTGCGCACCAGCGACAACGCCGGCAGGTGCAGCATCACCGACGCGCGCAACCCGGTGCCGACATTGGTCGGACAGCACGTCAGGTAGCCGTACGTCTCGCTGACCGCGAAGGGCAACGCGTGCTCGAGGTCGCGATCCGCTTGCTGCGCGCGCTGGAACGCGGTCCCGAGGTCGAACCCCGGCCGCATCGCTTGCACGCGCAGATGATCTTCCTCGTTGACCATCACCGACACGGTCTCGTCGTCCGAGTAGGCGACCGCGCGACCGGGCAGCGCCGCGCGCTCCTCGGCGGACGGAGCGAGATCGCGGCTGACCAGGTGGCGCTCCCGCAGGCAGAGCCGCAACACCGGCGGCGCCTCGTGGATCGGCACCCAGTGCATCGGTCCGGAGACGCGCAGCGCGTTCAGCGGCTCCCGCACGCGCTCGCACAGCTCGACCGCGCGCTCGGGCGCGAGCTTGGTGACGAACGGATACTCCGCGAGATTGCGCGCGAGGCGCACGCGCGACGAGACGACCACGTCACCCTCCGGGCCGTGCTCGGTCAGCCAAGCGGCGACGCGCTCGGCGAACTTGGTGCAATCGATCGGGCGGTGGGTCACGGTTCGGGCGGCGAGCGGTCGCTGCGGATCGCAGCCGCCGTCGTCGAACGCGCATCCTAAGGCTGGAGAGCGGGCGCATCCAGCTCCGCGCACGCGAGCTCACTTGCTCCGTCGCCGCTCGCCTGCGATCCTCGCTCGACGTGCGTACGCTCGCTGGTCTCCTGCTCGCTGCGCTCGCGGGTCGCTTGCTCGCTGGGTTCGCTGCATTCGGTGGGCTCGCGGGTCGCTTGCACGCCGGGCTCGCCGGCTTCTCGCTCGCTGCGCTCCCGGGTTTCTTGCTCGCTGCGCTCGCTGGGGCTCTGGCCGCTCGCGGCGCGGTCGCGCAGGCGCTGCGCGACTTCCCGGTGATCGTCTACCGGCAGGCCTATTCCGGGCGAGAGGCGCCCGAGTCGCTGCTCGCCCCCTTCGGCGGCGTGCACGTGCGCGGCGACGAAGCGGCCGACTGGGTGCTCGCGCGCGGCCTCGACTTCTACGTCGAGCACTCCGCGGGACGCAACGATCTCCATCTCGACCGCGACCGCGCCGACGAGGCAGCGCGTTGGCGCGGCTTCCTCGATACGCACGACGCGCGCTTCCTCGTGCGGCAACCGTGCCTGACGGAGCCCGAGACGCGCGCTCGGCTCTTCCGGACCCTCGACGCGAGCCTGGCGGCGCGCGGCGGTCGCTACGGGCTCGGCTACTCGCTCGGCGACGAGGTTTCGCCGACCGCCGGCGGCGGGCCCGACGACGTTTGCGTGTCGCCGACGTGCCGCGAAGCGTGGCGACGGTGGCTCGCCGCGCGCGGCAAGCTCGCTCGCGCGCGCGAGCTCGGGTTCGACGACCTCGCGGCGGTGACGACCGACGCCGCGCTCGAAGCGGTCGATGACGGCGCGCTCGAGGCGCGCCAGGGCGACGCGCGCGAGCTGTTGGAGTTCTGGTTGCTGCGCCGCGCGTTCCACCATCAGGTCGTCCTCGATCTCTTGCGCGAGCTCGCGACGCGCGTGCGCGCCGCGCGTCCCGGTGCTCCGGTCGGCCTGATGGGCCTCTCGGGCGAGACCGCGTTCGGCAACGTCGCGACGGAGCGCGTGCTCGGCTTCCTCGACTTCGTCGAGTGCTACCGCACGTTCGACGCCAGCGAACACGCGTTCACGCTGCGCGGGCCGCGCCAGTCGATCTACGCGACCGTCTTCCCGTCCGCCCGCGCGCCGGACGCGTGGGCCTGGGCGACCGCCGAGCACTTCTTGCGCGGCGGCGACGGCACCGTCGTTTGGTGCGATCGCGAGCTCGAGCGCTCGACCGCGCTCTTCGAGTCGCTCGCGCGTTCGACCGCGTTGGTGAGGCGTCTGCGCGCGGAACTCGGCGAGTTCCGACCGACGCCGCGCGGCGTCGCGATCCTCCGATCGTCCGACAATCTCGCGTGGGGCTGGCTACGCGATGCCGAGGACGACGGGGCGAGCTGGCCGAAGCGCATGGCGAGCTGGCAGGCCGATCACGGCCGCGTCGAGCTCGCGGCGCGCGCGTGGCTCGAGCTCTGCGAGGACGTCGGCGTGATGCCGGGCGTCCTGCCGCTCGACGCCGTCGACTCGGGCACCGTCGCGCGCTTCCCGTGCCTCGTCGCGACCGAGCTCGCGCTGTGCGACGACGCGGACCTCGAGCGGCTCGGCCGCTACCTCGCCGCGGGCGGGCGCTTGATCGTCGACGGCGAGTTCGCGACCTTCGACGCGAGCGCTCGACCGCGCCCCGCCGAAACGCGCGCCGCGTGGACCGCCGCCGGCGGCGGACGCGTGCTCGCCGCGCCGAGCGGGATGGCGAACTACCTCGCGCTGCGCCGCGAGGAGACGCGCGCGGCGCTGCTCGGCATGCTCGCGGTCGCCGGCATCGAGCGCGCGCCGCTCGTGCCGAGCGCGACCGGGTTCGCGGGGCCGTGGCTCGTCGCATGGGTCGACGATGGGCGCAAGGACGGAGGCGGCGCGCGCACCTGCGTCGCCCTGCCGACGTTTCGAGGCGTCGGGCGCGAGGCCGGGCTCGGTTCGCGGGCGCCGGCGCCCGAACTCGCGACGCTGGTCGTCGACGCGACCGCGCGCGACGGCGCGACGCTCGAGTGGCTGCATCCGCCGCTCGACGCGCGCGGAGCGCGCACGCTGTCCGCAGGCGAGCCGCTGGTCGTGCGACTGACGCCGCGCGCTCAGTAGCGCGGCTTCTCGATCGAAATCCCGCGCTTCAGGTTCTTCCAGCGCGAGCGCAGCTCCGCTCGCAGCGCCGCGTTCTCCGCGCGCGCGAGATCGAGCTCGCCGCGGGTCGCCGCGAGGTCCTTGCCGGTGCGTTCGAGCTTCTCGAGCGCGCCGACCAGCTCGCCGTTCAGGCGCGTCGCGAGCTCGTTCGCGCGGTTGGTCGCTGCTTCGAGCTCGGCCGAGTAGCCGCGCAAGCGCTCCAGCTCGGCTTCGACGGCGCGGCGCGCCTCGCGCTCGGCGTCGAGCTCGTGTCCGCGGCTCGCGAGCGCGTTCTCGCGCTCGGCTGCGTGCGCCTCGAGGCCCTGCACCCGCAGATGGAAAGCGTTCAACGCCTCGCGCTGGTTCGCGAGCTCGCGATCGAGCTCCGCGCGGATCGCCGCGAACGCGTCGGCTTCGCGCTCCCGCACGCTCTGCAGCTCGGTGAGCGACTCGCGGTGACCCGCGAGGTCGCGTTCGAGGTCGCCGATCACCTCTTCGCGCTCGCCGATGCGCGCGCGCGCGTCCGCGAGTGGCGTGCGGTGGCCCGCGAGGTCCGTCTCGAGGTCTCGCGCGACCTGGCGCAGCTTCTCGCGTTCGTCGCGCCACGCCGCGCGCTCGCGATCGAACGCCATCAGCTCCTCGGCGAGCCGCTCGAACGGCGCGGCGGCGCCGCGCGGCGTCACCGCGGGGTCGAGCGCTCCGCGCGCTTCCGGCAGCCGTGCGCCGCGGAACGCCGCGACGACGACGTGGCGGTAGACCTGATCGCCGTGGTCGGAACGGAAGAGCTCGCGGTTGTAGTAGCGATGGAAGCTCTTCGCGAGCCCGCGCAGCGCGGGGTCGTCGTCCATGTACATCGAGAAGCACATGCTGACGAGCCAACGCTCGAGGTTCGCGTGCCCGAAGCTCGCCACCTTTCCGCCGGCTGCGGCGAGCCCGCGCTCGGTGTCCGCTCGAATCGGTAGCCCGTGGTCGCGGTGCTCGTTCAGGTAGCGGTGCTCGGACTTCAGCTTCTCGCGCAGGAAGCGCTGCAGCGCCTCTTCCGCTTCGACGACGCGCGGCGCTTCGTACGGGCCCGCGAGCAACACCCAACGCTTCGCCACGCGCGCGCACTCGCGCACGAAGTCGCGGCGCAGCGGCGGCGGCACGTGTTCCAGCGTGTCGAACGCGCACACCGCGTCGAAGCTCGCGTCCTTGAACGGCAACGCGGCGCCGCTGCCGAGCACGAGCCCGCGCTCGGCGCTCGCTTCGACATCGACGAGCCGCACTTCGTCGTTCGGCAGGAACGAGCGCAAGAGCGCGGTGCGACCGCCGACGTCGAGCACGCGCAGGCGCTCGTTGGGCGCGCGCAGCTCCTCGAGCAGGTCCGCGGTCAGCCGATAGCGCTGATACTGGTCGAACGGGAGCTCGAGGACGTCGATCACGCGCGCGACTCCCGCTCTTCCTTGCGGTCCGGTCCACTCCACTTCACGCGCCACTCGGTCGGCATGTAGATCATGCCGTGCTGTTGCCGATCGGCGTCGATGACCTCGAACGTGACGACGTGCTCCTGTTGATCGATCGGTGTCGGCGCGGGCTTCGAGTGGTCGTAGAGGTAGCTGGTCAGGTAGTACTGGCCGACGAGCAACGGCAGCTCGGGCACGCTGAGCTCCGCGACACCCTCCTCGCCCGCGCGGATCTCGTCGAGCACGATCGGCTCGCGCCGCCAGTCGTGGTTCGTGCCGTTGACGTAGGTTCCGTCGGAGCGGTAGATGCCGAGGCCGAACACCGGCTTCTTCGCGCCTTGGTGCGCCTTGAAGCGCATGCGCACGAGGAACGGGTCGCCCGTGCGGAAGACGTGCGTGACCTGGTACTTCGCGCCGACGAGCTCGACCGTGTGCACCTCGATCTCGCCCGAGCCCCAGCGCGGGTACGTCGAGCCGCCGCGATTCAGCGCGGACAAGCGCTCGTTGCCGCGGGTGTGCGCGCGCTTCAGGTACTCGTCGGCGACTTTCTCGGCGGTGCCCTGACCGACGACCTCGCCCTTGTCCATCAAGACGACGTGCTCGCACATCGACTTCACCGCGCCCATGTCGTGGGAGACGAAGAGGAGCGTCTTGCCCTTCTCGCGGAACTCGTTCAGCCGATTGAGGCACTTGCCGCGGAAGTGCTCGTCGCCGACCGAGAGCGCTTCGTCGATCATCAGGATGTCGGGATCGACGCTCGCGGCGACCGAGAAGCCGAGGCGCACGTACATGCCCGAGCTGTAGGTCTTGACCGGACGATCGATGAAGTCGCCGAGCTCGCTGAACTCGACGATCTTCGGGAAGCGCTCGTCGATCTCGTCCGGCCGCATGCCGAGGATCGAGCAGTTGAGGTAGATGTTGTCGCGGCCCGAGAACTCCGGGTGGAAGCCCGCGCCGAGCTCCAAGAGCGACGCGATGCGCCCGTTGACGTGCAGCTCGCCCTCGGTCGGCCGCGTGATGCCGGTGAGCAGCTTGAGCAGCGAGCTCTTGCCCGCGCCGTTCTCGCCGATGATGCCGACGGTGCTGCCGGGCGGGATGTCGAGGTAGACGTTGCGCACCGCCCAGAAGTCGGTGTGCTTCTTCAGGCCGGGCACCAGGAGCTCCCACACGCGGTGGATCGGCTTCTGGTACATCCGATACGCCTTGCCGAGACCGCGACAGAGGATCGCGCTCGTGCCGACGCCGTGGGCGCGACTCGTCGTCTGGGCTGCGGTCAGGGATGCGGGGCTCACGGGGAAGCTCAGAGAAGATCGGGGAAACGCGACTTCTGCGCCAGGAAGAACCGCGAGCCGAGCAGGAACACAACCACGGCGACCGCGGCGAAGACGCCCAGGGTCAGCGGCTGCGGCCAGACGCCGTAGATCAGGACCTTGCGATAGCTGTCGACCAACCAGTACATCGGGTTGATCTGCAGCACCCAGTTCAAGCCCGCGATCTTCACCGCATCCGCCGGATAGAAGATCGGGGTCATGAACATCCACACGCTCATCGCCACGCCGATCACGTGGTAGACGTCGCGCAGGAACAGGTTGAACGCGGCGAGGAAGTACCCGAGCCCGAGAGTGAAGACCGCCTGGAGCACCATCAGGATCGGAAGCGTCACGAGCGAGAGCCCGAGGCCCAGCGGCCGCACGATCGTCTGACCGGTCTCGCCCGCGGAGGCGACGACCTCGGGCTCGGCGCCGTACGCGAACCACGCGACCCCGATGGCCGCGATCGCGACGCCGATCAGCATGTTGATCAGCGCGGAGATCGTCAGGTAGACGGGCAGGATCTCGGCGGGGAACACGACCTTCTGGATCAGGTTCTGATTCTCCACGAGCGTGTTCGTGCAGCGCGAAATCGTCTCGGCGAAGCTCTGCCACACGATGATGCCGGAGAGCATCAACAACGCGACCTCGCTCGGCGTCTGCCCGGTCGACCAGCGCGTCTTCAGCACGATCTGGAAGACGAACATGTAGACGATCAGGTTGACGACCGGGAAGATCACCGACCAGAAGAAGCCCATGCTCGAGCCCACGTAGCGCGCGCGCAGGTCGCGCCACACGAAGTCGCGCAGCAGGCGGCGGTGGTGCGAGAGCGAGGTGAAGATCGCGAACAAGTCCGGGCCTCAGAGGATGCGTTTGCCGAGCGCGGAGAGCAGCAATTGGACCGCGACCTGCGCCGTGCAGTTCTTCACGTCGAGGATCGGATTGATCTCGGTGACTTCGAGCGACAGGAGCCGTCCGGATTCGTGCGCGTTCTCCATCACCAGGTGGGACTCGCGGAAGTTCGTGCCGCCGGGCACCGGCGTGCCGACGCCGGGCGCGACGGTCGGGTCGACGCCGTCGAGGTCGAACGAGAGGTGGAAGCCCGCGGTGCCGTCGGTGGCGATCGCGATCGCGCGTTTCATCACCTCGTTCATGCCGAGCATGTCGATCTCGCGCATCGTGAACACGGTGACGCCGCAGTCGCGGATCTCGCGTCGCTCGTACTGATCGAGATCGCGCACGCCGACGATCACGGCGTTCTGCACGTCGACCATCGGCACGCGATCTCCCATGCCGACGAGCTCGGGCGCGCCGCGACCGAGCACCGACGCGCACGGCATGCCGTGGATGTTGCCCGACGGCGTCGAATCGGGGGTGTTCATGTCCCCGTGCGCGTCGAACCAGATCAGGCCGATCTTCTCTCCGCGGCGGTGGTGCCAGGAGCTGACCGCCGCCGTCGTGCCGATCGCGATCGAATGGTCGCCGCCGACGACGATCGGGAACGCGCCGGCGTCGAGCACGCGCTCGACGCGCGCGCGCAAGCGCCGGCAGCAGTGCGCGATCTCGAAGAGGAAGCGCGCGTTCGGGTTCTTCGGCTCGCGCGACTCCGGCAGCGGCACGCCGACGTTGCCCTTGTCCTCGTACTCGAGGCCGAGCGCGCGCACGCCTTCCTCGAAGCCCGCGATGCGCAAAGCGCTCGGACCCATGTCGACCCCGCGGCGTCCGCCGCCGAGGTCCATGGGCACTCCGATCAATGACACCTTGCGTATCTGCATCACGTCCTCTCGAACCGCACCTTGGCTCCGGGCGAGAGCGCGAGCCGTCGAGCCGCGCTGCCCTTGACGACCGCGAGCTCCACGCACCCGAACGAGTCGACCAGAGCGATCAACTCGCCCGCGCGCGCATCGGAGTAGGTGGCGAGGATCGGAATCCTACGCTCCCCCACGCGCGCCACCCACTGCGAAGCGCCGCCTTCGAGGTCGACGGCGCGCAGATCGGTCACAAGATTGCCGAAGCGGTCCGCCAGCAGCACGTGGGCCTCCAGCGCGCGCTCGGAGATCCGCCGCGGGCCTCCCGTTGGCCGCAGTTCGGGATCGTCGCAGACCGGACCGAGCTCGCGCGGATCGAGCCCTTCGACCAACCGCGCGGCGGTCGGTGCGAAAACGTCTCGGCCGTGGAAAGTCCGGCTGCGCTCCGCGAGCGAGAACCGTTCGATGTCGAGCGACCGGACCCACGTCGCGTCCGCGTAGAACGCGGTGAGCAGCCCGTTGTCCGGAGCGAGGAAGATGTGGCCGTCATGCGAGACCGCGAGGATGCGCCGGTCGGAGCCGACGCCCGGATCGACGACCGCGAGGTGCACGCTTCCGCCTGGGAAGTACTTCCACGAGCGCTCGAGGTAGAACGCGGCGACCGCGATGTCCTGCGCGGGCACTCCGTGCGTCAAGTCGACGACGCGCGCACGCGGCGCGCCCGCCAGGATCACGCCGTGCATCACGCCGACGTAGGGATCGACGAGTCCGAAGTCGGTCAGCAAGCTGACCACTCCGCTCGGCCGCCAAGCGCGTTCGAGTTTTGCCGCCATGCGCGCCTCGTCCGCCGGTCAGCGGGTTCTTCCGCCGAGCGCGGAGAGCAGCGCGCCTTGGACCGCGGGGTCGGCGGCGCCGCTCTTGCGCGCGAGCTCCTCCGCAGCCTCGATGCCGCCCCATTCGCCGATCGCGAAACCGACGCGCCGCAGATCGCGCGGCGTCGCGTGGAGCGGCGGCTTCTGGAGCTCGGCGACCAACGCGTCGATGCCGTCGATCTGCACCCAGACGGCGGCGGCGAGCAGGCTGCGGCCCCAGGGCTCGCTCCAGAGCGCCGCGCGCAGCACCGGCACGCACGTCGGGTCGGCGGCTTCGATCAGGCCGAGCACGAGCGCGACGTTGACGTCGAGCTCGCCTTCGCGCGGGAAGAGCCCGCGCAAGATCGTCGCGTCCTCCGGCGTCGGCGCGACCCCGATCGCTCGGACCATCCGGGCGCCGATCTCGCCGGTCGGCGGGGTGGCGTCCAGGAGCTCGCGCAGCACTTCGCGCTCGCTGGTGCGGCCGCTGAGCGACAGGTACGTCGCCGCGAGCACCTGATCGCCCTTCGAGAGCTGCGGGAAGATGTTGACCAGCAGCGCCTTGACCTCGGGATCGCGCGCGTTGCGGCAGAGCGAGCGGATCAGGAGCTCGTGCTCGGCGTCGTTCGCTTGCGCGAGCCGATCACGGATCTTGTCGCGCGCCGGCGCGTAGGCGAGTCGCAGTTGCGCGACCAGCGACGCGTTCCGCACGGCCGCGTCGTCGTCGTTGAGCATCGTCAAGAGCCGCGGAACGAACGACTTCTGCCCGGTGCCGCCGAGCACCTCCGCGATCCGCGCGCGAGCGAGCGGATCGTCGGAGTTGATCTCGAGCTCGAGCAGCGGCATGCCCGCGTCGTTGCCGCCGCGCACGAGCAGCAGCGACGCGTACGTGCGCAGGCTGGCGACGACGCGAGCTTGGCGCAGCACGTTCGCGGTCAGGCTCTCGAGGCGCTCCTCGTCGATCTCGTTCAGGAGCTCGGTCCACTCGGACTCGTCCGCCGGCGTCCACAGGCCGGTCGCGACCAACTGATCGATCTCGGTCGGCAGCACCGCGACCGCGCCGCGCAGGCGCTCGGTCGGGCCGGGTTCGAGCACGAGCTCGAGGAAGTGATCGCGCACCACACCGTCCTTGAGCGTGCCGGCAGCGCCGTAGATCACGCGATCGAGGAAGCGCGGATCGGCGAGCAGCCCCTCGACGATCTTCGTCGACCACGTCTGGCCGTCGATCAGGCCGAAGCGACGCGCGGACTCCCAGCGCAGCTCGAGCCACTTCTGCGCGACCGGATGGGAGGCCGCGGTGCTCGCGTCGGCCGCGAACGCGAGCAGCGCCTTGGCGGTCGCGCCAATCGGCGCCGTGTCGTTCTCCGCCAGCCGTTCGACGACCCGGACGGCGTCCGCGTGCTTCGTGCGCAAGAGCCCGAGCACCGCGTAGCTCGCGAGGTCGAACTCCTTCGAATGCGCGACGCGCTCCAGGAACGCGAGGTCGCGTCCGCCGAGCTCGCCGAGCGCGAGCAACGCCGCCTGACGCTCCTGCAGATTGCCTTCGAGCGCGCACGACTCGAGTCGCCCGCGTTCGGCCTCCGAGCGCGCCGCGCCGAGCGCGAAGAACGCGGCGGCGCGTTGCGGCGCCGGCAGGTCGCTCTCCGAGAGCGCGAACAGCGCGGCGCCGACCGTCCGGCTGGTGTACCCGACGCGGGCGTCGCGCTCGACCAGGCGGGACCAGGCGTCGGCGGCGCGCCGTTCGGGCCGCGGGCGGTCTTGGGGCTCCGCCGAGGGGCGCGAAACGGCCGTCGCGAGCACGACGAGGGCGAGGAACAGGCGCTTGAGCATGGGGAGCGGCGTCACGGCGACCTTTTCGGGTCCGGGCGACGAGCGACCCAAGATCGCCGCCGCGACGGGGTCGAGTCAACGGCGAGACGGCCCCACGCGCGGGCCGGCCGGCGCGGTCACGGCTTGCGCAGGCGCAGGACGACCTCCAAAACGCCCCGCCGGAGGGGTCGCAGCGGGTTCTCGGCGCTTCGGCCGTCCGCGGAGGCCGCGCGCAGCGGACCGGAAAGTTCTTCGGCCAGGTCGACGAACTCGAAGCGGCCGGAGGCGTCGGAGCGCGTCTCGCTGCCGTCGGGAGCGGTCACGGTCGCGTCCGCGAGCGGCTCGCCGCTCTCCGCGTCGAGCACCGTGCCGCGGACGATCACTCGCTGTTCGCTCGCGTCGACTTGGGAGGTCCGAACCCCGTGCGGCTCCGTCACACGATACTCCGTCGTGCACCGGACAAAGACGAAGAGCCCTAGGCAGAGCACTACCATCGTCACGAAGAGGCTGAGGCTGAGCTTGACGATCCAGCGAGGGGCTTGGCTCACGACTCCGGCTCGCCGAGAAGCGCGACGAGTTCGGCGCGCTTGGCGTCGCGGAGTTTCGCGGTCGACGCTTCGAGGTTGAGGCGCAAGAGCGGCTCGGTGTTCGAGGCGCGCACGTTGAACCACCACCACTCGCCCTTCCCGAGCTCGCCGAACTCGACGCTGATGCCGTCGAGCTCGTCCTGGCGGCCCGCGGCGTAGCGCTTCTTCAACTCGGCGATCGCCGCGTCCTTGTCGGCGACGTGGAAGTTGATCTCGCCGGTCGCGTGGTAGCGCCGGAGCTCGTTCGCCATCTGCGAGAGCTTCTTCGGACTCTGCGAGACCAAGTTGAGCGCGCTGAGCATCGCGATCACGCCCGAGTCGCACACGTAGTTGTCCGCGAAGTAGAAGTGCCCCGACAGCTCGCCGCCGAACACCGCGCCTTCCTTGCGCATCGTCGCCTTGATGAACGAGTGGCCGACGCGATCGCGCAGCGGCTTGCCGCCGGCCTTCAGGATCTCTTCCTTGACCACCCACGACGAGCGCAGGTCGTAGACCACCGGCGCGCCGGGTTTCGCCTTCAGCACTTCGCGCGCGAGCAACGCGGTCATGAAGTCCGCCGGCACCGTGCGACCGGTCTCGTCGACGAAGCAGCAGCGATCCGCGTCGCCGTCGAAGCCGACGCCGAGCTCGGCGCCGGAGCTCTTGACGAGCGCGCGCGCCGGATCGAGGTTCTCTTCCTTCAACGGGTTCGCCTCGTGGTTCGGGAACGTGCCGTCGAGCTCCATGAAGAGCGTCTTCGCCTCGATCAGCGGCACGCGCTTCAGGATCGCCGGCAGCGTGTACGCTTCCATCCCGTTGGCGACGTCGACGGCGATCTTCACCTTGCGCGCGAGCTTCGCGAACCGCGCGACGTGGTCCGCGTAGGCGTCGAGCAGCTCGCGCTTCTCGAGCTTGCCGCGCGCGGCGACCGGCGAGGGATAGGGCTCCTTGGTCATCCGCTCGACGTCGAGGATGCCGTTCGCCGCCGAGATCGGCCGCGCGCCGCGCGAGCAGAGCTTGAAGCCGTTGTACTCGCCCGGATTGTGGCTCGCGGTGACGTTCAAGCCTCCGTCGCAATCCAGCGAGCCGATCGCGAAGTACGCCATCGGCGTCGACGCGAGCCCGATGTCGAGCACGTCGCACCCGGCGTCGCGCATGCCCTCGATCGTCGCGGCGGCGAGCTCGGGGCTGTGCGTGCGCATGTCGCGGCCGACGACGAGCTTCCTCGCCTTCAGGAAGCGCGCGAAGGCGTTGCCGATCTTCTTCGCGAGCTCGGCGTCGAGCTCCTTCTTGTACAAGCCTCGGATGTCGTACGCCTTGAAGATGCCCATGGAGTCTCCGTGATCGTGGGAAAGAGGCGCGAAGGATAGCGTCCCGCCGCGCGAGCGTCCCTCGCCACTCGCACGAAGTCCGCGCTCGCCTTTCACGCTCGCGGCCGCCGCGGTACCGCTGGATCCGAGCGAGCGAGATCCGCTCGCTCGGTGGTGGCCCCGAGCGTGCGAGTTCCGTTCGCTTGGTGGTCGCCCCGAGCGCGCGAGTCCCGTGCGCTCGGCGATCGACCCGAGCGCGCGACTTCCGCTCGCTCGCAAGTCCAAACCTCGGAGCCCACGCATGTACGCCGTTCGCCTAGGTCTCTCCCCCGCCGCGCTCTGCCTCGGTGTCTGCGCCGTCGCGCTCGCGACGCCCGCCGAAGCCCAAGTGAAACCGAAACCGCGCTCGTTGCCGATCGTCGAAGGCCTCTGGGAAGGTCCGTACGAGTGGCCGCATGCGTCGGTGCACACCGCGCTGCTTCCGACCGGGAACGTGCTCTCGTACGCGTACGGCACGAGCGCGCTCGACATCTTCTGGACCGAGCTCGACGCGACGAACTACACCGCGGCGGTCGGCTACCTCGCGAAGAGCCTGTTCTGCGGAGGCCACGTGCTCTTCGCCAACGGCCGCTTGCTGGTCGCCGGAGGAACCACTTCGGATCCGAGCTTCGGTCACGTCAAGGGACCGACGCACACCGAGTTCTACGACCCTTGGACGCACGCGTGGTCCGCGGGCGACGACATGAATCACGGCCGCTACTATCCCACGCTGCTGACGCAGGCGAACGGCAGCGTGCTCGCGCTCTCCGGCATCAACGAACTCGGCGCGTACGAGGAGGTCGTCGAGCGCTACGACGACGCGCTCGGCTGGATCGATCTCCCGGGCTCCGAGCTGCTCCAAGACCTCTACCCGCGCGCGCACTTGCTTTCGTTCGGCGGCGTGTTCGTCGCCGGGCCCGGCCCGGTGTCGATGCTCTTCGATCCCGACGCGCCCGCTTGGTATCCGATCGCGACGACGCAGTCCGTGTATCGCGCGGAAGGCTGCAGCGTGCTCGTCCCCGGCGCGACGGATCGCGTGATGCTGATCGGCGGCACCGACGACGGCGTGATCGGCACCAACACGTGCGAGTCGATCGATCTCGCGTCGGGCTCGCCCTCGTGGCAACCCGCGCCGCCGATGGCGTACCCGCGCTTCCATCACAACGCGCTGATCCTCGCCAACGGGACCGTGTTCGTGTTCGGTGGCGCGGAGTTCGACGATCCGGCCGCTTCCGTCCTGCCGTGCGAGCTCTACTTGCCGGAGTCCGATCGCTGGCGCACGGTCGCGCCGCTCCACCGCGCGCGCCTCTACCATTCGTCGGGCGTGCTCCTGCCCGACGGCCGCGTCCAGGTCGGCGGCGGCGACGGCGAGCACTCGCTCGAAATCTACTGGCCTCCCTACATGTTCCGGCCGCGCCCGGCGATCCAGCACGTCTCCACCGAGCTCGGGTACGGCGCCGCGTTCACGCTCGATCTCGCGGGCACGGCGGCGACCGACATCCAGCGCGTCGCGCTGATCCGCCCGGTCGCGACGACGCACTCGGTCGCGATGGACCAGCGGTTCGTCGAACTCTCGTTCGGTACCTCGGGCGATCACCAACTGGTCGTCGACGCGCCCTCGAACCCGAATCTCGCGCCGCTCGGCGTCTACATGTTGGTCGTGATCGACGGCCACGGCACGCCGTCGGTCGCGCGGATGGTCTATCTCGACTGACGCTGCGACATGGCGGGCGCGAAGCGAGCGCCCGAGGCCTGCGTGGCGGAGCCCGCGCCAGCGGAAGTCGTCGAACTCAGACCGCCAAGATCGAGCGCGCCGCGCAAGCGGTGCGCTCGACGTCCTTCGGTCCGACGTCGAGGTGCGTCGCGAAGCGCAACACGCGCGGCGACAGCGCAGAAACGAGCACACCGTGCTCCTTGAACTTCGCCGCGAGCGCCGCGCCATCGAACTCCGCGTGCGTCACTTGGACGAGCACCAGGTTGGTCTCGACCGCTTCCGGCGGACACGCGAGCCCCGGCAGCCCGTGCAAGGCCCGCGCGAGCTCCTTGGCGAGCGCGTGGTCGTCCGCGAGGCGTTCAACGTTGTGCTCGAGCGCGTGCAGCGCGCCCGCTGCGATCAAACCGCTCTGCCGCATCCAACCGCCGAGGCGTTTGCGCACGACCTTCGCGCGCGCGAGGAAGTCCGTCGAGCCCGCGACCACCGAGCCGACCGGGGCGCCGAGACCCTTCGAGAAGCAGAGCGACACCGAATCCGCGCACGCCGCGTAGCGACTCGCCGCGACGCCCGAAGCGACCGCCGCGTTCGCGAGCCGGGCGCCGTCCATGTGCACCGGGATCGAGCGCTCGCGCGCGACCTTCGCGATCGCATCGAGGTTGGCGAGCGGCACGACCGAGCCGCCGGAACCCATGTGCGTCTGCTCGACGCAAATCAGCGCCGTGCGCGGACAATGGATGAAGTCGGGACGGATCGTCGCGCGCACTTCGTCGGGATCCATCGCGCCGCGGATGCTCGCGAGCGTCGCGCTCTGCACGCCGTGCAGGAACCCCGCCGCTCCGGCTTCCCAGCGAACGACGTGCGCTTCGCGCTCGACCAGGATCTCGTCGCCGGAGCGCGTCCACCCACCGAGCGCGACCTGGTTCGCCATCGTGCCGCTCGGCACGAACAGCGCGCCGTCCTTGCCGAGGAACTCCGCGGCGCGGGCTTCGAGCTTCCTGACCGTCGGATCGCCGTCGAGCACGTCGTCGCCGACTTCGGCGGCCGCGATCGCGGCCCGCATCGCGGCGGTCGGACGAGTGACGGTGTCGCTGCGGAAGTCGCTCGCGCCGTTCATCGCGCGACCGTCTGAGCGGCGAGGAACGCCTTCACGCGGCGCAGCGCTTCTTGGATGTTCTCGGTGCTCGACGCGTAGCTGAAGCGCAGGAACCCCTCGCCGTACTGGCCGAACGCCGTGCCCGCGAGCACCGCGACGCCGGCTTCATTCAGGAGCAACTGCTCGAGCTTCTTCGCGCCGATCCCGGTGCCGGTGATGTTCGGGAACGCGTAGAACGCGCCCTTCGGCATCACGCAACGGAACCCCGGGATCGAATTCAGGCCGGCGACGATCACCTTGCGGCGCTCGTCGAAGGCCTTCACCATCCGCTCGACCGCGTCCTGCGGACCGTTGAGGGCTTCCATGCCGGCCATCTGGACCGGGGCGCTCGCGCACGAATTCGAGTTGATCTGCAGGCGCTCGGCGTGCGCGACGATCGACATCGGCCACACGCCGAACCCGAGGCGCCAACCGGTCATCGAGAACGTCTTCGACCAGCCGTCGAGCAGGATCGTGCGGTCGCGCAGGTGCTCGTACGAGAGGAAGCAGTGGTGCTTCTCGCCGTCGTACGTCATCCGCGAGTAGATCTCGTCGGCGAGCACCGTGACGTGCGGGTGCTTGGCAAGTCCGACGGCGAGCTTGTCGAGCTCGACCTTCGGCACGACGCCGCCGGTCGGATTCGCCGGCGTGTTGAAGATCAGGAGCCGCGTGCGCGGCGTGATCTTCGAGAGCACCTCGTCGGCGCTGAACGAGAAGCCGCTCTCCTCCCGCAGCGGGATCGGCACCGGCGTCGCGCCGGTGTACTTGATCACCGACTCGTAGATCGGGAAGCCCGGGTTCGGGTACATGATCTCCGCGCCGGGCTCGCCGAACATCGAGATCGCGAAGTACATCGTCGGCTTGCCGCCGGGCACGATCACGACCTGGTCGAGGTGGACCGGCACCGAATACTGGCGCTTCAGGTAGGCGGCGACCGCTTCGCGCAGCTGCGGCAGGCCCTTGGCCGGCGTGTAGAAGTGGAAGCCGTCGCGCAGCGCCTTGATGCCCGCTTCGACGATGTTGTCCGGCGTGCGGAAGTCGGGCGAGCCGATGCCGAGGTTGACGATGCTCTTGCCTTGGGCTTCGAGGGCCTTGGCGCGGGCGAGGACCTCGAAAGCGCTTTCGGTCCCGAGGCGGGACATGCGTTCGGCGAGTTGCATGGCGGTTCCTGGCGAGCTGGGTTCGCGGTGCGACCGGGTCAAGACCGCGATCGTAGCAGCAGCGCGCGACACGAGGAAGTCCGCCGAACGCGCTACGTTCCTCGACGGTAGCGCTCCGGCCACGCACTCGTAACCGCGCGGCGCGCAACCTACGCTACACGTCGATCGCGGCCCCCGACCGCGGGCACGGAGCTTGCGCACGCGGCGCCCTTCTCCCTCCCCCTCGTCGTTCACCGAGCCGCTTCGAACCATGTCGAACTCCACACTCGCTTGCACCATCGGTCTCGCCATCGCCGCGCTCGCGTGCAACGCGCCGACTCCTTCGAAGGCGGCGCCGGCGCCGGAGTCCGTGCCCACTTCGCTGACCGTCGAGCGGATCACGACCCGAGTGCCGTTCCCGCGCGGGCTCGAGCTGGTCGACGGCAAGCTGTACGTGCTCGCCCGCGGCCGCTCGCGTGAAGCAGGCGGAGCGAGCACGACGGTCGCCGACGAAGCGGGGACGATCTTCCGCGTCGACCCGACGGTTGCCGAGCCCGCGAGCGCGCCGGCGGTGTCCGAAGCCGTGCGAATCAACGGCGAGCCGCTCGCCGTTCCGACCGAGCCGCCGTTCCGACTCTTCGACGTGCGCGTCGCGACGCCGACCGACGACCGCGTGACCGACCGACCGTACTGCACGCTGCGCTACCACCCCGCGACCTCGAGCTTCTACGTCTGCGCGTACTCCGGCATCGACAAGAGCGACTCGGACAAGAGCACGTTCAGCAAGAACCTCTCGGACGCGCTCCTCCGCTACGACCTGCGGACCGCAAAGTGGTACGAGGTCGAGCGCCACGACATCGAGAAGGGCGGGCTCTACCCCCACCACGATCCCGCGAACCGGCCCGCGCCGCACGGTTGGCTCAACGGGCCCGACAACTGCCTCGCGATCGGGGATCAGCTCTACGCGGTCGCGAAGGACAACTGCGTATTGGTGCGGTACGACCTCTCGAAGCTCGCGACCGACGCCGAGGCGGGCGCGCCCGCGAGCGAAGTGGTCTTCGGCAGCGAGCTCCACGTCGCCGGACTCGGCGTGCAACGGTTCTACGGCCACAGCGCGCTCGCGCACCACGACGGTTGGCTGTACGTCGCGTTCCGCACCTCGTCCGAGATCGTCCGCGTCCGGCTCGGCGACGACCAGCTGCCCGAGCAACCCTTGCGCGCCGAGCTCGTCGCGCGCTTCGACCCGTACGACTCGGCGACGAAGAAGTCCGCGAACTTGACCGACATCGCGGTCGACCGTGAAGGACGTCTCTACGTGCTTTCCGCGAAGCCCTCGCGCGTCTTCCGCTTCACTCCCGATCCGAAACGTCCGTTCGACGGACGCAGCGCGGCACAGCCGAAGCCGTGGGTCGATCTCGGCGCGCTCGTCGGGCGCAAGGACATGAAAAGCGAGAACATCCTGATCGACGACGCAGGCCGCCTCTACATCCCCGCCGCGGATCCGTACGACTTCCAGCAAGGCGCGAGCGGCACCGTCTATCGCATCACCGAAACCCGAGGCTGAGAGGCTCCCCATGAATCCGTTCCGGACGTTGCTCGCGCTCGCCTTCTCCTTCGCGGCGATCGGCTGCGCGCGCGAGCCGGACCTCACCGTCTACTGCGCGCATGATCAGGTCTTCGCCGAGCCGTTGATCCAACGCTACGCGAAAGAGCACGGGCTCGACGTGCGCGTCGAGTTCGACATCGAAGGCCAAAAGACGGTCGGGCTGGTCACGCGGATCATCGAGGAGCAGTCACGGCCGCGCTGCGACGTCTTCTGGAACAACGAAGCCGCGCACTCCGCGCGCCTCGCCGAGCGCGGGCTGCTCGCGAGCTACGACTCGCCGAGCGCGAAGGACATCCCCGCGGAGTTCCGCGATCCCCAGCATCGCTGGACCGGTTTCGGCGCGCGCGGTCGGGTGCTGATCGTCAATACCGAGCTCGCGGCCCCCTCCAAGCTGCACAGCGTCCGCGACCTGCTCGATCCGGCGTTCAAGGGCAAGACGTGCATGGCGAAGCCGCTGACCGGGACCACGCTCTCGCACGCCGCGGCCTGGATCGACGAGCTCGGCGAAGCGCAGACGTTGGCGTTCCTGAAGGAGCTGCAGGCGGGCGGCGTCAACTTCGTGCAGTCCAACGGGCAAGTGATGCGATTGGTCAGCTCCGGCGAGATGGCGTACGGCATGACCGACACCGACGACTTCAACGTCGCGCGCATGAGGGGCTCGCCGGTGGCCGTCGTCTACCCCGACCAAGACGGCGACGGCACGCTGGTGATCCCGAACACCGTGATGGTGCTCGCGTCCGCGCCGCACCAGGACGCTGCGAAGCGTTTCGTCGATTGGGTGCTCTCCAAGGAAGTCGAGGCCGAGCTCGCGCGCTGCGACGCCGCGCAGATCCCCGTGCGCGCCGATGTTCCGCGACCCGCGCACGTGCGCTCGACCGCGGAGGTCAAGACGCTGCCGGTCGACTGGGCGAAGATCGGGGCGGACCTCGAGCGCCGCTTCGAGCTGATGAAGGGGCTGTTCGTCGGTTGAGCCGGCCGCTGCTCCTCCTCGCGTGTGCGGCTTTCGCCGCGGCGGCGCTCGCGCCGATCGCCGCGATGCTGCCGCGCGTCGAGGCGGCGGATTGGCGCGCGTTGCTCGCCTCGGCTCACTGGGAACTGCTCGGCAACACGTTGCTGTTCGGCGCGGCGACCGCGGTGCTCGCGTTGCTCGTCGGCCTGCCGTTCGGGCTGCTCGTCGCGCGCACGGACGTGCCCTTCGCGAGGGCCGCGCGCTCTCTCGGAATCGTGCCGCTCTGCATCCCGCCGATGCTCTTCGCGATGGTGTTCACCGCGCTGTCGGACCTGCGCGGCGCGCCCGCGTCGATCCTGATCCTGGCGACGAGCACGTTCCCGATCGTCGCGGTCTTCACCGTGCGCGCCGCCGAGCGCATCGACGCCCGCCTGGAGGAAGCCGCGCTGCTGGTCGGCGGCGTGCGCGCGGCGCTCCGAATCGACCTGCGGCTCGTGCTCCCGTCGGCGCTGTGCGGTGCGTGCTTCGCATTCGTGTTCGCGATCCACGACTTCTCGGTGCCGGACTACGTCGCGTTCGTCGGGCCGAAGTTCAACGTCTACGCAGCCGAGATCTTCGCGTCCTGGCGCGTCGATTCCCGGCCCGGCCTCGCGGTCGCGAAGAGTCTGCCGCTGGTGCTCCTGTCGATCGCCGTGATCGTGCCCGCGCTCAGGCTCAATCGCGCGGCGAGCGCGACGACGATCCAGGCGGGCTTCCGCACCGGCGCGCCGCTCGCGCTCGGAGTCTGGCGGGCCCCCGCATTGCTGTTCGTGCTCGCCGTGCTCGCTTGCGGAGTGTTCGTGCCGCTCGGGAGGCTGCTGTGGGAAGCGGGCGGCGGCGCCGCGGGCTTCGAGTTGCCTCGGATCGCGAGCGCATTCGGCCGCGCGCTCGAGCTCTCGCGCGTCAATCTGCAGCAGAGCTTCCTCTGGTCGCTCGGCGCCGCGGCGGCGGTCGTGCCGGTCGCGCTGGTGCTCGGTCACGCGCTCGCCCGCGCGCGCTGGCTCGAGCCGTTCGCGATCCTGCCGCTGGCGGTCCCCGCGATCCTCTTCGGCATCGGCGAGATCGTGCTCTGGAACCACGCGTGGAGCGCGCGCTTCTACGACGGTCCGGGGCTGGTCGTGCTGCTCTTCGCCGGGCGCTTCGCGTGCTTCGCGATACTCGCGGTCTCGGGTGCCGCCACCGCGCTCGACCCGCGGCTCGAGGAAGCCGCGGCGCTCGCCGGCGCGCGACCCGCGCGGCGGCTGGTGTCGATCGTCGCGCCTTCGCTGCGCTCGGCGCTCGCGGGCGGCTTCGTGCTCGTGTTCGTGCTGTCGATGCGCGAGCTCGACGCGGCGATCCTGGTGCCGACCGCGAACCAGACGGCGATCTTCCGCGTGTACCAACAAGTCCACTTCGGCCGGGACGACTTCGTCGCCGCGCTCGCCTTGCTCGTGGTCTGCCTGATCCTCCTCCCCGGCGTGCTGTGGGCCGCCTTCGGAGGCCGACGTCTGGAGGTACTGCCTTGAGTGCGCGCATCGTCCTCTCCGCCGTCACCGTCGACCAACGCGGCGCGCGACTGCTCGGTCCGCTCGACCTCGTGATCCAGCCACGCGAGCACGTCCTGGTCACCGGGCCGTCCGGTTGCGGCAAGACGACGCTGTTGCGGGTGATCGCCGGTCTCGCGACTCCGTCGGCCGGCAAGGTCGAGCTCGACGGCGAGCTCGCGAGCAACGGCGCGCGCCTGCTCGTGCCTCCGGTGCGGCGTCGCGTCGGCTTCCTCTTCCAGGGCACGGCGCTCTGGCCGCACATGACCGTCGCGAACACGTTGCGCTTCACCCTCGAGCAGAGCGGCGCGGCGGTCGGGCACGACGCGATCGAACGGCGCGTCGCCGAGCTGCTCGCGTGGGTCGAGCTCGTCGGCTTCGAGAAGCGGCTGCCCTCGACGCTGTCGGGAGGCGAGGCGCAGCGGCTCGCGCTCGCTCGCGCGCTCGCCCCCGCGCCGCGCATCCTCTTGCTCGACGAACCGCTCGGGCCTCTCGACGCGGAGCTGCGCGGAGCGTTGATCGCGAAGCTCTTCGAGCTAGAAAAGCGCCTGGAGCTCACCACCGTGCACGTCACCCACGATCCCGAGGAGTCCGCGTCGCTGGCGACCCGGCGCTTGCGCTTGGAGCGGGGCCGCGTGGTCGAACCGGTGCGCGCATGAGCCCGGGCCGAATCGTCTCCGCGCTCGCAGTCGTCGGCCTGTCGGCGTGGCTCTTGCTCGCCGTGTTCCGTCCACCGCCGCCTCCCGCGCCGCCGCGCACGTTCACGTCGTCGAGCGAATGCCGCAACTGCCACGCGGGCGCGTACGCCGAGTGGCAAGACTCCTGGCACTCGCGGGCGTGGGTCGATGCCGACGTGCGCACGCTCTCCAACGACTTCGCGAACACCGACTGCATCGACTGCCACGCTCCGCGACCGGTGTTCGAGACCGGCATCGGGCAACGTGTCTTGCCGCGCGAGACACGCCGCGTCGAAGGCGTCGACTGCATCGCCTGCCACCTCCGACCCGACGACCGCATCGCGGGGACGATCGACGCTCCGTCGGCTGCGTGTAGACCGGTCGCGACGCGCGAGCTCGCGAACGTCGACTTCTGCGCGCCCTGCCACAACCAGCACAACACCGTCGACCAGTGGCGTGCGTCGAAGTACGCCGAGCCGGGGCCCGGCTATCAGGATTGCCTCTCGTGCCACATGCCCTACCGCGATGGCGATCCGTCGAAGGGCCGCGACCACCGCATGCACGGCGGGCACGCTCTCGAGCTCGTGAAGCGCGCCGTCGAGCTGCGCGCGAAACGCGTCGACGGAAATGCGGTCGTCGAGGTCGAGAACGTCGGCGCGGGCCACAACTTTCCGACCGACGAGCGCTCGCGCGCGTCGGACCTCTTCTGGCGACCGCGCGGCGAGACGACGTGGCGCCCTCTCTACCGCTTCCGCAACCCTTATCGCTTCGAGGTCGACCTACCGAACACGGAGCTCGCGGCCCACGCGACGCTGGCGCGCGAGATCGACGACCCCGCCGCGGCCGGAGCGATCGAGATCGCGCTCTTCTACAAGTTCTCGCCTTACTGGACGGATCCGACGGCGCCCGACCCCGAGCGCGAGGCGGTGCTCGTCCATCGCGTGGAGCTCGAACCGTGATGCGGGGGCTCGCGGGCGTGTGGCTGTGCCTCGCCGCGTGCGCGCCGGCGAGCAAGCCCGCGCCGCCGCCGTATGCGCTCGAGCCCGTCGTCGCGCGAGAGCTCGCGGCGCTCGAGATCGAGGTCGCCCGCGAGCCCGCGCCGCGCGTGCAGAACGGACCGGCGCTCGAGCTCTCCGAAGCGCGCGACCTGCTCGGCGCCGTCGTCGGATCCGAGGGCAAGTTGCGCCTCGCCGCGCTCGACGATTTGAAGCAGCTCGGCGAGCGCGTCGTGCCCGCGTTGCGCACCGAGCTGGTCGCGAACGACGACGATCCCGCGCTACGCGCCGCGGCGGTCGAGGCGCTCGCCGAGATCGCCACACCGAGCGCGATCGACGCGCTGCTCGAGCGGCTCGAGCGCGCGCGCCGCGAGGCCGACCCCGAGCCATGGATGCGCGCGCATTGCGCGTGGCGGCTGCCGCTCGCGAAGGCCGACTGGTCCGCGGACCGACTGCTGCTCGCGCTGAAGTACGAGTCCGACTACGAAACCGTGATCTGGCTCGCGCGTTCGCTCGAAGCGAACGGCTCGCTCGCCGGCGTCGTCGGGCTCGACGTGATCGCGCGCGGACCGAACGCCGAGCGCGCGGCGGAGGCGACCAGCGTGCTGCAGGCGTGGGCGGGCGCGCGCGGGCTCGCGGGGCCCGCCGAGCTGCTCGCGGCGTACCACGGCGGCGCGTTCGTCGACCGCGAGGAGCCGAACCCGGCGAGCGTGCGCGCGCGGCTCGCGACGTGGAAGCGGATCCAGTCGCTCTCCGAGTGGCAACTGCGCGGTGTCGACGACGCGCGCTTCGTGTTGGTCCAATCCGGACCGAGCGCGGTCGATGCGCTCGCACGCGCGCTGCACGACGAGAACCGTTACGTGCGCGTGCACGCGGCGCAGGTGCTCGAGCGCATGGGGCCGCGGGCCAGGGCCGCGGTCGACCCGCTGCTCGACGCGCTGCGCGAGCGAGGGCTCGCGCCCCAAGCCGCGCGTGCCCTCGGCCGGCTCGGCGAGGCGCGCGCGCGTCCCGCCCTGGCGGCCGAGCTCGACCGTTCGAGGCCTTTCGAGGTGCGCGTCGCCGCCGCGCGCGCCCTCGCGGACCTCGGGGCTGACGGCGTCGAGGACTCGCTCCAACCGCTGCTCGACCCGGCGACGCCGACGGACCTGCGCTACGCATCGGCGAGCGCGCTGCTCTCGGTTCGCGGTTTCGGGGACGCCGGCGCCGAACTCGAGCTCGTCGCCGCTGCGATCGCCGCCAACGCCGCGGAGGCGCCGCCGTTCGAAGCGACGATCGAACGTTGGCTCGCGCGCGCGGGCGAACCCGCCGCGGAGCTCCGGACCCGTTGGTACGAGCTCGCGTCCGATCCCGAGCGCCCGCGCAAGCGCGCCGAGCTGCTCGCCGGGCTCGCTCAGCCGCGGAAGTAGATCGAGAACCCGACGACGCCGACCCAGGCGAGCGCGTTGAGCACGAAGAGCACGTCGCCGCCCAGCAAGACCTTGGTCGGACTGCCGCCGCCGCGGCGGGTCTGCACGAGCAGCATGTAGCGCGCGAGCCCGAAGACGACCAGCGGAACGCTGTACAGCAGGTGGTTGTCCTTGCCGAACTTCGCGGCGGTGTCGTCGGACACCGTGTACATCGTGTAGCAGACGATCGTGGTCGCGGCGAGCACGGTGACCATCTGGTCGAGGAAGCCGACCGTGTATTCGCGCAGGTTGGCGCGGTGCTCGCCGCGGTTCTCGCCGAGCAAGTCGATCTCCGCGCGGCGCTTGCACAGCGCGAGGAAGAGCGCGATGAACAGCGTGCAGAGCATCAACCAGTGAGACACCGTCGCGTCCGCCGCCCGCGCGCCACCCTCGACGCGCAACAGGAAGCCGGTGGCGATGCAGAACGCGTCGATCAGCACCACGTGCTTGAGCTTGGTGCTGTACGCGAAATTCATCGCGACGTAGAGCGCGACGACGATCAGCACGTCGTAGCCGCCGCCGCCGGCGAACCATCCGAACGCGAGCGCGCCGACGACGCACACCAGCGAAGCCGCGAGCGCGGTCGGAACTCCGACCTCGCCCGCCGCGATCGGTCGGTTCTTCTTCTCCGGGTGCGCGCGATCGGACTCGACGTCCAGTACGTCGTTGACGAGATAGATGGCGCTCGCGCCGAGGCAGAACGCGGCGAAGGCGAAGAGCGCCTGCCTCACGTCGTGCCAGTCCGTCGGGTGCAGCGCCGTCTGGTCCGCGCGCGAGAACGCGACCGCGGCGAGGACGAAGATGTTCTTCACCCACTGGTGCGGTCGCAGGGCGCGTAACAGAGCCGGGAGTCGCATGCGAAGGGAGTTCCTACCCCGCGAACGCTCGGGGGGCGGCCGAGGAGCGGCCGAGGGGGGGGAAGCCTCTATCGGCCGATCGCCGGCTCGAACCGAATCCGGGGCACGGCGCTCAATCGAGACTCAGCTTCTGCAGGTCCTTGTGCGGCGAGTTCGGGCCGACCTGGAGGAACTCGTCCTCGGTGATCAGGCCCGCCTTGACCATGTCCGCCTTCTCGATCGTGTCGACGCCGCGGCCGTAGAGCACGACGGTCGTCGTGCGGTGGTTCGGCGTGTCGCCTTGGTTGTCGTCGGCGACCATCGCCTCGCCGCCCGGCGGCAAGAAGGTCTTGAACGGATAGTGGTCGCAGTCGCGGCCGGCGTAGGACGAGCACGTGCCGTCGACCAGCGCGGGATCCTTGAACCACTCCTCCTCGGGCTTCTCCGAGATGCCGGTGAGGAATCCGACGTCGACATTCGGGCACGTCAGGCGCTTCGCGCTCGACTTGTCGTTGTCCCACGTGCCGCTGGAGACCAGCTCGGCGAAGAACTTGACGCCGGTGCCGCGCGGCGCGCGATCGAACTTGGCCTTGTACATCAGGAAACCCTTGTGGATCTCCTGCATGTTCGCCTTGCACGCGGTCACCTTCGCGGCGTCGAGCGCCTCGGGGATCTTCGGCACGAGGAAGGTCGCGAGGATCCCGATGATCAGGATCACGGCGAGGAGTTCGATCAGCGTGAAGCCCGCGCGGGCGCTCGAACGGAAGGTTCTCAGCATGGTGAGTGGGATCCCCGTGCCGTTCCGCGATGCGTCGGCGACTTCGGGGTTCGGCGGTTCTAACCCATCGCTCCGGGCCAGTCACGCACGAGCGCGGCCGGAAAAAAGAGGAGCGAGCCCGCTCCGGTGGATACCGGAACGGGCTCGCGTGGGCTCTGCGCTCGCTCAGGAGCCGGAAACGGCCTTCTTGAGCTCCTTCACGCGATTGAGCTTCTCCCAGGGGAAGTTCCCGCGCCCGAAGTGGCCGTGGTAGGCGGTCTGCTCGAAGATCGGCTTCTTCAGTCCGAGGTCCTTGATGATCGCCGCCGGGCGCAGGTCGAACACCTGCTCGACCGCCGCCGTCAAGACGTCGTCACCGACCTTGCCGGTGCCGAACGTGTCGACGCGGACCGACGTCGGCCGCGCGACGCCGATCGCGTAGGAGACCTGGACTTCGCAGCGCGTCGCGAGCTTCGCGCCGACGACGTTCTTCGCGACCCAGCGCGCGGCGTAGGCGGCCGAACGGTCGACCTTCGACGGGTCCTTGCCGGAGAACGCACCGCCGCCGTGGCGGCCCATGCCGCCGTAGGTGTCGACGATGATCTTGCGGCCGGTCAGTCCGCAGTCGCCATGGGGCCCGCCGACGACGAAGCGTCCCGTCGGGTTGATGTGGTAGACGGTCTTCGAGTCGAGGAACTCCTTCGGGATCACCGCTTCGATGCAGTGCTTCTTGATGTCCTTGACGATCGTCTTGTGATCGACGTCGGGCGAGTGCTGGGTCGAGATCACGACCGTGTTGACGCGCACCGGTTGGTCGCCTTCGTACTCGACGGTGAGCTGGCTCTTCGCGTCGGGGCGCAGCCACTTCAGCACGCCCTTCTCGCGCAGCTCGGCGAGCTTGGCGACGAGCAAGTGCGCGTAGTAGATCGGGAACGGCATCAGTTCCGGCGTCTCGGTGCACGCGAAGCCGAACATCAGGCCTTGGTCGCCGGCGCCTTGCTCGGCGTGCAGACCTTGGCCCTCGGTGACGCCTTGCGAAATGTCGGGCGACTGCGTGCCGACCGTGACCATCACGCAGCACGAGTCGGCGCTGATGCCGCATTCCTCGTCGGTGTAGCCGATGCGACGCAGCGTCTTGCGCGCGACCGCTTGGTAGTCGACCTTCGCCTTGGTCGTGATCTCTCCGGCGACGACGACGAGTCCGGTCGTGGCGAGCGTCTCGCACGCGACGCGAGAGTTGGGATCCTGAGCGAGGCAGGCATCGAGGACGGCGTCCGAGATCTGGTCGCACACCTTGTCGGGATGGCCGCAGGTGACGCTCTCGACTGTGTATCGCTCTAAAAGGTGGAACATAAAATAGTTGGTAGTTAGTAGTGCGTAGTTAGTAGTAATACAAACCAAACATCTCCCTCACGGGAGATTGCGTCGATGAGCATCTTTCCCTTTC
>JACRIN010000086.1 GCA_016220085.1 Planctomycetota bacterium
CGGCCACAGCGACGCCTCCGCGCGCGCGAGCGTCGCCGCGGCGGCTTCGACGCGCGCGACCGCGGCCTCGCGGTCGGGGCTGCGCTCGAGCGCGAGCGCGACGACGTCGGAGAGCGAGAGCGGGTGGTCGAACTCCGTCGCTTCGGCGCGCACGGGCGGCAAGACCGGCGTTCGCACCAGCGTCGTCTTCGCCGGCGCCGAGCACGCGGCCAGCAGCAACAAGACTGCGCCGAAGTGCGAAGAATGCTGTGGAATCGACGCCGATTGGTCGTGATGGGTCATGGGCGCGCGCTGGGGTCGGCAGTTCTAGAACCGACGCAGGCTACTCACGGGCCCGCCCAATTCGTAGTCAGCCGCCGCGAAGTTCGCAGAACTCAGGAGCTCTGGAGCGCGCGCGCGATTTCGGTGCGTCCCTTGCGCTCGGCGGCTTGGCGCACGATGTCGAGATAGCGCGGGATGACCGCCTCTTCGGTCCAATGCTCCAGGAATGCGCTATGGCCGGCCTCGGCGCAGCGCGCGCGATGGGCGGGATCGTTCTGGAAACGACGCAGCGCCGCGACGAGCTCGTCGGGCGAGCCGAAGAGTTCTCCGCCGCGCGCGAGCTCCATGATTTCGGGGAACGGCCCGATCCGCCGCGCGATCACCGGGATCTTCGAACGGAACGCTTCGATCAGGATGATCCCGAACGTCTCGAAACAGATCGACGGGACGATCAGGGCGAGCGCGTGCTCGTAGTAGTTCGCGAGGTCCTCGTTCGAGACGCGGCCGAGAAATCGCACGTTGTCGATGCCCGCACCTGCGCGTTTGAGCGTCTCGGCATGTTCGCCGTCGCCGCAAATCAACAGTTCGGCATCCTTGTAATCGCGGAAGATCGGCAGGACGTCGTCGAGCCCTTTGATCTTCTCCAGTCGGCCGACGAACAGGAAATAGGGCTTCGCGTGGAGCGGTTTCGACGCTTGCGTCGTCGCCTTGGTTGGCTCGGGCGCCGGGAGGAAGTACGAGAGCACTTCCATGTCGCGCGGGAAGCCGAATTCCTTGTGCTTGTCGCGGCTGAAGCGGCTCATCGCGACGAACGCGTCGACGTGATGGAGCTCGCGCTCGAGATAGCTCGTGTAGCGCCACGCCTGAGGCGGCCGTCGGTACGAGAGCACGCACTTCGTGCACTCGCGGCCGGTGCAGACCTCGCGATTGTGGCGCCAGAGCACGTGACTCGGGCAGACGAGCCAGTGCTCGTGCGCCATGTAGAGCTTGACCGCGTCGCCGTACTTCAAGATCCCGGGTCCGCCGACCAGCGAGATGTTGTGGAAGTTGACGACATCGAAGTTGCCGCGCTCGAGCAGTTCCGCGATGCGAGCGCCGTGCATCACCGGACGGCCGAGCTGTTGGGTCAACAGGCACGAGAGCTTGCCCCAGTCGCTCTGCAATCGCACGACTTCGACGCCCGGCGGCTCGCCGAGGTCCTTCGGGTCCTTGATTCTAGCGAGCATCCGGTACGCGTCGACGTCGTGCACGACGGTGTTGTGGTGACCGAGCTTGGCGAGCCCGCGCACGAGCCGCTGGATGCCGATGCCGTCGCCGCCGAAGTTGTGCGGCGGGTAGAACGTCGTCAGGTGGCAGAACCGCAGCGGTCTCATCGCTTCGCCGCCTCGCGCAACGCCGCGAGCGCCGCGTCGGCGCCGCGCGGCCAGTCGAGCTCACGGGCTCGCGCGAGAGCTCGCTCCGCCATCCGCGCGCGCGTCGACTCGTCGTTCGCGAGCAGCGCGAGCGCGTCGACCAACTGACGGAGATCGCCGGGATCGACGAACACACCGCCGCCTTCGAGCAGCTCCGGCAACGGGCTCTCGCGCGTCGCGATCACCGGCGCGCCGCACGCCGCGGCCTCGACCGCGGGCAAGCCGAAGCCCTCGCACGCGCTCGGCAAGAGCAGCGCGAGCGCGCCGGAGTGCAGGTGGCGGAGCTCTTCGTCGGCGACGAAGCCGGTCCAGAGCACGAGCTTCTCCGTGCCGAGCTCGCGAATCGTCGCGCGGATGCGCCCTTGGTCGCCGTGGAAGACGTCCTTGTCGACCGTGCCGACCAACAGCAAGTAGAGCGGCGTCCGCGACTGCTTCGCGACCTCCGCGTGCGCCTTGACGATCAGGTCGACGTGCTTGTGCGGATTGAAGCCGCCGACGTAGACGAGCCAGCGCGCGTCGGCGGGCATGCCGAGCTTCTCGGCGGCGCGGCGGACGTCCGCGGCGGACTCGCTCGGCCGATAGATCGCGGCGGGAGCCTCGACCGCGACGCGGATCCGCGCTTCGGAGACGCCGAGCACGCGCGCGATGTCGCGCTTCGAGAACTCGGAGACCGTCAGCACGACTCGTGCCTGCCAGAGCGCGAGCTTGACCTTCGCTTTCCAGAACAGCCGCGCGCGCGTCGACGGCAACGTCAGGTGCGGGAAGCGCTCCGCGATCGCGTCGTGGACCGTCACGACCGCGCGCAGGCCGAGCGGCAGCGGGAAGTACGTGTAGACCGACGGCGAGAAGAAGACGTCGAGCGAGTGCTTCGACACCGCGCGCGTCAGCTTGAGCATGTCGAACGGCGAGCGATTGCCGTCGACGGACGCCGCTTCGGTCGGCGAGGCGCCGAGCGGGACGGTGACGAGCTCGACGTTCGATCCTCGGAGCTCGAAGCACGCCGCCGCGCGCTCGTCGGCGAAGAAGATGAAGCGATCGTCGGGCGCGCGCTCGACCATCGTCGTGCAGAGCTCGCGCGTGAAGCGACCGTAGCCGCGCGCGTTCGCCCAACACGTGGCGTCGACGCCGATCCTCACGCGCGGCTCCCGCGGCGGCGCAGCGCGAAGTAGAGCGCCGCGACCGCGATCCCGGCGGCGAAGCTCGCGACGACGGCGATCGTCAGGTTGCGCACCAGGCGGTCGGGGGTCGAGAAGCGCTTGAACAGCTTGCGCGCGAACGTGTCCTTATCGAATTCGTTGACCGCGCGGAAGCGGTCCGGCGAGAACTTGCCGGTCGAGAGCGCGCCGACGGTGCGGACGTCGTACCGCACGCTCTCGCCGTCGACTTCGACCAGCAGGAAGTTGTCGAATTGCGCGGAGAGCTGCCGCGAGAGCTCGCGGGTGCGCAGCATCTCGAGGCTGATCACGTTTTCGATCGACGTCTGCAGGTAGCGGACGCCGTCGCGCTCGGCCGCGGAGAACTTCAACGGGCCGTAGTCGCCGCCGAAGACGGCGTCGACGTTCGCCTCGGCGAGGATCGGGTGCGCGTCGCGCCACCAAGCGGCGTTCTCGGACCACCAAAGGAGGTGGTGCATGAAGACGAACGTGTGGAGACTTCGCGAAGGTTCGGCGAGCTCTCGCTCGAGGAACCCGAGCTGATCGCGCGCGAGATCCCTCCCGCGGATGTAGGCCTGCGGGTGCTTCTGGAACTCGCTCTCGTCCGGCCACCACACCGAGCGCAGCAACAAGAACTTCGAGCCCTCGAACTCGAACGCCTTCGGCAAGTCGCCGTAGCGCTCGACCCAGATATCGCGCGTGACCAGGTCGTTGACGTCGTGGTTGCCCGGCACGCGGTGCACCGGCATCGAGAGGCGCGCGAGCTTGCGGTCGAGCGCGTCCCAATCCGCGCGGATCGCCGCGGCGTCGGTCGTCGGCGCTTCGATGTCGCCCCAGATCAGGTCGCCGCAGAGGAACACGAGGTCGGGCTGCAGACGCTCGACCTCGGAGAGCACCTCGTCGAGGTTCTGGAGCAGCTCGCCGTTCGCGTCGCCGCGCAGGTGGCCGAGCACGACGAACGAGAAGCGCTGATCGTCGGCGGACTGCGCGCTCGCGAGCGATGCCGTCAAGGCGAGGGAAGCGAGCAACGTCATCGGCGCGGCTCCCGTTCGAGCGCGACGAGATCGTAGCGGTGGACGAAGACGCACGACGCGCCGCTCTGCACCGTGCTGTTCGGTTCGCCGCGCACCATCAGGCCGCGATAGGAGCCGTTGGGCAGTTCGAGGACGGCGAACTGGAAGCGCGTCGGGTCGCGGCCGACGTCGAGCGGAGTGACGAGCTCGGTCCCGTCCGCGGCGGTGACCACGAGCTCCGCCGAGAGCATGTCCTGCGTGCCGAGCTCGACCGCGAGCACGTAGCGCTTGCTCGGATCGTCGAGCTTCCACGCGACGGTCGTGCCGAACGCGCCGGGCTCGCGCTTGAACGTCGCGACGAGACCCTCGACGCGCTTGTCGAGCCGTCGCACGCCCGCCGCGCGCACCCAGCCGTCGCTCGGAGGACCGAAGTCGTCCTCGAACTCGACGTGTTCGAGCGGCGGCACCGGCGCGAGCCCTTCGAGCGAATCGAGCGGCCCGAGTCGGTCGCTCTTCGCGCGCAAGCCGAAGCCCTGCAGCAGCCACGCTGCGTCGACGGGCGCCTGGACGTCGTCGCTCGCGCCGACTTGCGAGCCGTGGACGGTCACGTGCGTCTTCGCGTCGAACTCGAACACGTTCGCGTTGTCGGCGACGATCGAGTTGACGACCTTCGGCCAGCCTCCGTAGCCGTAGCGCCAATTCTTGAGCCGTGCGCGGATGCCGGTCTTGCAGCGCTCGATCAGCGTGTGCGCGATCAGGGGCTCGGACGTGTCCTTGACCTCGATGCCGCGGTTGCAGTCGCGGATCGTGTTGCCGAACAGGATCGGACGACTCGCCTCGCCGACCGAGATGCCCTTGTCGCCGGAGTTCGTGATCGTGCAGCCGATCACCGCGGGCCAGCACGTCATGAAGTCGCAGCCGTCGTTCGCCGAAGCGTCGATCGTGCAGTTCCTCACCTCGCCGCCGGACACGTCGTAGTCGATCGCGTCGCCGTTGGCGTTCTGGAAACGGCAGCCGATCAGGAAGAGGTCCGCGACGTCCGCGTGGATCATGTCGTCGCAGCGCAGGTTCGAGTCGAACGTGCACGCGCGGAAGTGGACGTCGTGCGCGTTGTGGACGCAGACCATGCCGGTGTACTCGACGCGGTCGAGCAACGCGCCGCCGCCGCCTTCGAAGCGCACGTGCTCGAACTCGCTCCGGTTGGCGCCTTCGCCTTGCAGCGCGAGCGAGCCCCAGGGCTTGCGAGGCTCCGCGTTGACGAAGGTGATCGGCGCTTCGG
Source organism: Planctomycetota bacterium (assembly GCA_016220085.1). GTDB lineage: Bacteria > Planctomycetota > UBA1135 > UBA1135 > JACRIN01. The sequence goes on from JACRIN010000086.1 coordinate 5,120, forward strand.
CGGTGCCCTTCGCCGTCACGCGACCGTACGCGAGCACCGAGACGTTCGGTCCGAGGACGAGCCGCGCGCCGGGCTCGATCGTCAGCGACTCGCCGCGTCGGACGACGAGCGTGGTGTCGAGCTTCACCTCGCCGGAGAGCGTGCGCGTCGAGCCGAGCGGCGCGCGTTCGAGCCACGGGTGCCACGTCGAACCGCTCGCGATCGGAGTGCCGAGTGGCCAATCGCTCACTTCGACCGGCGCGCCGGTGTTGCGATTCACGAGTTTCGGCACGACCGGTCCTTTCGCGCCGATCACGAAGTAGCGATAGGCGAGCGGCGCGGGCTTCAGGCTCGGCGTCGATGCGTCGACCGCCGGATAGAGCACTTCGGGCGCGGCGAGGCAACCGTCGGCTTCGATACGAATGTGACGATCGCCGTCGGAATACGTGCCGTCGAGGTCGGCATCGGCGTAGACGAGCGTTGGTCCGGCGCCGGCGTCGAGCGAAACGAGTTCGCATGCCGCGAAGCCGCGCACTTCGAAGTCGAGCACCGTGAGGCCATTCGCGGCCTCGCCCGAGTCTTCGAAGTCGACGACGATCCCGTAGTCGGTCTTCTCCGAATGAACGGCGACGCGCGCGTCCGCGATCCACTTCGACACGGTCGCGAGGTTCTTTTCGAGCACGCCGAGGCACGCTTCGCTCGAGCCGACGTCCGGGATCAGGCCTTCGCGCAGTCGCTCGTACTCGAGCATGTCGCCGAAGCGCGTTTCGAGCTCGTCCATGCGGCGTGTCGCCGCCGCGAGCAGCTTGCCACCCTGGAGCTGCTTCGCGAGCTCGGCGAGCGCTCCGTCGAAGACCCGCGGGTCGCGCAGGAACGTCCGCAGCGCGCGATTGAAGTGCGAGTTCGCCGGCGGACGCTCGAGGTCGAGCAAGCGGATGTCCCACGGAATCTGGTGCAAGAGGCCCGACGACGGATCCTCGTACCAGAACTGGTTGTGCACGCCGCTCATGTGGAACGGATCGCCGCACGCGAGCATCAACGCGAGCATCCGCGAGAGCTCGTCGCGGTCGACCCAGGACATCGCGCGCTCGAACTCGGCGTCGGTCGAGCCGTTGAGCGCCGCGAGCCACTCTCCGAGCGCCGCCGTGCCGAACGAACCGGGCCGATCGTTCTTCGCGGCGCGATCCCAGATGTAGAGGTTCCTGAAGAGCTCGCGCTCCTGGTGCTTGAAGTACTCGCCGCGCTCCGCCGCGTCGCCGCGGTAGATGTTGCCCGGCAGCAGCACGTGGCGCCGCAGGAACGACTCGTCGAGCGTCTCCGTGAACCGGAAGAGCCCGTAGAAGCGGTCGTTCCAGAACACCGGCACGATCGCGGTGTCGGCGCAGACGAGCCCGAACTCGCTCGGCAGAGAGTTCGCGAGGTACGCGGGCAGCACTTCCTTCGCGGAGAAGGCGAGCTGGCGATAGCCCTTGAACATTCGTCCGCGATCCGCGCGCAGCGCGAACGACTTCTTCATCGTCGTCCAGTGCACGCTGGTGTCGCCGCGGAGCTTGATGCCGACTTTCTGCAGCGCGCCGTGCTCGTCGACCTCGCCCTCGAGCTCCTCGCCCCAACGGCCGAGGATGTCGTTGGCGACCGCGTCGAACTCGTTCTGGTCGACGAAGAGTCGCAGCACCGGGCGCGTTTCGTCCTCGGGCGAGAAGTGCTGGTCGAGCTCGGACGCGCGCGGCAACCGAGCGAGCGCGCGGATGCGGTTGAAGCCGAGGCGATCGACGTGCTTCGAGCTCGCGTTCCAGTCGTCGAACTGCTGCACGCGCTGGTAGTCGAGCACGGTCGCGACGACGAGGTATAGCGCGAGCGCGATCAGCGGCGCCGTGAAGATCACGACGCCGCGCAGCGTGAGGCGCTTCCAGAAACTCGGCCGAGCTCGTTCGAAGGGCTTCATCGCAGCTCGAGCTCCTCCGCGCGCTCGGCGAGCCATGCAGCGAGCGTCTCGCCGATCAAGCGATAGCCCTTCGCGGTGCAGTGCGAGTCGAGGCGCCAGTAGAGCTCCTCGGGATGCGGCTCGGCGGCGAACGCGGGCTGGACGTCGAGCACCGGGATGCCTTGCGCCGCGCCGAACGCTTTCCAACGCTCGCCGAAGCGCGCGCCGTCGAGGTTCGGTTCCAGCGCGCCGAGCTGCTCGCGAAACGGCAGCGTGACCAGCGCGAAGCGCGCGCCGAACGACTGCGCGGCGGCGCGCGCCTCGAGCACGTAGCGCTCGGCGAGCGCGAAGAGCTCGCGCGACTTCGCGTCCTGCTCGATCTGGAACGCGCGATGGTGCGTGAAGGCGCTGCCGGTGCGCCAGCGCTTGATCGCGGGCGAGTTCTCGAGGCGTTGCTTCAAGAGCGAGCGCTCGACCGCTCCGTAGAGACTCCACCAGCCGCGATGATCGATCCAGCGCGCCTTGTCCTCGTCGGTCGCGGTACCCGACACGAGCGCGCCGTCGCGCGCGACGTACTGCAGCGGAAACTGGTTCTCCAGGAGATCGTTCGGCGTCATCGCGACGACGACCAGATCGGGCGCGAACGGCGCGCCGAACTTGGCGAGCCAACGCGCTTCGTTCGCCGTGCTGAAGCCCGGATGGCCGGCGTTGAGCACTTCGACGTTCGGCAGCGTCGCGCGCAAGCTCGCGTCGACCACCGCGGGAAACGTGTCCACGTACGCGACCTGCTCGCCGGCGGTGAACGAGTCGCCGACGATCAGGACGCGCTTCGTGCCGTCGGGCTTCGGGCCGTAGTCGCGCTCCGCGCGCAAGCCCTGGGCGTTGCTCTTCCACTCGACGCGGAACTCGTGCTCTTGCAGCGTCTGCGTCCAGTTCGAGACGAAGACGTGGCCGACGTCGGCGTCGAAGCGGTGGCGGCCGCGGTTGTCGAGCTCCTCGTACGCGTGGTTCGTCGTCGAGCGCAGGACGAGCTCGAGGATCAGTGCGGCGACCACCAGCGACGCCGCGAGCACCACGGCGAGCTTGCGCACGAACGCGAGCGCGGCCGGCAGCGCTCGCGAGTACGACGCGAGCCAAAGCGAGTACGCGACGACCGCCACCACGATCCCGCCGAGCCACGGCCACGACCAGCGCCAGACGGCGACCTGTCGCGTGCGCTCGCTCGCGAGGTAGAGCACCGGCAACGCGAGCACGATCACGGCGACGATGCGCTCGCCGCCGTGTTCGCTCGCTCGGGTGGTCGCGTTCGAGTTCACGTTCATTCCTCGAACAGCGAACCCGCTTCCAGGCATCCGCCGAGCACGGTGCGGACCTCGGCCGCCGCGAGCTCGTCGAAGAGCAAGCGATTCTCGTAGCTCGTCGCGATCTTCGTCCAGAGGCTCGCCGTCATGTGCTTGTAGAGCGTCAGCTCGATGTGCACGCGACCCGCGCCGTTCGGCGCTTCGACGCGCCGCGTGAAGCTCGCGGCCTTCGAGAGCGCGGCGAAGCGCTCGCCGCCGCGCGCTTCGGCGTCGCCCGGCGTCCACGCGCCCGTGAACGTCGCGGCGACGCTCGGTTGCACCTCTCCGACGCGCCTCGGCGGCACCAGCGCGAGCTCGCCGATCTCGACCGAGAAACCGTGCGTCGCGATGCGCGCGTCGCCCGCGAAGCCCGCGGCGAGCGAGCACGGCACGTCGAACGCGTGCGGCCGACCGTCGACCGGCACGTCGAGCGTCACCCGCGCGTCGCCGAACGAGAGCTCGACCGTTCCGAGCAGTTGGGCGTCGAGATACTGACGATGGAGCTCGACGACGCTCGCGTAGAGCGTCGCGACATCGAACAGCATCCCGGTCAGCGCTTCGACCGTCGGGAAGTGATTCGGATGCAGGCGCAGCACTCCGCGGTACGCGGCTTCCGCGAGGTCGCCCTCGGAGAACGTGCGCAGCGCCTGGGCGTGCGCGAAGTGGTTCTTCCAGTTGCGCGGATCGAACGCGACCAGTTGCGCGGTCACCTCCAACGCGCGGCGCTTCTTGTCGAGCGCGACGTACGAGCGCGCGAGCAAGTCGAGGATCGCCTCGCGCTCTTCGTCGAGGCGGTGCTTGACGACGACCGCCGGATGGTTCGCGTCGACGCGTTCGAGCAGCTCCGCGGCGCGCTGGTAGTTGCCGTCGGCGTAGAGCTCTTCCGCGCGCGCGAGCTCCCGAGCGCTCCGACCGTACCACCACGCGATCGCGCCCTCGAAGCCGCGCCGCCACACGCCCCAGACGAACACGAACGCGAACAGCGCCGCGACCGCGCCGAGCCACAGCACGACGAGCCCGCGCTCGTGGGCGTGCATCCAGCGCTTGACGCCCGCGAGCTCGCTCCCCGGTCGCGTCTCGCCCAGCAAGCTCCGCATCAGACGTTGACGTTCTGTTGGCCGCTGAGCAGCGTGACCTTCGAGTTGCGGTTGACGGTGCGCACCGCATCGAGGAACGCGCGCTCGTCGGCGTCGGACTTGAACTGCACCGAATACACGAGCTCGAGCGCCGTGCCGCCCTGGATCGTCTCGACCGACAGCAACGCGTGATCGGACAGGAAGCGCACGAAGACGTCGTTGAAGGCGCTGTGGTAGTCGATGCCGTCGGGCAGGTGGACTTTCAGCAGCACTTCGGACGTCGGCATCGAGCCGATATTGAAGCGATAGAGGAAGTACACCATCGGGATCGCGAACAGCGTGAACGCCGCGCCGAGCAGGATGAAGCCCGTGCCGCTCGCCATGCCGACCGCCATCGTCATGAAGATGAAGGCGACATCGCGCGGATCCTTGATCGCCGTGCGGAAGCGGATGATCGACAGCGCGCCGACCAACGAGAACGCGCGGGCGATGTTGCTCCCGATGATCAACATGATGATCGAGACCGTGACGCCCATGATGATCATGGCGTGCACGAACGACGTGGAGTACGAGAGCCCGCGGTGGGTCAGCTTGTAGGCCCACGCGAGCAGCATCGAGAACACGAAGCTCGACAGCAGCACGAACACGATCTGCCAGATCGTGAAGTCTCCGGTGTTGCCGGCGCTCTCGAGCAGTTCGTCGAAGTTCACGTGGAGGACTCCCGGTGATCAGGTGTGGCGGCCCTGGAAGTGTTCGAGGTCCGCTGCGCGCGCGTACTTGGAGAAGCGGCGCGACATGAGCTCGTGCTTGCCGACCAGCTTGGTGAGCCAGAGCGGCACGGTGTGGTTGAACTTGATCTCGAGCACGGCGCGATCCGCGGGGATCAGGTAGTTGCCGGTCTCGAAGCGCTGCCGGATATCGAGGGCGCGCGCGTCGTACTGGAGCCGCGTGTCGAACGTGATGCGCAAGTCGTGCTCGTAGCGAGCGAAGAACGCGCGCCGACGATACGAGATCGCGACCTTCGGTTCGAGCAGGTGGCGACGGCAGAGGATCAGCGCCTCTTGCACCACCGGGTCGGCGACCGCGTGCTCCTTGACCGCGTCGATCGCGCCGGAGCCGAACAGCGCCTGCACTTCGTCGCGCGCCATCAGCGTTCGACGCTTCTGGACCGTCTGATCGACGCGCTGCTTGATCTCGACGAACGCGGCGTCCGCTCCCTCGTAGAGACGAAAACGCAATTTGCGGCGGTACTTCTGCCCGTCGATCTTCTCCCAGAAGAAGACGAGGTCCGGCGAGTCCCAGTAGAGCGAGTAGACCGGGTAGCCGCGCTCGGTCGGCGAGTGGGGGTCGGGCTGCGTGTAGGGCTCGAGGTCGTGGATCAGCGCTTCGGCCTGCGCCTCGGCGATCACGTACTTGAACTCGTACCGGTTGAACGTGCGGACGTACTCGCCCGACGTCGAGGTCGCGTTCATGACGCGCGCTGAGAAGCCACGGTCGGCTTCTCTTCCTTCTTGCCCTCGAGCTTCTGCTCTTCGTGGTACTCGAAGTCGGTGTTGACCGCCCAGACGTCGTGCTTCGCGCCCTGCATGTTCCAGACCACCATCATCGCGGTGAGCATCGAGTGGTCTTGGTTGTTGTACTTGTGCATCCCGTTGCGGCCGACCGGGTGGAGGTTCGGGACCGCGTCGATGTGCGTGCGCACGTTGTCGAGGTGCTCGCGGTACGCGCTGTCGTAGATCGGATAGGCCTTCGGCATCCGCACGACCGTGCCGTCGACGACGAGCTTCGGATCGGCGAGACCGAGTTCGCCGAGCTCCTTGGTCGCGAGCTCGATCAGATCCTCGTCCTTCGACGCCCAGAGCCCGTCGCCCTCGAAGCAGAAGTACTCCATGCCGAGGCACGTGCGCCCGGCATCGGGCACCATCTCGCGCGACCAGTTGTTGAAGTTCTGGATGCGCCCGACCTTCACGCCCGGCGTGTGGATGTAGATCCAGTTGTCGGGGAACAGGTCCTCCTTGTCGAGGATCAGAGCGACCACCAGGAAGTCGCGATAGCGCAGACCCTCGGCGGCCTTGCGGATCGGATCGGGCGGCGCGGGCTCGAGCGAGCGCACGAGCGACCGAACCGGCATCGTGACGATGAAGTGCTCGCCTTCGACGCGCACGTCGCCATTCGGCGTTTCGCAGCGAACGGCGACGACCTTGCCGTCCTTGGTCTCGAGCTTCTTGACCTTGTGCTGCATCCGCACGTCGCCGCCCCACTCCTGCACGCGCTTGGCGGCGAGCTCCCACATCTGGCCGGGGCCGAGCCGCGGATACTGGAAGCGGTCGATCAGGCTCTTGATCTTGGTCGAGCGCTTGTTGAGCGCCGTCGCGTTGAGGATCGCCTTCGCGAGCGACAGGTTTTGGATGCGCTGTGCCGCCCATTCCGCACGGATCTCCGTGCACGGAATGCCCCAGACCTTCTCGGTGTAGGTCTTGAAGAAGATGTTGTAGAGGCGCGAGCCGAAGCGGTTCGACACCCACTGCTCGAAGTTCTCCTCGACCGGATTCGGCCAGAGCTTCGCCTTCGTGTACGAGACCAAGATGCGGATCGCTTCGATGATGCCGAGGCCGGAGAGCGCGTTGCCCGCCTTCAACGGGTAGTCGAAGTACTTGCCGCGATAGTGGATCCGCGACATGCGCGGCGTCTGGATGAACTCGGGCCCGAGGATCTCGTGCCACAGCGCTTCGACGGGCTGCACCTTCGTGAAGAAGCGGTGTCCGCCGATGTCGAAGCGATAGCCCTTGTACTGCGCGGTCTGCGAGATGCCACCGAGCATCGTCGTGCCTTCGAGCACGGTGACGGCCACGCCCTGCTTCGCGAGCATGTACGCCGCGGTCAGACCGGCGGGGCCGCCGCCGACGACGACCACACGGTCGCCGGGACGCAGCGGATCCACCGGGCGCGGAGCGCTCTTGGGTTGGGACTCCATCGTGGAGAGGGGCGACGAGATGGCGTAGACAGGCCTTGGGGGGAGCGGGGAGAGGCTCTTTCGTCCGCGCGCGGTGGAACCCTTGACTGTGCGAGACGCGGCGCGGGCGAAGGGTCGCATCATAAGGATCGGCGCGGGATTCCCCCAAAGGACGACGAGCTTCGCGAAATCGCGGCAGCCCTCGAAACGACCGCGGGCGCCCGACAGGGGGCGCCCGCGGAGCGTTTTCCTTCACTCAGCGCTGTCCGAGCCGCTCTTGCGCCGCTTCACCGCCTCGCGCAACAGGTACTCGATGTGGCCGTTCAGGCTGCGGAGCTCTTGGCCGGCCCAGCCGCGCAGCTCCGCCATCAACGGCTCCGGCAGGCGCAGCAGGAAGGGCTTCTTCGCCGCCGAGCCTCCCGGATCCTCGCCCGCAGGCGGTGCACGGGTGTCGTCCGACCCTGCCACGTCCGCCTCCGGATCAGGTGTAGAGCGAACCGGTGTTCAGCACCGGCTGCGGGTTCTCGTGGCTGCAGAGCACCACGAGCAGGTTGCCGACCAACGTCGCCTTGCGCTCGTCGTCGAGGTGCACGATCTGCTTCTCGCCGAGGCGTTGGAGCGCCATCTCGACCATCCCGACCGCACCTTCGACGATCATCGAGCGCGCGGCGATGATCGCGGTCGCTTGCTGGCGTTGCAGCATCGCCGCGGCGATCTCCTGCGCGTACGCGAGGTGCGAGAGCCGCGCCTCGACGACCTCGATGCCGGCTTGCTCCAAGCGCGTTTCGAGGTAGCGCTTGAGCTCGTGCGCGATCTCGTCCGAGCCTCGCAGGCTGGTGGTCGTCAACTCGGTGTGGCCTGCGTCGTACGGGTGCGATTGGGCCAATTGGCGCACGGCGGATTCACTCTGCACCGACACGTACTCTTCGAAGTTCTCGACGTCGAAGACCGCCGCCGCGGTGTTCTTGACGCGCCACACGACGACCGCCGCGATCTCGATCGGGTTGCCGAGCAGGTCGTTCACCTTCAGCGCCTTGCCGTTCAAGTTGTGCGCGCGCAGCGAGATCATGCGCTTGATGCTGAACGGGTTGGTCCACCAGAACCCCTCGTTGCGCACGGTGCCGCGGTACGTGCCGAACAGGACGAGCACGCGCGACTGGTTCGGGCTGACCACGAAGTAGCCGCACAGGATCAACACGCCGAGCAACGCGAGGAACGCGAGCCCGACGTACCAGAGCGGATGCCGGCGATCCTCGACGGTGGCGAAGATCACGCCCAGCGATCCGAGGATCAGCGCGAGGTTGAGCGGGAGCACGAGCCAACCGCTCAGCGGACGGAAGGTCGACTCTTGGTGTTGGGGGTGGTTCGTCATGGGAAGTCTCCTGGGTCCGTGGTATCGGAGTGATATCACAGCGATATGAACGCGCGGGGGCCGCTTTTCGAACACGCCAGCGCATCGAGCGGAAGCCAATGACCCTAAAAGACTTACGCCCGAGCCCGCGCGGCTCGATGGCGCTCCCGCGAGGCGGCACTAGGCTCCTCTCGGTGACGCGCGCGCCCGCCCTGCTGCTCCTTCTAGGTTGGTTGCTCCTGGCCGCCGCGGCGTGCGCGCCCGGCGACGACGCGCCGCCGCGACCGCTCCGGCCGCCGAACGTGGTGCTGGTGACGTTCGACACCGTGCGGGTCGATCATCTCAGCACCTACGGCTACACGCGCCGCACGTCGCCGAACCTGACCGAGCTCGCCGCGGTCGCTGATCGCTTCACCGCCGCGCAATCGACCGCTCCTTGGACGGTGCCGAGTCACGCGTCGATGTTCACCGGCCGCTACACGTTCCAGCACGGCGCCGAAGCGAGCGACAAAGCGCCCGAGTGGGCGACGCAGAACGCGGTCGGGCTCGCGGAGAGCTTCGAGACGCTCGCCGAGGTCTTCAGCGCGTCCGGCTACCGCACGTGCGGCGTCGTCGCGAACGAAGTCTTTCTCGCGCCGCGCTTCGGCTTCGCGCAAGGCTTCGGAAGGTACGTCGCGAAGCGTCAGCCGGCGAAACAGGTGAACCGAGTCGCGTTCGAGTTCCTCGACGAGCCCAGCGACGCGCCGTTCTTCCTGTTCGTCAACTACATGGACGCGCACCGGCCGTACCGGACGACGCCGCTCGACGATGCGGTCTCGCGCGGGTTGCCGCAAGCGGATCCGGAGCCGGCGGGCGAGCTGCTCGATCGCTACGTCGAAGCAGTGATGGCGAAGACCGGCGAAGACGGCGACGCGCTGCGCGAGCGCGTGATCAGCCAGTACGACCACGGCGTCGCGCACGACGACCTCGCGCTCGGCGCGCTCGTGGCGAAGTTGAAGCAGCTCGGCAAGTTCGAGGACACGCTGTTCGTCGTCACGTCCGACCACGGCGAGTACTTCGGCGAGCACGAGCTCGTCGAGCACAACAAGGACGTCTACCAGGAAGCGTTGCGCGTGCCGCTGGTGGTCAAGCGCCCCGGCCAGAAGCGCGGCCGCGTGCTCGATGTGCCGGTGTGCCACGCGGAGCTCGCGCGACTGATCGCGTCGGCGCTGACGGTCGAGCAGGAGCTCGAGCTCGCGAAGCGCTTCCCGTACGCGCCGGGCGCGCCGCTCCGGCTCGCGGAGCTCTGGCTGAGTCGCCCGAACGAGCTGAATGCGAGCTGGGGCGAGCGATTCAAGCGCAAGCGGGCCGCGCTGTATCTCGAGCGCTGGAAGTACATCCGCTCGACCGACGGCGACCACGAGCTCTACGACCTCGAAGCCGACCCGCGCGAGAAGCGCAACCTGATCGCGCAGAAGCCCGAGCTCGCGCGAACGCTGGAAGAACGCCTCGCGCGCTTCGAAACCGACTCGCGCGCCGGCCCGGAACAAGCCGCGCCGGTCGAGGTGAGCGCCGAGGAACTCGAAACCCTGCGCGCCCTCGGCTACGCGGACAGCAAGTAGCCGGCTACGAGTCCGGCCACAGCAGGTAGACGAGACCGGCGGAGCACAGTCCAAGCGCGGTGTAGATCACCAGCATCTCCGACCAACTGTAGTCGGAGACTGCAATCGCGACCGCGGCCACCCACTCGGGCTTGAACTTCTCGATCCCGGCGACGACCGCGACACCGGCTCCGAGCGTACCTGCAGCGACCGCGATCGGGTGCTTCCACTCGTGCAGCAACCACAGGAAGAACGTCGCGACTCCGATGGCGATCCCTACGATCACGAACGGCGTGTACGTGCCGAAGGAGAGCTCGCCGAGGTTGCCCCACCATTCGGAGTAACCGCGGAACAACAGCCACGTCGACAGCAGCATCACGATGAGGCTGAGTGCGCGAACCGTCTCACGCTCGAGTGCACGCGCGAGGACCAGAACGCCGATGGTTGCGAGTATCACGCCAGCGAACGTGGCGCCGAGGATCGTCAATCCGCCGGCCCACTTCGCGCGGAAGCTCGACTGACTCCAGTAGTCCCGTTCGACTCCAAGCAGGGCCTCGACGCGCTGCGTGTACTCGGCCCGCGCTACCGACGGGTGTTTCGACTTCGCGCGAACTTCAGCTCTCAACAGCGCGCGCTCTCGCGCGAGGTAGGTGGGCGCATCGAGCGCTCCGGCGACGATGGACTTCCGGACGTCCGCGGGCCACGGAGCGCGCCGCTCGAACCCGCGGACGGCATCGCTTCCGCCGTAGATCGCCGCGGACGAAATCAACGCGGTCGCCACTACCACGAGCGCCATACGCTTGCGCCGGTCCGACCACACTCGCTCGAGGACGCCGACGGGAAACGAAAAGGTCAACGCAAGCACCGCGATCGGCAGCAACACGACGTGGAAGAAGAACTTCCCGGGGTCGTGTGCCGCGCAGGTCAGGCCCTCCTGGATGCCGATCTGGCGACAGACGAGCGCCAGATCGATCAATCCCAGCGCGCCCGTCGCCGTCGCCAGCACCGCACCTGCTTGCCTTCGATTCATCGTCGCGAGGCTCCTCTTCTCCAAGAACGCCCGTGGGCGAAGGGGCAACGCTTGGGCAGTCGCACTTCGATCTCGTCGTGAATCGAGGCGGCGCTCGGGTGATCGGATTTCGTCGCGGCGGGTGGCGAGCCCGCTCGGCGATGGCGAATGCGCGTTCGCGAGGTGCCGAGGCGGTTGCGTCGGGCTCCGCCGCGACGACCGCTCACCAAATCAGGCGCGTGCGGTGGCCCAGGCCGAGCGCGAGCGACGTCAGCACGACCAGCCACACCAGGATCAGGTGTCGGCGCGGCGAGAATCCGCGGAGCGCGGCGGCCGCGAAGCCGAACGCGAAGACGTTGGGCAGGTACATCAGCGGCGACGCGCCGAGCAGCGCGAGCCACGAATCGTTGAAAGGGTTCGCGCAGTCGTCGTTCGGCGCGAGCAGCAGCAGCGACGTCACGGCGAGCACCGAGCGCGCGAGCTCGCGCTTCCCCTTGTGATCGAGCACCGCGCCGGCGAGCACCGCGCCGAGCGCGATGAACGCGAGCAGATAGTTGACGTGCATCACGAGTCCCACGGCGCTCCATTCGCTCGCGAGCGCCGGATGGAACGGCAGGAAAGCGTGCACCGAGGTCGTGCACGGCACGCCGACGAGCAAGCCGAGCCAGATCGAGCGCGAGCGCGCCGCATCGAGCGGCGGGGGCTCGGCGCGGCTCGCAAGCGCGATCGTCGTCGCGGTCGCGAGGAACGCGAGCACGAGGATCCCGACGACGAACAGCGGCACGAACCAGACCGGGAAGTTCGCGCGACGGGTCAGCAGGTCGAGCGCGCACTTGACGGCGAGCACGATCGCCGCGCCGAGCGCCGCGACCAACGCGAGCTGCGTTTCGACCGCGCGCGTCGACGTCACGCGGACCGCTCTCGCTCGATCGCCCGATAGACGGCGTGCGTCGGCTCGTTGAAGCACACGAAGAGCACGCGCTCGAGCCGCGGGTCGAGCGCGAGACCGGCCGCGACCTCGCGCCACGCGATGCGTGCCGCGCGCTCGACCGGGAATCCGAAGACGCCGGTGCTGATCGCCGGGAACGCGAGGCTCGCGAGCGCGTGCTCGCGCGCGAGAGCGAGCGAGCTGCGGTACGCGCTCGCGAGCAGCTCGTCCTCGCCGCTCGCGCCGCCGGACCAAACCGGCCCGACGGTGTGGATCACGAAACGCGCCGTCAGTCGGTGGCCGCGCGTCAACCGCGCCTCGCCGGTCGGGCAACCGCCGAGCGTGCGACATTCCGCGAGCAGCCCGGGGCCCGCCGCGCGATGGATCGCGCCGTCGACACCGCCGCCGCCGAGCAGGCTCTCGTTCGCCGCGTTGACGATCGCGTCGACGTCGCAGCGCGTGATGTCTCTCATCAGGATCTCGATCCGACCGCTCACGCGCCCGAGCATAGGCCGCGGATCGCCGTGGCGCACTCGCACGGCCGCGGGCGCGCGGAGCTTCGCGGTGCGTTCGGTCGGCTCATGGACGCCCGTGCGGTGCGTTCGTCCGTCGCCTGGACGCCCGGCGCGCGCGGGAGGACAATCCGCGGCGTTCCCCATGCGCATTGCACTCGCACTCGCACCCGCGTTCGCAATCGCGTTGGCGTTGGAGTTGGCCGCGTGCTCGACTCCCGAGCCGGCGTCCGCGCCGATTGCATCGGGCGCGCCAGGCTCATCGGGCTCACCGGGCGCGCGCGAGCCGCTGTCGCACGTGCCGTCGCCGTCGCCGCTGATCGGCGCCGCGCTCGCGGGGATCGAGCGCTTCGGCGAGATCACGCGCGAGCAGGCCGGCGACTTCGCGACCGCGCTGCTCGGCGGCGAGGTCGTCTACGGTTTCCGCTCGGGCGACCCGGCGATCCGCGATTGGGAGCTCGGCGGGCTCGGCGATCTCTCCGCGCTCGACCTGGAGCTCGCGACGCGCGTGCCGCTCGGCCATCTCGATGCGGACGGCAAGCTCTCGCGCGACGTCGATTTCGATCGCTACACGCTCTTCGTCGCGGTCGGCAACTCGCGTTACACCGTGCTGGTGCGCCCGACGCGCAATCCGCCTGTGTTCGAGCCGGTGCTCGATCGCGCGGTGACCGTCGTCGTCTCGAACGAGCGCGAGCCGCTCCAGGACGTCGAAGCGCGGCTCGTGGTCACGTCCTGCGACTCCATCGGCGAGTCGTACGTCGTCTCTCGCGCGCGGACGGACGCGCACGGCGTCGCCGAGCTCGCGCACGCGGGCTTCGCGCTCCAGCTCGCCGGGCAACGCCGCGCGACGTTGAGCATCGAAACGGGGCCCGCGTTCGGCCCGGGCGTGCGCCGCGAGCTCGCCTCGCTCGACGACGGTCCGATCCGACTCCGCGTGGGCCGCACGGCGAGCGTCGTCGTTCGCACCACACCCGTGCCGCGCTTCGGTTGGCCGACGGGCTCGCGGCTCGAGCTCGTCGATGCGCCGGCGTGGCACATCGACGCCGCCGGTGCGCGAGTCCGCGCCGATCGTCACGGCCTCTCGACCGAGCTCGTGGTCGTGCCCGAGCAACCGCCGTTCGGGCCGCTTTCGGTCACCCGCCGGGCCGACCTTCCGCGGTAGGGGCTCGTGCAGATGACTTTCTGAGGCAAAGTGATAGGCTCCTGGCCTTCCCGGTCGAGGTCACATGAAGTCGTTCCGTTGGCTCGTCGCCGTCCCACTGGTCGCGTTCGTCGCGTGGTTCTTCCTGGGCGGCGAACTCGCGACCGAGGATGCGACCACCGACCAAGCGAACGCGTCACTGCGGACCGCGCGCGACGCTGGCACCGAGCACGGAGTCGGCGCGCGGTTGGCGGGTGAGTTGCTCGTTGACTCCGGCTTCCCGATCGCCGACGTCTTCGTTCGATGCACGGACACGAACTCCGCAGCAGGTTCGCGTGCGCAGGCGACGCCCGCGGCGGCCGAAGGGCGTGGTGTGTTCGCGCTGGAGGGTTTGCCCGCCGGCAAGGCGAGCGTCGAGTTCGGCGTGCGCAACGGGCCGGTGCTCGTGCGGATCGACGGCGTCGAGCTCGTCCCCGGCGAAGCGTGCGCCGATCCGCGGCTCGCCGAGGTCGACTTGCGCGGGCTCGCGAAGTCGGTGCACGTCGTGATTCGCGACGAAGGCGGCGAAGGGATCAATCATTCGATCGTGCGCGCGCGCGGGCGCGACGGCAGCGTCGAGTGGTCGCGCGTCACGACCGACGACGGACACGCGACCGTGCGCGCGAGCGCGCTGCCGATCGATTTCGTGCTCGGCGCGTCCGGCTATCGCACCGAGCGCGTCGACGGCGCGAGCGAGGACTTCGAGGTGCGGCTCGCGCGCGGGCTTGCGGTAGAGCTCGTGCCCGACCCCGAGCTGCGCGCGCTGCTCGGCGCGGACGCGACGCTCGCGGTGGTGTACGAGCGTGGCGAGCTGACGACGCCCGACGACGCGATCACGTGGCCCGAGCTCGCCAAACCCGACGCTGCGGGTGTCGCGACCGTGCGCGTGTGCGAACCCGGCCGTTTCCGCGCCGAGCTGCGCGCATCGCGGCGCTGCGGCGAGCGCAACGAGACGTTCAGCGCGCCCTGCTCGCCCGCGACGATCGACGTGCGCGACTCCGACGAGCCGCAGCGCTTCGAGATCACGTTGCCCGAGACCGAACGCGCGCGCCTGCGCGCCTTCCGGGAGCCGTGACGCGATGCGACTCGCGCTCGCGGTGCTCGGCTTGGTGCTCGTCGCGTGCCTCGCGTGGAGCTTCGCGCGCTCGGACGGCGCGGTCGGGAGCTCGCCGTCGACGCGGAGGGATCCCGAGCGGTCGGAGCGGAGCGCGGACGGACTCCCGACGCCGGCGAGCGATCCGCTCGCGATGCCGAGCGGAACCTCCGAGCGCGCGGCGACCGAGCCGAGCGAGGCGAGCAACGATCCTGCGCCCGCCGATGCACTGACGCTGCGAGTGGTCGAGCGCGCGAGCGGCCGGCCGATCGCCGACGCCGAGGTGTTCAGCTTCGACTGGGACGCCGATTGGGAGGCGTGTCGCCTGCTCGATCAGCGCGAGCCTGGCGAGCTCGAGACGTGGCTCGCGGCGCACGGCCGGCGGGTGAGGACCGACGCGCTCGGCGAGGCGCGCGTGCCGAAGGTGAAGCACAGCGGCATCGCGGCGGCGCGCAGTGCGGGCCGGTTCGCCGTGCAGGACTACGACGGGGGCGCCGAGCGCATCGTGATCGCAGTCGGCGGTGAACGCGAGTTCGAGGTGCACGTCGCGAGCTCGGCCGGCGCCGAAGTTACCGGTGTCGACGTCGTCGTGCGCTCGCTCGACGCCTTCGGATTGCGCCTGCGCGCGCGCACCGACGAGCACGGCGTGGCGCGCTTCCGACATGTGCGTCCGTTCCAACGCGAGGATGCGCCGGAGCCGTGCGGGGTAACGGTCAGCGCGCTGCTGACCAGTCGGCCAGAGCTGGCCTTCGACGCGTTGATGGAGCTCCCGCCACGGGTCGAACTCGTCCTGCCGCCGTGCGGCGCCGTCGACGTCACCGTCGTCGATCAGGGCGGGTCGGTGGTCACTGCGTCGGGTGCCTTCGACGCGACGGTCGTCTCGGACGACTTCTTCACTTCACACTTCAGCACCGTCCGCGAGCGAGCCGCGCGCGGCGCGTTTCGCCTCGCACCGGTCGAGGTTGGGGCGCGCTTCGAGGTCGTCGCGTGGTTCGAAGGCATGCAGGAGTCTGCTAAGGGGACGCTCGACGGTCCGTCGCGCGACGGCGAGGTAGTCGCGGCGACGCTCCGGCTCCAGGCGCTGCCGGCCGCGGTTTTTCGTGCCGTCGACGAACGAGGTCAGGTGCTCGTGCAGCAGAGACTGAGGGTGGTGATGCGCGATCTCCTCGGCGACTGGGACGAAGGATCGCCCCTGGGGTACTCGGAGTTCGTCACCGATGACGCCGGCCAGTTCCGAGTGCCGTATGACACGGACGCCGTCGACCCTGACAATGAGCCGCGGCGCACCATCGAGCTCTTCACGACGCGCGCCAGCGACGGTGTCGAGCTCTACTTCCACACCGAGTTCGACATGCAGCCGCCGAGCGAAGATCGCGAGGCCGGTGACGCGGTCTTCTGGCCAGCGCAGCGGATCGTCGCGGGTCGCGTGGTGGATCCGCTCGGTGTGGCGGTCGAAGGTTCGATCGTGCGGCTCTACGTGCCATTCTCGATCGAGAACGAGACCGCCAACCCGCGAAAGCGCGACTTCGACGCCGTGCGACATCCCGCGTGGCTCGTCAGCGACGCGCAGGGTGCATTCGAGGCGCGCGGCGTGCTCGACGCGCCGCGAGTCCGCGTGATCGCGAATGCCGGCACTCCGTGCGAGAGCCCGCTGACCGAAGTCGCGCTCGGCGCGGGCGACGTCGTGTTGACGGTGCCACGTCAGGGCGGACTCGAGGGCTCGATCGTGTTGCCCGATGGCGTGCTCGCGCACGAGGTCAATTGTCGCTGGTCCGCGCCGGGCGGGCCGAACGCGACTGCCGCCTTCAGCGAAACTGACGCGCGCGCGGCGCCGGAGCCCGGGCTCGCGTACTTCTTGTTCGACGATCTGCCGACCGGCCGCGGCGAGCTCGCGGTGATCCTCGGCTCGCAACCGATCGTGCGCATCGCCGACCTGGAGCTCCAGCCCGGTGCACCGACGCGCGATCCGCGGGTGCAACGCATCGACATGCGCGGACGGGTGCGCGTGCTCGAAGTGCGAGTCGAATCGCCGGACGGCTCGCTCGCCCCCGATGGGGTTGTGCAGACGTGTCCGAGCAGCGCGCCGGAGTCGCGCAGTATGTGGTCGATCCGCCGAGGCACGGCGCGGTGCCTCGTCGGCATCGAGCCGGTCGATCTGTGGGTCGCGATCGTCGGCGCGCGGCGCGAGCGCGTGACGGGCGTCGCCGCGAACGCGTGTACCGTGCGCATGCGGCCGCCGTACGAGCTCGAGTTGACGTTCCGCGCTCCGAACGTGCCGAGCGATTTGCTCGCATCGCTCGAGATGCGGGGCGAACCGCAGGTGACGTGCAATACGTCGACGCCGGTTCCCGAGGGCGCGGCGATGCGGTTCCGGCCCGCTGCGACCGGACCTGCGCGCTTGCGCCTGATCCGGCAGCCCGATACATCGAGCGGTCGCGAGTTCCGCAAGCTCGGCGAGTGGTCGTTCGAGGTCGCCGACGTCGACGAGCTGCAGACCTTTGCGTTCGATCTCGACCCGGAAGCGGTGGAGGCCGCGTTGCGATGAGGCGTGGTAGCTTCGGGGGCGGCGTGGGACGGATCGGGAGCTCGCGGACGTTGCTCGTGGTGCTCGTCGCGTGCGTCGGGTTGCTCGGCGGCGCGGCGTGGTGGCTCTTCGTCGTTCAGCCGGTCGCGCCGAGCGAGCGCCCGCCGGAGATCGCGAGCACTCCGAGCGAGCCGGCGGGGAGCGCCGCGTCCGAACCCGCCGCGACGACGACGGCGAAGAGCGAGCTCGCGGTGCCGAGCAACGAGACCCACGCGCCGACGCGCACCGCCGCGGGCCGCGAGCGCCATGGCGCGCCGGTCAAGACGCCGGCGCCGAGCGGTCCGGCGCTGGTCGTCGTCGACGCGGCGACGCGCAATCCGATCGTCGACGCGGTGGTCGCGATGCTCGCGCTCGAAGGCGTCGACAAACGAACGATCGCGCTGCCGTCGAGGCTGGAGGCGGACGCGCAGCGCCGCGGCAAGCGCTCGCGCACCGACGCGCAAGGGCGGGTCGCCCTTCCGGTGAAGCGAGGCGAGCTCTTCGCCGTCGCGTGGACCAAGGATCGTTGGGGCGCCGCGTCGGTGTCGCGCAAGGCGAACAGCGTCGAGCTGTTGGTCCGCGTCGACGGCTCGGTCGAGATCTTCACGCACGACGCGGACCGAGTTCCGGTCGTCGGCGTTCCGCTCGCGCTCGCGTACTACCTCGACTCCGCGAAGTCGTTCGTGCGGCTCGCGGAGGCGACCAGCAACGAGCGCGGCCGCGCGACGTTCGAGCACGGACGCGCGTCGCTGGAGGGGATCCGGCCTTCCTCGCTCGAGGTGCTCGTCGACGGTGCGTTCACGGCGCCGGTCAGACGCACGGTCTCGCTGGACGATGTCGGGGTGAGTGTGCCGCTCGAAGTCCCGCCGTTCGGATCGGTCGCGGTGCGCGTGCGCGACTTCGAGGATCGCGAGGTGAAGTCGGGAGTGACGATCGCCTTGATTCCCGACGGCGTGCGCATGTCGCCGACCGGCAAGTCGCAACTCGAGCTCGTCGACGGCGTCGCGGTCTTCTCCGCGGTCGCCGTCGGCGCCGAGGCGACGTTCCAGACGTACCTGCGAGTCGGCAAGG
Source organism: Planctomycetota bacterium (assembly GCA_016220085.1). Taxonomy (GTDB): domain Bacteria; phylum Planctomycetota; class UBA1135; order UBA1135; genus JACRIN01. The sequence continues at coordinate 23,679 of JACRIN010000086.1, forward strand.
AGAAGCTCGGACCGATCACCGCGTCGACCAAGGTCGAGAAGGCGGGCGAGCGCGTCGAGCTCGTGCTCGGCGGACCGAACTCGGTGCCGGTGTTGGTCGCGCGCGTGCTCGACGACGAGCTCAAGCCGTTCGCGAACCAAGCGCTCGACGTCAACCTCGTCGCGCAGGCGCCCAACGGCGCCGGGAAGCCGCCGACGCCGGTGACCACCGATGCGACCGGACTCGTGCGGCTCTACTTGCCCGGTTGGCCGAACGGCGGCGGCGCGCTGAGGTTGGTCGCCGCGCCGACGCGTTGGCGCAAGATCCTGACCGCGGTGGTCGACGTGCCGGTCGCGCTCGCGCTCGGCGAGCAGCCGCTCGGCGACGTCGTGTTGCGCGGTCTGCCGTTGCTCGTCGCCGGCCGCGTCGTCGATCAGCTCGGTCAGCCGATCGCGAACGCCAACGTCAACGTGTTGCGGCGCGCCAAGGACGGCGTCGGTTGGAGCGACATCGGCTCCGCGGACCTGACCGATCCGTTGGGCGAGTTCGCGATGGACGCCGATCCCGAGTCCGGCGAGCTCGCGGTGCGCGCGAGCGCCGCCGACTGCGCGCGCGCCGAGCCGGTTCCGTTCGCGCGCGGGAGTTCGGGGCTCTCGCTCGCGCTGGTGCGCACCGCGTCGCTCGAGGGCACCGTGCGGATCGATCCCGAGCTCTCGCCGCAGGAAATCAACGTCACGTGGATCATCGACGAGCCCGCGGGCACCAAGCGACAACACACGATGGTCGGGGGCACGCTGAAATCCAAGGACGGGCTCTCTCGCGCGCGGTTCTCCCAGCGTTCGCTGCCGGCGGGCGTCGGCAAGCTCGAAATCCGCGCGATCAGCACCGTGGTGCTCACGTTCGAGCCGCTCGAGCTCCTGCCCGGTCCGAACCCGACGATCCTGGACGACCTCGACCTGCGCCAGCTCGTGCGGATCTTCAATCTGACGATCCGCGACCAGCAAGGCCACGACATCCGCGCGGGCCAGATCCACTTCCGTCCGAGCGGCAGCGCCGAGCCGTGGCAGCTCTGGCAGTTCCAAAAGGGTCGCGCGCGGATCCTCGCGCTCGCGCCGGAGCTCGATCTCTCGATCTTCGGCGCGCCCGGGCGAGCGACGTTGTTCGAGCGCGTGCGCGGCGAGAGCGACCTCGTGCTCGACGGGCCGATCTGGGTGAAGCTCGCGGTCGACGGCAATCCGCTGCGCGCGCCGGACACGCTGACGTTGGTGATCGAGCTCGCCGAAGCGAGCGATCCGTCGCTCGTGCCGACGCTCAAGAACGCGATCAAGATCGCGCCCGACGACTCCGGGCACGTGCTGGTCGCGTTGGCGGCCGCGGGCAGGTACTCGGTCGCGTTCCAGATCGGTTGCGTGGAGCGAGGGAGCTCGGCGCAGGTCGGCGCGAAGGTCGAGTTCGAGGTGCAATCGCGCGACGGCGAGCAAGACGTCGCGATCGAAGCGCCGCGCGCGGCGATCGAGCAGCTCTACTCGCGGCTGCTCGAAGCTCCGGTCGAAAAGCGCTGAGCGATGGAGCGCAGGTCGGTCGTCGGGTGGGCGGTCGCGGTCGCGTTGCTCGGACACTGCCTCTCGCCGCTGTGCCGAAATCGTGCGATCTCCAAGTGGCGCGTCTTCCCCTCCGTCTTGGCACAGCGGTGAGAGGCAGTGTCCGCTTCCGCGTCGCGCTCGACCCCGCGGTCGTCGCCGAGAAGCTCGCGTACCTCGAAAAACTGCGTTAGCGCGCTCGCGACGCGCTGCGTTCGCGCTTCGCGGGCTCGTGCGGCTTCGCGCCGGGGACCAGCAGGCTCGCGCCGATCGCGCCGGCGAGTTCGCCGAGCCCGGCGACGTGCACCGCGGGCGGTCGCTCGGGCGTGAAGAGGTGGGGGAGCATCGCCGCTTGGATTTTCGCCGCGTACGGCTCGCCGAGGCGTGAACCGAGGCCGCCGCCGATCACCACCGCTTCGACGTCGAGCAGGTTGCACGCCGACGCGAGTCCCGCGGCGACCGCGGCGACCGCGCGCTCGATCAACCACGTCGTGTACTCGTCCTCGCGCTCGAGCGCCTTCGCGATCACGCCGCTCGAGAGCTGCGTGCGGCCCTTCTTCTCCATGATCTCGAAGAGCTCGGTCTTCTCGCCTCGCGCGACGTCGCGGCGAGCGCGCGCTTCCATCGCGCGACGGCCCGCGTACGCCTCGACGCAACCGCGTCGGCCGCACGGACAGCGCGCGCCGTTGCGCTTGACCACCATGTGACCGATCTCGCCGGACGCGCCGCGACCGAGCCAACGCTCGTGACGCAACACGACGCCGCCGCCGATGCCGGTGCCCCACCACAGCCCGACGAACGATTCGTACGTGCGGCCCGCGCCGAGGTACGCCTCGCCGTCGAGCGCGACGCCGACGTCGTTGCCGAGTTCGACCGGCGCGCCGAGCAGCTCGGAGAGCGCGGCGGCGAGATGGAACGGCTCCTTCCAGTTCGGGAGGTTGTTCGCGTTCGCGACCGTGCCTTGGCGCACGTCGACGTGGCCGGGCGAGCCGACGCCGACGCCGAGCAAGCTCGACGTCTCGACGCCCGCTTCCGTCGCGGCCGAGGTCAGCGTGTTCGCCATCGCCGCGGCGACTTCGCGCGGACCGCCGGTCGTCGGCGTCGAGGTCCGTCGCTCCGCGAGCACGCGATGCTCCGCGTCGACGATCACCGCTTGGATCTTGGTTCCGCCGAGGTCGATGCCGCCGCGCGTGTGCATGGTTCTAGGGCTCCTGGTTTCGAGCGATCGGATGCCGCCCGCGGATAGGGACTACCACGTGGAGCGGTACGGCCGAAGCGCCGCTCGCACCGGAGTCGCGCGCGGCTCGCCGTCCCGCTTTCGGGTTCGCTCGTGCGCCTCGGACCGGGGCGCGAACCGGCCCGCGGCGCGTGCGAGGGCACGAAAGCGACTCCGCGGAGCCGCATCGAAGCGCGAGCTCGCCGTCCAACGGCGCACGCCGCATCGCGCGCCACGCACGTCCCGCGGCGCACCGGCCGATAAGGCGTCCAATCTTTCCACCGCGGCTCCCTCCGACCCCGGAGGGTGACGCCGTCCCACGTCCCCGACGACCGATATTCCGTGACACGAACCGATCGCACTCGCGAGCTCGACCAGCTCGCCGTCACCACGCTGCGCACGCTCGCGATGGACGCGGTGCAGCTCGCGAACTCCGGCCACCCGGGCACGCCGATGGCGATGGCGCCGGTCGCGTACGCGCTGTGGCAGAAGGAACTCTGCTTCGACCCGAGCGATCCGATCTGGCCGAACCGCGATCGCTTCGTGTTGTCGATGGGGCACGCGTCGACGCTCCTCTACGGGCTCTTGCACCTTTCGGGCACGCGCGCGGTCAATCCGAAGTACGAGGTGCTCGGGCGCGAAAGCGTCTCGCTCGACGACCTGCGTCACTTCCGTCAGCTCGACTCGCGTTGCGCCGGTCACCCGGAGTATCGCTGGACCTCGGGCGTCGAGACGACGACCGGTCCGCTCGGGCAAGGGCTCGCGACCAGCGTCGGCATGGCGATCGCGCGCGAGTGGCTCGCGGCGCACTACAACAGGCCGGGCTTCGAGCTCTTCGACTTCCACGTCTGGGCGCTCGCCGGCGACGGTTGCATGATGGAAGGCGTCGCATCGGAGGCGGCGTCGCTCGCCGGGCACCTGAAGCTCGGCAACCTCTGCTGGATCTACGACAACAACCGGATCACGATCGAAGGCGAGACGTCGCTCGCGTTCAGCGAAGACGTCGCGACGCGCTTCCTCGGTTACGGCTGGAACGTGCTGCGCGTCGGCGACGCGAACGATCTCGCGATGCTCGAGCGCGCGTACTCGACCGCGCGACGCACCGCTGATCGGCCGACGTTGATCGTCGTCGACAGTCACATCGGTTGGGGTTCGCCCAACAAGCAGGACTCGCACGCGGCGCACGGCGAGCCGCTCGGCGAGAACGAGATCCGGCTGACCAAGCGCAACTACGGCTGGCCCGAGGACGCGAAGTTCCTGGTGCCCGACTCCGTGCGCCCCCACTTCGCCGAGCACCTCGGCAAGCGCGGCGGCACGGCGCGCGCGGAGTGGATGAAGCGCTTCGACGTCTATCGCGCCGCGTTCCCGGAGCTCGCCGACGAGCTGTTGCGCATCCAACGACGCCAGTTGCCGGAGGGTTGGGACCGCGACCTGCCGTGCTTCCCCGCCGATCCGAAGGGCGTCGCGGGGCGCGACGCATCGGGTCAGACGCTCAACGCGCTCGCCAAGCGCGTGCCGTGGATCGTCGGCGGCGCCGCGGACCTCGCTCCGTCGACCAAGACGCGGCTCACGTTCGACGGCGCGGGCGATTTCAGCGCCGAGGATCGTTCCGGGCGCAACTTCCACTTCGGCATCCGCGAGCACGCGATGCACTCGGTGCTCAACGGGCTCGCGCTGTCGAAGCTGCGGCCGTTCGGCGCGGGCTTCTTCATCTTCAGCGACTACGCGCGGCCGGCGATCCGTCTCTCCGCGTTGATGGAGCTGCCGGTGATCCACGTCTTCACGCACGATTCGATCGGCGTGGGCGAGGACGGGCCGACGCACCAACCGGTCGAGCAGCTCGCGTCGCTGCGCGCGCTGCCCGGGCTCTTGACGATCCGCCCCGGCGACGCGAACGAGGTCGTCGAAGCGTGGCGCGTGACGATGGAGCAACGCCACGAGCCCGTCGCGCTGGTGCTGTCGCGCCAAGCGCTGCCGACGCTCGATCGCACGAAGTACGCCGCGGCGAGCGGCCTGCGCAACGGCGCGTACGTGCTCGCGGACGCGCCCGGCGGCAAGCCCGAGGTCGTCTTGATGGCGTCGGGGTCCGAAGTGTCGTTGGTGGTCGCGGCGCACGAGGCGCTCTGCGCGTCGGGAGTGCGCTCGCGCGTCGTCAGCTTCCCGTGTTGGGAACTCTTCGAGCGCCAGACTCCCGAGTACAAGCAGAGCGTCCTGCCGCACGACGTGCTCGCGCGCGTCGCGGTCGAGCAGGCGTCGCCCTTCGGTTGGGAGCGCTACGTCGGGCTGACCGGGCGCGCGATCGGCATGACGAGCTTCGGCGCGTCGGCGCCGCTCGCGCAGCTCCAGAAGAAGTTCGGTTTCACGGTCGACGCGATCGTCGCGGCGGCCAAGGCCCAGCTCGCGGGTGAGCCCGCGCCCGCGCACCGATCGTGAATCGCTCTCGTGAACTCGCCGCGCGCGACGGATACGCTGCGCGGTGCAGCCACCGAGCCCTCGCCACTCGCACCCACGCACAACGATGAACACGAAGACCGTCAAGGCCCCGTCGCTCTCGAAGAACCCGTTGCTCGAGCTCTCGGAGCTCGGCCAATCCGTCTGGTTCGACTACATCAAGAAGAGCTTGATCGAATCCGGCGAGCTCGCGCGGATGATCGAGCACGACGGCCTGAAGGGCGTCACGTCGAACCCATCGATCTTCGAGAAGGCGATCGCGGGCTCGGCCGACTACGGCGCCGACCTCGCCGCCGAGCGCGCGAACTGCGCGCGCGATCCGAAGGGCGTCTACGAGCGTCTCGCGAGCCGCGACATCCAGGCGGCGTGCGACGTGCTCGCCGGGGTCTACAAGACGACGAAGTGCCGCGACGGCTACGTGTCGCTCGAGGTCTCGCCGGAGCTCGCGCACGACACCGCGGGGACTCTCGCGGAAGCGCGCCGCCTCTGGATGACGGTCAAGCGGCCCAACCTGATGGTCAAGGTGCCCGCGACGCCCGCGGGCGTGCCGGCGATCGAGAAACTGATCGGCGAGGGCATCAACGTCAACGTCACGCTGCTCTTCGGCGTCGACGAGTACCTCGCGGTCGCGCGCGCGTACGTGCGCGGGCTCACCGCGCTCGCGAAGAAGGGCGGGCCGGTCGCGCGCGTCGCCAGCGTCGCGAGCTTCTTCGTCTCGCGCATCGACACGGTGCTCGATCCCCAGCTCGAAGCGAAAGCGAAGGCGTCGAAGTCCAACGCGCAACGCGAGCTCGCGCTCGCCCTGCGCGGCAAGGCGGCGATCGCGAACGCGAAGCTCGCGTACGCGGAGTACGAGAAGCTCCTGGCGACCAAGGAATGGCAAGCGCTCGCCAAGAAGGGCGCGATGCCCCAGCGCCTGCTCTGGGCGAGCACGAGCACGAAGAACCCGAGCTACCGCGACGTCGTTTACGCCGAGGAGCTGATCGGCCGCGACACGGTCGACACGATGCCGCCGGCGACGTTCGAGGCGTTCCGCGACCACGGCCGCGCTCGCTCGACGATCGATCGAGGCGTCGACGACGCGCGCGCGACGCTCGACGCGATCGAGCGGCTCGGGCTCGACTTCGGCGCGGTGACGTCGAAGTTGCTCGACGACGGCGTCGCGCAGTTCGCCGATGCGTTCACGAAGCTGCTCGCCGCCGTCAAGGCGCAAGCGAAGCCCGCGGAAGGCCCGCGTCTCTGCGCGGAGCTGCCCAGCGGCCTCGCGAACGCGGTCGATGCGACGCTGGTCGGCTGGGCGCACGGCGACAAGGCGCGCCGGCTCTGGAACCGTGATTCGTCGCTGTGGACCAACGCCGACGAGCATCAGTGGCTCGGCTGGCTCGACATCGTCGGCGCGCAACGCGCGGACCTCGCGAAGTTCGAGAAGCTCGCGAGCGAGATCCGCGCGAGCGGCTTCAAGCACTGCTTGCTGCTCGGCATGGGCGGCTCGAGCCTCGGCCCCGAGGTCCTGAAGTTCACGTTCGGCAAGCAGAAGGGCTTCCCCGAGCTCCTGGTGCTCGACTCGACCGATCCGCAGCAACTGCGCGCGTTCGAGAAGCGGATCGACTACGCGAAGACGCTCTTCGTCGTCGCGTCGAAGTCCGGAAGCACGCTCGAGCCCAACATCTTCAAGGCGTACTTCTTCGAGCGCGCCAAGCAAGAACTTGGCGTCGAGCGCGCCGGCGCGCAGTTCGTCGCGATCACCGACCCGGGTTCGAACATGCAGAAGGTCGCGGAGAGCGACCATTTCGGCCGCATCTTCTACGGCGTGAAGTCGATCGGCGGGCGCTACTCGGTGCTCTCGGACTTCGGTCTGGTGCCCGCCGCGATCTCCGGGATCGACGTCGCGACCCTGCTCGAGCGCGCCGACGACATGGTGCGCGCGTGCGGCCCCGACGTCGCGCCGCCGTCGAACCCCGGCGTGATGCTCGGCGCGATCCTCGGCACGGCGGCGCGGATGGGGCGCGACAAGCTGACGATCGTCACCAGTCCGTCGGTCAAGCGTCTCGGCGCGTGGCTCGAGCAGTTGATCGCCGAGTCGACCGGCAAGGAAGGCAAGGCGATCATTCCGTTCGAAGGCGAGGAGCTCGCCCATCCCGACACGTACGGCGACGACCGCGTCTTCGCGTATCTCTCGGTCGCGGGCGACGTCGATGCGAAGCAACAGAAGAAGCTCGCCGCGCTCGCCGCCGCCGGCCAACCGGTGGTGCGGATCGAACTCGGCGACGTGCACGACCTCAGCGCGGAGTTCTTCCGCTGGGAGATCGCGACCGCGGTCGCGGGCGAGGTGCTCGGCATCCATCCCTTCAACCAACCGGACGTCGAAGCGAGCAAGATCGAGACGAAGAAGCTCACCTCCGCCTACGAAGAGACCGGCAGCCTGCCCGGCGAAGTCCCGGTGTACGAAGGCGAGGGCGTTCAGCTCTACACCGACGCTCGCAACGCGCTCGAGCTGCGGGGCGCGGTGAAGAAGGAGTCGCTCGCGAGCTGGCTCCGTGCGCACTTCGACCGCATCCGGCCCGGCGACTACGTCGCGCTGCTCGCGTACGTCGACATGAACGCGGCGAACGAGCAGGCGCTCGGCGTGACGCGCCTGCGTGTGCGCGATGCGAAGCACGTCGCGACGTGCCTCGGCTTCGGTCCGCGCTTCCTGCACTCGACCGGTCAGGCCTACAAGGGCGGACCGGCGAGCGGCGTCGTGCTCCAGATCACGTGCGACGACGCGCGCGACCTCGCGGTGCCCGGCGCGAAGTACACGTTCGGCATCGTCAAGTCCGCGCAAGCGCGCGGCGACTTCGCGGTGCTCGCCGAGCGCGGTCGTCGCGCGTTGCGCGTGCACCTCGGCAAGGACGTCAAGAAGGGGCTCGCGAAGCTCGACGAAGCGGTCAAGAAGGCGCTGCGCTGAGCGCGGCGCGCGGTGAACAGGAGACAAGCATGAAGCTCGGAATGGTCGGTCTCGGTCGCATGGGCGGCAACATGGCGCGCCGGCTGGTGAACGGCGGTCACCAGGTCGTCGGTTGGGCTCGAACGCAGGCGAGCGTCGAGGCGCTGGCGCCGCACGGCATCGGGGCTGCGGCGTCGCTCGCGGAGCTCGTGAAGCAGTTGCCGTCGCCTCGCATCGTCTGGTTGATGGTGCCCGCCGGCGAAGCGACCGAACAGTCGGTGCGCGACGTCGCCGCGTTGCTCTCGCCCGGCGACATCGTGATCGACGGAGGCAATTCGAACTTCAAGGACGACGTGCGCCGAGGCAAGGAGCTTGCGAAGAAGGGCATCCGCTACGTCGACGTCGGCACGTCCGGCGGCGTGTGGGGCATCGAGCGCGGCTATTGCCTGATGATCGGCGGCGAGCGCGCGGCGGTCGAACTGCTCGCGCCGATCTTCCGCACGCTCGCGCCCGGCCGCAGCGGCATCGCGCCGTCGCCCGGACGCGAGAAGAAGCCGAGCACCGCGGAGGACGGCTTCCTGCACTGCGGTCCGGTCGGCGCCGGTCACTTCGTCAAGATGATCCACAACGGCATCGAGTACGGGATCATGCAGGCGTACGCGGAGGGGCTCGACATCCTGCGCTGCGCCGCGAAGCCGGAGGTGCCCGCCGATCAGCGCTTCGACTTCGATCTCGCCGACGTCACCGAGCTTTGGCGCCGCGGAAGCGTCGTCGGTTCGTGGTTGCTCGACCTGACCGCGATGTCGCTCGCGGAGAGCCCGAACCTCGAGGAGTTCTCGGGCTTCGTGCAGGACTCCGGCGAAGGCCGTTGGACCGTCGAGACCGCGATCGAGGAAGCGGTGCCGGCCGAGGTGCTCACCGCCGCGCTGTACACGCGCTTCCGTTCGCGCCAAGAGCACACGTTCGCGGAGAAAGTGATCTCCGCGATGCGCCACAAGTTCGGCGGCCACGTCGAACCCAAGAAGCCCTGACGCCACCGTTCGCCATGTCCACTCGAGACCGCGCCTCCGGCTCCGTCAATCCGTCCTGCGTGCTCGTGATCTTCGGCGCGGCCGGGGACTTGACGAAGCGCAAGCTCCTTCCGGCGCTCTACAACCTCGCGCGCGAGAAGCTCCTGCCCGACGACTTCGCGGTCGTCGGCGTCGCGCGCGCCGAACGCGACAGCGAGACCTTCCGCGCCCAGCTCGCGGGCGAGGTCTCGGGCTTCGTGCCGGGCAAGTTCGATCCGGTGCTCTGGAAGTCGATCGAGTCGCGCGTCTACTACGTCGCGGGCGAGTTCGGCGATGCGCGGACGTTCGACAAGCTGAAGGCACAACTCGCCGAGATCGAGCAGCGCCACAAGACGCGCGGCAACTTGCTCTTCTATCTCGCGACCGCGCCCGACTTCTTCGCGCCGATCGCGACGGCGTTGCGCGAGCACGGGCTCGCCGACGAGAGCAACGGCCACTGGCGGCGTCTGATCGTCGAGAAGCCGTTCGGCCGCGACCTCGCGAGCGCCAAGGCGCTCAACGCGAGCCTGCTCTCGGTGCTCTCCGAGAAGCAGATCTACCGCATCGATCACTACCTCGGCAAAGAGACCGTCCAGAACATCCTGGTGTTCCGCTTCGCCAACGGGATCTTCGAGCCGGTCTGGAATCGTCGCTACGTCGACCACGTGCAGATCACGGTGTCGGAGACGCTCGGCGTCGAGAAGCGCGGTGGCTACTACGACCGCGCGGGGTGCATGCGCGACATGGTGCCGAACCACATCTTCCAGCTGATCTCGCTGGTCGGGATGGAGCCGCCGATCTCGTTCGACGCCGATGCGGTGCGCGACGAGCAATCGAAGGTGCTGCGCGCGATCCGTGCGCCGTCGCCGGAGGACGTGCTCTCGTCGGCGGTGCGCGGCCAGTACGGCGCAGGCGGCGTCGGCGGGCGTTCGCTCGCCGACTACCGCGCCGAGCCCGGCGTGCCGCCGACTTCGACGACGGAGACGTTCGTCGCGATGAAGCTCGGCATCGACAGTTGGCGCTGGACCGGAGTGCCGTTCTACCTGCGCGTCGGCAAGGCGCTCGCCGCGCGCACGACCGAGATCACGATCCGATTCCGCAAGCCGCCGCTGGTGCTCTTCCGCGACACGGCGGTCGACGACATCTTCCCGAACGACCTCGTGATCCACGTGCAGCCGAAGGAAGGCATCTCGCTGCGCTTCGGCGCGAAGATCCCGGGCGCGCAGCTGAAGCTCGGCGGCGTGAACATGGACTTCGACTACGCCGATCACTTCGGCGCGACGCCGGCGACCGGGTACGAGCGCTTGCTCTACGACGCGATGCAGGGCGACCAGACGCTCTTCCAACGCGCCGACATGGTCGAGGCGAGCTGGGCGGTCGTCGCGCCGATCCTCGACGTGTGGCAAGCGCTCCCGCCGCGCGGCTTCCCCAACTACCCGGCCGGGTCGTGGGGTCCGCGCGAGGCCGAGCAACTGATGGAACGCGACGGCCGGAGCTGGCGGACGAGCTAGGGCTGGGCGCGCGTCGCGGCCGGGCCCCGCGGGTGGCCCGAGGGACTTCGGCCGCCTGCTGGCCCGTGTCACCGGGGTAGCGGGGGCATCGCTGAGGTCCGCGGACCGCCGCCGGCCGCCGCCGAGCGTCGCTGCGCGATCGCGAGCGCCGGCGGACCGTGCTCGCTCCGTGGCGCGACTCGGCGGATTGCGCCGTGGTTTCGGCGGGCGATCGGAGCGCGGAGCCCGCGACTGACGCGACGATTCGCACCGCTCCGTCTCGCCGGCACAGCGATGAGAGCCAGTTTCGCCGAAAGGCCTTCTCGACCCGAAAAACGCCGCTTGACGTTACTAGACGACCGGTCTACTCTCGGCGCCCTCATGCTCCCTGCCCCCCGAGACACCGGCACTCGCGAGAAGCTGCTCGAAGCCGGCGCCCAGGCGATTTCCGCCAAGAGCTTCAACGCCTGCGGGCTCGCCGAGATCCTCGCCGCGGCCGGGGTGCCGAAGGGCTCCTTCTATCACTACTTCGCGTCGAAGGAGGACTTCGGCGTCGCCCTGATCGACCGCGCGTGCGGCGAGTTCGTCGAGTTCCTCGAACCGATGCTCGGCGACCCAACCCGCTCGCCGCTCGAACGTCTGCGCGCGGTCTTCGAGCAGAGCCGCAAGGACTACGCCGAGTTCGGCGCGGGCCGGCAGTGCTTGATCCCGAAGCTCGCGCTCGAGACGTCCCAACTCAGCGAGCCCGTGCACGCCGCGGTCAAGCGCGCCTACGACAAGTGGAGCGCGCGCCTCGCCGAGGTGATCCGTGAAGCCCAAGCGGTCGGCGAGATCGACCGCGGACACGACCCCGAACGCCTCGCCAATGTGCTGGTGATGCTGTGGGAAGGAGCGACGATCCGCATGCAGATCGATCGCACGCTCCAGCCCGTCGACGACTTCCTGGCGTTCGTCTTCGACTCGCTGTTGAAAAACCGCAGCTAGCTGCGTCATGACGCTACGCGCTGCCGGCCTCGCTAGATCGTGCTAGACGACCAGTCTACTCACGCACCACCTTCCACTCGCTCGTTCCTCGTCACCATGCAAATTCGACCCTTCAAGCAACCGTGCGGCGCCAGCCGCGTCCTCGCCCTCGCGTCGCCAAGCGCAGGAGTTGTCGCGTCGCGCATCGCATCCGGCGCTGCTCGCCGGGGAGGGCAGCAAGCGTGAGCCGCCGCGGAACGATCGGAACGGTGGTGCTCTCGGTCGGCCTGATCGGCACGGCGCTCGGGCTCGCCGCGTGGAAGCGCTCGGACCTCGCGGCCGGGCAAGCTGCCGCCGCGTCGATGCCGGAGCCGATGGAGTCGATCACGACCGCGGTCGCCGCCGCGCACGAGTACGTGCGCTCGACGACCTCGATCGGAACGGTGCACGCGCTGCGCTCGGTGACGCTCCAGAACGAGCTGACGGGCACCGTGCGCGAGGTCCATCTCGAACCGGGCTCGATTGTCGAGGCGGGGACGCTTCTGGTCGCGCTCGACGTCGCGGTCGAGGAGGCCGAGCTCGCGGCGCAGGCGGCGCAAGCCGCGCTCGCCGAGACGATGCTCGGTCGGGTGCAGCGCGCGCTCGAGAACAAGGGCGCGTCGGAGATCGATGTCGACCGCGCGAAAGCCGAGCGCGACGTCGCGCTCGCCAACGTCGCCCGCACCAGGGCCGTGATCGAGCGCAAGACGCTGCGCGCGCCGTTCCGGGCCCGCGTCGGGATGTCCGACGTCCACGAGGGCCAATACCTCGACGGCGGGACCGAGCTGACGACCCTGCAAGGCCTCGACGACGCGGTGCACGTCGACTTCGCGGTCAATCAGACGGTCGCGGCGGGTCTGCGCGAGGGCACCGAGGTCGAGGTCGTCGTCGGCGGTGCGCCGGTCGCGAAGGCGACGATCGTCGCGCTCGATGCGCGCGTCGACGAAGCGACCCGCAACTCGTGGGCGCGCGCGCGGCTCGACGGCGGCGCGGGCCGACTCTCGCCCGGCGCGTCGGTGCGCGTGCGCGTGCCGATCGGCGCCCCCGAAGCGGCTGTCGTCATTCCGGTCAACGCGCTGCGCAAGGGACCGGCCGGCGATCACGTGTACGTGGTCGAGCCCGACGCCCAGGGCGCGTTGCGCGCCCATGTGCGGCCGGTGCGGAGCGGTGCGTTGCTCGGCGACACGGTGCTGATCGAGCAAGGGATCGCGGCGGGCGACGTCGTCGCCGCGTCGGGTTCGTTCAAGCTGCGCGAAGGCGTGCTCGTCGTCGTCGCCGAAGCGGAGGCGCCGGTCCGATGAGCGCCGCGACGACAGGCGGCCACGACCCGCAGGGCGGGATGACGCGCTCGTTCACCGACGTCTTCATCCGTCACCCGGTGTTGGCGTTGGTGGTCAACTTGGTGATCGTGCTGGTCGGGTGGCGCGCGCTCGGTTCGCTGCCGGTCCAACAGTTCCCGAAGATCGAGAGCTCGTCGGTCCTGATCACGACGGTCTACACCGGCGCGAGCGCGGAGACCGTGCGCGGCTTCCTCACGACGCCGATCGAGCGCGTCGTCTCGGCGATCGCCGGCGTCGACACGATCGAATCGACGAGCCGCGCGGGCGTCAGCCTGGTCACGGTGCGGCTCAAGCTCAACCACTCGAGCACCGCGGCGCTCGCCGAAGTGACCGCGCGATTGCAGCAGGTTCGCTCGGAGCTGCCCGCGGAGGCCGAGCCGCCGATCGTCGAGGTGCAGCGCGCCGATCGGCCGTACGCGTCGTTCTATCTGAGCTTTTCGTCGAGCGAGCGCGACGTGCCGGGGATCACCGATTGGCTCGCGCGGACGTTGCAGCCGCAGCTCGCGACGCTCGAAGGCGTGCAACGCGTCGGCATCGAGGGCGGCCGTCCGATCGCGATGCGCGTGTGGATGGAGCCCGATCGGCTCGCGGCGCTCGGGCTCTCGCCCGGCGACGTCAGCGCGGCGTTGCAGCGCAACAACTACCTCGCGGCGGTCGGCCAGACCAAGGGCAACCTGGTGCAGGTCAACCTGCTCGCGAACACCGACCTGCGGACGGTGAAGGAATTCGAGGACCTGATCGTCGCCGACCGCGGCGGCGCGCTCGTGCGCCTCTCGGACGTCGCCAAGGTCGAGCTCGGCGCGGAGGAAGCCGATCTCGCGGCGAAGTTCAGCGGACGCGAAGCCGTGTACCTGTCGGTGTGGCCGTTGATCGGCGTCAACGAGATCGATGTCGCGCACCGGCTGCGCGCCGAGATGGATCGCTTGCGACCGACGCTGCCGAGCGACATCGACATGCAGCTCGCGTACGACGCGACCACGTTCATGGAGAACGCGCTCACGGAGATCACGAAGACGCTGATGGAGACGATCCTGATCGTCGGCGTGGTCGTGTTCCTCTTCATGGGCTCGATCCGTACCGCGCTCGTGCCTCTCGTCGCGATGCCGGTGTCGCTCGTCGGCGCGGCGATCGTGATGTGGGCGGCGGGCTTCAGCCTCAACCTTCTGACGATCCTCGCGATCGTGCTGTCGGTCGGTCTGGTCGTCGACCACGCGATCGTCGTCGTCGAGAACGTCGAGCGACACGTGCGCCTCGGCAAGACGCGCCTCCAAGCCGCGTTGGTCGGCGCGCGCGAGCTCGTCGGCCCGATCGTCGCGATGACGATCACGCTCGCGGCGGTGTACACGCCGATCGGTTTCCAGGGCGGCCTCACCGGCTCGCTGTTCCTCGAGTTCGCGATCACGCTCGCGGCGGCGGTCGTCGTCTCCGGCATCGTCGCGGTGACGCTGTCACCGATGATGAGCTCGCGCTTCGTGCATCCCGGCGGCAAGGAAGGACGCCTGACCAAGCTGGTCAACCGCGGCTTCGACGTCGTGCGGCGTGCGTACGCGTGGTCGCTCGATCTCGCACTCGACATGCGCTGGGCGATCGTCGCCGCCGCGCTGCTCGTGATGGCGGCGGCGTGGCCGCTCTACATGTTCTCGAAGAGCGAACTCGCGCCGGTCGAGGACCAAGGTCACATCAGTCTGTTCCTCGACGCGTCGCCGGATTCGACGCTCGAAGCGGTCGACGTGCAGGCGCAGAAGGTGATCGGCGCGATCACGAGCTTCCCCGAAGCGCGCTTCATGTGGTCGTTGACCGCGAGCTGGGGCGGTTTCGGCGGGATGGTCACCAAGGACTGGCGCGAACGCTCGCGCTCGACCGAGCAGATGTACGGCGAGGTCTTCGGCGCGGTGTCGCAGGTGCCGGGCTTGCGGGTGTTCCCGCGGCTCGATCCTCCGCTGCCGAACGCCGGGCAATTCGACGTCGAGCTCGTGTTGCAGAGCAACGCGCCGCTCGAGGAGATGCAGGGGCTCGTCGGCGCGGTGGTCGGCGCCGGATGGCAGAGCGGCAAGTTCCTTTACGTCGACACCGACCTGAAGATCGACCGACCGGAAGCGCGCGTCGTGATCGACCGCGAGCTGATCGCCGACCTCGGGCTCGACCTCGCCAGCGTCGGCCGCGAGCTCGGCGTCCTGCTCGGCGGCGGCTACGTCAACCGCTTCAACTACTTCGATCGCAGCTACAAGGTGATCCCGCAGCTCGCGACGGCGGACCGCGCGACCGTCGGACCGCTGCTCGACCTGAAGATCAAGACGCCGACCGGCGCGTTGGTGCCGGTGTCGACGTTCACGCGGATCGAGAGCAGCACGGCGCCGCGCACGCTGAATCGCTTCCAGCAGCGCAACGCCGTGCGCATCTTCGGCGGCGTGCAGCCGGGAGTCACCAAGGCGGAGGGCCTGAGCGTGCTCGAGGACGCGGCGCGCGCGGTCGGCGGCGATTCCGTCACGCTCGACTACGCCGGTGAATCGCGGCAGATCCGCCGCGAGGGCTCGGCGTTGGTCGTCACGCTCGGGTTCGCGCTCGTGCTGATCTACCTGGTGCTCGCCGCGCAGTTCCGGAGCTTCCGCGATCCGTTGATCGTGCTGCTCGGCTCGGTGCCGCTCGCGATCTCGGGCGCGTTGGTGTTCAGCTTCCTCGGCCTGACCACGATCAACATCTACTCGCAGGTCGGGTTGATCACGCTGGTCGGCCTGATCGCCAAGAACGGCATCCTGATCGTCGAGTTCGCGAACACGCTCCAAGAGCGCGGGCTCGCGAAGGCGGCGGCGTTGCGCGAAGCCGCGCAGACGCGCTTGCGGCCGGTTCTGATGACCTCGGCGGCGACGGTGTTCGGTCACTTCCCGCTGGTGTTGGTGACCGGGCCGGGCGCGGAGGCGCGCAACTCGATCGGTACGGTGCTCGTCGCCGGGATGCTCGTCGGCACGTTCTTCACGTTGATCGTCGTGCCGGTCTTCTACTCGCTGATCGCCAAGCAGCACGAGCCGCGCGGCGAGGAGGGCGCCGAGGTTGGCGGCGGGGAGCACGGCGGGGCACACGCCACGCTGACGCCGGCGAAGTCGGAACCGCGCGCAGCGGTGATGGGAGTCGCATGAAGCAGGTGACGATCGGATCGGGACTCTTGCTCGCGCTCGCCGCGGCGTGCGCGAGCGTCGGCGAGGACTACCGAGCTCCCGAACTCGCGGTGCCCGAGCGTTGGCGATCGGCCGACGGCGAAGGTCTGCGCGCCGGCGAGCCCGAGCTCGCGGAGTGGTGGCGCAAGCTGAACGACCCCGAGCTCGACGCGCTGATCGAGCGCGCCGCGCTGGGTAGCCACGACTTGCGCGAGGCGTTCGCCCGCCTGCGCGAGGCGCGCGCGCTGCGCGGCGACGCCGCGGGCGAGCGCTATCCGACGCTCGACGGCAAGGCCGGCTTCCTGCGGCGCGGCGAGAGCGACAACACGCCGCTCGGCGGTTTCGTGCCCGACAACGGCGTGTACTCGGCGGGCTTCGACGCGAGCTGGGAGATCGACCTGTGGGGCCGCGTCAGCCGCTCGATCGAAGCGGCGAACGCCGACCTCGATGCGAGCGTCGAGAACGTGCGCGACGTCTCGGTCGCGGTCGCCGCGGAGACGGCGCGCAACTACATCGAGCTGCGTTCGTTCCAACGCCGTCTCGCGATCGCGCGCGACAACGTTTCGTTGCAGGAGCAGACGCTCCAACTCGTGCGCGGACGATTCGACGCCGGTTTGGTCGGTGAGCGCGACGTCGCGCAAGCGCGGACCAATGTCGAGTCGACGCGCTCGCGCGTGCCGGCGCTCGAAGTCGGCGTCGCGGCTGCGGAGCATCGCCTCGCGGTGCTCGTCGGCCTGCCGCCGGGCGCGCTCGCGAGCGAACTCGCCGTCGAACGACCGATCCCGGTGCCGCCGCTCTCGTTCGCGGTCGGCGTGCCCGCGGAGCTCTTGCGCCGTCGCGCCGACGTGCGCCGCGCCGAGCGCGAGCTCGCCGCCGCCCACGCGCGCGTCGGAGTCGCCGAGGGCGATCGCTTGCCCCGCTTGACGCTCGCGGGCGAGCTCGGCATCGCCGCCGAGGACGTCACCGACCTCGGAGAGAGCGACAGCGCCGTTTTCGGCATCGGTCCGTCGCTGCGTTGGCGATTGTTCGACGGCGGCCGACTCGCGAATCGCGTGGTCGCGCAGGAGGCGCGCACCGAGCAAGCGCTCGTCCGTTGGGAGCGCACGGTGCTCGTCGCGCTCGAAGAAGCCGAGAACTCGATGGTCGCGTTCGTGCGCGAGCAGACGCGTCGAGGCTCGCTGCGGGAAGCGGCGCTCCAAGCGCGGCGCGCGGTCGATCTGTCGCGCGCGCAGTACGCCGAGGGACTTTCGGACTTCCAAGCCGTGATCGACACCGAGCGTGCGGTCGCCGAGCTCGAGGATCAGCTCGCGACCAGCGACGCCGCGATCACGACGCACTTCGTCGCGCTCTACAAGGCGCTCGGCGGAGGCTGGGAGCAGCAGCCGGTCGTCGCCGCGGCGCTCGAGGCGGCGCGCGACTGAGATCGGACGCGCCTCGCGTCGGCCGCGTGCGGGACGCCACCGAGCGGAGCCCCGCCGCGCGCGGCGCTCGAGCGCGCACGGACTTCAGCGCGTGCCAGGCTTGGGCGCGCGCGAGGCTTCTGCACGCGCTGACCTCAGCGCGGCGACGTTCGGGCGTCGCGCCGAGCTACCCTATCGCGATGGGTGCGGACGCATGGAACCTCTACGGGCGCGCGCTCGCCGACCATCGTCGCGGCGTGCGCGGCGCGGTGCTGCGCGTGCATTGCAGCCACGGCGCGCCCGAGGACCTGCCGGTCGAGATCTGGTTCCGCGGGCCCGAGCAGTACCTCCAGCTCGATGTCGCCGCGCTGGCGCTCGCGCGCGGTCGCGTGCTCGACGTCGGCGCGGGCGTCGGCGTTCACGCGCTCGCGCTGCAGGAGCGCGGGCACGCGGTGGTCGCGCTCGATCATTCACCGGAGGCGATCGCGATCGCGCGCGAGCGCGGCGTGCGCGATGCGCGGCTTTGCGACGCGTGGAATCTCGATCCCGACGACGCGGAGCGCGGCGCGTTCGACACGGTGCTCGTGCTCGCGAACGGCGCGGGCCTCGCGCGGACGCTCGACGGGCTCGGGACGTTCCTCGCGCGCCTCGCGGCCTTCCTCGCGCCGAACGGCACGCTCCTGATCGACTCGACCGACCTGCGCTCGGCCTCCGGCGCGCGGGCCGGGTCGCGCTACGAGGGCGAGCTCGAGTTCTGGTTCGAATACGACGGCGAGGTCGGGCCTCGCTTCGCGCAGCTCTACGTCGACGCAACGACGCTCGCGTCGCACGCGGCCGATGTCGGGCTCGCGACGCGCGTGCTCGCGCACTTCGAGCACGGGAGCTACCTCGCGGAGCTCTCGCGCTCGTTCAAGGCAGCTCGAGCGAGCTCCAGTTCGTCAGCTTGACGCTTCCGCCGTTGCGCAGGAGCGCTCGGTACCACACGCGCTTCCCGGCGAACGCGGCCGACGTCGGCAGCGTCAGCGCGACCCGCGCGAGCCCGCTCGCGGGCAGCGTGCCCGCGCTGCCGCCGACGAGGAACGGGTGGGCGAGTCCGACGCCTCCGGACGGCGAGAACGGGTCGAAGACGGTCGATTGGAGCTGGTACGTCGCTCCCGCGGGGCCGCGCACGAACGCGCTCGCGGTGCCGCCGAGCGCGGGCTTGCCGTAGAGCGCGAGCCGCGCGCTCGGGCCGTAGATCTCGATGCGCACGTCGTCGATCGCCGCTTCGACGACCGAGTTGTTCGGATTGTCGTTCGCGACGAACTTCAGGCGCATCTTCGCGGTCTGCGGCAGGACGCTTGCGATCGCGAAGTCCGGCGACGTCCACGCGTTCGCGTTGCCGACGACGGTTTCGAGCGGCACCCAGCTCGTTCCTCCGTCGTTCGAGAGCGAGATCGCGAACACGTCGTCGACCACGCTGAGGTCGGCGAACCAGCGCGCGAACGAGAGCGTCGCCGGCCCGCAGTGCTCGAGGTCGAAGATCGGCGAGAGCAACGTCGTCGCTCCGCCGTCGACGTCGTCCGTGCCCGCCGAGCCGCCGCCGTTGCCGGTCATGTAGCAGTTCACGCCGGGCGCGGGCGTGTTGTCGACCGACGGATTCGCGGGCGCGCCCGACGAGTTGGTCCCGATCGGCGAGCCGCGCGTCCAGAACCCGGAGGTCGCGGTGTCGCCCGCGACGCCCTTGGTCCAGCCGAGGTCGAGCTCGGCGTCGTCGAGCACGAGCGTCAGCGGCTGGCCGAGCTGGATCGTGCCGCCGGTCGCTTGCGTCCAACCCTCGTAGGCGAGCGCGAGCGTGTAGTCGAGCGCGACGCCGCCGGGCGCGTTCGGTGCGATGTCGATCGTCACCGGAGCGCTGGTCGCCTGACTGAACGCCGCGACCGTGCCGAAGTTCGCCGTGCCGTTGGTGATCGTCGCGTAGGGGCTCGAGGAGGTGACCGAGAAGCTCACCGCGGTCGCGCTCGCCGTGCGCCCGCTGTTGCGGACGGTCGCGGTGACTTGCACGGACTCACCGGGCTCGTAGAAGCCGTCGCCGTCGCCGATTTCGACCACCGAGGTCGAGAGCACGCGCATCCACGCGCCCGCGGCGAGCGCGGTGCGCTGTTGCGCGAGCAGCATCTCCTCGGCGAGCGGGATGATCCGGTTGGTCGGCGGCCAGAAACCGTCGGAAGCCGAGCCGACCTCGGGCGTCCAGCACAGCGTGCCCTTCGCGTCGTGGTCGTAGTCGCAAGTGACGCCGTTGGCGGCGTAGAGGATCGCGGGCGGCGATCCGATCTCGTAGTGGTTGACGGCGGTCGCGAGCGTCGAGACCTCGAGGTACTGCGCGTCGTTCGCCGGATACACGAGCGCGTAGCCGTACGGATAGAGCCACAGGTTCGAGTACGTGTGCAGCGAAAGCGCCGTCTTGAATTGTCGCGCGGCGATGAAGCTCTGCATCGCCTGCACCTCGGGCTCGCTCGCCGCGGAAGGCCCGCGATAGGTCTCGTCGAACGTCGACGGGCTCGAGCCGACGTTGTCGTAACCCCAGTGGTTGTTGTAGTTGCGATTGAGGTCGACGCCGAAGACGCCGCCGCCGTTGTTGCGGCGGTTCTTGCGCCACATCCCGCCGCCGCCGGGGTTGGTCGACTGGTTGTAGACGTAGCCGTCGGCGTTGACGACCGGCACGAAGTAGAACTCGCGTTCGTCAACGAGGTACTTCGCGAGCGGATCCGTCGCGTAGCTCTCGAGCATCCACAGCATGAACCACAGCGACGCTTGCATGCCTTCGGGCTCGCGCGCGTGGTGCAGCGAATCGATGCGGACCTCGGGCTCGTTCTCGTCGATCGCCGCGTTGTCGGAGACCTTGAGCATCCAGATCGAGCGGCCTTCGATCGTCGCGCCGAGGTTCGCTTTCGTCGTCGTCGACGTCGGGTACGCGGCGTGGATCTGGTCGAGCACCGACTGCACCTGCGCGTAGGTGTAGTATCCGCCCATCGAGCCCTGTGCGAACGGCGGCGTCAGCCACGCGCCGTGGTTGCCGACCGCTTTGGGCGAGGCGTCGAGGCGCGACGCGTAGAAGCTCTCGAGATCGTCGATCGTGATGCGGTAGAGGATCGCGGCGTTGCGCAGCTTTGCGAGCTCGGCGTCGCTCGCCGCGAACTCGACCTCGCCGCTCGCGGGGTCGCGCGCGACGTGATCGAAGCCGAGCGAAGCGAAGCGCTCGCTCCGCGCCGCGCCGTCGGCGACTCGCACGAGATGATATCGAGGACTCGCGTCCTGGGCGGTGAGCGTGGCGAGGCTGAGCAACAGCGCGAGCGACATGGGTGGATCCTCGGAGAGCGTGGGGCCGATGCGACGACCGGTGATGCTAACCGGAGGGAGCTCGGTCGGGCTTCGACGGGACTCGCGCGGCCCCGGTTCCTGGGTTCTTGGGTTCCGAGCTCCGTGGCGAGTCGCGCGGAAGTCTCGGTGCCGAGCACAGTGCCGGGCACAGCGCCGAACTCGGGGCTCGCGCGAACCGCCGTGGCGCGCGACCCGCGTGCTCGCGAGCGGAGTCGAACGCTCGGCGCGCGAGGCCTCGCCGGAGCGCGTACGAAACTCGGCCCGTGGTGCGGATTCGCGCGCGCGTGCTCACCGCAGCGCGACGACCTGACGCAGCGCCAGTCCGAGCGGCGGCAGCAGCGCGGCGCACACGAACACGAAGCCGATCGTCCACCTCAGCGCGCGGCTCGGGCTCGCGAGCTCCAAGCGTCCGAGCGTCCAGCGCAGTCCGACTACCGCCCACAGCGCCGCGAGCGGCGTCAAAGCCGCCGACGCGAGTTCGCGCGCATCGCAGGCGGTCGCGAGCAACGCGAGCGCGGTCGCGACGAGCAGTTCGTCGGCCGGCGCGCGCGCGCGTTCGTCGTGAGCGCCGAGCAGCGCGATGCCGAGGCCGAACGCGCCGATCGCGGCGAGCCAGGCTTCGCCGCCGAGCTCTCCGGCGCGCGCGAAGAGCACCGCGCGGTCGAACGCGCGCTCGCCGGCGGGGTGCAGCGCGAAGACGAGCGCCGCCGCGGCCGCGAACGCGAGCCGTCGCGCCCAGCGTCGCTCGCGAGCTCCGCCCAACGCACCGGGTGCGAGCACCGCGAGCCCGAGCGGCCCGCGGGCGAGCGCGCACACGACGAGCCCGAGCGCGACGCCGCGGTCGAGCGCGCGATCGGTGCGGCGAGCGCGCAGCATCGCCGCGAGCCCGAGCGCGAGCACGACCGCGTCGAGCGCGGCGTCCGAACTGCCCGAACCTCCAGCGGCCGCGCGCGCGTGCAGTCCGCACGTGCCGGCGAGCAGCGCCGCGGCGCCGGCCCACGACGCGCCGATGAGCTCGCGCGCGACGAGCCACGTCGCCGGCGCAAGCGCGAAATCGGCGAGCGCGCGTTCGAGCGACTCGAACGCCGGTCCGTCGCGCAGCGAACCGCGCAGCACCGCGCAGAACGCGGTGACCGCAGCGAGGACCAACAAAGCAGGCCAAGGAGTGGGGCGCACGGATCGCGGAGGAGTTGGGGAGCGCGGGCGTCCGACGTCGAACCGTATCGACGATCCGGGGGAGAGCGTCGCCGCGAGGCGAGCCCGGACCGCGCCGGACGCGCGCGCTCGAACACCGACACGCTCGAGAGCGCTGGAACGGTTCAAGCTGCTCGCGCGCAACCGCGATTTCGTCGCGGTGACCGGCGTGTGCGCCGGAGAACGCGCTCACTACGCCGGTTTGCTAGGGTGGCGCGCGATGCGCCGAATTGCCTTGAACCTCGCGTTCTGGATCACGCTCGCAGTGTCGGTTTTCGCGCAGGAGCCGCGCGCGATCTTCGACGGCAAGTCGCTCGACGGCTGGGACGGCGATCCGCGGTTCTGGAGCGTCGAGGATGGCGCGCTGGTCGGACGCTCGACCGCGCAGAATCCGCTCGATCGCACGACGTGGCTGCTGTGGCGAGGCGGCGAGGTCGCCGACTTCGAGATCGAGTTCGACTACAAGCTCGTCGGCGGCAATTCGGGCCTGCAGTTCCGCAGCAGCGACCAGGGCGAGCACCAAGTCGCCGGCTATCAGGCGGACCTCGAGGACGGTCCGAACTGGATCGGCTGCGTGTACGAGCAAGAAGGCCGCGGCGTGATGGCGCGGCGCGGCGAGGTGCTGCGCTACGACGCCGACGGCTCGCGCACCGTGCTCGAGCTCGTCGACGGCGCCCGGTTGCTCGATCACGTCCGCGTCCACGACTGGAACACGTATCGCGTCGTCGCGCGCGGCACGACGATCGCGCTCGCGATCAACGGCGTCCCGATGACGACGCTGACCGACCTCGACGCGTCGAAGGCGGCGACGCGCGGCATCCTCGCGTTCCAATTGCACCAGGGCGCGCCGATGGAGATCCGGTTGCGCAACGTGCGCTTGCGCGACCTCGGTGCGAAGACGGCGCGCCTCGACGACGTCGAGCCGGGCACGCCGCGCTGGATCTGGTCGAACCCCGACGCGCTCGGCCAAGCGAGCGAGGGCGAGACCGCGCGCTTCCGCGGCACGCTCGCGCTCGCGCGGCCGCCGAAGAGCGCGCGTCTCGTCGCCGCCGCCGACAACGCGTGCGTCGTCACGGTCAACGGCACCGAGGCGCTGGAGAACGACGACTGGGGCACGCCGGGCTACGTCGACGTCGCGCACCTCCTGCGCGAGGGCGACAACGTGCTCGGCGTCGACGCGGAGAACGAGGGAGGGCCGGCGGGCGTGATGCTCTCGCTCGACCTCGAGTTCGACGACGGCGCGACGCAGCGCTTCGTCAGCAACGCAAACTGGCTCACCGGCGAGCGCGCCGACGGCTGGAACACCGCGAGTTTCGACGCGAGCGGCTGGCGGCCGGCGAGCGAGCTCGCGCCGCTCGGCGGCGGCCCGTGGGGCAGCCACGAAGCGAAACCGTACGACGCGGGGCGCGCGACGCCCGCGGAGGAGCTCTCGCTGCCCGCCGGCTACCGCGCCGAGCTGCTCTACACCGTTCCGCGTCGCAAGCAGGGCTCGTGGGTCGCGATGTGCTTCGACGATCGCGGTCGGATCCTCGCGAGCGATCAGTACGGGCCGCTCTATCGCGTGACGCTCGCGAACGGTGCGGTGAGCGACGTCGAGGAACTCCCGCTCGCGCTCGGCAGCGCGCAGGGTCTCTGCTACGCGTTCGGCGCGCTCTACGTCGTCGTGTCCGAGCAAGACGGCGACGCGAAGCCCGGGCTCTGGCGCGCGAAAGCGATCGATGGCGAGCGTTTCGCGGAGCCTGAGCTGCTCGCGGGGTTCGACGGTTCGGGCGAGCACGGTCCGCACGCGGTGGTGCCGGATCCGAATGGCAAGCGCCTCTGGGTCGTCGGCGGCAACCACACCGAGCTTCCCGACGTCGTGCGTTCGCGCGTGCCGCGCGGGTGGGGCGAGGATCGCTTGCTGCCGCAGCACGCCGATCCGAACGGTCACGCGGTCGGCATCACGGCGCCCGGTGGTTGGATCTGCAGCCTGGATCCCGACGGCGCGGATTGGGAGCTCTTCGCCTGCGGCTTCCGCAACCAGTACGACATCGCGTTCAACGACGAGCGCGAGATGTTCACCTTCGACTCCGACATGGAGTGGGACATCGGACTGCCGTGGTATCGGCCGACGATGATCCAACACGTCGTCAGCGGCGGCGACTACGGCTGGCGCACCGGCTCGTGGCGTTGGCCGCCGTACTATCCCGATTGCCTGCCCGGCGTCGTCGACGTCGGCATCGCGTCGCCGACCGGCGTGTGCGCGGATCGCGGCGGACGCTTCGCGCCCGAGCTCGCGACCGAGTGCGGCGGCGTGATCCTCGCCGCGGATTGGGCGTACGGGACGATCTACTCGGTCAGTCTGCGTCCGAACGGCGCGAGCTACAGCGCGAAGTTCGAGCCCTTCATCAAGGGCAAGCCGCTCGCGTTGACCGACCTCGAGTTCGGGCCCGACGGCTCGCTCTACTTCCTGGTCGGCGGACGGCGCACGCAGTCGGCGCTCTACCGCGTCACGCGCACGGCGACCCCCCCCGGCGCGAAAGCGCCCGCGCCCATCGCGAAAGCGCCCGCAGCCGGCGCGAACGAGCGCGCAGCCTCGCGCTACTACTGGAGTCCGTTCCACACGAGCGAGCTGAGCCCGAAGCTCGTCGAGCAAGCTCTCGCCGACCTCGATCAGCCCGATCGCTTCGTGCGCTACGCGGCGCGCGTGGCGTTGGAGCAAACCGACGTCAGCCTCTGGCTCCCACGCGCCCTCTCCGAGCGGCGTCCGCAGGCGACGATCGAGATCCTCGTCGCGCTCGCGCATCGCGGTCGAGCCGACCTCTCGTCGCGCGCGCTCGCGAAGTGGGAGACGCTCGAGGTCCAACATTTCGCCGCCGAGCGACTGCTCGACGCGTTGCGCGCGCTGCAGCTCGTCTGCATCCGTCTCGGCGCGCCCGACGAGGCGACGACGCGGCGGCTCTCTCGCCGGCTGCTGAAGCTCTATCCGTACGCGAGCGAGGACGTCGATCGCGAGCTGCTCGACTTGCTGGTCTATCTCGGCGAGGCGCGCGCGATCGAACCCGCGCTCTCGCGCGTCGAAGCCGCGACCAAGCAAGAAGACCGCATCGCCGGGCTCTGGTCGCTGCGCAACCTGAAGAGCGGTTGGACGCTCGAGCAGCGCGCGCGCTTCTTTGCGGCGTTGAACGAGCTCACGACCAAGACCAGCGGCGGCAACAGCTACGCGAAGTACCTCGAGAACCTGCGCGCGGACGCGATCGACACGCTCGCCGAGACCGAGCGCGCCGCGCTGGGGCCGCGCGTCGATCCGACCGTGCCCGAAGCGGCCGCGGCGGTCGCCGCGCGCCCGTTCGTCAAGGCGTGGAAGCTCGACGAGCTCTTGCGTCGCGCGCCGAGTTCGCACGCGGGTCGCAACTTCGACCGCGGCGCGGAGACGTTCCGCGCGGCGCAATGCGTGCAGTGCCACCGGTTCGACGGCTCGGGCGGCGGCTCCGGTCCGGACCTGACCGGCCTCGGCAGTCGCTTCGGCGACGCCGACATCGCCGAGGCGATCGTCGAGCCCTCGCGGACGATCTCCGACCTCTATCGCGACTTCGAGGTGATCACGCACGACGACGAGCTCTTCCTCGGCCGGCTCGAGGACCTGCCCGACGGCCGCGTGCGGGTCTGGCTCGCCGACGGCAAGCCGCCGGTGACGTTCGCGGCCTCCGAGATCGCCGAGCGTCGCCCGAGCGCGCTCTCGCGGATGCCGAGCGCGTTGCTCGACACGTTCGCCGACGACGAAGTACTCGACCTGCTCGCGTACCTGCGCGCGGGCGGCAAGTCCGACGACCCGGCGTTCGCGCGCAAGCCCTGACTCAGTGTTCTCCGCGGCGCGGATTCGCGTCCAACGGACGGACTAGGGCTCGCTGCTCCGGAGCACCGGGCGCGAATTCCCGAGTCGAACTGACCGGTTCCGAGCCGCGACGGCGCAAGGGAGGGTGACGTCGCGCTGCTCGGGCTCGCAGGGAGCTCCGGTGGTGCGCGACTTGCCCGCTGCGGCGGTACGTTTCAACCAAAGGTCCACGCCATGCGCAATTTCTTCCTCCTCGCTCCTTTCACGGCGCTGCTCGTCATCGCCTCGTCCGCGCTCGCGCAGCAGCCGAGCTACTCCGCGGAATTCCTCGGGCCAGGCTCGGGCGTCAGCCAGATGAACGCGAGCGGCGTGATCATCGGTTCCGACACGACCACGTTCGGCGGCATGCGCGGCTGGGTCGCGAAGTCGGGCTCGGCGCCGTCGGCGTTGCCTCTGCCGGCCGGGCGCCTCACCAGCTGGGCCAACGACATCAGCGATCTCGGGGTGATCGTCGGATCCGTGAGCTCGAGCTCGTTTTCGCCCGAGTTCGGCGGCGTCGCCTGCGCGTGGTATCCGAAGCTCGGCGGCGGCTACGACATCGTCGAGTTCGGCGTCCTGCCCGGTGACAACCGCAGCGACGCGCTCGGCGTCAACGATGTCGGCGACATCGTCGGGCATTCGGCCGACAGCATGTTCCGCGAGCCCGTGCTCTTCACGGGGCCGACCGGTCTCCAGAGTCTCGCCGCGACCGGCGTGTTCGATCCCCAGAAGATCAACGACCAGCGCGTGCTGATCGACGTCACCGGGAAGCGGCTCGACCTCGACACGATGGTCGTCGAGAACCTGGGCCATCCGGTGGGCGGCTTCAGCGCCGTCAACTGCTACGACATCAACGAGCTCGGCCAAGTCGCGGCCTCCGCGATCTCGACGTCCGGCAGCAACTGCAACCGCTACGTCGCGCGTTACTCGAACGGCGTCGGTTGGGAGGTCTTCGGTGCCTGCGGGCAGAACAACGGCGCGTCCGAGGTCAACGAGCTCGGCGACATGCTGACGTTCATGACGTTGACGCACTACGCCCGCTTCGAAGGCGAGGGCACGTTCGCGCTCGACAGCTTGATCACGTCGCCGGCCGGACAGTGGCTGGTGCTGACCTGGACCGGGGGCACCGCGCTCAACGACTCTCGTGCGATCGCGGTCGGCGCGCAGAACTTGGTCACCGGTCAGGTCGGAGTCGTGCTCCTGACCCGCGATGCGCCGGTCGGCACGCAACTCTGCTCCGGCGATGGTTCGGTCGCCGCCTGTCCGTGCGGCAATTCGAGCGTCGCCGGCGAAGGCTGCAAGAACTCGAGCGGCCTCGGTGCGAAGCTCGCGGCGAGCGGTTCAGCGAACGTCGCGGCCGACGATCTCGTGCTGCACGTCACGCAAGCCGCGGCAGGCAAGCCCGCGCTCTTCTTCCAGGGCGTGAACGCGGTCGCCGTGCCGTTCCAGGACGGCATCCTTTGCGCCGGCGGCTCGATCAAGCGCTTGCAAGCGGTGACGCTCGATGCGACCGGTGCCGCGCAATCGACCGCGTCGATCGCGACGCAGGGCGCCGTCGCGCCGGGCGTGACGCGCGTCTATCAAGCGTGGTTCCGCGATCCGCAAGGGCCGTGCGGCACGTCGAGCAACCTGAGCTCGGCGGTGCAGATCACCTGGCAGTGACGCGTCCAGTGAGCGCGCGTCGCGTCGAGCGGATCGACGGCGCGCGAGCCTGCGAACGTCGCGATCGGCTGCGAGTCGGTGTCGCGAGCGACACCGACTCGCGCCATGTTCGGCGCGCTCCAGTCGACGACACCGGCCAACCGGCGATGGCGGAGTGAATCGCCGAGTCGACGCCGGGAGCGGCAGAGGGTCTCCCGAGCGCCATGCGCAACGGCTCGGTCGACTTCGCCGGAACGCGCCGGTCGGCGTAGGGCGGACTGCGCAGTGCGGCTAGGTGACGCGAGTGCTTCGAATTCCGAAGCTCATGGACCCGAAACGCCCCCGCGAGCCCCCGGAGATTCCATGAAGCGTTCCACGATCGTCCGTTCCGTCGCCGTCATCGCTCTGTCCGCCGCCGCGAGCGTCGCGGCTTGTTCCATTCCGTCGAGGGACGGCGCAAAGACGACATCGGCGCACGTCGGCGAGCCGGCGGCCGGTCCCGCGCCGTCCGAGTCCGCGTGCGTGCGCTGTCACCGCGAAATCACCCCAGGCGTCGTCGGTGACTGGCTCGCGAGCAAGCACTCGCAGAACGACCCGGTGGTCGGTTGCGAATCGTGCCACGGCGATCAGCATCGGGACGCGAACGACGTCGCGAAGGTGCGGACCGTCACCGCGGACACGTGCAAGACGTGCCACGGAGAGCAATACGAGCAGTTCGCGAAATCCAAGCACGCGCTCGCGTGGGCGGCGATGAACGCGATGCCGACGACTCACGCGAAGCCGGTCGCGATGATCGACGGCATGAAGGGTTGCGGCGGCTGCCACAAGGTCGGACTGAAGTCGGAGGACGAGATCAAACGCCTGAAGTCGGTCGGTTCGGGCTTCGGCTATGCGTCGTGCGATGCGTGCCACACGCGCCACACGTTCTCTCTCGCGGAAGCCCGCCAACCCGAAGCGTGCGCGACGTGCCACATGGGCTTCGACCACCCGCAGTGGGAGATGTACTCGACGTCGAAGCATGGTGTGCGACACGGCTTGAAGCGAGACGGCGCGTTGCCCGAGTCCGCGGCCGCGCCGACTTGCCAGACATGTCACATGCAAGGCGGCGATCACGCGGTGATCACGCCGTGGGGTTTCCTCGCCGTGCGCACCAACGGGCTCGCGCCGTACCCCGGCGAGTCGGAGCAGTGGTGGAAGGATCGCGTGACGATCTTGCAGGCGCTCGGCGTGCTCGACCCCGAAGGCAAGCCGACCGGGCGCCTCGACGTCGTCGCGGGCGCGAAGGTCGCGCGACTCTCGGCCGAGGAGTTCGATCGCGAGCGCGCGAAGCTGATGACGGCCTGCAGCGAATGCCACTCGGAGAACTTCGCGAAGGGCGAGCTCGCGAAGGGTGACCAGATGATCGAGCAGATCGACCGCTTGCTCGCCGAGGCGATCCGCATCGTCGCCGCGCTCTACGCCGACGGCACGCTCGCGAAACCCGCGAGCTACACCTACGCGTTCCCCGACCTGCTGACGTTCCACGACTCGCCCACGCCGATCGAGAACCTGCTCTTCCGCATGCACCTCGAGCACCGGATGCGGGCGTTCCAAGGCACGTTCCACGCGAACCCGGACTACGCGTTGTGGTACGGCTGGAGCGAGATGCAGCAGGACCTGACCGAGATCCGTGCGATGGCCGAGGAGCTGCGCGCCGGGAAGAAGTAGGGCCTTCTGCTGGAAGCGTCGTCGCCGGCGACCTCGGCGCTCGCGTCACGAGCGTCGGTCCGCGGTGCTCGCGACGGCCTCGATGACTTGCGGCGCGCCTCCATTCATCGTCGCGAAGCTCGTCGAGGCCGCGTCCGCGCACGCCGGCGAGTGCTGGAGCGAGTGCCCGACCACCGACGGCGACGCCGTGGCGCGCGGTACGATTCGGCGGAATGAAAGCGCTCGCCGTCGTCGCGTTCCTCGCGCTCACGATGGGCGGCGCGGTGCTGCTGCTCTGGCTCGTCCGGCCGCGGCCGCCCGAGCCGTTGCCGACGTGCCTCTTCACGGATGGCCGGGTGGAGAACCGCTCGCGCGTCTTTAGCGCAAGCTCGGCCGGCGACATCGACGGCGATGGCGTGACCGACGTGCTCACGCTGGAATCGACCGAGGCGCGGGACGAGGCGCGCGTCTACTCGGGCAAGACGCGGCTCCTGCTGCGGACGTTCCAGCGCGAGGTCGCCGACTTCGGCGGAGGGAGCGCGCTCGCGTGCGGCGATCTCGACGGCGACGGACAGAGCGAGTTCCTCGTTCCCCGGCCGGTACCGATCGTCCACGGCGCTTGGCCGGGCGAGGTGCTCGTGCTCTCCGGCGCGGACGGATCGGTGCGCGAGACCCTGCGCGGCGCGACGCTTGGCGACGGCTTCGGCTCGAGCTTGGCCGCGCTCGGTGACGTCGACGGCGACTCGGTCGCGGACTTCGCGGTCGCTTCGCCGAGCTCGCACCCGGACGACGCGAATCCGAATGCGGAGCATGGTCGCGGCGCGGTGACGGCTTTCTCGGGCCGAGAGCTCCGGCTGCTCACGCGCATCGAGGGCAGACACGAGGACGCCCGGTTCGGTAGCGCGCTCGCCGTCCTCGGCGACCTCGATGGCGACGGAGCGAGCGAGTGGCTCGCGTCCGCGACCGAGGAGGACGGCGTCGGCTGCGTCGAGTTCCATTCCGGACGCACCGGCGAACTCGTTCGCACCGTACGCGGCGACGTCGTCGATCCGGGCAACAGCGACGCCGCGAGCGGATTCGGAAGCGCGCTCGCCGCGCTCGGCGACATCGACGGCGACGGCGCACCGGATTTCGCCGCGGCGTCGATCGAGCAGTGGGTCGCGTTGCTGTCGGGCCGCGACGGCTCGTGTCTGCGGCTCGTTCCAGCGCATCCGCAGGACGACCGCGGGTGGTACACGTCGTTCGGCACGGCTCTCGCGCCCGCGGGCGACGTCGACCGCGACGGCGTGACCGACGTGGTCGTCGCGGCCGCGAATTGGTCGTACCGCATGCAGCCGCACGGCTTGGTCGGCGGCCGCGTGTTCGTGTACTCGGGGCGCACCGGCGTGTTGCTCGTCGACCTGCGCGATCGCGACGGCCTGTCGAACCTCGGCAGCTCGATCGTTCCGCTCGGCGACACCGACGGCGACGGCGTGTTCGAGCTGCTCGCGACGACGCAGCACGAGCTGCGCGTCTACTCGCTGCGCTGACGCTCGAGTCTCGGCGTGGCGGACGCGCTCGCGAGGCGACGCAGCGTCAGTTCGCGCTCGGGTTCGCTGCACGGGAGTTCGAGCGCGCGCTCGAAGTCGGCGGCGGCGCGGTCCAAACGACCCGCGCGACGCAGGAGCTCGCCGCGGACCGCGAAGAAGAGGTAGAAGCGCGCAAGCAGCGGGTCGCCCTGGAGCTCATCGAGCTCCGCGAGTCCGGCCCAGACTCCGTCGCGCATCGCGATCGCGACCGCGCGGTTCAATCGCACGAGCGGCGAGTCGGCGCGCTCGAGCGCGGCGTCGTAGAAGAACACGATCCGCTCCCAGCGCGTCTTTGCGAAACTCGGCGCCGCCGCATGGCACGCGGCGAGGCCGGCCTCGACGTGGTACGCGCTGAGTTCGTGCGCGACCATCGCGCGTTCGAGGCGTCGGAAGCCGCGCGCGATCAACGCTTGGTCCCAGAGCGCGCGATCCTGGTCTTCGAGCAAGAGCACGTTGCCGCGGTCGTCGACGCGCGCGCGGCTGCGCGACGCCTGGAAGCACATCAACGCGGCGAGCGCGTCGACTTTCGGCCCGCGCGTCGCCGGGTGGGCGGCGAGCAGGCTCGCGAGCCGCAGCGCCTCGCGCATCAGGTCCGCGCGCAGCAGCTCCTCGCCTTGCAACGCCGCGTAGCCCTCGTTGAACGCGAGGTAGAGCGCTTCGAGCACCGCGTCGAGGCGCTCGACGAGCTCTCGACCGCTCGGCCACTCGAAGCTCGGGCCGCCGGACGCGAGCCGTTGCTTCGCGCGCACCAGCCGCTGCGCGATCGCGCCTTCGTTCGCGAGGTACGCTCGCGCGATCTCGGAGACGTGGAAGCCGCCGACGGTCTTCAGGATCAGCGTCGCGCGCGCGTCGGGCGGCACGTCGGGATGACAGCACAGGAACATCATCTGGAGCGTGTCGTCGGCGATCTCGTCGTCGAGCACGAGCTCGTAGCTCTGTCCCGCGCGCGCGGTCCACGCCGCGAGTTCCCCGAGTTCACCAGGTTCGCCAAGTTCACACGCGGCGACGTCGCCGACCTCGCTGTGAGCCCGCGGCTCGCCCCGCTCGCGCCGCAGTTGGTCGAGCGCCGCGTTGCGCGCGCTCGCGACCAGCCACGCGCTCGGGTTGCGCGGAACTCCGGCGAGCGGCCACGCACGCAGCGCACGCACCAGCGCTTCCTGCACCGCCTCTTCGGCGAGCTCGATCCGCCGCGCGCCGAGGATGCGCACC
Organism: Planctomycetota bacterium; assembly: GCA_016220085.1. GTDB lineage: Bacteria > Planctomycetota > UBA1135 > UBA1135 > JACRIN01. Next base: position 55,775 of record JACRIN010000086.1, read on the forward strand.
AGCGCCGCCGTCATCCGTCCGGAATCGGTGCGGAAGAGATGCTCGACGAGCTCGTGCGCGCCGTCGGTCATGCGCCGGGCTCGTCCATCGCGTCGATGCAACGCAGCTCGATCGTTCCGCCGTACTTCGTGTGCGGGTTGCCCTTGCAGAGCTCGAGCGCTTCCTCGTACGACTCCGCGTGAACCAAGAAGTACCCGCCGATCACTTCCTTGCCCTCGGAATACGGGCCGTCGGTGACCGTCGCCTTGCCGTGGCGCTCGCGCACGATCCGGCCCTCGCCGTCGCGGAGTTTCTGGCCGCCGACCAGCTTGCCCGCGGCGCGCAGGCGCTCGGACCAGGCGACGTACTCGCCGATGATGCGTTGGATCTCGTCGGCGGAGAGCGCGGTGCCGAAGTCCTTCTGATCGTGGAGCAGGAGCAGGTACTGGTTCATGGGGGAGTCCCGTCGCTTTCGAGGTGGATCGCGCTCGACGCGAGCGCGCCTCCCCGACGGTCGAGCGACGCGGGATTCGACAGCGAGCTTCGGATTCTCGCCGAAAAACGCGCCGACGCAGCGCCGAAATCGGCGCCGCGTCGGTCGCTCGCGGAAGTTGGGCTCAGGGTGCGATCGAGAACGTGATCGCCGCCGTCAAACCGATCCCGATCGGATCCGAAGCGCTCGTGTCGCGACTCCAGAACTGCGCGCAGACCGTGTCGCCGGCTTGGAGGCTCTGCCCAGCCATGTAGGCCTGGTCGAAGTGCGCCGAGTACGCGCCCGAGCAGTCGTCGCCCGCCGCGCTGCCGCCCGAGGAGAACACCGGCTTGCGCAGCATCGGGACCTGCACGCACAGCACGCCGCCGAAGAACGGTTGCGCGTCCGGGACGGCACTCCACACCAACAGCCCGGGCTTCTGATTGCGCACGTTGCTCGCGCTCAGGAAGAAATCGTCCGGCCCCGAGAGCGACGCCGTGCCCGTCCAGTCGAGCGCAGGCGTGCAGCCGAGCGAGTTCACTTTCGCCGAGCAATACACCGCCGGGCCCGGACGCAGCGCGACGAGTTCGGCGATGATCGCAGGATCGATCTCGATCTGGCCTGTGTTGTTCGGGTGTTGGCCGTCGCCGTAGTCGGCGGTGGAGCGGAAGTCGTAGACGAGGTTCGTCCAGTCGTCGTGGCTGACGAGCAGTTGTCCGGGGCTCGGCGGGTCGCTCGCGACGATCTGCGACACGTCGCGCGCGACGTGCGGATCGACCGCGAGGTGATCGCCGTCGAAGTCGACCGGCCCGTTCTCGGGCACTGCCGCGAGCGTGCTCGCCGGTCCGATCCAGGTGGTGAAGCCCGGGCGCGCGCCGATGCCGACGAGCTCGCTCGAGTCGGCTTCGTTCAGCGTCGGGTACTGGATCGCGCAGTACTTGAGGAACCAGCCCGGCGGGCTGCCGGTCGGCACCGCCCAGAGGTAGTTCATCACGCTCGGGTAGTTGGGCTTGTAGTTGATGTCGTCCGCGCCGCCGTGGCGCAGGCCGAGGTTGTGGCCGAGCTCGTGCATGAACGTGCCGGCTTGCTCGTCGGGCGTGCCGCCGGGAGTCGCGTACGTGCCGAGCGTCACGGCGAAGTCGTTGCCCGGCAGCTCCGCGATGCCGCCGTGGCCCGCGGCGTCGAAGCGATCCGCGAAGATGCAGTAGTGGTACGCCATCTTCTTCGCGTCGAGCAACGTCGCGGCGTCCGGCGAGCTGCGTTCGGTCGGCGTGCCGAAGCGCGACGCCTTCACGGTGTCGAAGTCGGTCGGGAAACCGCTCGCGCCCAGCGTGTTCCACGACGCGAACGGGATGTCGATCTCGTCGAGCAGCGCGTGGAGCGTGATGCCGAGGTTCCCATCGGGATTGTCGACGGTCAGCGCGAACTCGAACGCATCCTTCACGCGATCGAGCGTCGCCTGGGTCGGCTCGCGGCCGGCCATCGCGTCGATCTCGACGAAGATGTCCTTGTGCAGCGGATTCGCGCCGAGCGCGGGCAAGTCGAGATCGACGACGCCGTCGCCGTCCGCGTCGATGCCCTGCGTCTCCCAGATGTCGAGCAGCGAGTCGCCGTCGAGGTCGCCCTCGCCGCGGACGATGCCCTGCGTGCCGTCGCTGAACACGGCGGAGAACGCGAGCTGACCGTGGCGATTCAGCGCGTGGTAGAGGTTCCACGAGCTCAGCGTCTTGCCGCCGATGACGTCGCCGACCTTGGCGACGAGGTCGAGGCCGAGCGGCGTGACTTGGAAGCCGCTCGAAGTGTCGCTGACCAACACTCGGCTTGCCCAGACGCCGACGACGCCGTTGCGCGTGCCGGAGAACACCGAGAGCACCGTCTGGTACGTCGACGCGCCGAACGCGGCGACCGCGATGCGCTGGCCGCCGTCGATGTCGGTGAAGCCGTCGCCGGAGCCGTCGCCCGCGAGCGCGAAGAGGTGGCGACCGCTCGGAGTGCGCACGCTTGCGAACGCGCCCTCTCCATTGCCGCGATCGCCCGAGAACGCCACCGCGTTGCCGTTCGAGGAGATGCCCGGGTAGTTGCCGAGCCCGAGGAAGCCGTCGCCGAAACCCGCGATGAAGGTCGACGAGCCGCTCGGGTACGGCCAGAGGATCACGCCGAGGTTGTCCTTGATCACGATCTGGTGGTCGTTCGAGATCTCCGGTCGCAACGACTGATTCCCGCTGTACTGCGCGAGCGTCGTCGGCGGCTTCTGCGTGCCGCTCATCAACGCGGTCTGCGACGAGCCGTTGATCAACGCCGTGAACGCGGGGATGCCCGATGCGTTCAGGTCGACCCAGCTCGAGGCCGAATCGAAATCGGCGGTCGAGTTGCCGAGCAACGTGTTCGCGCCGGACCCGTCGCCCGACCAGAGGCGCACTCGGAAGATCGGTGGGGAGCCCGTGTCGCGATCGCGGGTGATCAGCTGCGGCGGCGAGGCGTCGTCGAGGCCCGCACCGAGGTACTGGCGGCCTCCGATCGGCGGCGCGGCGACGACCAAGGAGTTGCCGAGCAGTAGGTAGCCCGCGCTGCCCTGCGGTCCGACCGCGGCGAAGCCGAGTGCGCCGTGGTCGTTGATCGCAACGAACGGATCGAGCGTCAGTCCGTGTGCGGCGGCGTCGAGCGCCAACTCGACCTGCCAACCCTGCGCCGTCGCCGTAGCTCCGACCGCCGCGAGAGCGAGAGCGACCAGGGCTCGAGAACCGTACTTGTGCATGTGCCTGCCTCCACTTCGAGTTGTTTGGGAGCGCGCGTCGGGATGCGTAGCTCCGTCCAACGAGGCGGGAAGGCCGTGCTCCTGCGTTCGCAACGCGCATCGTCGGAACTCGCGTGCGTCCGTTCCGATCCAAGGTGGCGAGCGACCTGGGCGCGCGGTGCAATGGCGCGACGATGCGGGTCCCGGTGTTGCTGATCCTCGCCGCGGCGGTGTACGTCGTGCTGCGCTGTCTCCTGCTCGCGACGCGGCCCGACACGGTGGCGATGCCGGTCTATGAGCTCGCCACGATCGGCAACCTCGCGGCGGTGACCGCGTCGGGCGAGGGGACCGCGCCGCTCGCGAGCTACTACGACAACTGCGGCGGACACCTGATCACCGGGCTGCTCGGCGCCGCGTCGTACCGCGTGTTCGGCGAGTCGTACCTCGCGCTCAAGCTCGTCCCGTTCGCGCTCGGGCTGGTCGCGCTGGTGCTCGCGTGGCGCATCGCGGACCGCTGCTTCGGGCGCGGCGCCGCGGCGGTGACCGCGTTCGCGTTCGCGTTGCCGCCGCCGACGCTCTTCAAGTACTCGTTGCTCGCGAAGGGCAACCACTTCGAGAACGTCGCGTTCCAGTTGATCGTCGTGTGGCTCGTGCTCGGGCTCTCCGCGAGCCGCGCGAGGCGCACGCGGCTCTGCGCGGCGGGCGTCGCCGCGGGCTTCGCGGTGTTCCTCTACTTCGGGAGCGCGTTGATGCTGGTCGCGCTCTGCGCCGCGCACGTCGTCGCGGTCAGCGTGCGGCGAGCGGTGCGCGACGTGCCGCTGGCGGCGTTGGGCTGCGCGTTCGGGCTCGCGCCGCTCGCTTGGATCGAGCGCGCGACCGCGGGCCGGGCGAGCGCGTTCGCCGAGGCGAAGCTCGGCGGCGAAGCGGGCCTGTTCGACGGGTTCGGCGCGCGCCTCGCGGCGTTCCTCGGCGACGTCGCGCCGAACGCGGGTGCGTTCGAGGCGTTCGCGGGGCTGCCCGCGAGCTACGCGGAGCGCGCGTACCTCGCCGCGTTCGTCGTCGCGTGGTGCTGCGCGCTCGTCGCGCTGCTGCGCCGCTCGGAAGGCGAGCCCGCGGCGCGCGCCGCATTCGCGCCGTTCGTGCTCTACCCGCTGCTCTTCCTCGTCGCGGTCGGCGCGAGCACGTTCGACTTCGACGTGTACGCGAAGCCGGTCGAGGTCGGCCGCTACCGCTATCTCGTGCCGCACTTCGCGTTCGCGACGATCCTGTTCGGCGCCGCGCTCGCGTGGGCGTGGCGACGGCGCGGCGCGTGGCGCCTCGGCGCGGGCGCGCTCGGCACCGCGTGCTTCGGAGCGAGCCTCTTCACGCTCGCGACGATCGATTGGAGCTTCGCGGAGACCGGCGTGATCGAGGGCTACGCGGGCTCGTGGTTTCGCTACTACCCGAACGTCGCGCTCCAGCCGACGTTCGACGCGCCGCGCGGCGAGCCGACGTGGGACCCCGCGGTCTTGCCGGCGAACGTCGCGCGGCTCTCGCCGCCGCACCGACGCGACGTATACGAAGGCGTCGGTCAACGCGAGGCGCAGCTCCGACTCGTCGACCCCGCGAACGAGTTCGACGTCGCGTGGCTCGACCCGATGCTCGCGCGCTACGACTCCGCGCATTCCCTC
>JACRIN010000087.1 GCA_016220085.1 Planctomycetota bacterium
ACCAGGAGCTCACGACCAGGAGCTCACGACCAGGAGTTCACGACCAGGCGTTCACGACCAGGAGCTCACGACCAGGAGCTCACGACCAGGAGCTCACGACCAGGAGCTCACGACCAGGAGCTCACGACCAGGAGCTCACGCCGGGGCGCCCAGCCTCAGGACGGCCTGCGCTTCTCCGCGTCGACCAACGTCACGAGGAACCAATCGTTGCCCCATCGGTCGCGCACTCCGCCCGAACGCTCGCCGTAGGGGTGCGTGGTCGGCGCGTATCTCGAGGTCGCGCCGGCGCGGACCCCGCGCGTGGGACTCGTCGACGTTCGGCACGAACACGTGCAGGGCGATTGGACGCGGCTGCCATTCACCTGGCGCTCGCGACGCGCTTCCAGGACGTTGTCGGAGTACCAGATCGACTCGACGTCGCCGGCGAGTTCGGGCGGAAGCTCGACGTCCGCGAACGTGCACTCGCCCTTCGACGAAACGTAGGTTTGCGAGCGCACGATCACCTTCGGAGTGTCGACGCCCCTTCGTACGGCGTCAAGGCGGCACGCAGGGGCTCCCGCGCTCAGGCTCAGCATCCTCCGGGAAGGAGGTCGATCGGACTTCGAGCTCGTCGAGCCGTTTCAGTCGCCAGCGTCGCTCCCGGGTGCTCGAAGCTCCGAAACGACCGGACCCGAGCGACGGCCCCACGGGAGTTCCGTTCACACCAGCGTCTTCAGGAACTCGACCGCCGGCGCCACGCGAATGCCTTCCGGCGTCACGTAGTCCTTCGTTCCGTTGGCGTGGACTTGCCACGCGTCGGCTCCGGGATAGCGCTCCTTCAGATAGCGCAAGTTCGGGTCGAGCGGCCCTTCGCTCCACTTCGCCTCGACGAGCATCAGCGCCTTGCGGCCTTCGACGACGACGAAATCGACTTCGCGTCCTTCGCTGTCGCGGAAGTAGCGAAGCTCGAGATCTCGACCCTGCGTGTCCTCCTCGTGGTGGACCCATTTCAGCAGGTGCGACGCCACGAGGTTCTCGAAGCGCTGCGGCTCGGTCGGGACGACGCTCCAATCGAAGTGGTAGTGCTTCGACGCCTTCTTCACGGCGCGGATCCGTGGGCCCGCGAGCGGCGCCAGCCGGAAGAGTGCATACAGCCGTTCGAGGATGCGGAGCCAGCCCGCGACCGTCTTGTGGCTGACCTCGAGATCCTCGCGCACGGCGTTGATCGACAGCGGTGAGCCCACGAGCTCCGGCAAACGCGCGACCAGCAACTCGAGTCGGTCGAGATCCTGAACTCGCTCCAGGCTCGTCACGTCCTCTCGGACGAGTCGCATTCGGTACTCGCGCGACCAACGCCGCGCCTCCACTGCAGAACCTCCGAAGTACGGTTCGGGGAAGCCGCCGAGCGCGAGCAGCGTGGCGAAGTCGGACGCGCTCGCGATCCGGAGCTCCGCGACCGACAAAGGGTGGAGGCGCAAGAGGTGGTAGCGACCTTGCAGCGAGTCACCCCCGTAGCGATACAGGTCGAGGCGCGCACTTCCGGTTACCAGGATGCGCTGAGCCTTGCGGCGACCGTCGAAGAGGCCTTTGAGCAGACCGCGCCACCGACGGTACTTGTGGATCTCATCGAACACCCACAGGTCGGAGGTCGGAAACTCGCCCCTCTGGATCCGATCGCGGTCGGCAGCGACGTCCCAGTTCATGTAGCCGGGCTCGGCCCCTGGGATCGCCCGCGCGAGCGTCGTCTTTCCGACCTGTCGAGGGCCGGCGACGAAGACCATCTTGCGGGTCAGGTCGCGCTCGACCTGGCCGGTCAGGTATCGCGTGCCTCGACGCGTCGACATGGTCGGGAGCGTACCCGATTTTTCACCCCCACTCCAAAATCACTGCGGTGATTTTGGACTATGGGTGAAAAATCGGGAGGCCCGCGCGCGGCGTTGGACTCAACGCCGCGCGGCCGCCGGCGCGCGCGGGTGCGCAGCGAGAAACGCGGCGAGGCGCTCGCATGCGTGGCGGATCCGATCGAGGCCGAGCGCGTACGACAGCCGCACGTGCGTGTCGACGCCGAAGGCCGAGCCGGGCACGAGCGCGAGGTTCTGCTGTTCCAGCAAGTCCTCGCAGAACCCGTTCGAGCCGCGCGCGTCGAGATACGGACCGACGTCGGCGAACGCGTAGAACGCGCCGCGCGGCATCGGCGCGTCGAGCCCCATGCGCTGGAGCTCGGGGATGAGGAAGCGACGGCGCGTGTCGAACTCGCGCTTCATCATTTCCACCTCGGGCGGTTCGGTTTCGAACGCGGCGAGGTAGCCGGCCTGCGAGACGCTGTTCGGCGCGCCGACCAGGTGGCTGTGCACTCGCTCGACGGCGGCGGCGAGCTCCGGCGGCCCGGCGACGAAGCCGATGCGGTAGCCGGTCATCGCGTAGCTCTTCGATGCGCCGTCGAGGATCACGGTGCGCGCGCGCACCTCGGCGGAGACGCTCGCGGGCGAAAAATCGGGCTCGCCTTCGTAGATCAGTCGACGATAGATCTCGTCGGAGAGCAGGACGAGGTCGTGCTTCACCGCGAGCGCGGCGAGCTCTTCGACCTCCTTCCTCGACCACGTGTAGCCGGTCGGGTTCGACGGGCTGTTCAGCAGCATCGCGCGCGTCTTCGGGCCGATCGCGCGGCGGATCGCGTCGAAATCGGGGCCGAGGTCGGGTCGGGAGGGGATGCTGACCGGCACGCCGCCGGCGAGCTTGACGATCTCGACGTAGCTCACCCACGCGGGCAGGAAGAGCAACACCTCGTCGCCCTCTTGGATCGTCGCGAAGACCGCGCCGGAGAGCGCGTGCTTCGTGCTGTGGCAGACGGTGACCTGGGGAGGCGTGAACGCGACGCCGCGCGACTCGGTCAGGTACTTCGCGATCGCGCCGCGCAGCGCGGGCGTTCCCGCCGCGGGCGTGTAGCGCACGTTGCCGGAGCGGATCAGCTTGCACGCCGCGTCCTGCACGAGCGCGGGCGCCGGGAAATCGGGCTCCCCGACCGACATGTTGATCACGTCGCGGCCCTGGGCCATCAGGGCCTTGGCCCGGGCGTCGAGCGCCAAGGTCACGGAGAGCGAAACGTCGGTGGCCCGTCGGGCGATGCGCATCGGATTGGGCTCTTCGGGCAGTCGCCGGGACGGACCGAAGGCGGGGCGGGGAGGTGTTCGCGCCCGTGGGACCTGGGTGGGTCCGAGGGCCACGGGAGCCTGAGGAAAACGGAAAAGGTCGAACATCGGGCTCGCCGCGTCAAGCCCCCGCCCAGCGCGCGCCGGCGGGAAGGAAGCTCGCTCCCGAGCGTCTTCGGCGCGAGTTTCGGGGGCGCGCTCGGGGCTCGCGCCTAGGTTTCGGGCCGCAGCGACTTCCGCGCGGCGTATCGCCGCGGCACCCTCTTGCCCTCCCCCTCGCACCCACACATGACCAGAAAGCGTCTCGTCCGCATCCTGCTCGTCGTCCTCATGGTGCTGCTCTTCGCGGGCTACTTCGCCTTCTCGACGTTCCTTTTCAGTCCAACCGAGAGCGATTACGAGGCCGACCTCGCGACCCTGGCGCCCGAGAGCGTCGACTTCTTCGTCGCGAAGGGCGACCTCGCGGGCGAGTTCGACGAGTTTCCCGAGCTGCGGTCGGCGCAGGCGCTCCAGGGCACGCGTGCGTGGGGCGAGTTCGAGCGCTCGGGGCAGTGGGCGGCGCGAAAGAAGGAGCTCGGGCTCGACCGCCTGCTCGAGCGCGTCGAGGAGATCAAGGCGCAGACCTGGGGCACCAACCTGATCGACGTGTTCGGCGGCAGCGATCTCGCGCTCGCCGGCAACTTCGGCGCGAGCGGCGGCACGTCGGACGCGACGTGGGCGGTGTACGGCCGCGCGAACTGGAAAGGCAAGCTCGCGCTCGCTGTGTGCCAGTACCCCGGGTTGATCGGGCTCTCCGAGCAAGGCATCGAAGCCAAGCTCGACGGCGAGTTCCTGGAGTTCAGCGGCACCGGCATCCCCGAGCCCGTGCACGTGACGCGCATCCACGACGTGATCGTCGCCAGCAACTCGGCCGACTTCGTGAAGAAGGCGCGCGAGCTCGACGGCAACGGTGGACAAGGCTCGTTCGGCCAGGGCGCGCAGTACTTCGACTACATCCAGCACGCGCCGCGCAACGCGCGGCAGGACGAGATCGAGCTCGCGTTCGACTGGCGCGAGCTCTCCAAGGCTCTAGCGGTGCCCGAGCGTTGGCCCGACGCGCAGTCGGAGGACCTGTGGACCGCGCTCGCGGGCCGCGTGTTCCAACTCGGCTCGATGAATCGCATCGCGGGCGTCGTCGGATTCGACGGCGGCTTGCAGGCGAACCTGCACGCCGACTTGTCGTCGGAGCTGATGACGACGATGCAGCAGAAGCTCTACCGCAAGCGCGGCGCCGACAATTCGGTGTTCGCGCGCGACGTCGCGCGGATGGTGCGTGCGGACACGGCGCTGTTCGTCGTCGTCGAGGTCCCGCTCGGCGACCTCTTGCGCGAGCTGCTCGCGTCGTCGGAGGAAGCGCTGCGCGCGAATCTCGAGGACCTGCTGCGCGAGCTCGGGCAGTTCAAGCCGACCGGCGAGCTGCAGACGCACACCGACGCGTTGATCGCGGAGCTCGACGCGCTCTTCCGCGATCGATTCGCGCTGCTCCTGCGCGCCAACGACTACCCGCTGAACGCGAACGACGCGCCGCACGACGACACGCCCGCGCCCGCGTGGACGATCGCGCTCTGGACCGACGGCAGCGAGAAGGCGCGCCTGCGGATCAAGGAGCTCTCCGAGATGGTGAGCTTCCACTACCGCAGCTTCGGCATCTCCGGCCGCGAAGCGGGCGAGCGCGGCGTCTTCACCAACAACTGCCAGCCCGGCAACTACGAGATCTGGGAGTTCTGGTCGCGCTTCGTGCCGGGCACCGGTCATATCGCGACCGCGGTCAACGGCGACGTGTTCCTCGTCTCCAATCACTACCGCATGGTCTGCGAGGCCTTGAACACGCGCGACAACGGCCGCAACGACCCGATGTTCCCGCGGCTCGTCGATCGGCCCGACTTCATGCGGCTCGCGACCGATTCGCTTCCGCAGGCGAACGTGATGGCGTGGGTCGAGCCCAAGGCGCTCGGCGCGATCGCTTCGCGCTTCACGCAGCGCGCGGTCAAGGCGGAGATCTCCGCTCGCATCGACTGGAAGCGCGAGCGCGCCCGCATCGAGAACGAGGTGATGAAGGACGCGTTTCCCGGGCGCATGCGCTCGACGCTCGAAGGCGACGACAAGGCGCGTTTCGACGAACTCGTCGAAGCTCGGCTCGCGGAACTCGAGAACAAGCTCCTGACCGAGCAAGCGCCCGGTCTCGAGAAGCAGTACGAGCGCACGTGGACCTACTTCGGCACGTTCTCGGCGCTGGTTGCGATGCTCGCGCTCGACCCGAAGAAGATGGACCTCTCGCTGCGCGGCTACGTGCCGCTCGGCGACTGATCCGCGCGCCAGCTACGGCGTGCCGCCTTCGTGGCACTGGTTGCAGAGGTTCGTCACCGTCGTGCCGTTGGTGTCGCCGTTCTCGGTCGGGATGCCCGTGCCCGAGCGGAAGATCAAGCCGTACGGATTCGCGTTGCCGTGCGCGCGGTGGCACGTGACGCACGTCGGCGTCGCGTCGGAGCCCGCGGGCGACCACTGACCGATCTCGCTCATCACCTTCACGCGGTTCACGAGCGAGTTGTACTGCGAGATCATGTCGTTCTCGAGGTCCTCGCCTTCGAACGGGTGCTCGTCGAGCAGCGCGATCAAGTTCTGCGAACCGCCGGCGAACGCCTTCAAGTTGCCGCCGCCGTGCATGTCGGTGTGGCACGCGAGGCACCAGCGCGCGATCGCCGAGCGATTGGGGTTGGGCTCGTTCCAATCCATCATCGCCTCGTCGTACGCGAGCGGCTGGCGGACGTAGACGTCGCGCATGAGGTCGTTCGCTCCCGACGTCTGGTTGTAAGTCACCCAGAGGTTCGAGCTGAAGCCCGGATCGTCGCGCAAATTGCGGTACTGACCGCCGGTCGGGTGATTGGAGCCCGGATCGCCGTGCGCGTCGTGGCAGTTGATGCAGGTCAAGCCGACGCCGGGCGTGTTCTCGCTGGCCGCGCTCCAACTCGGCGACGAGCCCGGCGCGAGATCGAACGAATCGAGCCGGTGCCCTCCGTGCGGCGCGGTCGAGACGCCGTCGCGTGCGAGGTAGCCCGACGCGCGCACGATGCCGAGCTGGCTGCCGGTGTTCTCCGCGTCGAGCACGTCGGTCGCGGCGAGGTCGCCGTCGTGGCACGACGTGCAGAGATCGTTGACCGACGCGCGCAGGAGCTTCGGCATCGCGAACGAGCCCAGCGGACGCACGAGCCCCGAGCCGTTCGACCCGTAGCCGTGGCTCTGGCTGTAGTGCATCACGTGGCAGTCGGAGCAGCGCAGCGTCGTCTCCGAGTGGTAGTCGCCCGCGCGCGCCAGCGCCGCGAGCACGGCGACGACGAGCACCGCCGACCACGGGGATCGTACGGCGGTCGGTAGGCGGTCAGCGCGGAGCAGCATGTTTCGGACGGCGATCCCGGTGCGCGCGGGAGACCGGGGCCCGATCTGGAACCCTACCCCGTTCCTGCGCATTCGGAGGTGCGCACAAGCGCGAAGACCCCGGGGGCTTCCGGGCGGAGCGCCAGCGGTTCCGAGGGACCTGAGCGCGTCGAGCTCACGGACCGCGCGAGCGCATCGACGCAGGTCGGCCCGCGAGGGAACGGGCTCGTTCGTGCGGCGCTGCGCGGGTGCTCTGCATGCGGCGCTGCGCTGCGCGCGCTGTCAGCTCGTGTGGACGCTGCGGGGGAGATGGTGCCCTCGACTGGAATCGAACCAGCACGGGTTTCCCCACCAGAACCTCATTCTGGCGCGTCTGCCAATTCCGCCACGAGGGCACCTGAACGGCTGACTCCCTCCGACTTGCGGTCGAAGGGGCGGGAAGTCTACCAGCCGCATCGAAGCCTTCAAGCCCGTCGCGCGTTGGACTCGCTCGCGGCGGCGCGGTACGGTCCGCTTTCGCGCCCGGAACCGTCACCACGGGGCCGGGAACAGGTCTCTAGAAGCGAAAGCAGCGCCATGGCGAGCCTCGTCGGCAACGTGTTGATCGGTCAGTCCGGTGGTCCCACCTGTGTCATCAACCAGAGCCTGGTCGGCATCGTCGAGGAGGCGGTCGGCAAGCGCGAGGTCCGCAACGTCTACGGCGCGGTTCACGGCATCAAGGGGGTCCTGGAGGAGCGGCTGATCGACCTCGGCCGCGAATCGAAGGAGACCCTGGAGGCGGTCGCGGTCACCCCGGCGGCCGCGCTGCGCTCGGTGCGCAAGAAGCCGACGCGCGAGGAGTGCGAGCGCGCGCTCGCGATCCTCCAGGCGCACGACGTCCGCTACTTCTTCTACATCGGCGGCAACGACTCGGCGGAGACCGCGCACATCCTGAACGAGCTCGCGGTCGCGAAGCGCTACGAGCTGCGGCTCTTCCACGTCCCGAAGACGATCGACAACGACCTGCGGGTCACCGATCACTGCCCGGGCTTCGGCTCGGCGGCGAAATTCGTCGCGTGCGCGACCGCGGGCGACAACCTCGACAACCGCAGCCTGCCGGGGATCAAGGTCAACGTCGTGATGGGCCGCAACGCGGGTTGGTTGACCGCGTCGAGCGTGCTCGCGAAGCAGCACGAGGACGACGGCCCGCACCTGATCTACGTGCCGGAGCGCGCGTTCTCGATCGACGCGTTCATCGGCGACGTCGATCGCGTGTACAAGCAGTTCGGCCGCTGCGTGATCGCGGTTTCGGAAGGCGTGCACACCGCGGACGGCAAGCTGCTGCTCGAATCGAAGGAAGTCGACTCGCACGGCAACCTGCAGCTCTCGGGCTCCGGCGCGCTCGGCGACCATCTCGCGGGGGTGATCAAGCAGCGGCTCGGCGAGAAGCTCCGGGTCCGCGCGGACACGTTCGGCTACCTCCAGCGCTCGTTCGCCGGCGTGTGGAGCGACGTCGACGCGACCGAAGCTCGTGAAGTCGGCCGCACCGCGATGCGCGCCGCGCTCGGCGGCGAGCACGCGCACGGCTCGATCGTGATGAAGCGCGCCGCGGGCAACGACTACGCGATCCGCTACGAGGTGACCGACCTCAAGAACGTCGCCAAGGAGACCCGCCCGATGGAGCCCGTCTACCTCGCCGGCGACAACGGCGTCACCCAGGCGTTCGTCGACTACGCGCGGCCGTTGCTCGGCAAGTTGCCGACCCTGCGGCGCCTGTCGGACTTCCCGGTCGCGAAGAAGCTCTCCTGACGCCCTTCACGCACCGCGCGGGCCCGGATAACTTGGCCCGCCGCGCTTCCGCGCCCACGTCGAGCCCGCGCGCTGCGTAGGACCGGCGCTCCCGCTCGCTCGCGCCTTCAACCGTCTGCTCGCGCCTCCTTCAGCGCGCGCTCCACCCTTCCGCCCGCGCCTCTAGAGGATCCGCATGAACCCGATCGTCCCGTTGCTCTCCGTGCTCGCCCTCGTGCCGTCGTCGACCGCGCGCGGGGTCGCGACGTCACCCGACGCCGCGGCCGCGATCTCGATCCCGGCGCGTCAAGGCTCGGACGCCGGCACCGCCGCCGGCCGGGTGCGCTTCGAGGGCGAGAAGCCGGAGGTCAAGCCGCTCGCGATCGAGCCCGATCGCGCGAAGGGCTGCACGCCCGCCGGTGAGGCGATCGACGCGAAGGACGAGTCGCTGTTGATCGGCAAGGACAACGGCATCGCGAACGTCGTGATCACGATCGAGGTCGCGGACGCGAAGGCGAAGGTGCCGGAGAAGCCGATCGTGATGGATCAGAAGAAGTGCCGCTTCGAGCCGCACGTCGTCGTGATCCCCGCGGGCGCGACGGTCGACTTCCTGAACTCCGATCAGGCGGCCCACAACGTCCACATCTATCCGCTGAAGAACGAGGGCTTCAACCAGACGGTCGCGGTCGGCGGCAAGCACACCGCGACGTTCCCGAAGTCCGACAAGATCCAGATCAAGTGCGACCTGCATCCGTGGATGAAGTCGTGGCTGATCGTCAGCGAGTCGCCGTTCGTCGCGGTGACCGACGCCGACGGCGCGTTCAAGATCGCCGGGCTGCCGCCGGGCGAGCACAAGGCGACGCTCTGGCACGAGGAGCTCGGCAAGGCCCAGGTCGTGATCAAGGTCGAGCCCGATGGGCCTGACGGCGCCGCCGGCAAGTCCGCGCCGCTCGAGTTCAAGCTGAGTCAACAGAAGAAGGAAGGCCGGCCGCGGCGCTAGCCTGAGCGCCGGTTTCGGCGCGCACGCGGAAGCTCGCCGCGCGGAGGTCGTTCTCCCTCGCCAACGGCCGCGCTCGACGACCGTAGTAGTCGTCAGTCCCGTCGGAGGTCCAACCATGCTGCTCTTCGCCCTGTTCTGCTGCGCTTCGTTCCAATCCGCTCCGCTGCCGCCCGCAACCGCCGTGACCGCGCCGCACGCGCGCGTCGCCCGGTCGCAGGAGGGCCAAGTCGACGTCCAGCCGACCGGGCGTCCGGGTCGCCTCGGCGTGTCGCTCGGCGCTGCCGAGCACGGCGTCGGGATCGAAGCGGTCGAGCCCGGCTCGCCCGCCGAGCGCGCCGACCTGCGCGTGGGCGACCGCATCGTGGTCGTCGACGGCCGCCAGACGCTCGACTTCGACGCCGTGGTCGCCGCGGTGCGCGCGAAGGGCGCCGGCAAGCCGCTCGCGCTGATCGTCGAGCGAGATCTCGCGATCGAGGTGCAAGAGCTCCCGAGCGAGGACGGCACGCCGCGTCCGCGCCTCGGCGTGCTGCTCGCGGAAGGCCTCGGCGAGCTGCGCGTCTCCGACGTCGAGAGCGACACGCCCGCCGAGCGCGCAGGCGTGCGAGCGGGTGATCGCCTGCTCGCGCTCGACGGCACGCCGACGCCGAGCGCGAACGCGCTGCGCGCGAAGGTCGCGACGCTCGGCGCGGGACAGAAGGTCGAGCTGACGATCGCGCGCGAGCTGCGCACGAAGCTCGGCGAGCAGAACGGGCCGGGCGCGCCCGCCGCGCCGCGCGGAGGAGCGGACGCGCAGCCGCGCTTCGACGACCAACCACCGCGCGCGCCGACGGCGCCGCGGATCGTCGAAGGCCATCCGGTCGCGCCCGAGGGCCTCGCGGCGCCGGAGTCGTCGATCGCACCGCAGGCACCGGGGGCCCCGCGGGCCCCGGGGGCACGTGGAGCACCGGGTGCGCCGCGCGTGATGGCGGAGGAACGAGCTCGCGAGCGCGCCGAAGCTCCTGGCGAGCCCCGCACGCGCACCCCGCGCCGGGCCGACGTTCCTCCGGGTCGGCGGGGGACCGCGGAACGCGGCGAGGCGGGCGAGCCGCGGCAACCGGCACGGCCCGCGCTCGACACCCGCGAGCTGACCGCCGCGATGCGCGAGCTGCGCGCGGAACTTGCGGAGCTGCGCCGCGAGCTGGGCGAGCTGCGCCGCGACCTGGACGAACGGCGCTGACCTCGACGACCGGCGCCCAGCTCGACGCCTGCGCGCATCGCGAAGATCGCGCTGAGCTCGACGAGTGCGGCGATCTCGACGACAGCGCTGCACTCGACGGCTGCGCTCATCGCGACGACAGCGCTGCACTCGACGAGTGCGCCGGTTGCGACGACTAGGCCGCTCGCGACGATCGCGCTGAGCTCGACGAGTGCGCCGGTTGCGACGACAGGGCCGATCGCGCCGGGCGCGCTGAGCTCGACGATTGCGCCGATCGCGCAGGGCGGCGCTGAACTCGCTCAGACGGCCTACCGAGGTCGGCGCACCTCGACGCGATTCCGTGTCGCCCGCAGTTCGACGCTCGGCGCGATTTCGTCAGGTCGTCGAGGGCGGCGGCGCGTCGCGCGGCTCCCAGCGATGCAGCACGGCGGCGAGCGCGATCAGGTGCTGGCGTTCGAGGTGCGACTCCAGATTTTGTCGGTAGCGGCGTTCCTCGCCAAGCCTGCGCAGGGTGCTCTCGACCACGTTGAGCATGCTGCGGCGAATGCGCTCGTCGGTCGCGCCGACCGCGCGGGTCACCAGCGGCAGCAGGTGCTCGGCGTCCTCGTAGGGGACCTGATAGCGGCGGCAGAGCCGCGCGAGGGTGTGATTGGGGCTCATGGCGATGGCGTCGCACGAAGCCTATCCCGAGCCTGCGCAGCAGGTCGGATGGCGCGATTCGAGCCCACGGCGTGCACTACAGAGTTGGATACAGGCAATCGGCTCGGCGCGGCCCGAGTTCCGAGTCCCCAGGAACCCCGGGAGGCTCTCGGCCGTCCTAGGCCGCGCATCGAGTCCGCCTCCCCCGAGGGGAGGTCTTTCCATCCAGGAAGCGAGTCCCCGTCCATGCTGAAGTCCCTGATCGCGGTCGGCGCGTTGCTCTACGCCGCCGGCGCGTCCGATCCGTCCGACCAACACGCCGCCCTCGAGAACGTCCGGTCCGAGGGCCTGCTGACCGTCGCCCTAGAGCACGGCGGCGACCTCGCGCTGCGCGACAAGCTCGTGCGCGCCTACGAAGTCTGGCACGACGCCGGCGACTTCCTCGTCGCCCGCATCCCGGCCTCGCGCGTCGAAGGCTTGCGCGCCCGTTCGATCGGCGTCGTCGACCTCGGGACGATCACCGCAGGCGACTCGCTGTTCGCCGTCGACCTCTCGAAGCCCGACGCCGCGGCCGAGCTCGACCACGCGCGCATCCTCTATCGCCACGGGAACCAGGCGGTCGCCGCGGTACGCGAGTTCGTCGATCCGACGGTTCACCTTTCGTCGCGACGCCACACGTGCCACTCCGGCCACGCCGCGATCCTGCCGCGCCGCATCCAACCGACGCAGCCGCTGATCGTCCAGGGCGCGCCGTGGACGTCGGGTTCGCAAGCGAAAGCGTCCGCCGATCCGCGCATCCAGGCGCTCGTCAATCAGGTCGTCAAGGCGAACCTGTCGAGCTTCGACCAAACGCTCTCCGCGCTCTTCAGCCGCCTCTCGACCAACAACACGTACGTCGACAACGGCCGCAACGTGATCACCGGGCAGCTCACGACCTACGGGATCGGCTACACGCTGCAAGCGGTGCCGAGCACGCAGGGCGACAACGTGATCGTGACGTTCCCGGGCTCGGTCAACCCGAACCAGTACGTCGTGATCGGCGCGCACTACGACTCGATCAACGGCGGCGGCTCGACGCAGACGGCGCCCGGCGCCGACGACAATGGCTCCGGTTCGGCGGCGGTGATGGAGCTCGCGCGCATCCTGAAGAATGCCGGCCCGTTCGAGAACTCGGTCCGTCTGATCTGGTTCTGCGGCGAGGAGCAAGGCTTGCTCGGCTCGGACTACAACGCGACGCAGTCGCTGGCCGCGGGCGAGCAGATCCTCGCGATGCTGAACACCGACATGAACGCGTACCGCAATCCGGCGGACACGCGCGACTGCGACTTCACGGACAACAGCTCGTCGGCGTCGCTGACGGCGTTCTGCCGCGCGACATCGCCCCTGTACGTCGCCAACTGGGCCGACAAGACCGGGACGCTGACCGCGGGCTCGTCCGACCACGCGTCGTACAACGCGCACGGCATCCCGGCGGCGTTCTTCTTCGAGGACCTGACGCAGTACAGCCCGTACATCCACACCGCGAACGACACGTTCGCGTTGTCGTGCAACGACTGGGATCTGTCGTTGATGATCACGCAGGGCATCCTCGCGTGCGCGGCGACGCTCGCCGAGCCGCTCGACATGACGATCGTGCACACCGAGCTCGGTGACACGACCAACGCGACCGGGCCGTACGCGGTCGCGTCGACGGTGACCAGCCAGATCGGCTCGAACGTCTCCGCGGTCAACGTGTGGTTCAGCTCCAACGGCGGAACGAATTGGACGAGCACGGCGGCGAGCGCGGCCGGCAACGTCTGGACCGCGTTCATCCCGAGCCAAGGCTCGCCGAAGACGATCCTGTACTACGTCGAAGCGCTCGACGACCAGGGCAACCGCGAGGTCGCGCCGTCGGGCGCGGACGCGGGCGGCGCGACGTACGACTTCTTCGTCGGCACGAAGACGCCGATCTACGTCACCGGCTTCGAGGAAGGCACCGACAACGGTTGGACGCACGCGCAGGTCGCGACGCAAGACGACTGGCAACGCGGCGTGCCGATGGGCCAGAGCGGCGATCCGAGCTCCGCGTACGCGGGCACCAAGGTGTGGGGCAACGATCTCGGGCCGAGCGGCTGGAACGGCGCGTACACCAACAGCGTCAACAACTACCTGCGCTCGCCGGCGATCAACTGCTCCGCGCGACCGAGCGTCACGCTGGAGTTCCGGCGCTGGCTCGGCGTCGAGGCGGGCTCGTTCGACCAAGCGCAGATCAAGGTCAACAACACCGTGGTGTGGTCGAACCCGAGCGGCGCGGACTCGATCGACTCGAGCTGGGTGCCGATGTCGATCGACATCTCGTCGATCGCCGGCGGCAATCCGTCTGTGCAGGTCGAGTTCCGCATGATCTCCGACGCTGGCGTGACCTTCGGCGGGTGGAACATCGACGCGTTCCAGCTCGTCGCGCTCGGCCCGGGCAGCGGCGGTTGCACGCCGCCGGCGACGTACTGCACGTCGAAGGTGAACTCGCAGTTCTGCTCGCCCGCGATCGCTTCGAGCGGGCAACCGTCGGCGAGCGTCGCGGTGCCGTTCGACATCACCGCGAGCCAAGTGCTCAACAAGAAGAACGGGTTGCTCTTCTACGGCTCGCAACCGCTCGGCGCGTCGTTCCAGGGCGGACACCTCTGCGTGAAGCTCCCGATCACGCGCACGAGCGTGCAGACCTCCGGCGGCTCGCCGACCGGCACCGACTGCACCGGCGCGTTCTCGTACGACTTCAACGCGTTGATCCAGGGCGGCAGCGATCCGTCGCTGGTCCAAGGCGCGACGGTCTACGCGCAATACTGGTACCGCGATCCCGCGGACCTGTCGGGCTTCTTCACGGGCTTGACCGAGGGCTTGAGCTTCCAGATCTGCCCGTAAACTCCCAGGCAACTCTCGCGCAGCGCTTCGGAGCCGACTCCGGGGCGCTGCGCGCGTTTTTTGGGGGAGCGAAGGCTTTTCCGACTCGCGAGCGAACGCGCTCGCTTTGGTGCGACCTCGCGCCGTACGTGCCGCGCCCGCCGCGACCTCTCGTCGCGCGTGCCGCGACGTCGCGCCGAGATGGACGCGCGGCTCGGGATCGCTCAAGCGCCTCGCCGCGCGACTCCGATGAGCGGGCGACGGTGACCCACGCGCGGCCGTCCCCCGCGCGACGTTGGAGTCCGGTCCGTTTTCGTCCCCATGCGCAACTCGACCCTCGTCGCGCTCCTCGGCGCGGCTCTGTTCGTCCTGCTCGCGTGCGTCGCGGCTCTGTCCGACGTGCGCGCGAGCACCGTCGAGAAGCTCGACCTCGCCGGCCTCTTCGAGCGCTCCGAGCACGTCGTGCACGGCCGCATCCTGAAGTCGAGCGTGAAGCTCGGCGCGCACGGTCGGCCCGAGACCACCTACGAGGTCGACGTGACCACCGCGTTCTGGGGCACGTCGTCCGGAACCCTGACCTTCCGCACGGCGGGCGGCGCGCTGCCCGATGGGCGCGAGCTCGTGATCCCCGGTCTGCCGAAGCTCGCGATCGGCGAAGAAGTGCTGCTCTTCCTGACGTGCGAATCGAAGCGCGGCCTGCGGATGCCGGTCGGGCTCGCGCAAGGCAAGTTCCAAGTCGTGCGCGACGAGCAAGGGCCTGCGACGTTGCTCCGCGGCGAGAGCGAGCTCGAGTTCCTCGATCCGACGACGCACGAGCCGCAGAAGCTGTCGACGCGCGCCTCGCTCGATTTCGACGCGACCGCGCGCGAGCTCGAGCGACTCGCCGGTGAACGCCGCGACCGCGAAGCCGCGGCGAGGAAGTGACATGAGCCGTCGCTCGCTCCTCATCGGCGTCGCCGTCGCGGTCGCGCTGCTCGGCGCGGCGCTCGCGCACGTCCGGTTGATCTCGAGCTCGACCGGCAGCGGCCTGAAGTGGAGTTCACCCGGGCACGTCTCGATCACGATCTCGTCGCTCGGTTCCGACGACCTCGCCGACGCGAGCCACGTCGCCGCGCTGCGCAACGCGATCGCCGCTTGGAACGAGGTCGCGAACTCGAAGGCGAAATTGGTCGAGGACACCGATCCCGACGAGATGGCGCGCAGCGACTGGGAGTCGAACGGCGTGCACCTGATCCTCTTCGACGAGGACGACGACTCGGGCTACTTCCCGCCGGGCTCCGGCACCGTCGCGATCACGCCGGTGTGGTTCCAATCCGACGGCGAGATCGTCGACGCCGACGTGCTCTTCAACGGCTTCGGCTTCAACTTCACCACCGACGGGCAAGGCGGAGCGTTCGACATCCAGGACGTCGCGACGCACGAGCTCGGGCACCTGCTCGGCTTCGACCACACCGGTTGGGCGGGCGCGTCGATGTACCCGTACGTCTCGCCGGCGGTGATCGAGCATCGCTCGCTCTCCGAGGACGAGGTCCATGCGCTCCACCACGTCTATCCGATCGGCGGTTTCGCTTCGATCACAGGGACCGTGCGCCGCGCGAGCGATTCGACGCGCGTCGCGGGCGCGCACGTGGTCGCGCGCGACGCGAACGGACGCACCGCGGCGGCGGCGCTCGCGACCAGCAACGGCGACTTCACGTTGCGCGGCCTGACGGCGGGGGACTGGACCCTCTACGCGACGCCGCTCGACTACCCGGTGTCGTTCGTCAACCTGTCGGGCGGTCAGACGGTCCAGACCGACTTCCAATCGACGCTCGGGCCGACGATCACCACCGGACCGAGCGGCACGAGCGACGCCGGCGACTTGCTCGTCGGCGCGAACACGTCGCTCTCGCTCGGCCGCAACAACGATCGCCTTCCGCTGCGCGTGATCAGCGGTCAGACCACCTCGTTCTTCCTGCGCGGCTCGGGCCTCGACGCGATGTGCGCGCTCGCCGCGAGCGATCCGACGATCGACGTCGACGTCGTGTCTTGGATGAACGCACTGGTCGCGTTCGACGTGACGGTCCCGGCGGGCGCCGCGCGCGGTCACGCGGACCTCACGGTCGTGAACTGGTTCGGCGACGTCTCGATCCTGACCGGCGCGCTGGAGATCACGCCGCCGAGCCCGGTGGTCGACTCGGTGTCGACTCCGGAGGGCTCCGATCTCGGCGGCACGACGCTGAGCATCGACGGCTCGAACTTCGAGCCCGGCGCGCGGGTCGTCCTCGGCGAGCACACGTACGTCGACGGCGTCGACGCGACGGTCGTCGACGACTCGACGATCACGCTGACGACGCAAGCGACGGTGCTCGGCACGTACGACGTCGTCGTGATCGACCCGAGCGGCGAGGAAGGTCGGCTCGACGACGCCTTCGAGTTCGCCGCGATCCCGCAGATCAGCACGGTGTTCCCGACGGTCGGTTCCGAACTCGGCGGGACCGAGCTCGTGATCAGCGGAGCGAGCTTCGTCGCCGGCACCGCGGTCCGCATCGACGGGGTGACGCAGTCGAGTGTGACGCTCGAGAGCTCGACGCGCCTGCGCGTCGTCACCGAACCCGGTTCGGCCGGCGGCCCGTACCTGCTCGAGGTCGAGAACCCGGACGGCGACGTCGCGACCAGCCTCTTCACGTACGCGTCGACGCCGGATCCGGATGTCGTCGGTGTCGCGCCGGCGATCGGTGCGACGTCCGGCGGCAACGAGGTGACGATCAGCGGCTCGAACTTCACCGTCGACACGCAGGTGCTGTTCGACGCCGACGCGACGACCGGCGCCGGCGGCACGGCCGCGGTGGTGACGCTGATCGACGCGAGCACGTTGATCGCGCGCGCGCCCGCGCACGCCGCGGGAGACGTCGATCTCGTGCTGCTCGACGCGGGCACCGGCCAGGCGGTCGCGCTCGAGCAGGCGTACACGTATCGCGCCGAGACTTCCTCCGGTGGCGGCGGGTGCGCGACCGTCCGGCCCCACGCGCCCTTCGATCCGCGGCGCGCGGCGGAGGGGCTCTTGCCGCTCGCGCTCGCCGCGCTGGCGCTCGCGACGCACGCCGTACGCTCTCGGCGACGGTTCGCGAGCTAGAGGCCCGCGTCACGCATCGCATCGAGCCCGCGCGAGCCGATGTTCGTGCGTCCGGTCCCGGACACTCGCGACGCGGTCCCCCGTCCGAGGCCTCGGCGTCCAGCCGTGACACACGCTCCTAGCCGCGTCGAACGTCGAGCGCGTACACTCTGCGCGCCATGTCGACGATCGCGATGGACATCGAAGTCTCGGGCTTTCCGTGGGAGGAAGTCGACGAGATCACCCGCGGCTACCTGCTCGCCCGTGCGAAGACGCCGCAAGACGTCGAGGCCGTGCCCGAGCGCACCGCGCTGTTCATGGGCCTCGGCAAGGTGATCGCGATCGGCATGTGGTTGGTCGAAGAGGATCGCGGTTACCTCTTGCTCGAGGGCAAGGCCGCGCCGAAGCGCGAGTGGGAGAAGGTGCCGAGCTCGCAGATCTTCCGCGGGACCGAAAAGGAGCTCCTCACCGAGTTCTGGAAGGTCGTCGGCCCCGGCACGAAGCCGCGCGCGCCGCGCATCGTCACGTACAACGGTCGCGGCTACGACGGGCCGGTGTTGATGATCCGCTCGGCGCAGCTCGGTGTGAAGCCGTCGCAGAACCTGGTGCCGTATCGCTACGACCTCTCGCAGCACTGCGACCTGATGGAGGTGTTCAACTTCCAAGGGACGATGCGCGAGAGCTACTCGCTCGACTATTGGTGTCGCCGTTTCGATGTCGAGAGCCCGAAGGGTTCGATCGACGGCTCGCAGGTCGGCCGCGCGTACCGCGAGGGCCGGATCGAGGACATCGGCGAGTACTGCCTGCGCGACGTGCGCGCGACTGCCGAGCTCTTCAAGAAGCTCGGGCCGACGATCTTGCCGCTGTTCAAGGGCGGCGCGTGAGCTGAGCGAGCTCGCGGACGCGAGCGCGTTGGTTGGCGCCCGCGCGCACGTGCGACTCGATCGTGCTTGGGGCGAGCGGTCCGAGGTCGCGCGGTGCCGAGGGCGGACGGTTGGTGCCGCCGGATTCATGTGGAGGTCAGCGGACAGAAGGCTTGCGGATATGTCTGATGTGACATACAGTTCCACAGTGAGCCCGAACGACAAGCCGCTCGTGTGGCTGCACGGTGAAATCAAGACTCCGCCCATGTCCCGCGAGGCTCGGATCGAAGCGGGCTACCTGCTTCGGCTCTTGCAGCGGGGCCACAACCTCGGAATGCCTCACTCACGCCCCATGCCGACCATCGGCAAACACGTCCACGAGCTGCGTGTCCACGACGTCCAAGCGACTTGGCGCATCGTGTATCGCCCGGACGCCGACGCAGTAGTCATCCTCGAAGTGTTCTCGAAGCAGACCCGAACGACACCGCTCACCGTCATTCGCACCTGCCAACGCAGGCTCGCGGCCTACGATGTGCTCTCCTAGGAACCCGCCATGAAGCAATCCAAAGCAGCTCGCCTGCGCGCCGCAGGCTGGAAGGTCGGCAGCCCGAGAGAGTTGCTCGGGCTCGCGCCCGAGGAAAGCGAGATGATGGAGCTGAAGTTCGCCGTCGCCGAGTTCCTCCTCGGGCGACGGCGCAAGCGTGAACTGACCCAAACGGCACTCGCGAAGCGGATTGGGTCCAGCCAGTCGCGGGTCGCGAAGCTGGAGGCCGGCGACTCGTCGGTTTCGCTGGACTTGATGTTCCGTGCGGCGTTCAGCCTCGGCGTGTCTCCGGCCGAGCTCGGCAAGGCGATCTCGAAGGCGGGTCGATCGCGCGCCACGGCTCGCCGAGCGGGCTGAAGTCGAACGCGACCTTGCGCGCTTGCGTGTCGGGCTCGCGCGCGGAGAATCCTGTCGCATGCGCTCTCTGCGACGTCGAGGCTCGATCGCGGGCGTGCTGCTCGGGCTCGTCGCCGTTGCAGCCGCGTTCGCCGCCTGCGGACGCGAGGATTCGTCCGGCCGGCGCAACGTCGTCCTGATCAGCATCGATTCGCTGCGTCGCGACCGTCTCGGCTGCTACGGACATCACCCCGAGTTCGCGCCCGACCAAGCGGTCAGTCCCCACATCGACGAGCTCGCCTCGCGCGGCGTGACCTTCGACTCGGCGTGGACTTCGAGCTCGTGGACGCTACCCGCGCACATGTCGCTGCTGACCGGGCTGAGCGCCGCAGGCCACGGTGTCGAGAGCGACGACGTGCGACTCGATCCGCTGCGCGAGACGCTCGCGGAACGCTTCCGGGCCGCGGGCTGGGCAACCGCCGGCGAGTTCAGCGGCCCGTACTTGCACCCGCGCTACGGCTTCGACCGCGGTTTCGAGCGCTACGAGTCCGCGATGCTCTCCGAGGCGCAGATCGACGAGCTCGTCGCTCGTGAACGAGCGCGTCGGGTCACGACCGGCGAACCGGGCGTGACCGACGCGGAAGAGCGCGCGTTCCGCGCGCGCGTCTCGAACTGGGACGTCACGTCGTCGCGCGTCACCGCGCAGGCAGAGCGCTTCCTCGCCGATCACGACGATCGTCCGTTCTTCCTCTTCCTGCACTACTTCGACGTTCACTACGACCATCTGCCGGACGCGGCCGTGCCCGGGCTCGCGCATGCGTTCGACGCCGACTACAAAGGCGCGTTCGACGGCCGCAACTGGTACTTCGATCCGCGCGTGCGCGAGCTCGAGCCGCCGTTCACGCGTCGGATCGGTGAGCGCGACCTGCGTCACGTGATGGCGCTCTACGACGCCGAGGTCCAATGGGTCGACCACCACGTCGGGCGAGTGCTCGCGGCGCTCGAGCAGCTCGGCCTCGCGGACGACACGATCGTCGCGGTCGTCTCCGACCACGGCGACGAGTTCTTCGAGCACGACGGCATCGGCCACCGCAACACGCTCTTCGCCGAAGTCGAGCGCATCCCGCTGGTGCTCGCGCTTCCGGACGGCGAACACGCCGGCCGCCGCGTGCTCGCGCCGGTGCGCATCCACGACCTCGCGCCGACGCTGCTCGACTACGCCGGTGCGCCGCCGCTGCGTGCGTGCGACAGCGCGAGCTTTCGTCCCTTGCTTGCCGGCACCGAGTACGTGCCTCGTGACGCACCGAGCCGCCTCTACGACCCCGCGCCCTGGTTCGTCAACGTGCGCGAAGCGTGGCGCGACGCGCGGTTCACCGTGATCCGCCACTTCGAGGTCGCGGGCGAGCACGCGGAGCAGGTCCGCGATGCCGCGAGCGGCGAGCCGATCTTCCACGTCTTCGATCGCGACTCCGATCCTGACGAGCGGGCCGCGCTGCGCCCGAGCGATCCGCGCTATCGAGACGCGGTCGAGCGCTACCGCCGCGCCTGGCGCGCCGAGCAGGCGTTCCTCGACACGCAACCCAGATCGCCGATCGACGCGTTGCGTGTAGTCGAGGAAGACCCGCACCAGCGCGCGCAGCTCGAAGCGCTCGGGTACGCCGCCGGACGCGCCGACGGCGCGTCGGCGCGCGGTCGGTTGGTGCTCCCGCCGCCGGGCGAGTAGCGAGTGCGATCGAGCGGCGCCGCGCGGCTCAGTCGAGCGGCCACGCCGTGAAGTTCGCACTCTCGCGCACCGGCTCGCCCGTGCAGTAGCGCGCTCGCAACGCTTCGACCGACTCGCGCGCGCTCGCGGGGACGCTCTTCGGCAACACGAGCAGCATCGAGCCGTTCGGCAGGAATCGCTTCGCGACCGCGAACGGCAGGGTGTCGTCCGGCGAGCGGATCGGCCACAGCGTGCGCCACGCGTAGTAGTACGCCGCGTAGTTGAGACCCAGCGCCTCGGGGAAGACGACGAACGAGCCCGCGGGCGTCAGCGAACGCAACTCGAAGCCGAGCTTGTCCATCGGCGGCAGCTCAGGCGCGGCGACGCCGGCTCGCGACGGCGCGTTCTCCTGCGCGCGGAAGCGATAGCGGAAGTCGTCGGTGCGCTGCAACGCGAGCACGACGACCGTCGCGGTCGCGACCGACGCGACGATCGCTCCGACGCTGCCTTTGACCCACAGGCTGATCGGCTTGGCGAGCGCGCGGCCGGCGAGCACCGCGATCGCGGGCGCGACGAGCATCAGGAACGTGTGCTGCGCGTCGAGCGTGTGGCGATAGAACGCGAACAGGTACGTCGCGCCGCCGCATAGCCACAGGACTCCGATCGGCGTGTCGCGCCGTTCGCGATTGCGTCGCGTCTCGAACGCGGCGAGCACCAGCCCGACAGCCGCGAGTCCGAGCGCGAGCGGCGAGCACCAGGCCCACAGCCGCTCGACCTGCAGCGCGAGCCACTCGGTCGGCGGGTGCGCCCCGGAGAACAGCGGCTCGAGCAACGCCTGCGCGCGGTCGTCGAGGCCCGCGGGCTCCCGTCCGATCGCGGCGAGCGCGCTCCTCGCGAGCGCCGTGTGCAGCACCAGCGGCACCAGCGTCGCCGCAGCGCACAACGCGCCGAGCCTCGCCCCGTTCGCGAGCCCCACGCGTCTCCACGCGTGCACGGCGAGCGGCGGCACGAAGAACAGCGGCGCCCAGGTCACCACGCCGCCGAGCGCGAAGAAGACCAGCAACGCGACGAGGTCCGGCGTCTTGCCCCAGCGCACCAGGCGCGCATACGAGCCGTACGCGAGCGCGAGCGCGAGCAGCGCCGGCGTTTCGTAGTTCGCGAGCGGCGCGTAGATCGTCAGCACCGGCAACGCGGCGGCGACCAAGAGCCCGAGCAGAGCGCTCACGCCGTCGCTCGCTTCGCGCAGCATCCACCAGAACGCGAGCAGGAAGAAGAAGTGGAGCACGAGGAACGGCACGCGCACCGCCCACTCGGCGCCGCGGGTGCCGTAGCGCTCGTTCCAATCGAGCGGCCCGAGCACGCGCAGGCCGGCCAACGTGAACAGCGGCACGGTCGGCGGGTGGTTTTCGTACGTGTACCAGGTGTCCGGCCGCGTCTCGTCGAGATCGATGTTGAGCACCGGATACCCGCCGAACGCGCCGACGCCGAGGCGGTCGTAGTTGATCGCCGCGATCGTGAAGAACGCGCCTTGCGCGCCTTCGAACTCGCGGTCGAACGGCGCGTCGAGGTCGCGCACGCGCGGGAGGAACGCGGCGGCGATCAGGACGATCACGGCGACGAACTCGAGGCACCCGACCGGCCGTCGCTCGGTTTGCATCGGCGCAGCAGAACGGCGCCGCGCGCCGGTGTCAAACGCTCATTCGCCCGCGTAGCCGAGCTCGCGTAGCCGCCGCTCTTCTTCCGGCGTTCGCGTGCCGCGTTCGCCGCGTCGATCGAGCGCGGTCTTGCGCCACGTCTCGAGCGCTTCGCGCCAACGCGTCGCACGTGCGGGGTCGGCCGCGGCGCGGTCGTCGAGCAGCGCGGGGTCGGTGCGGTGCTCGTAGAGCTCGAGCTCGTCCTTGGCGCGCTTCCGAGCTCCGTCCCACGGCGCGAAATCGGTCAACGTCACGATCACGTGGTGCTCGGCGTCGCGCGCGCCGAGCTGGACGCGGTCGGAGTGCTCGAAGAAGAGCGTCCGCTCGCGGCCGGTCTTCGCGAGCTCGACGAGGTCGGTGCCGCGCAGCACGCCGTCGGTCGCCGCGCCGCCGAGCGCGAGCAGCGTCGGCGCGAGGTCGAGCCCGCTCGCGGCGGCGGCGACGCGCGCAGGCGCGACGCCGGGCACGTGCAGCAAGAGCGGCACCTCCATCACCTCGCCGTAGAGCCCGACGTGGTCGTACCAGTGCTCGTGCTCGCCGAGCGACTCGCCGTGGTCCGCGGTCAACGCGAGCACCGTGTGCTCCGCCAGCCCGAGCCGCGCGACCTCCGCCATCAGGTTCTCGATCAACGCGTCCTGATACGCGACGGCGGCTTGGTAGAGGAACTCCGCGTACGCCTTGTTGTCGACGCCGTGGAGGAACTCGTCGGCTTCCGTGTAGTGGTTCGGCGCCATCGTCGCGGGCTCGACGTCCTTCGGCGGCGGCGTCACGCTCCAACGCTTGCAGTACTCGTCGAGGAAGTTCTGCGGCGGACCGTAGGGCGTGTGCGCGTCGAAGAGGTGCACCCACAGGAAGAACGGGCGATCGCCCAGCGTCTCCCACGTCGCGAGCCAGTCCTTGACCGCGCGGATCGTGATCGAACCGTCGCGCGAGGCGTCGCTGGCGGTCAGCAAGAACTGGTCGAAGCCCTGGCCGAGGCCGGACTTGCCGGCTTGGAGGTGCTCGACGCTGACCGCCGCGCCGGTGGTGTAACCGGCGGCGCGCAAACGCTCGGCGAGCGTCACGTTCTGCGCGCCGAGCAGCGAACGGTTGTCGGTGACCCCGTGGTCCTGCACCGCGAGCCCGGTCAGGATCGACGCGTGCGACGGCGAGGTCGCGTTGCACGTGCACCACGCGTTGGTGAAGTCGAGCGACTGCGCAGCGAGTGCGTCGAAGTACGGCGTGCGGCCCTCGCCGAGCGCGTCGGCGCGTGTCGTATCGAGCGTGACCAGGATCAGGTTCGGCCGGCGTCGTGCTTCGAGCTCGCCGACGATCGCGGGCGCGCCCCAGTGGACGAGCGCGCGATCGAGCGGCGCGTCCGCGATCGTCGACGACGCGCTCTCGTTCCATGCGCCGTGGAAGGCGCGCAGCCGCAGCTCGACTTCCTCGCCCGCCCGATCCGCGAGGTCGACGGAGAAGGGCTGCCAGCGTTCCTCCGGCGCGTCGGTCGGCGGGAGCACGAGCTTTCCTGCCTCGTGCCACGCGGGTTCGTCGAGCGACCGCACGTCGACCGCGAACGTCGTCTCCTCGCCGCACGCGCGCGCGCCGTTCGCGAGCGCGACCTCGGCGACGAAACGGCCACCGCGGGGGATGCGCGCTGTCGAGAAGAGGCTCCGCCCGAGATCGCTCGGGAACGAGCGCCGCGTCTCGCGCATTCGCGCCACCAGGCCGGCGTCGGAGCCGTCGTCCGAGCGATCGGGCCCCGGCGTGAAGCCTCCGCGGACCAGCGCGAGCCGCACGAGCTCGAACCGTTGCCACCCGTCCTGCTTCGGCACCAACGAGAGCTCGACGATCCGCCCGCGCCACTCGGGATGGTCGGCGAGCGCGAGCACGATCGTCTGCTCGCCATCGGAATCCTCGACGTGCGCGTCGACGTGGCGCGTCCACGTGTCGACGTCCGGGCCCTCGTCGTCGCGCCGCCAGGTCAGGCGCGCGAGACCGCGCTGCGTTTTCCGGACGACGAGCTCGACCGCGTCGACGTCGCGCGCGTCGATCGAAACGTCGGGCGAAGCGCCGAGCACGAGCTCGACGCGCTTGAACCCGCCCGCTTCCTTGACGTTGCCGAACACGCCGAAGCCCTTGCCCTCGGCGTCGGAGTGCAGTTCCGCGAACCGGAGCTTCCACGGCGCGATCGAATCGCCCTGCGTCGTCGGCGCGACCTCGAAGGTCCGTCGGCGTTCGGCGGTGGCGAGCACCTCGGCGCTCGAACGGCCGTCGGCGAGCTTGGGCGTGAGGTGGAGGACGCCGGTCGCGGGCTCGCCGCTGCCGCAAGCCGCCGCGCACGCGAGGAGCAGCGTCGCGACGCCAGTGTGCCACGCGCCGCCCGAGGCTCCGCGCGACGTGTCGCTCGAGGCGCCACGCGACGTATCGCGCGACGTGTCACGCGAGGCGCCTCGCGACATGCCGCGCGTGGCACGGCGCGTGCTCATGACCCGCGCTCGATCTTCGCGAGCAGCGCCGGCAGCCGCGCGGGGTCGGACGTTTCGGCGTAGCTCTCGCGGCCGCGGCGTAGGAACGCGCGCGCGCCGCTCTTGCCGGCGGAGAAGCCGGAGCGTTCGAGCAGCGCGACGTCGTGCGCGGGGTCGATCACCTGCACCACGCGACTCGCGACGTACGGCGCGAGCGCGGCGCGGCGCAACGCGGTGGTCTCGCTCGCCGCGCGCGGCCCGACGACGATCACGTGGATCGGCGGGTGGAGGAAGAGGTCGACGGCGCGCGCATAGCCCGCGACCATGTGTCCATAGCGCTTGTAGTCCGCCGCGAACGACTCGAGCGTCTCGCGCGCCTTGTGCGCCCAATCGTTCTCGTGCGAGACGAGTCCGAGGCGCAACAACGCCTCCGCCATCACCGCGTTCTCGAGGATCGAGCGCGTGCGCCGCTTCAGCCCGCCGTGCGCCTTCGGATCGTGACGCAGATCCCAGAAGCCGCCCTCGTCGTGATTCGACAGCGTCTCGATCGCGTGCGACGCGAGCGCTCGCGCGGGCACGAGGTAGCGGTTCTCGCCGGTGAATTGCACGGCGTCGACCAACGCCCGCAGCATGTACGCCTGGTCCGCGAGCATGCCGGGTAAGTGGTACGTTCCATCCCAGTAGTGATAGACGCCGTGGCGCTCGTCGTGGAGCTCCTCGAGCACGAAGTCGAGCGCGTGCAGCGCGAGCACGTCGACCTCTTCCTGCCCGAGCACGAGCGCCGCCTTGAACAGCGACGAGACCGTGATCGCGTTCCAGTTCGCGAAGATCGTCGGATCGCACGCCGGAGCGCCGAACTCACGCCGCGCGGCGCGGGTCGCGAGGTGCGCGTAGCCCGGGTTCGCGTCCTGCGAGCCCTTGAACGCACCGGTCTCGCGATCGAGCAGCGTCGTCACCAACCAATCGAGGATGCCCTCGGCGGTCTTCTTGAAGCTCGCGTCGCCGAACGCCTGGTACGCCTCGAGGTACGAGAAGAGCCGCTGCGCGTTCGAGTCGAGCATCTTCTCGTAGTGCGGCCGGCTCCAGTCGGGCTGGGTCGCGTAGCGGTAGAAGCCGCCCTCGACCTTGTCGTGGATCTCGCCCTGCTGCATGCCGCGCAGCGTGCGCAGCACGAGCTTGCGCATCGCGTCGTCGCCGGTCTGCGACCACCGGATCAGCGCGAAGTCGATCGCCTCGAAGTGGGGGAACTTGTGCTCGCGTCCCCAACCGCCGAACACCGGATCCGACGTCTCGAGCACGGTTTTCGCCACCCAGTCGACGAGCTCGCGCTCGAGCTCGCCGCGGCGCGCGCGCGCGACCTTCGGACGTTCGTCGGCCTCGCTCAAGCGCCGCTTCAGCTCGCCGCGGCTCTGCGCGAAGTAGTTGGCGATCAATTCGAGGCGCGGCAGGAGCTCGTCGACCTCCAGATAGGCGTCGGAGGCGATCAGCTCGCCCTGGTCGTCGAGGTACGCGAGCGTCGGCCATCCGCCCTTCGAGTAGCGCGCGTCGATGTCCGGCCGTCGGTCCTTGTCGACGCGGATCGGCACGAAGCGTTGGCCGATCACGCGCGCGACGCGCTCGTCCGACAGCACGAACTCGTCGAGCTCCTTGCAGAAGCGACACCACGACGCGCCGAGGAACAGGAGCACCGGCGCCGAACGCTCGCGAGCGAGAGCGAACGCGTCGTCGTTCCACTCGCGCCAGTCCATGGTCGTCGCGGGGGGCTCGTCAGTCGCCGTCGGCGCTCGCGCGCGAGCTCACTCCGCCGCGCGGACGCGTGCGGCGTCCTTCGCGGGGAGTTCGGGCAGGACGACGTTGCGCCACTCGAGCTCCGGGCAGTCCCGGTAGAGCCCGTCGAGGTCGTAGTACTCGCGCGCCTCGGGCTGCATCAGGTGCACGACGACGTCGCCGAAGTCCATCAGGATCCACCAGCCGAGCTCGACCCCCTCGGTGTGCTCGCGCCCGGCACCGGACTGCTTCAGGCGGATGTGCAGCTCCTTGTACAACGCCCGGAGCTGGGGACGCGACAGACCGCAGACGACCACGAAGTAATCGGCGATCTGGATCTGCTCCTGGACGTCGAGCACGCGGATGTCGACGCCCTTCTTCTGTTCCGCGATGTGCGCCGCGAGGGCGGCGAGCTGTTTGGAGTCGATGAGACGAGCCTCGGTCGTGGGGAGCGCGAAGTTGGGGGAGCGAACGGGCGGAGCCCGGCGAGTCGGCCCTCGAACGATCCGGCGCGTGCGCGCGCGGAACCTGCCGGGCCGCGCTCATTGTAGACCCGCGAGGGTCGATGCAAGGGGGCCGCGGGCTCTTTGCGGACGCCCTCGAGCTCGGCAAGATGCCGAAAGCGAATTCACGAGCCCGGCTCGACCGTCGCATCGCGCTCGGCGCGGGGTGCGCGCGCGGCGCGAGGCGGCTGCGTGAAAACGCTTCCGGTTCCGTCGCGGCGTGGCCCGGCGGGGATCGCGACCGCGGGCTCGGCCCGGGGCCGATTCCCGCTCCTCGGGCCGCTCCGCCGCGCCCTGTAGCGCTCGCGCGCTCCGTTTTCCGAAAAGCCCTGCCCGCATGGATCTGCTGACGCAACTCCTCGACTACGTCCTGCACCTCGACCACTACCTGAACGGGTGGGCGGCCGATCTCGGCCCCTGGCTCTACGTCCTGCTGTTCGGGATCGTGTTCTGCGAGACCGGCCTCGTCGTGACGCCGTTCCTGCCCGGCGACTCGCTCTTGTTCGCCGTCGGCGCGCTCTCGGCGAGCGAAGGCTCGGTGATCGATCCTTGGATCGTGTCCGGCGTGCTGATCTCGGCGGCGCTGTGCGGCGACCTCGTCAACTACACGATCGGGCGCACGCTCGGGCCCAAGGTGTTCAAACGGGAGGGTTCGCGGATTTTCAACCGCAAGCACCTCGACCGCACGCACGCGTTCTACGAGAAGCACGGCGGCAAGACGATCATCCTCGCGCGCTTCGTCCCGATCGTGCGCACGTTCGCGCCGTTCGTCGCCGGCATCGGCAAGATGGAGTTCCGCCGCTACGCGATGTTCTGCATCGTCGGCGCGTTGCTCTGGGTCGGCTTGATCGTCACCGCGGGCAACCTGTTCGGGAACTTGCCGGTGATCAAGCGCAACTTCCACCTCGTGATCGTCGGGATCATCGTCATCTCGGTGTTGCCCGCCGCGATCGAGGTGCTGAAGGCGCGCTCGAAGCGCTGAGGACCTCCCGCCTCGGGCGGCCGCTCGCCGTTCAGCCCGCGTCCGGCGCGTCTGGGCACTCGAGGCGGTAGCCGACGCCCGCTTCGGTGCGGAAGCGCCGTCGCGAGCCGTCGCGCGGCTCGAGCTTGCGCCGCAGGTGCGTCATGTAGACGCGCAGGTAGTGCGATTGTTCGGCGCTCTCCGGCCCCCAGACCTCGCGCAGGAGTTGCGACTGCGTCACGACCTTGCCGACGTGGCGCGCGAGCACGGCGAGCAGCTTGAACTCGATCGGCGTCAGGTGCACTTGCTCGCCGTCGACCGTGACGCGGCGAGCCTCGAGGTCGATCACGAGCCCGCCGCACTCGACCGGGCCGTCGACGCCGTCGGCGCTCGCGCCCTCGACACGCGCGGCGTGACGCAGCGCGACGCGCAGCCGCGCGAGCAACTCGGCGAAGCCGAACGGCTTGGTCAGGTAGTCGTCGGCGCCCGCGTCGAGCGCTTCGACCTTGTTGCGCTCGCTGCCGCGCGCGGAGAGCACCACGATCGGAATCCGCGTCCACTGTCGAAGCGCGCGCGTCACCTCGAGCCCATCGAGGTCCGGCAGGCCGAGATCGAGCAGCACGACGTCGGGCACGTATTGCGTCGCGAGCCGCAGCGCTTCCTTCCCGCCGGTCGCTTCGAGCGTCCGATAGCCGTGCGTCGCGAGCCCGGTGGTCAGGAAGCGTCGGACCTGCGGCTCGTCGTCGACGATCAGGATCAGGGGCTCGGGTGCATTCGCGGCGCCGCTCATGACTCGGGTTCCATCCTCGCAGGCCGAGGCGGGAGCCCGCGACCGCCCATCGGGATCTCGACGCGGAACACACTGCCGCCGCCGTCGCGCCGACGCGCGACGATCGTCCCGTCGTGCGCTTTCACGATCGCGCGAGCGACCGCGAGCCCGAGCCCCGCGCCTTCCGCGCGCGCGCCGTCGGCGGCGCGGAAGAAGCGCTCGAACACCTGCTCCTCGGCGCCCGCGGGGATTCCGGGCCCGCGGTCCGCGACTTCGAGCCACGCGAGGTATCCGTCGACCGCGCCGCGCACTTCGATCTGCGTTCCGGGCTCGCCGTACTTCGCGGTGTTGTCGAGCAGGTTCTCGAGCACT
Organism: Planctomycetota bacterium; assembly: GCA_016220085.1. Classification (GTDB taxonomy): domain Bacteria; phylum Planctomycetota; class UBA1135; order UBA1135; genus JACRIN01. The sequence continues at coordinate 29,070 of JACRIN010000087.1, forward strand.
TGCCCGTACAGGATCGGGTCGATCGGCACCAGCACGACCTCGTCCGGCAGCTCGCGCAAGAGCGGTCGACCGACCAGGCGATTGCGCAGTCGCTCGAGCACCGAATCGACGACCTCCTCGAGCGGGTACCACTCCTTGCGAGCGGCGAGAGCTCCCGACTCGAGCTTGGTCAGGTCGAGCAAGTCGCCGACGAGCCGATTGAGCCGCGCGGACTCACCGCGGATCGTCGCGAGCAGTTCGCGGCGCGTTTCCGCCGACAGCTCGACGGAATCGTCGGCGAGCACGTCGGCCGAGCCCTGGATCGACGCGAGCGGCGTGCGCAGGTCGTGCGAGACCGCCGAGAGCAGCGCGCTGCGCGTGCGCTCGGTCTCCATCGCGACTTGCGTGCGGGCGCTGCGTTCGACCAGCAGCGCGCGTTCGAGCGCGAGCGCGGTCTGCGCGACGAAAGTCTCGAGGATCTGGCGCTGCGACGGCGTCGGCGGCGCGGCGCGGCGCGCGAGCTCGATCCCGAACACGCCGAGGTGTCCCGCGGTACCGACCAGCGGGATCCAGAAGCCTTCGCCGGCCGGCAGCGTGTCGGTCCCGTGCCCCGCGACGCGCCCGTGCTCGAACACCCAGCGGGCGACGGCGAGCTCGCGCTCGGAGGTCGCGAGCGTGCCCTCCGCGCCGCCGCACGGCGAGAGCCCGCCGCTCTTGTCGGCGATCAGGATCACGGCTCCGACGTCGAGCAGCTCGCGCACGGCGGCGACCGCGGTGGCGCCGATCTCGCCGACGCCGGTCTCGATCACGAACTGGCGACTCATCGCGTAGAGCGCCGCGGTCCGGCGCTCGCGCTGTCGGGCGGCGTCCGCTTGGTCGCGCAACCTCAGCGTGAACGTCGAAACCGTCAACGCGACGATCAGCATCACGCAGAACGTGATCAGGTAGCGCAGGTCGGAGACGGTGAACGTGAACACGGGCGGCACGAAGAAGAAGTCGAGCGCCGCGACGCTGGCGAAAGCCGCGGTGAGCGCCGGCAGTCGCGTGACGCGCGTCGCGACGATCAGCACGCCAAGGAGGTAGATCATCGCCTGGTCGCCGAGCGTGAACGTGTCGCGCGTCAGCCAGCAGACGATCGAGCTCGCGATCACGATCCCGAGCCCGAACAGGTAGTCGGAGAGCTTCGCGTGGCGCGCGCGCGGCGGCGGCCTTTGCGCGGGCTCGTCCGCGAGCTCGCCGGAGGTGACGAGCACCTCGACGTCCTCGGCGCGCAGCACGAGCTCCTCGCCCAGCGAGCGTCGCGCGAACCGCAACCACCGCCGCTCGCGCTCGCGGCCGACGATCACGCGCGTCGCCTCGCGCTCGCGCGCGACCGCCAGGATCTCGTCGACGACTCGCTCGCCGCGGACCACCAGCGTCTGCGCGCCGAGCCGCGCCGCGAGCGCGAGGTGCGCATCGAGCGCCTCGCGGTCCTCCTCGCGGAGATGCTGATACGCCGGCGTCTCGACCGAGAGCGCGATCCACGGCGCGCGCAGCCGCGCGGCCATCCGGTACGCGGCGCGCACAACGTCGGCGCCTTGCTTGGAGCCGCTGACGGCGACCAGCAAGCGTTCGCGCGTCGCCCACGGCTCGCGGATGCCCTGTTCGCGCTTCCATTCGGCCGCCTGCGCGTCGACGCGTTCGGCGGCGCGGCGCAGCGCGAGCTCGCGCAACGCGATCAGGTTGCCCTTCTTGAAGAAGCTCTCCGCCGCGCGCTCGGCCTGCGCCGGGATGTAGACCTTCCCGGCGCGCAAGCGAGCGAGCAGCTCGTCCGACGGCAGGTCGACGAGCTCGATCTCGTCCGCGCGATCGAAGACGCCGTCGGGCACGGTCTCGCGCACGACGACGCCGGTGATCTGCGCGACGACGTCGTTGAGGCTCTCGATGTGCTGGACGTTGAGCGTCGAGTAGACGTCGATGCCCGCCTCGAGCAACTCCTCGACGTCCTGCCATCGACGCGCGTGCCGCGAGCCGGCGGCGTTCGTGTGCGCGAGCTCGTCGACGATCAGGATCTTCGGCCGTCGCGCGAGCGCCGCGTCCAGGTCGAACTCCTGCAGCCGGATGCCGCGGTAGTCGATCGTGCGAGGCGGCAAGCGCTCGAGAGTCGCCGCGAGGTTCGCGGTTTCCTGGCGACCGTGGGTCTCGAGCCAGCCGATCGCGACCTCGACGCCCTCGCGGCGACGCGCGAGCGCCGATTCGAGCATCGCGTACGTCTTGCCGACGCCGGGCGCCGCGCCGAAGAAGACTTTCAAGTGGCCACGCCGCGCGCGCGCTGCCTCCGCGGCGGCGACCGCGAGCATCTCCTCGGGCGTCGGACGACGATCGGTCACGCGCTCAGTCTCTCAACGCAACGCATCGAGCGCGAGATTGAGCTCGAGCACGTTGACCCGTTGTTCGCCCAGGACGCCGAAAGTGCGCGGTTCGACGTGTCGCCCGACCAGGACGCGCACGCGGGCGGGATCGAGCCCGCGCGCCGCGGCGACGCGCTCGACTTGGAACATCGCCGCCGCGGGGCTGAGATGGGGATCGAGCCCGCTCGCCGAGCTCGTGACGAGGTCGATCGGCACCGCGCGAGGCGCCGTGGAGCCGGCGCGCCAGCCGTCGACGCGCTGACGGACGGCGTCGAGCAGCGCGGGGCTCGTCGGACCGAGGTTGGAGCCCGACGACGCCCGCGCGTCGTAGGGGTGCGCGCCCGTTGCCGAGGGACGGCTGGAGAACCAGCGCGGCGACGCGAACGGCTGGCCGATCAGACGCGAGCCCACGACGAGGCCGTCGCGCTCGATCAGGCTGCCGTTCGCTTGGTCGGGGAACGCGAGCCTCGCGGCGACGAGCACGAACGCCGGATAGAGAACGCCGGTGAGCAGCGACAGCGCGATCAGCAAGCGCAACGCGGGCAAGAGCATGGTGAGCATGGGAACTCCTACAGGAACAGCGAGAGCACGAGATCGATCGCCTTGATGCCGATGAACGGCACGAGCAAGCCCGTGACGCCCCAGAGCCCGAGGTTGCGCGCGAGTAGCGACGAAGCACCGATCGGCCGGTACTTCACGCCGCGCAACGCGATCGGCACCAACGCGACGATGACCAGCGCGTTGAAGATCACCGCGGAGAGGATCGCCGACTGCGGCGAGTGCAGGCGCATCACGTCGAGCCGCACGAGCTCGGGAAACGTCAGCGCGAACGCCGCCGGCAGGATCGCGAAGTATTTGGCGACGTCGTTCGCGATGCTGAAGGTGGTCAGCGCACCGCGCGTCATCAACGTGCGCTTGCCGGTCTCGACGATCTCGATCAGCTTGGTCGGGTTCGAGTCGAGGTCGACCATGTTGCCGGCCTCCTTGGCGGCTTGCGTGCCGCTGTTCATCGCGACCGCGACGTCCGCTTGCGCGAGCGCCGGCGCATCGTTCGTGCCGTCGCCGGTCATCGCGACGAGGTGGCCCTTCGCCTGCATCTCGCGGATCAGCGCGAGCTTCGCTTCCGGCGTCGCCTGCGCGAGGAAGTCGTCGACGCCGGCCTCGGCTGCGATCGCCGCGGCGGTCAGCGCGTTGTCGCCCGTGATCATCACCGTGCGGATCCCCATGCGCCGCAGATCGGCGAAGCGCTCGCGGATGCCGCCTTTCAGCACGTCCTTCAGATGCACGACACCGAGCACGCGCGCCCCGTCCGTGACGACCAGCGGCGTGCCTCCGGCCTTCGCGATTTCGCGCACCGCGGCTTCGACCTGGGCCGGCACGCGGCCGCCGTGCTCGCTCACCCACGCCGTGATCGCGTCGAACGCGCCCTTGCGGATCCGACGGCCGTCGAGATCGACGCCGCTCATCCGAGTGTGGGCGCTGAACGGCACGAAGGTCGCGCCGAGCTCGTGGATCGCGCGCTCGCGCAAGCCGTGGGTGGTCTTCGCGAGCACGACGATGCTGCGGCCCTCCGGGGTCTCGTCGGCCAGCGACGCGAGCTGCGCGGCGTCGGCGAGCTCGCGCTCTCCGATCCCCGCCGCGGGCACGAAGCTCGTCGCCTGCCGATTGCCGAGCGTGATCGTGCCGGTCTTGTCGAGCAGGAGCACGTCGACGTCGCCCGCAGCCTCGACCGACCGGCCCGACGTCGCGATCACGTTCTTGCGGATCAACCGGTCCATGCCGGCGATGCCGATCGCGGACAGCAAACCACCGATCGTCGTCGGGATCAGGCACACCAGCAACGCGACGAGCACCGACAGCCCGATCGGCGCGCCTTGGCCGGTCGCCGCGACCGCGAAGTGCGAGAAGGGCAGCAGCGTCGCGACCGCGAGGAGGAAGACGAGCGTCATGCCGGCGAGCAGGATCCCGAGCGCGATCTCGCTCGGCGTCTTCTGCCGTTTCGCGCCCTCGACAAGCGCGATCATGCGGTCGAGGAACGACTCGCCCGTGCGCGCGGTGACGCGCATCACCAGCCAATCGGAGAGCACGCGCGTGCCGCCGGTGACCGCGCTGCGGTCGCCGCCGGACTCACGGATCACCGGCGCGCTCTCGCCGGTGACCGCGCTTTCGTCGACCGACGCGGCGCCTTCGATCACCTCCCCGTCGCACGGGACCATGTCGCCGGTCTCGACCAGCACGATCTGGCCCTTCGCGAGCAGCTCGGCGGGCACCAGCATGAAAGGCTCGTCGCGCTTGCCCCTCGGCAGCGCCTTGGCGACCGTTTCACCTCGCGAACGCTTGAGCGACGCGGCCTGCGCCTTGCCTCGGCCTTCGGCCATCGCTTCAGCGAAGTTCGCGAAGAGCACGGTGAACCAGAGCCACGCCGCGACCGCGAAGACGAAGCCGGTGGCGCTCTCGCCGACGCCGGCGATCGACGCGGCGCCGAGCACCGTGGTGAACGCGGCGCCGACCCACGTGACGAACATCACGGGGTTCTTCACTTGGTCACGCGGATCGAGCTTGGCGAACGAGGCGCGCATCGCCTCGAGCATCAAACGCGAGTCGGCGAGGCTCGGGGCACGTCGTTCGACGTGGTGGGAAGTCACGCTCACAGTCCACCTCCGGAGGTCATTTGCAGGTGCTCGACGATCGGTCCGATCGCGAGGCTCGGCAGGAAAGTCAACGCGCCGACGAGCAACACGACGCCCACCAGCAGGCCGACGAACAGCGCTCCGTGGGTCGGCAGCGTGCCGGCGGACGGCGGGATGCTCTTCTTCGCCGCGAGCGAGCCCGCGATCGCGATCACCGGCAACGCGACCAGGTAGCGCGCGATCAGCATCGCGAGGCCGAGGGCCGCGTTGTAGAAGGGCACGTTCGCGTTCAGGCCGGCGAACGCGCTGCCGTTGTTGTTGCCGGCGGAGGAGAACGCGTAGAGCACCTCGCTGAAGCCGTGCACGCCCGGATCCTGGATCGACGCGCGGCCGACGGCGGTCGAGACGGCGAGCGCGGTGCCGACGAGCACCGCGAAGCACGGCGCGAGGATGCCGAGCGATGCCATCTGCACCTCGAAGCGCTCGATCTTCTTGCCGAGGTACTCCGGCGTGCGCCCGACCATCAACCCGGCGAGGAACACCGCGATCAGCGCGAAGAGCACCAGCCCGTAGAGCCCGGAGCCGACGCCGCCGAACACGACCTCGCCGAGCTGCATCAGCACCATCGGCGCGAGCCCGCCGAGCGGCGTGAACGAGTCGTGCATCGAGTTGACCGAACCGTTGGACGCCGCGGTGGTCGCTGTCGACCACAGCGCGGACTCGAACGCGCCGAAGCGGACTTCCTTGCCCTCCAGGTTGCCGCCCGATTGCAGCGCGCTCGCGGTTTGGTCCGCGCCGAGCGCGTCGAATCGCGGATTGCCGCGCTCCTCCGCTCCGATCGCGAGGACCGACAGCGGCACGAAGATCAGGAGCATCGTCGCGAGCAGCGCTCGGCTCTGACGTCCGTCGAGGAGCATCCGTCCGAACGCCGCGCAACAGGCGACCGGCAGCAGCAGGATCGCGAGCAGCTCGAGAACGTTCGAAAGCGGCGTCGGATTCTCGAACGGGTGCGCGGAGTTGACGTTGAAGAAGCCGCCGCCGTTGGTGCCGAGCTGCTTGATCGCGATCTGCGACGCGGCGGGTCCCAACGCGAGCGTCTGCTCGGTGACCGCGGCGCCGGCGGAGTCGGTGGTCGGTTCGAGCAGTTGCACCGTCGCGGCGGGCTCGAGCGTCTGCACGACGCCTTGCGACACCAGCGCGAGCGCGAGCACGACCGAGAGCGGCAAGAGCACGTGCACCGTGGAGCGGACCATGTCCGCCCAGAAGTTGCCGAGCGTGCTCGAGCTCGCGCGCTGAAAACCGCGCGCCAAGGCGAAGAAGACCGCGATGCCAGTTGCCGCCGAAACGAAGTTCTGGACGCCGAGGCCGATCGCCTGGACCAGGTGGCTCATCGTCGTCTCGCCGCCGTAGCTCTGCCAGTTCGTGTTGGTGACGAAGCTGATCGCGGTGTTGAACGCCAAATCCGGCGTCGTACCCGCGAGGCCGGCAGGATTCTGCGGCAGCACGCCTTGCAGTCGTTGCAGCGCGTACAGCACGACGACGCCGACGAGCTGGAACGCGAGCAGCGCGAGCGCGTACTGTTTCCACGTCATCTCGCGCGCGGGGTCGACGCCGCCGAAGCGGTAGATCGCGCGTTCGAGCGGCGCGAGCCAGCGCGCGAGCCCGGGGTTCTTTCCTTCGCCGATGCTCGCGAGGTGCTTGCCGAGCGGCCAGCCGACTCCGACCAGCACCGCCAGGAAGAGCAGGAGCCGCCACGAGGATTCGAGGCTCATTCGAAACGCTCCGGTTGGAAGAGGGCGACGAAGAGGTAGATCACGAGTCCGACGCAGAGCAACGCAGCGAGCGAGTAGAGCAGGACCACGAGAAGCTCCTTACTCCGGTCGCCGCCCGCGAAGCGGCGCGGCGAGCGCGAGGAAAGCGACGACCAAGAACGCGACGTAGACGATGTCCATGTGACCTCCGCACGCGAGTTCGTGCGTGCGGAATGGAAGCTAGGTCGACGCGCGATTCGAAGCGCGCTAAATGAAATGCGTGCGGCGCTAAGAAGGCGCTAAGGCACGTCGCCGACTGCGTGGCGGCCTACGCACACGATCCCCGAAACGTCGCAGCTCGCCGACCGGGGCCGTGACGACGCGCTACGGATGCGCCGCGCGGTCGACGAACCACACGATTCGCTCGCGCGCGGTGACGCGCGCCGCGGGCAGGGCTCGGTCGGCGTCGTCGCGCGGCTCGAGCACGCGGTGCAACGCGTCGCGCTTCGACTCGCCGCCGAGCAGAAAGAAGACGGTACGCGAGCGCGCGAACGCCGGCAGCGTCAGCGTCAGTCGATGCGGCGGCGGTTTCGCGCGGGTCTCGACGTGCACGACCCAACGCTCGCGCTCGGCGAGCGCGGGCTCGCCCGGGAACAACGACGCGACGTGGCCGTCCTCGCCCATGCCGAGCATCGCGACATCGAACATCTCCGAGGCACCGAAGAAGGCGCGGAGCTCGCGCTCGTGCTCGCGCGCCGCGGCGTCGTGATCGAGCGCTTCGGCGGGCATCGGATGGATCGAGGCGCGTGGGATCGCGAGCGGCTCGAACAACGACTCGTTCGCCGCGCGGAAGTTCGAGTCGGGCGAGTCGAACGGCACGCACCGCTCGTCGCCGAAGAAGCAGTGCACTCGCGACCAGTCGAGCGCTCGGGCGTGCTCCTTGACCAGGCGCTCGAAGAGCCGTTTCGGCGTCGAGCCGCCCGCGAGCGCGAACGACGCGCGGGGCGCGCGCGCGAGCGCGGACGCGAGCTCGCCGACGACGAAGCGCGCGGCCGCGGCGCACTGTTCGTCGACGTTTACGTGCACGCGCACGTCGCGCGGCAGTTTCGGACCCGCGTTCCCCATGCTCCCCGTGTTCATCGTTGCGCCCAGCGCTGTTCGTTGCGCGCGACGAGCTGCTCGGCCGCGGCGGGACCCCACGAGCCCGCGGCGTAACCGTGCAGCGCGCGCGGCCGCTCGAGCACCGGGGTGAAGAGCTCCCAGCTCTTCTCGACTTCATCCGCGCGCACGAAGAGCGTCTGGTCGCCTTGCACGATGTCGGCGAGCAGCGTCTCGTACCCGTCCGGCAACGCGTCGAAGTGCTCGTGGTAGCGGTACTGCATCCGTTGCGAGCGCATCGCCATGTCCTCGCCGGGTGCCTTGACCTCGAAGGAGAGGTCGAAGCCCTCGTCGGGCTGCACGGTGATCACCAACTGATTCGACGAGAGCACGCACGTGTTGAACGGCTGGAACATCGAGACCGGCGGACAGCGGAACGAAACGGTGATCTGCGATAGACGCTTCGGCATGCGTTTGCCGGTGCGCAGGTAGAACGGCACACCCTGCCAACGCCAGTTCGACACGCTGACGCGCAGCGCGACAAACGTCTCCGTCGTCGAAGTCGGCGCGACGCCCTTCTCGCCGAGGTAGCCGCACACCGGCGCGCCTTCGACCGTGCCCGGTCGGTACTGGCCGAAGACGACGTCTTCGTCGGCGATCGGCGCGATCGAGCGCAGCACCTTCACCTTCTCGTTGCGGATCGCGTCGGCCTCGAACTGCGCGGGCGGCTCCATCGCGGTCAAGCAGAGCAGCTGCGTCAGGTGGTTCTGCACCATGTCACGCAGCGCGCCCGCTTGCTCGTAGTAACCGGCGCGGCTCTCGACGCCGAGCTCCTCGGAGACCGTGATCTGCACGTTGTCGATGCGATCGCGGTTCCACACGGGCTCGAAGAGCGCGTTGGCGAAGCGGAAGACGAAGAGGTTCTGGACGGTCTCCTTCCCGAGGTAGTGATCGATCCGGTAGACCTGCGATTCGTCGAACCAGCGGTGGAGGAGCTGGTTCAGCGCCTTCGCGCTCGCGACGTCGCGTCCGAACGGCTTCTCGATCACCAGGCGCGTCGAGCCGCTCGAGCGATTGAGTCCGACCTCGCCGAGACCGTCGATCGTGCTCGGGAACGCCCGTGGCGGAAGCGAGAGGTAGAAGATCCGATTGCGCGGCAGCGAGTGCGTGAACTCGATCCCCGCGATCCGCTCGGCGAGCGCTTGGTAACTCGCGGCGACGCCGTCCTGCACTTGCTGGTAGTCGAGCGCGGCGAGGAACGCGGCGCGTTCGCTCTCGCGCGAGGAGAGCCCCGACTGGTCGAGCGCGCGCTCGCACAGCTCGCGGAAGCTCGCGTCGTCGAGATCGCCGCGGCGCGCGACGCCGAGCACGCGGAATCGCCCGTCGATCACGCCGCGTTTGCGCAGGCGGAACAGCGCGGGCAGGAGCTTGCGGTGGAAGAGATCCCCGGTGGCGCCGAAGACGACGATCAGGTGCGGTTCGACTTGGGTTCGGCTCATGCGCTCGGCTCCTCGGTTCGAGTGAGCGTAGGGGGCACGGACGGGTCGAACAAGCAAGCCGCTGCGCGGTCGCGCGTGCTCGGGCGACACGCGCGCGCCGGCGAGGTCGCACGAGGGATGCCCGGAGCTGCCTGGAGTCGACTGGAGCCGCCTGGAGTCGGACGCGGCGGCGCGTCAGCGGTCTCGCGCGTTGCGAGCGACCGCTGCGGCGACGCGCTCGATCGCGGATGCGGTAGGCTGGAGAGAGTCGAAGGGGAGAATGGACGCGACGAAGACGTGGTGCCGAGCGTGTGCGAGCTGCGGCGAGGTGACGCCGCACAGTCACGAGCCCAACGCGTGGCGCGTCGTCACCGCTCTCGCACTCGCGTGCGCCGGCGCCGGCGCGTTCGCCTTGCAGCTCGGACCGGCGGGTTGGGTGCCGAGCTTCGCCGCGGTCGGTTTCGCGTTCTCGGCGTGGCGCGTGCATCGCGCGGGCGACTGCGAGCGCTGTCGCTGGAAGCGGCGCAAGGCGGCGCGACGGACCGAGCTCGATCCGCGCAGCACGACGACGATCATCGATCCGTTCTGAGCGCGCTCGCTCCAAACAGCTCGGCGATCGCCGTCTCACGGAACGCGAAGATGTGCCGCAGCTCTCGTCTCACGAACAGCGCGTTCGCGACGGCGCCGAGCGCAGCGAGCGGCGGCGAGCAAAACACGGTGCGGAACGTCGCGCGCTCGCTCGATCGCAACGGGGTGGAGCATCGGAATTGGGGTCCGCGTTCCTAGACTACGAGCGCGCGAAACGCACCGTTGCGATTCGACCGCGCACGCACGAATGCAATCCGTCACTCCGTCCGACCCCGCGCCCTCGCGCAAGCCGCGCATCGGCGCGAGCTCCTGTTTGCTCGGCGCCGCCGTGCGCTGGGACGGCGGGCACAAGCGCGATCGCTTCCTCACCGACGTGCTCGCGCGCTTCGTCGACTGGGTCGACGTGTGTCCGGAGGTCGGCATCGGCCTCGGCACGCCGCGCGAGACCGTGCACCTGCTCGGTCGGCCCGAGGGGCCGCGGCTCGTCGGAACGAAGACCGGCGCCGACCACACCGACGCGATGGAGGGCTTCTCTCGCGCGAAGGTCGAAGAGCTCGCCGCGCTCGAGCTCGCGGGCTACGTGTTGAAGAGCGACAGCCCGAGCTGCGGCATGGAGCGCGTTCGCGTCTACAACCACAAGGGCATGGCGGAGCGTCGCGGCACCGGCGCGTTCGCGCGCGTCCTGGTCGAGCGCTTGCCGCTGCTGCCGATCGAGGAAGAGGGCCGCCTCAACGACGACGTCCTGCGCGAGTCGTTCCTCGATCGCGTGTTCGCGTACCAACGCTTCCTCGATTTCCGAGGCGGCCCGCTGACCGCGCGCGCGATCATCGACTTCCACCGCGTGCACAAGTACCAGCTGATGGCGCACAGCCCGAAGCACTACTCCGAGCTCGGTCGCCTGGTGTCTCTCGCAGGCACGTCCGACCGCGGCGAGCTCGTGCAGCAGTACGGCCGCCTGTTCATGCACGCGCTCGGCGAGCACGCGACCCGCAAGCGCCACGTCAACGTGCTCCAACACCTCGCCGGCTACCTCAAGGAAGAGCTCGACGCCGAGGGCAAGCGCGAACTCGTCCAGGCCTTCGAGGACTACAAGAACCGTCTGGTCCCGCTGGTGGTCCCGATCGCCTTGGTGCGCCACCACGTGCGCGCGTTCGACGTCGCGTACCTGAAGGACCAGACCTATCTCGCGCCGAGCCCGAAGGAGCTCACGCTGCGCAACTACACCTGACGCCCGCGCGTTAGGATCCTGGAGTGCAAGCCGCTCTCGTCGCCGTGGAGACCGAGTCCGCGACGGACACTCGCGTCCGCGTGTCGCCTCACTGGAAGGTGATCCTGCACAACGACGACGTGACGACGTTCGAGTTCGTCATCCGGTTGCTGGTCGAGCTCTTCCACAAGGATCTGCAGGAGGCGGTGAGTCTGACCAACCAGGTGCACCACGCCGGTTTCGCCGTCGTCGAGATCACGACCAAGGAGCGCGGCGAGCTCTACGTCGAGCAGATCCAGTCGCTCGCGCGGCCGCACGGCTTCCCGCTGACGGCGACGCTCGAGCCGGCCTGAGCCCCCGCGCGGATACGCGAGTCCGAAGCTCGCGCGCGGACGCGCGAGTTCGAGATCGCCGCGCCGACGCGCGAGTCGGATCACCCGAGGCACGGCCTCGCGAGCCTGGAGCTCACTCCCGCGGCGTCGCGACTCGCAGCGCGGCGAGCGCGCGGCACTCGGGTTGCGAAGGCTCGCCTTCGTGCGCTCGTCCAACCGTCGCCGCCGCTCGTCGCGAACGGAGTCGTCATTGCGGCCGAGCGATTCCTAGGTGACGCGAACCGCTGGGCCCGCAGGGCCGGGAGGAAACTGATGAAGATGCAACTACTCTTGTTGGGTGCCCTGGTCCTGTGCGGCTGCCGAAAGGAATCCGAAGCGGCGGAGGATTGGACAACCTACAAAGCCCCGTCAGGCGAGCAGCCCGCCGATCCGCGCGCGGTCGAAGCCGCGGCGCCGCGCGCCGAGAGCGAAGAGCAGCCGCCGCAGGAAACCGATCTCCGCAACGAGCTGGTGATCGTGCCCGACGCGCCGACGCCGACGCCGGAACCGACGCCGGACCCGACGCTGACGCCCGACGACCTGCAGTTCGTGCAGCAAGCCGCCTACGACGGGCTCTACGCGGTGCTCTCGTCGCAGCTCGCGCTCGAGAAGAGCACGTCGGAGCCGCACCGGAGCTTCGCGCAGAAGCTGATCGACGAGCACTCGGCCTCGAACAAGGAGCTCGCGGACCTCGTGCGCATCAAGGGCGGAGAGGCGCCGACGACGCTGGACGCGTCGCGGCAGCGGAAGCTCGACGAGCTCGACGCACTCGAGCCGCCGGCCTTCGACGGCGCGTACCGCGACGCGCAGATCCAAGCGCACGAGGACTCGATCCGACAGTTCGAGGACGCCGCGAGCGTCGTCGACGATCCCGAGCTCCTGACGTTCGCCCAGCGCGTGCTCCCGAAGCTCCGCGAGCACCGTCGCGAGCTCGACGAGCTCCACGAAACGCCCTGACGGCTCGCTGCGCTGTCGACCGTACCTCCAAGCCGCGCGGGCCCGCGTCGGTCCGGACCTCCAGTCGGCTCGTCACGCGTTCCGCGCGGCTCTTCGCGGTCGAAGCAGAGCGAGCAGGACGATGCCGGCGAGGAACCCGCCGACGTGGGCCCACCACGCGATGCCTCCGCTCGTGCTGGCGCTCCCGAGCGCGAGCATGCCGCTGAAGAACTGCGTCGCGAACCAGAAGAGCAGGAACACGAACGCCGGCACCTCGAAGAAGAGCGGCACGATGAAGACCGGCACCAACGTGACGACGCGCGCGGTGGGGAAGAGCACGAAGTACGCGCCCATCACGCCGGCGATCGCGCCCGACGCGCCGATCGCGGGCACCGTCGACTCGGGCTGCGTGTAGACGTGCAGCGCGCTCGCCGCGATCCCGGAGAGCAGGTAGAAAGCGAGGAAGCGCAGGGCCCCGAGCTTGTCCTCGACGTTGTCGCCGAAGATCCACAAGCACCACAGGTTCGAGAGCAAGTGGATCCAACCCGCGTGGAGGAACTGGCTCGTCAGGAAGCCGAGCCACGGATGGCCGTCGAGGCCGAGCTGATGACGGGCGCCCGGATCGACGACCAGCGCAGGCACGACGCCGAGCTCGAAAGTCATCCGCGCGAGCTCGCGCTCGGAGCAATGGAGCTCGAACGCAAACGCGCCGAGGTTGGCGAGGATCAAGATCCACGTCGCCACCGGCAGGCCCTTCGACGGGATCGTGTCGCGCAGCGGGAACACTCGGGCGCACCCTAGCGCTCGGCGCGGGCGGGCTGGAACTCGCCCGCGACCGAGCGCGGCACGGCGGTGGTGTGCAGTTGGGGTCGGCTAAAACTAGAACTCGTTCAAAAAGGCCTTGACGGGGCCGCCGGCGGCGCCGATAACGGTATTGAACACGTTCAACCGCCAACCGGAGAGCCCCGATGCCCGACACGATCGTCGTCACGTACCTCGCCTACCTCGCGCTCTCGATCGCGCTGAACGCCTGGGTCGCGCGCACGCTCCACCGCAACGGCCGGTCGTTCCTGGTCGACGTCTTCGCGGGCCACGAGGGTCTCGCGGCTTCGGTCAACCACCTGCTGGTCGTCGGCTTCTGGTTGATCAACCTCGGTTTCATCAGCTCGACCCTCGCGACCCACCAATCGGCGCTGTCGACGCGGGGTGCGATCGAGCTGCTCTCCGAGAAGGTGGGGGCGGTGCTCGTCGTGCTCGGTGCGATGCACTTCTTCAACCTCTTCGTTTTCACCGCGATCCGGTCGCGCAGCCGGGCGCTCGCGAGGCGCGATGCGCAAGCGCAAGTGCCGTGGCTGCCGCGCACCGGACCGTCGGCGAGCTGAGGTCGGACGATGGACACCGAACTCGCCGTCCTTCCGTCGAAGCGACTCAGGCTCGCCGCCGGCGCCCGCGTTGCGGTCACCGGCGCGGGCGGCTACTCGGGCCGCGTGCTGACGCGCGCGTTGCTCGACGCGGGAATCCGCGTGGTCAACCTGACCGGCGCGCCTGACCGCCCAACGCCATTCGGCGCGCAGCCAACGCCGTTCGCCGCGCAACCGGCGCCGTCCAGCGCGCAAGTCGAGTCGCGCGCGTTCGCGTGGGATCGGCCCGGCGAGCTCGAGCGCTCGCTCGCGGGCTGCGAGGTGCTCTTCAACACCTATTGGATCCGTTTTCCGCGCGGCGCGGCGACGCACGAGCTCGCGGTCCGGCGCTCGGGCCAGCTCTTCGACGCCGCGCGGCGCGCGGGGGTGCGTCGGATCGTCCACACGAGCATCGCGAAACCCGACCTGGGCTCGTCGCTCTCGTACTACCGCGGCAAGGCCGAGGTCGAGCGCGCGCTCCGCGCGAGCGGCGTCGGTCACGCGATCCTGCGGCCGACCGTGCTGTTCGGCGACGGCGACGTGTTGCTCAACAACATCGCGTGGTGCGTGCGCCGCTTCCCGTTGTTCCTCGTGCCCGGCGACGGGCGCTACCGCGTGCAGCCGCTGCACGTCGCCGACTTTGCGTCCGCGCTGGCGCGCGCCGCGGAAGAGGACGGCGATTTCACGGCGGACGCCGTCGGAGAGGAGACCTACGAGTTCCGCGAGCTCGTGCGCACCGTCGCGCGCTCTCTCGGGCGACGCGTCGCGGTCATCGGAGCTCCGCAAGCGGTCGTCCGCGCCGCGACCGCGGTGCTCGGAACCTGCGTCGCGGACGTGATGCTGACCTCGCATGAGATCGAGGGCCTGTGCGCCGGATTGCTCGCGACCGACGCGCCGCCCGTGGGCTCGCGGCGGCTCTCGACGTGGCTCGTCGCGCACGCGGACGAGCTCGGCGTCCGCTACGCGAACGAAGTCGCGCGCCACTACGAGCGTTGAGCTCCGCGGGCAGGCCCTCGCCGGCGATGGGGGCGCGCCGCGCGGTCGCGGCCGTCGACGGCACCCCGGCGGCATCACGGAGGCGGCCCGACGGTGCCGGCGCGACCGAGCTCGCGCGGCGGTCGCGCACGAAGCGGTCGCGCGTCGTTCAACGCGGACGCCGAACACCGTAGGCTCGTCCTGATGTCACCGGCGAAGAAGCATGCGGGCGCGCCGAAGAAGGGCGAGCGGACGCGCGCGAAGATCCTCGACACCGCGCTCGCGCTCTTCCAGGAGCACGGCTACGAGGCGACGACGATGCGACGGATCGCCGAGGGCGCGGGCGTCGCGCTCGGCAACGCGTACTACTACTTCGAGTCGAAGGAGCACCTGATCCAGGGCTTCTACGCGAAGACGCACGTCGAGCACCTCGCCGCGTGCGAGCCGATCCTCGCGCGTGAGAAGGACCTCGTCGCGAGGCTGAAGGGCGTGCTCCACGCGAAAGTCGACACCGCCGAGCCCTACCACAGGATTTCCGGCGTGCTCTTCAAGAGCGCGGCCGATTCGAAGAGCCCGTTGAGCCCGTTCAGCTCCGCGTCCGCGCCGGTGCGCATCGACGCGATCGACTTGATGCGCCGCGTGATCGACGAGTCGGACGCGCGACTGCCGAAGGACCTCGCGGAGCGGCTGCCGGAGATGCTCTGGCTCCACGAAATGGCGATCATCCTCTTCTGGCTGCACGACGAGTCGGCCGGGCGAGCGCGCACGCGCCACCTGATCGATCGCACCGCCGACCTGATCGCCAAGCTGGTCTCGGTCGCGAGCTTCCCGCTGATGAAGCCGCTGCGGACGAGCGCGCTCGAGCTCTTCGACGAACTGAAGAGCGACGCGACGCCGGGCGCGTGATCGCGGCCGCGGCTTCACGGATCGCGTGGTTTCTCGAGGCGGCTGAGCAGCCCGGCGAGGCCAACGAACTCCATCGAAACGCCGCCGATGGTCCGCCGGTGAGCCCGTTCGACGTCGTGAGCGACCACGAACGCGGTCGCTTCGGGATAGCGCGCGGCGAACGCCAGGAGTGCCGCCGGTTCGAATTGGTCGGCCGACCACTTGCATTCAATCGCGATGGGCGGACGCCCGCGGCGGCCGAGCACGAAATCCACCTCGCGACCTTGCTTGTCCCGCCAGTACTGGACCCGGTGCGTCTGGAGCCGAGCATGGAGCTCGTTGAGCACGAAGTGCTCCCAAAGGGTGCCGAGGTCGTCCGTCCGCAACGTGTCCCAGCCCCGAACGTGACAGACGAAGCCTGTGTCGAAGCCGTACACCTTTGGAGCCGAGACGATCTCCGCGGTGCGGCTCGTCGCATAGGGGCGGAGCACGTGCGCGAGGCTCGTGGCTTCGAGCACGGAAAGATAGCTCGCGATCGTCGTGCGGCTGACTTCACATGGTCCGGCGAAGCGCGTCGCTTCGAAGATGCCGCCGCTCGAGGCGAGCAGGAGCTCGGTGAAGCGCAAGAACGAGTGTCTGCGCTCGATGCGGAAGAGTTCTTGGATGTCCTTCGCCCAGTACGAGTCGAGCCACTCCTGGAAGTCGCGCTCCGGGAAATCGGCTGCGAGCAGGAAGGGCGGCAGGCCGCCTTGACGCAAGCGCACACGCAGATCCGCGACTCCGAAGATCGCGAGGTCGCGACTGTCGGCGGGCGTCAGCCAGAGCTCCGTCTTGCGTCCCGTCAGCGTGTCCTTGAACTTGCGCGACGCCGCGAGCGTCGACGATCCCGTGGCGAGCACGCGCACCGTCGGGAAGTGATCGGCCGCGATCTTCAGGATCTCGGACGGCTGACGCAGCCGGTGGATTTCGTCGAGCACGATGCGCTTGCCGCGCAGACTCTTCAGGAAGGCCTCGGGGTCGTCCATGAGTCGGCGCGTGCGCGGCAACTCGCAGTCGAAGTACTCGATGTCGTCCAGCGAGCGACACAAGGTCGTCTTGCCGACGCGCCGCACGCCGGACAGCCAGAGAACCGATCGGTCGCGCCAACTTCGTTCGATGACTTCGAGCCAATGGGTACGCTTCTGCATGCAAGCAGACTTGCGTTTGGAAGCTCCAAACGCAAGTCTGCTTGCATATGGCAATCGCGCCGGCGGCGCTCCGGCGACCCCGCTCGCGCGTTCGTCAGCCGGCGCGGCGGGAACGCCGGGAGGGCTCGCGCGGCTCCTCCGCGATCCCCCCGCGACCCCCGCGCGATCCCAGCGCGATCCCCGCGACCATCGGCGCGGCGCTGCGACGAGGCTCGAGCGATCGCTCGCGCCGCCTGCCGTCATCCGGACCGCACCGATTGGCCGAAACCCTTCGGCGGTGGGGCGACGAGTTCGAGGCGGCGTGCGTCGGCCGGGTGTTCGAGCTCGAGCTTCCACGCATGGAGACCCATCCGGGCGCTCGCGGTGCCGTAGCGCGGGTCGCCGACGATCGGGTGGCCGAGCCACGCGAGGTGGGCGCGGATCTGGTGGCGGCGGCCGGTCTCGAGCTCGACCTCGAGCAACGTGCGTTCGCCGCGCGCTTCCCGCGTCGCGTAGCGCGTGCGAGCGGCCTTCGCTTCCGGGTGACGACCGACGCGCACGAAGAGCCCGCGATCCTCCCACAGCGGCTGATCGATCACGCCCGCGGGCGGCGTCGGCCGACCCTCGACCAGCGCGAGGTAGGTCTTGCGCGCGCGCTCCCACGCCGCTTGGACCGCCGTTTGGACCTCCGCGGAGCGTGCGAACAGCAGCACACCGGACGTTTCGCGGTCGATGCGGTGCACCGGCCAGAGCCTCGCGGGCGATTTCGCGCGCGCGAGGTGGTCGCGCACGAGCGCGAGCGCCGTCGCCTGCTTCTCGCGCTCGGTCGAGACCGACAACAGCCCCGCGGGCTTGTCGATCGCGACCAAGTCGTCGTCGAGGTGGAGGAGCTCGATGCCCGCCGGCGCCTCGCGCTCGATCTCGACGTCGTCGCGGTCGCCGACGCTGACGTGATCGCCGACGGCCACGAAATCGTTGCGTCGCCAGGTCGCGCCGTTGACGCGGACGGTGCCGGCGCGGATCCGTTGCTCGAGCGTCGAGCGTTTCCAACCCGGCAAGCTGCGCCGCAGGAACTCGAGCAGTCGCCCGGGCGCGTCGACCACGAATCGTTCCGCCATCGCCGCGAGCGTAGCGTCGTCGCGCGAGGGTTTCGCGGCCGCTTCGCGCATTGAACCGACCGCGCGGGGGGATACGATCCGGCGCGGAAAGCACCGCTCTCGAATGGTGTCCAAGAAACAGCGTCGCTCGATGAGCGCAGGCGTCGGGCAGAGCCCCGGCGCCTTGCGCATCCCCCAGGACGCGCTGCCGACGCGGATCGCGTGGACGCGCTTCGACGAGCAAGGCTTCGAGCGCAAGGAAGACGTCTCGGTCGACGAGCTCGCCAAACTCGTGCAACAGCCCGGCAAGCACTGGATCGACGTCGTCGGTTTCGGCACCGAGCGCGTGCTCGAACGGATGCGCGGTCAGTTCCAGATCCCTTGGCTCGGGCTCGCCGACATCGTCAACGTGCCGCAGCGGCCGCGCATCGAGGTGCACCGCGAGGGCCTGTTGATCATCCTGCAGGTGCCGCGTCCCGGCGCCGGCGTCGATCTCGACCAGGTTTCGTTCTTCGCGGTCGGCAAGCTCGTGATTTCGTTTCGCGAGCACGACGACGACATGTTCAAGCAGCCGCTCTCGCGCGCGAAGGACAAGTCGAGCCGCTTGCGCGTCAACGGGCCGGACTACTTGCTCTATCGCTTGATCGACTCGGCGGTCGACCTCTACTTCCCGCAGATAGATCGGCTCGCCGATCATCTCGACGGCATCGAGGGCGAGGCGGTCGACAGGCCGTCGTCGCGACCGTTGCGCGACCTCTACCGCATCCGGCGAGAGCTCGGAATCCTGCTGCGCGCCGCGCTGCCGTCGCGCGACGTGCTCGCGAGTTGCGACCGCGAGTGCACCAGCTACTTCCAACCCGACACGCGGCCGTTCGTGCGCGACGTGCAGGATCACCTGGCGCAGATCGTCGAGCTCGCGGAGCATCACCGGTCCGCCGCGGTCGACATCCAGGAGCTGATCGTCGCGAACCTCGACCTGCGGATGAACCAGGTGATGAAGGTGTTGACGGCGGTCACCGTCGTGTTCATCCCGCTGTCGTTCGTCACCGGGGTCTACGGCATGAACTTCGTGCACATGCCGGAGCTCGAGTGGAAGTACGGCTATGGGCTGTTGATCGCGTTGCTCCTCGGCGTCGGTTTGACGATCTACTGGCGGCTGCGGCGCGCCGGTTGGTTCCGTCTGAACGACTCGTGAACGACGGTTCCCTGGAGCGGACTTCGATCCGGGACCGAAGAACGGGCTGGTGATGGTGGCGCAGTCGAGTTCGAACGAGACGCGGCGCGGCCGCCGGAGCAAGCGCTGGGGGTGCGCGGTGCTCGGGCTCGTCGCGTGCGGCGCCGGGGTCTACGCGCTGCGCGCGAGCGTGCTCGCTCCGTGGATCGTCGAGCTCATCGCGGCGAAACTGCGCGCGGACCACGGGCTCGAGCTCGCGGTCGGAGCCGTCCGCGGCAATTGGTTCTCGACGCTCGAGCTCGACGACGTGCGTGTGTCCAAGCTCGACGGGTCGCTCGACGTCGCGGTACGCGAGCTGCACGCGGGTTTCTCGCTCGGCGAGCTCTATTCGGGCGGCATCCGCGGCGTCGAGCTCGTCCGCGCGAGCGGCGTCGACGTCCGGTTCGACCGCGAGAAGCGCGCGCCGCGCGCCCCTCGCGCGGCGGACTCCCGCAGCGGCTCGTTCGAGTGGCCGGAGCGATGGCCGAAGTGCTTCGTCGACGACGCGCGCGTCGAGCTCGTGCTCGGCGGCGGCCGCTCGGTCTCGCTCGCCGGCCTCGAGGTCGGCAGCACCGACGGCGAGCGGTTCGTCGCGCGCGCGACCGACGCCGCGTACGTGTCGCCGGAGACCGCGTGGCCGGCCGGCGCCTGCGGCGCGGAATGGCGGATGCGCGGCGGGCGCGCCGAGTTCGCCAAGCTGGACCTCGCGGGCGTCGAAGTGCTCGAGAGCGGCGCGCTCGACCTCGCGGAGGTCACGTCGGGGCGCCTCGGGTGGGAGGCCAAGCTCGCGCTGCAGTTCGGCCGGATCGCGACGCGCGGCACGCTGCGCGGCGTCGAGCTCTCCACCCTCGTCGCGCTGGACGGCGTCGACGGTGCGCGGCTGCGAGCGCTCTTTCCGCCGCTCGCGCGGCGCGAGTGGTCGGGCACGCTCGACGTCGAGGCGCAGTTCGACGCGAGGATCGAGCACGAAGGCACGTTCGAGCTCGCGGTCCGCGGCGGCGCGCGCGACGGCGCGTTCGCGAGCCAACACTTCGAGCGGTTGACCACCGAGCTCGTCGTCACGCGCGAACGCGTGCTCTTCTCGCGGCTCGACGTGCAGCGCGGCGTCGATCGGCTCGCGGCGAACGATTTCGTCGTTCCGTTCGGCCCGAAAGCGGCCGCCGGTCTCCGCGGGCACGTAGCGCTCGATTCGAGCGACGTGCCGACGTTGCTCGGCGATCCCGAGCTCGGCCGCGACGTCCCCGAACACCGCGTGCACCTCGCCGCGACGTTCACCGACCACGGCTTGATCCTCGACGAGGGGCGCGTGACCACCGAGAGCGGCGTGCTCGACATCGACGCGGGCCGCGTCGTGTTCGGCGCGACCGCCGAGCGTTGGCTCACCGACTTGCGCGTCGACCTCGCCGGACGCGCGGACTTCCCCGATCTCGAGGAGCTCGGCGGCGCGCTCGGTCGCGAGGGCTGGTGCGGCAGCGTGCGCGGCCGAGTCGCGCTCGCGGGCGGGCTCGAAACGCTCGAAGGCGCGCTCGACCTCGAAGGCTCGAACGTGGAGATCGAAGGTCGTGCGCTCGGCGACGTGCACGCCGCCGTGCGCATCGACCGCGAGCGCATCCGCGTCGAGCGCGCGCACGCAACCGGCGTGTGGGGCGAGCTCGAGGTTTCCGGCGAGTTCGACTATCGCGCTCTTCGCTTCCACGACGCCTCGGTCGCCGCGCGGCTCGCCCTGCCGGTGCCGTGGGCGCCGCCGTGGATCGGCGCCGGTGCCGTCGAGGGCCACGCTCGGCTCGACGGACCGCTCGACGCGCCGCGGGTCGAGTTCAACGTCGCCGCGCGCGACGTCGCGTACGGCGAGCGCACGCTCGAGAGCCTGGACGCCCGCGGTGTGTGGGAGGGAGCGCGCGTGCGCTTCGACCACCTCGTGTTGCGCACGCTCGGCCTCGACGTGGTCGCGACCGGCGAGCTCTCGTCGCTCGATTGGCGGCCGCCGTTCGCGGTTTCGCTGGAGAGCTTGCACGCCGCGCGCGACGGGCGTTCGCTCGATCTCGTCGCTCCGGTCGAGCTGCGGATCGGCGACGGCAAACTCGAGTTCGACCACGCGTACCTCGCCGGCGACGCGGGACGCTGGGTCTCGGCGTGCCACTGGACGAGGGAGCGCGTGGTCGTCCAACTCGAACTCGTCGAGCTGTCGCCGCTCGGCCTCTTCGACCCGTTCCTACCCGAGGGTGTCGACGTCGACGGCTTGCACGGCGAGCTCGAGGTGTTGCGCGAAGGCGAGAAACTGACCGCCGCGTTCGATCTGGGGATCGATCGCATGAGGCTGCACTCGAACGGTCGCACGTACGCGTTCGCTCTGAGCGGACTCCTCGACGACTCGAAGCTCGAGCTCGCGAAGCTGGAACTCGCCGAGGGCGAGCGCCGCGTGTTGTCGTTGTCGGGCACCGCGCCGTTCGATCCGCTCGGACCGTCGCTGTTCGCGCCGGGCGAGCTCGATCTCGTCGGTTCGCTCGCGATCCTGCAGTTCGACGAGCTGCCGCAAGCGTGGCGGCCGCGCGGCGCCGAGCCCAGCGGACAAGTCCACGCCGACCTGCGCCTCGGCGGCACGTGGCTCGAGCCGCGCGGGCGACTCGAGCTCGACGCGTGCGACCTGGAGCTCGACGGCATCGGCGTGCTCGCCGGTCGCCGACTCGGCCCGTGGGACGTCGAAGCCGCGGTGACGTTCGACGAGAGCGTGCGGATCGAGCACCTGCGCCTCGAGGACCGCGGTCGCGCGAGCGCGTTCGTCTCAGGCGAGCTGCGCGTCGCGCCGCGGCCGCTCGCGTGGTTCGAGCAAGGACTCCCCGACACAGGTGATGTCGGGCTCGACTTGGTCGCGGGCGCGGCGGTCGAGGACCTGTCGTTCGTGCGCCGGTTCGCGCCGGAGCTCGGCCGAGTCGGCGGGCGCGCGTACACCGAGCTCGCGTTCGGCGCTTCGCTCGCCGCGCCGACTTGGTCGGGCTCGCTGCAGCTCGCCGACGGCGAGGTGCGCTTCGAGAACGACCTGCCGAAGCTCACCGCGTTGAACGCGGACGTCGCGTTCTCCGGCTACACCGCGACGGTGCGCTCGTGCACCGGTGCGCTCGGCGCGGGTCCGTTCGAGATCGGCGGGACGGTCGAGCTCGTCGATGGCGTGCCGCACTTCGCGCTGAACGCGAGCGGCCAGGAAATCCTGCTCGCGCGCGGCGACAATTTACGCCTGCGCGCGGACGCCGAGCTCGCCTTCACCGGTCCGCTCGACGCGATGCGCATCGCGGGCGAGCTCCGGTTGCGCGACGGTCGCTACACGAAGAATTTCGAGCTGCTGGCGCGCTTCGCGGGCTCCGGTCGGCGCGCGCGCGCCGAGACGCAGCGCGGTTTCCTGCTGCCGGCGATCACCCGCGGTCCGTTCGCGCGCGCGGAGTTCGACATCGACGTGCGCAACGCGAACGCGCTCCGGATCGACAACAACGTGCTGCGCGCCGGCGTGCGCCCGAACCTGAAGCTGCGCGGCCGCGGTTCCGCGCCGAGACTCGCGGGCACGATCTTCGTCGAGAACGCGCGCATCTCGTTGCCGTCGGGCTCGCTGCGGATCACCGGAGGCTCGATTGCGCTCGAGGAGACCAATCCGCTGGTGCCGAAGCTCAAGTTGCGCGGCGAAGCACGGCTCGCGGGCTACGACGTCGTCGCGTCGCTCGACGGCGCGTACGACGAGCCGATCGTGCTCTCGTCGTCGCCGCCGATGTCGCAGTCGGACCTGATCGTGCTGTTGCTGACCGGCCGGCCGCCGGCGAGCACGCTCTCGGCAACCAGCGAGCGCGCCGCGCAGAGCGTCGCGGTCTATCTCGGGCAAGACGTGCTCTCTCGGTGGCTCGGCGGCGACGAGAAGGGTGAGTCGCTCGTCGAGCGCATCGAATGGTTGCAGGGTCAGGAGCTGACGAAGAGCGGCGGTCAGACCACGCAGGTCTCGTTGCGCTTGACCGCCGACGAAGGCGACGCGCGGCGGATCGTGTACTTGCGCGGCGAGAAGGACGTCTACGACCGCGTCAACTTCGGCATCAAGCTGCTGTTCCGCTTCCCATGAGAGCGCTCGCCATCTTGCTCTGCCTGCTCGTCTGCGCGTGCGCGTCTCGGCGCGGCGATTCCGGCGCGCCGGTGCAGCGCGTCGAACGGCGCGGTGTGCACCTGGTGTTCGACGGCGCGCTTTCGTACGGCGTCGAGCGCTTGAGCGCGGTCGTCTCGGAGGACCTGGAGCGGCTCGCGAACGCGCCGAACCGGCGCGCGGTGCTCGACGACGCCGCGTTCGCGCTGCAGCGCTTCTACCGACGCGAGGCTTTCGCGGACGCGGAGGTCGAGTTCGAGGAACGCGGCGAGAATCGCGTGCGTTTCGTCGTCCGCGAGGGACCACGGGTACTGATCGACGGCTTCGAGTTCCCCGGCGTGCGCGAGTTCGGCGTCGAGGAGCTCGAGGAACTCTACGAAGCGCCGCGCGTCGGCGACCGGCCGGTGCTGATCGCGGGCGCGGTCGCCGAGCTCGCTCGCGCGCTGGAATCGCGCTACGTCGTCAGCGGTTTGATCAAGGTCGAGGTGCTCGAGCCGCGGATCGAACGCGAGGTCGGCGCGGCGCGCGCGCGCGTCTCGATCGAGGTGCGCGAGGGCCGCGTGTACCGCCTCGGCGAGCTGAAGTGGAGCGGCGAGCTGGGGGAGCTCGCCGGAGAGCTCGAAGCGCTGGCGCGGCGCGAGCGCGGCGCGACGTACACGAGTCAAGCGGTCGGCTCGATGTGCTCGCGCGCCGCGGAGCTCTTCGCCGAGCGCGGCTACCCCGAAGTGCGCGTGCGGCCGCACAACGAGGCGTTCGGCGAAGGCAACGAAGTCTCGCTCGAACTCGCGGTCGAGCCCGGGCCGCTGGTGACGATCGCCGCGATCGACGTGCGCGGCACGGAGCGCGTCGACCGCGAGCTGGTGCTCTCGCGCGTCGCGTTCCGCGAAGGCCGACGCTGGCGCGCGAGCGACGAGCGCGATTCGCTGCGAGAGCTCTTCCGGACCGGTCTCTTCTCCAGCGTCGAGCTCGACCTCGAAGGCGAAGGCGAGGCGCGCACGCTGGTCGTCCGCGTGCGCGAGGCGTCGTCGCGCGAATTCTCGGTCGAGCCCGGCTACGGTTCGTACGAGCGGCTGCGCCTCGGCCTCGCGTGGCGCGACCGCAACTGGCTCGGCTCCGGCCGCGCGTTCAACGTCGAGGGCGCGATCGCGGAGCTCGCGCAGCGCGCGACGGTGTCGCTGGTCGACCTCCATCTGCTCGAGAGCGACGTCGAGGGCTCGCTCTCGATCTTCGGCGGCCGGCGCATCGAGCCGTCGTTCACGTCGAGCGACTTCGGCGGCGGGGTGACGTTGACGCGCTCGTTCTCGACCCACGTCCGCGGCATCGTCGGTTACCAGTGGCGCCGATCGGGCGTGTCCGACGTCGACGCGACCGTCGCGTCCTCGGACTTGGTTCAGGACGTCAACATCGGCTCGGTCACGCTGACGCCGAGCTGGGACGATCGCGATCAGTACTTCGTGCCGTCGCGCGGCACGTTCGCGCAGATCTCGCTCGAGTACGCGTCGGGAGCAACCGGCTCCGAGCTCGACTTCGTGCGCACGCGCTGGACCGCGAGCCATTTCCTCTCGCTCGGCGAGACGAGCGTGCTCGGCGCGTCGTGGCGCGGCGGCGTGATCGCGCCGTTGCCGGGCACCGACACGATCCCGTTGCAGGAGCGCTTCTTCAACGGCGGCGAGAACACGGTTCGCGCGTTCAACGAGAACGAGCTCGGGCCGCTCGACGTCGACGGCGAGCCGCTCGGCGGCGAAGCGTTCAACGTCTTCTCGCTCGAGCTCCGCCGCGAGCTCACGACCAACCTCGACGGCGCGCTCTTCTGGGACGCCGGCGACGTCTCGTCGAGCGCAAGCGACGTCCTGAGCCTCGACGACATCCGTCACGGCCCCGGCGTCGGCCTGCGCTACCGCTTGCCCGTCGGCCCGGTCCGTCTCGACCTTGGGTACAACCCGGACGCGCGGGACGAGGAGAGCCGCTGGGTGCTCCACCTGTCGGTCGGCATGTCCTTCTGAGGGTCAAGTTCCCTCGGGAATCGGCCGAAGACGCGCGCATCCCCATGGGCTCCTTCCTGCGCGCCTTCTACATCCTGATGTTCGCGGTCCCGGCGATCCTGCTGCTCGCGGGCGTGCCGAGCTCGAGCACGCGCGAGGAGGTCGAGACCGAGGTGCTGTCGCTCGAATCGACGCTCGTCGACCGACTGTGGAGCGTGCCGAAGTACGGCGTGAAGCTGCGCGTCCCGCCGAGTTGGGCGTGGATGGCGAACGGCAAGCGCGAAGGCGTGTGCCTCGACCCCAACCAACGCGAGCGCGCGGCGATGAGCGTGATCGCGCTGCCGAACTTCTTCGGGAGGAACTTGTTCCAACTCGAGGCCGAGAACGTCGACGCGCTGCGCGGCGTGCCGGGCATCGAGCTCGATTCGAGCCGCCGCGTCTCCGTCGAAGGCGTCGAGATCCTGCGCTTCGACTACCGCGGCCGTCAGGTCGGGCTCGACGTCGACATGCGCTACATCTGTCTCGTCTGGCTCGCGCACGGCCAGCAGGTGATCCTCACCGTGCAGCTCGAGGCGTCGCGCTGGGCCGAGCTCTCGCCCGGCGTCGAGGACGCGCTGGCGTCCCTGAGCTTGCGCGACTGACCGGGCGCGACGAACCGACCTGCGCGACCAGCGGCAGCTCGGGACGAGCAGTGGGGCGCGACGAGCAGTCGCTCGCGACGGACAGTGGCGCGCGACGAGCAACGGGGCGCGACCAACGGCTGCGCGCGACTAGCCGAGCGGCGTGACGAGCCAGAGCACACCGACGCCGAGCGCCGCGAACGACGTCGCACCGAGCGCGAGCTCGCGTTTGCGCGCTCCGAGAGCGCCGAAGCTCCATGCGCACGCCGCCATCGCCGCGACCGTGCCGAGCGCGAACGCGCCGAGGTAGAGCCCCGCGTCGAGCCGCGTCGGCAGCGCGAGCGCCGGCAACACGCCGAGCAGGTGCGAGCTCCCGGCGAGCCCGTGCAGCGTCCCGACGCCGAGCGCGAGGCGCAGCGGACTCGCGTGCTCGTGCGGCCCGTGCGGGGAGACGTCGAGGTGGGAGTGCAACACCTCGCCGTGGCGATGCTCCGCGGCCTTGGCGCGCGCCGCGAAGAGCCGTGCGAGCCCCCAGAGGCCGAGGCCGATCAGCGTGACGCCGACCAGCCGCTCCGCGACGCCGGAGAACGTCTCGAGCGGCAACGCTTCGCGCAGCACGAGCGCGAGAGCGCCGACCAGCGCGACCCCGAGCGAGTGACCGACGCCCCAGCGCACGCCCGCCTTCCACGCGCTCTCGCGGGCCGCGACCGACAGCGGCGCGACGGCGGCGAGGTGGTCCGGTCCGGCGACGACGTGCACGAACCCGGCCGCGAAACCTGCGAGGACGACGATCACGCGCCGCTTCGTAACCGAAGCGCGCGGCCGACGCCAGCGCGTCGACTCGGTTCGCGGCTCGCTAGTGTCCCGACTCCGACGGCGGGAAGCCGACGCGCACGGTGAGAGCGTCGAGCAGCTCGCGTCGCGACGTCGCGAGTTCCGCGTGCCGCGCGGCGGACCACTGGCCGGCTTCGATCTCGACGCGCGACTCGACGACCGTCACCGGCACGCCGTCCTCGGTCGCGCTCCGCGCCGTGCGCGTCCAGCGACCGAACTCGTCGGTGCCTCGGACCTCCGCCGGGCCCGAGACGTGCTCGTCGAGCGGCGTCGTGCCGCGGAACGTCGCGGTGGTCTCGACGACCAGTGGTACCGAGACGCGCACCGGATGGCGACGATCGGGCTCGGGTGTCAGGGAGAGCAGCAGCTTCTCCCATCCGATCGGCAGCGGCGCGTGCTCGAGCTCGCCGATGCGCACCCGCGCGCCGGCGACGCGGTAGCCGATGCGCAGCACGAGCTCGCGCTCGGGGTCGTCGGCGCCGTCGACCTCGACCGAGTCGAGTCGAGCCGCGCTCACCGCGGCGAGCGCACGCCTGACGAACGCACGCGAATCGGCTTTCGACCGACCGAGCACCGAGCGCAGCCGAGCCGCCTCGTAGCCGACGGCGCGGAGCTCGTCCTCGACCGTGAGGTCCCGCTCGCCGCTCGGCGTGATCGTGCGACGAATCCAGATCGCCGTGGCGTCCACCGGTTCGGTCGGCAACGAAACCACCCGCGGCTCCGCCGGATCGAGCAGCAACGCCAGCGCGCCGAACCAGTTCGGGGGCAACAACCGGCCGGGCGGAGTGTTCGGGTCGGTCGGGTCGACGAACCCCGCGGCGCCCAAGACGGGCACGTGCACGATCATGTGGTCGAACTGCTGCATCGACGGCAGGTCCTCGCACAGCGCGTCCTGCGAGTGGATCAGCACCAACGACGCCTCGACGCCGACCGAATGGAGCAGCCCGAGCAGCAACACCGCCTGGTCCTTGCAGTCGCCGTCGAGTCCTGCGAGCGTTTCGTCGGCGGAGCGTGGGATTCGACCGCGCACGCCGAACGAGATGCCGCTGTAGTTGATCGTGTCGCGCACGTACTCGGCGAGCCGCGTCGCCTTCTCGGTCAGGGTCGAGGCGTCGCCGACGAGCTCTCGCGCGCGTTCCTCGACCCACGGCGTGACCGCGAGCCGACCGCGGATGTCGCGGAGGTACTCGAGGCCGACCTCGCGCCACGTCGCGTGCTCGTCGCCGAGCCACAGCATCGGCGACAGCGTCTCCATCGGCGGCGCGTCTTCCTCCTCGACCCGCGCGGCGAGATCGCGGACGAACCAGGCGCGGAAGTCGCCACCCTCGAGCGTCGTGAACTCTCCGGAACCGCCGACGCGCGCGCCGACCAAGTCGGGGTCGCCGATGACGTAGTGAGCCTCGAAGTCGACCGGGTACGGGCCTCCGAACGCCGCGCGAACCCACGGCGGTGCGCGCAGCGGCGAGCGGTCCTCGACCGTGACCGTGTACTCGATCCGGTGCCCGACGCGCAGGCTCGGCACGGGGACGTTGAGCCACCGCGCGTCGCTCGTTTGCCCCGGGTCGACGTCGGAGACGTAGTAGGTGGCGACATCGCCTTCCGCGACGAGCTCGCCGTCGGCGTCGAGCACGCGCAGCGAGTTGACGTACGCGCGTTGGAAGGAGGCGAGGAATTGCGTGCGCAACGAGCCGAACTCGGCGAGCGCCGACGGGCCACGGAGCTCGATCACGCTGCGCGTCGTCGTCCGCGCGGGCTCGTCACGCCGTAGGTAGGTGCCGGCGACGAGCGAGCGGTAGACCGCGGGCGCGTCGTCGCGCTCCGCGGAGTGCGTCGGGCCGACGTCGAGCTCGCGTGCGAGCTCCTCGGGCAGCGGCGCGGGCTCGAGCGCGCTCTTGATCGTCGAGTTCGGCCCTTCGCCGAGGTGCAGCGACGCTTGCATCAGCGACTCCGTGACGTCCGGGTCGCCGGGCGCGAGCTCGAACGCCGCCTCGAACGCGGCCTTCGCCTGGTCGTACTCCTCGCGACCCATCAGGCTCCAGCCGCGGGCGAGCGCCGTGCGACCGGTGCGCTCGCCGCGCGCTTGCAGGCGTTCGACGACCCGCATCGCGTCCTCGAAGGAGCCCGACGCGTTGTACTGTTCGGCGAGCTCGTACAGCGCGTCGACCGGCGCCTGCGGGTCCGCGGCGAGGCGCTCGAGCCCGGCGATCGATTCGGCGACCTCGCCCGCCGCGAACAGCTCCGAGGCGAGTCGCAACTGCACGTCGAGCACCGCGTGGCGTTCCGCGTGGCGTCGCGCGATCTCGGCGGCTTCGGCGTGCTCGCCGCGCGCGCTCAGACTCTCGGTCCAGGTGAGGAAGCCGTCGTCGTCGAGCTCGCGCTCCTCGTGCAACGCGCGGAACTCGCGCTCGGCTTCCTCGACGCGGCCGAGCCTTAGCTTGATCGCCGCGCACGTCGAGCGGATCGCCGACTGCCGCCAGAGCTCGTCGGGCACCGCATCGAGCGCCGCGAGCGCCTCCTCGCCGCGGCCCGTCGACTCCAGCGCGTACGCGAGGTTGCGCGCGACCTCCGCATCGATCGGGTCAGCTTCGACCGCCTGCCGGAAGAAGTCGATCGCGCGCGCCGTGTCTCCGCGCTCGGCATGCCAGTTCCCGAGCCAGCTATGGAGCCACTTGAGCGTCGTCCGGGGTTCCAGGCTCCGCTCGGTCGGCTTCTCGGCGGTCGGCTCGAAGAATCGCACCGCGTCGAGCGCGCACCGCGCGCCCGCGGACTCGCCCCTCGAATCCGCCGGGTACCAGGCGCTGGCCAACCAGCCTCGTTCCGGGCTCAGCGCGAAGCGGACGATCTGCTTGAAGTCCTCGTCTTCGACTTTCATGAGCGCGACGAGCTCGAGTCCCTCGAGCTCGCCGCCGGGCGACCACGCGCGTCGCTCGACGACGGCGCCGGAATCGTCGATGCCGATCGTGTGGAGCGCGCTGTCGACGAACGCGTCGAGGCTCGGCGGGCCGCTCTTCCATTCGAACGCCGACGCGAACGCGAAGCTGTGCTGGCGCTGCGCGCGGAACAGGACCCAGTCCCAGCTCTCGTTCTCCGCGTCGACGGCGAACCAACCGAGTTGGCGGAGCTTGGTGTCGAAGCCGAGGTAGCGATCGTGGATGTCGACGATGTCGCCGTCGAGCGAGCTCGGCTTCCGCAGGCCGAGCACGCGGAAACCGTGCATCGCTTCGTCGCACTCCGCGTCGATCTCCGGCGTCCACCGATCGGTCGTGAACGTGATCTCGTAGGTTCGCGGGCTTTGCACCGCGAGGTACTGGACGAAGGACTGGCGCGAGTTTCCGACCCGCGGCGTGCCCTCGAACGGCAGTCGACGGAACGTCACGTCGTCGAGGACGAGGTCGCGGGTCGCTCCCCAGCGGATACCGTCCAGCGTCCAGTCGAGACTCTCCCTCGACAACCGTTCGAGGTCGTCGAGCTCGGTTTCCCCGACGTTCGAGACCGCGATGCTCATCACGATCTCGGGTCGCAGTCGCCGCACGATCAGGCACGCGCCGCGCTCCAGCGCGTCTCCGCCGTCGAACGGACGCCACGCCGACGAAGGCACGCGGAGCTCGAAGTCCTGTTCGTCCAAGCGGAAGACGGCGCCGTCGTCGCCGGCGCGCATGCCGATCCGGACCATGCCGTGTGCGACGACCACGGCGAGCGCCGCGCCCGTCATGCCGGAGAGCACCAGCGCGGCGACGGCCGAGCGGTGTCCTCGCTCGACCGTGCTCGGCCGACCGCGCCAGCGCGTGAGGCAGAGGCTCGCGAGCACGCACGCGGCGATCAGTTGGCCGACCATCGCGCCGCCGGCGAGCACCGTGACCAATGCGTGCGGGACTCTCTCGTCGTCGCCGGCCAGTCCGACCGCCATCGGCACGAGCCACGCGCCGAGCGCGAGGACGAGCGCGAGCGCGCCGAGCTTCGAATAGCGCGGGTCGGCGAGCTTGCCGCTGCGCCAGATGACGACTGCGAGGAGCGCGACGAACAGGATCTGCATTCCGGAGCTCGCTTCAGCGGTGAGTCCGCAAATCGCCCCGGGCTTGCGAACAGGGCGTCGATCGTCGCTGCGACGGCGATCGATCGGGAAGGCCCGCGATCTTAGGCGCGCGTTCGCGCACCGCGCAAGCCGCGCGAGTGCGGAGTCCCGACCCGGAGGCGCTGGGTCAGCGCTCTTCGCGCTCGCGCTGGTAGGTCTCGAGCGCGCCGGCGAGCGGCAGCGTGAACTCGCCCTTCCAGTACTTCGCCGCGTGGAAGACGGCGGCGGCGCCGCGTCGGCCGCCGCGCACGCGCAGCGACCAACGCGCTCGCTCGGCGATGTCGGTCACCGCGGACTCCGGCAGGCGACCGAGCGACGCGTCGATCACGAGCTCGACCGGAGCTGCGGCGCCGGGATGCGGACCGTGCGCGAACACGGGTTGCGTGTCGAGGATCGCGAGCTGGCTCGCGACCACCACACCGTCGTGAAGGAGCTCGAAGTCGAGCGCGAGCGCGAGCGGCACGAGCTCGGCGTGCGCGCGCGGCTCGACGCGGAGCCAGGCCGAGACGCAGGGATAGAACGCGTCGTGATCGGCGTCGTAGTCGTCGGTGACCGAGAAGGAAAGCGAGTCACGCACCGCGCGCTCGAGCTCCGCGCTCGCGACCGCGACGAGCGGGGTGTCGTTCGGCGGCACGAGTTGCACCGGAAGGTCGAGCGAGCCGCTCCAGACGACGCGCGGCTTCACGTCCGTGGCGCCGAACCAGGCCTCGTCAAGCGTTTCGATCGCGATGTCGCACGCGACCGAGCGCGTCCCGGGCTCGAGCGGCCCGAGGGTCAGCAGGTGTCCCCAGTCGCGCGCCGCCAGATGTCCGCTGAAGCAGAAACCCGGAGTCAGCGTCCCCGCGACGGCCGACGCGAGCTCCGAATCGCGCGGCGTCAGCGAGAGCCGCATGCCGCCGGTCCAATCCGGGAGGTCGACCGAGACGAGGAACGGTTCGTCGGCGGGCCAACGCTGGCGCCAGCGGATCGCGCCGCTCTTCAGGAGCGCGCGGCGCCATTGCTCGTCGGTGAGCTTTCCACGCGCGACCGTCTCACTCAGGACGTAGGCCGACGGATGCCACAGCCACTCATGATCCAGCGAGTCGAGGTGTCGCTCGCACCCCATCGGCGGCAGTGCGTCGATGTGCTCGTCGAGCGTGAGCTCGCGCGGCTCCTGCGCGAACGCGGCGCACGCGAGACCGATCAGCGCGACGACGAGGAGGTGGAAGCGCATCGCGACGCTCGATCCTACCGCAAGCACGCCGCGCGGCTACCGCGTGGCTCGCTGGCGGTCACGTCGGAGCACCGCGACGGTCGGGGTAGGCGCTCGCCGGTCATTCGCTGCGAATCGCGCTCGCATACGAAGCGAGCGCGTCGTCGAGCGGCAGACTCAATTCGCCCTTCCAGTAACGCTTGGCATCCCACAACGCGAGCGCGCCGGCCGCGTTGCTCTTCAGACGCAGCGACCAGCGCGCGCGCCGCGTCGGCTCGTCGGCGTCGGCCGCCGGGATCGGGCCGACGCGCAAGCGCAGCTCGAAGCCGGGTGGCGCGGCGCTCGCGGGATGCTCGGGATGCGCGAGCTCGCCGCGCGAGATCGGCACGCCCCACGAGCTCGCCACGACGCGCTCGTCGCAGAGGAGCTCTGCGTCGAACGACACCGCGAGGTCGCAGAGCTCCGGGTTCCGTTCGGCGCCGGCGGAGAGCGACACGAACACCGCGACCTCGTCCGCGATGATTCTCCGCGAGCCCGATGGCTCGCCGCCGATGCGCACCTCGAGCGCGGCGCGCAGCGCTTCGTCGACGTTGCTCCCCTGGGTGCGCGCCAGGACCTCGTCGATCGAGTGGACGAGCTCGACGTCGAGCTTCCACTCGTCGCGCCAGAGCACGTCGTGCTCCCGACCGGCCGGAGATCGCGCACCTCCAAGCCGCGCG